>WNDQ01000007.1 GCA_009912175.1 Paracidovorax wautersii | reverse complement strand
ACGCACGGCGGGCGTGGTGCGGGCGTTCCTGTGCAGGGCGATCAGCATGCTTGGACCTCCGGAGGTGATTGCAGTGACTCTATCAATCCTCGCATCACCGCTCGGGCCATGAAGAGTGGATAGCGATTCTCGCTTATGCAATCATCCGGGATGCGACAGGTAGTGAAGCCGATGATGTCGCCCGCGTAGGCTTCTTCGACGGCTTCGCGCCGCTGGCTCATGAAGGTGACCACGCTGGTCGGACGCAATTCCTTGGCGCTGCGCTGGACCTTGAGCTTCATGCCCGATTCGTACTTGCCCGCGCACACGCGCACGAAGGCAATGCGGTCGCGGTGCGACGGGTCCATGTTGGCCTGCACCTTGAAGACCACGCCCGAAAAGCCTTCGGCGTCGGGCTGGACTTCGACCAGCGAGCCGTCCTTGTTGGTGCTGTTGCGGGCGTGCGGCTTGGGGGCCAGGTCGACCAGTGCGTCGAGGATCTCCTGCACGCCGAAGTTGTTCACGCCCGAGCCAAAGAACACGGGCGTCTGGCGGGCGGCGAAGAAGGCCGTCTGGTCGAAGGTGGGTGCGGCGCTCTGCAGCAGCTCGATGTTCTGCTCGGCCAGTTCGAACTCGTGGCCGAAGCGCGCGAGCAGCGTGGCGCGGTCGGCCAGCGGGATGATCTCGTCGGCATCGTCGTCGGAAATCTTGTCGGCGCCGGCCTTGAAGATGCGCATGTGCTGCTGGCGCAGGTCGATGATGCCGCCAAAGCTCTTGCCCTGGCCGACGGGCCAGGTCATGGGCACGCAGGGAATGCCCAGCGCCTGCTCGACCTCGTCGAGCAATTCGAGCGGGTCGCGGCCTTCGCGGTCGAGCTTGTTGACGAAGGTCATGATGGGCGTGTCGCGCTGGCGGCAGACCTCGATCAGACGCCGCGTCTGCGGCTCCACGCCGTTGGCCGCGTCGATCACCATCAGCGCCGAGTCAACGGCGGTGAGCACGCGGTAGGTGTCTTCCGAGAAGTCCTTGTGGCCGGGCGTGTCGAGCAGGTTGATCACATGCTCGCGGTAGAGCATCTGCATGACCGAGCTGGCCACCGAGATGCCGCGCTGCTTTTCGATCTCCATCCAGTCGCTGGTGGCGTGGCGGCTGGCCTTGCGTGCCTTGACCGAGCCGGCGATGTGGATCGCGCCGGAGAACAGCAGCAGCTTTTCCGTCAGCGTGGTCTTGCCCGCGTCGGGGTGGGAGATGATGGCAAAGGTCCGGCGGCGCCGGGTTTCGGGGGTGTAGGCAGACACGTCGTTCGCGATGGAGAACCCCGCGCGGTGCCGCGCGGCGGCGCCACCCAGAGGGCGGCGAGCGGATCAGGAAGGCGGCGGCGGGCGGCGGGCCCATCCGTGCAAAACCCTTGATTTTACCGGGTGCGCGCCGATTCGGGGCGAACCGTGCCTGGGGCGGGTCGTCTTGCTGGGCTAGAATTGCGGCCTGCCGAGGAGCGTTGCAGCATCCGCCATGGATGCGAGGCTCGGCCGACTGACTTGCAACGACGCTCGCCCACGCTTTCAGTGCGGTGAGTTTTATCCCCCATCCCTTTGAGCGTGTTGTTGTCGCCGGGCCGCCCCAGGAAGACCTGTTGTCTTTCGGGCGACCGGGCAAACGCGTAGCGCCTGGCCCCCAAGGGGCCTCGTTTGATGATCATCCGAGAAGGAGAAAACCATGAATGCCAGTCTTCCCACCACCGTTGCCGTGGACCACGTCGTGACCGACCTGTCCCTGGCCGCCTGGGGCCGCAAGGAAATCGCGATTGCCGAGACCGAGATGCCCGGCCTGATGGCGATCCGCGAGGAATACGCCGCGCGCCAGCCGCTCAAGGGCGCGCGCATCACCGGCAGCCTGCACATGACCATCCAGACCGCCGTGCTGATCGAGACGCTGCAGGCGCTGGGCGCGACCGTGCGCTGGGCCTCGTGCAACATCTTCTCGACGCAGGACCACGCCGCTGCGGCCATCGTGGCCAACGGTGCCGATGACGGCCGCGGCACGCCGGTGTTCGCGGTCAAGGGCGAGACCCTGGTCGACTACTGGGACTACACCCACCGCATCTTCGACTTCGGCCCCAAGGGCACGGAAGGCGAAGGCCCCAACATGATCCTGGACGACGGCGGCGACGCCACGCTGCTCATGCACCTGGGCCGCCGCGCCGAGACCGACCCCAGCGTGCTGGCCAACCCGGGCAGCGAGGAAGAACACATCCTGTTCGCGGCCATCAAGACCAAGCTGGCCGAGGACCCGACCTGGTACAGCCGCAAGGGCGCGCGCATCATCGGCGTGACCGAGGAAACCACCACCGGCGTGCACCGCCTGAACGAGATGTCGGCCAAGGGCACGCTGCTGTTCCGCGCCATCAACGTCAACGACTCGGTCACCAAGAGCAAGTTCGACAACCTCTACGGCTGCCGTGAATCGCTGGTCGACGGCATCAAACGCGCCACCGACGTGATGATCGCCGGCAAGGTCGCGCTGGTGGCCGGCTACGGCGACGTGGGCAAGGGCTGCGCGCAGGCGCTGTCGGCGCTGCGCGCGCAAGTGTGGGTGACCGAGATCGACCCGATCAACGCCCTGCAGGCCTGCATGGAAGGCTACAAGGTCGTGACGCTGGAGTACGCCGCCGACAAGGCCGACATCTTCGTGACCACCACGGGCAACAAGGACGTGATCCGCCACGAGCACCTGGTGGCGATGAAGAACGAAGCCATCGTCTGCAACATCGGCCACTTCGACAACGAGATCGACGTCGCCTCGCTCGAAAAGTACCAGTGGGAAGAGATCAAGCCGCAGGTCGACCATGTGATCTTCCCGGACGGCAAACGCATCACCCTGCTGGCCAAGGGCCGCCTGGTCAATCTGGGCTGCGCCACCGGCCACCCGAGCTACGTGATGTCGGCCTCGTTCGCCAACCAGACGCTGGCGCAGGTCGAGCTGTTCACCAAGCCCACCGAGTACCAGGCCGGCAAGGTCTACGTGCTGCCCAAGATCCTCGACGAGCACGTCGCGCGGCTGCAGTTGTCCAAGCTGGGCGCGCAGCTCACGGTGCTGACGGACGAGCAGGCGGCCTACATCGGCGTGTCCAAGGCTGGCCCCTACAAGCCCGAAACCTACCGCTATTGAGCGATCGACACGGCTGCGCCACAGCGACTTTGGCCGACATGGCGCAGCGGTCGGTGAGTGTTCATCGTTCTGATTGATTCATGGCATCCATGCGTGCAGACCAATTGCTCGTCGACCGTGGCCTGGCGGCCTCGCGCTCGCAGGCCGCGCGCCTGATCGCGGGCGGCCTGCAGTGGCGCCAGGCACGCAAGAACGGCGACGAGATCCCCGCCGCGGCCGAGCTGCAACTGGCCGACGATGCCGAGTCGCGTTACGTCTCGCGCGGCGGCCTCAAGCTCGAAGGCGCGCTGGCGGCCGCGGGCCTGTCGGCGCAGGGCCGGCTGTGCCTGGACGTGGGCCAGTCGACGGGCGGCTTCACGGATTGCCTGCTGCAGCAGGGCGCGGCGCGCGTGGTCGGCGTCGATGTCGGCCACGGCCAGCTGCACGAGCGGCTGCGCGCCGATGCGCGTGTGGTGGCGCTGGAGAAGATCAATGCGCGCCAGCTCGCGCCCGCGCAACTGGCACCGGCCGGCGCCACCGATTTCGACCTGATCGTGGGCGATCTGTCCTTCATCTCGCTCACGCTCGTGCTGCCCGCGCTGGCGCCGCTGCTGCGCGGCGATGGCGATCTGCTGATGCTGGTCAAGCCGCAGTTCGAGCTGCAGCCCGAGCACATCGGCAAGGGCGGCCTGGTGCGGGATCCCGCCCTGTATGCCAAGGTCGAAGCGCGTCTGCGCCAGGCCTGTGATGCCAGCGGCCTAGTGGTGCAGCACTGGCTGGACTCGCCGATCGCCGGGGGCGATGGCAACCGCGAATTCTTCGTGCATGCGCGGCGCGTGCGCATCACGCCGACTGTTTGATCGACGCGCGTTTTCGATTTCACGCCAGAGCGAACCATGACTTTTCCCATCAGCCTTGAGTTCTTCCCCCCCAAGACCGCCGAAGGCGCCGAGAAGCTGCGTGGCGTGCGCCAGCAGCTGTACGCACTCCAGCCCGAGTTCTGCTCGGTGACCTACGGCGCGGGCGGCTCCACCCAGCAGGGCACGTTCGAGACGGTCTCGCAGATCCTGGCCGAGGGGGTGGACGCGGCCAGCCATTTCTCGTGCATCGGCGCCACGCGCCAGGGCGTGGCCGAGCAGCTCGCCACGCTCAAGCGCATGGGCGTCAAGCGTCTGGTGGCCTTGCGCGGCGACCTGCCCAGCGGCTACGGCACGGGCGGCGAGTTCCAGTACGCGAGTGACCTGGTCGCCTTCATCCGCGAGACCACGGGCCACGACTTCCACGTCGAGGTCGCCTGCTACCCCGAAATCCACCCGCAGGCGCGCAGTGCCGAGGCCGACCTGAAGGCGCTGGCCACCAAGGTGCAGGCCGGGGCCGACAGCGCGATCACGCAGTACTTCTTCAATGCCGATGCCTATTTCCGGCTGGTCGACGATGCGGGCCGCCTGGGCGTGGCCGTGCCGGTGGTGCCGGGCATCATGCCGATCACCGGCTCCAGCCAGCTCATGCGTTTTTCGGACGCGTGCGGAGCGGAGATTCCGCGCTGGATCCGCCTGCGCCTGCAGGGCTTTGGCGATGACGCGGCGTCCATCCGAGCCTTCGGCCTGGACGTGGTGACCGAGCTGTGCGAGCGCCTGCGCGCGGGCGGCGCGCCCGCGCTGCACTTCTACACGATGAACCAGAGCGCGGCGGTGCTGGAGATCTGCAAGCGGCTGGGTCTTGCGAAGGCCGTTTAAGAACACGTCGAACGGCTGAGAGCGGCACCGGCTTGGCCGGGCCGCCTGACTCCATGTCCCCCGACGGCTTGCAGCCGTCTCCTCCTTGACTTACGTCAGGCGGCCCGGCCAAGCCGGTGCCGCTCGCGTGCGCTGCAGATCGTTCCTGCGATGCGTTGTCATTTTTCCCCGGGATGAGTCGTCGGGGCCTGCTTGCCTCTTGGGTCAAGCCGCTGCCGCGACGGGTGTCCAGATCGGCTCGCGGGGCGTCGTCTCATCCATGTGCCGCGCAAGCAGATCCAGCGCCTGCTGCGCCACCGCGCCCAACTGCGGCGAACTGGTGCGCAGCATGACGGCTGCGGCTGGCGGTGCGGGCAGGCCGCAGTTGTCGTCCAGCACACGCAGGCCGGCCAAGGAGGTCAGCATGCGCGCGGACAGCAGCGAGACGCCCAGCCCCGCGCGCACGGCGGCCAGAAGGCCGGAGATGTTGGGGCTGCTGTACGTGATGCGCCAGGGGCGGCCCACGGCATCGAGTTGCGCAAGCGCATGGCCGCGCAGCACGCAGCCTTGGGTGAACAGGATCAGCGGCAGAACCGGGGCATGCTCGGGGTGCAAGTGGGCCGGCCCGACCCAGAACACATCGTCGCGCCACAGCGCGCGCGTATTGGCGGGCTTGCCCGAGTCGAGTTGGCGGTACAGCGCCATCTCCAGCAAACCGGCATCCACGTCGGCGTCGAGCTGTCTGGACAGGCCGCAGCGCACCTCCAGGCGCGCGTGGTCCATGCGCTGCAGCAACTGGCTCAGCAGTCCGGGCAGCGACTCCACCGCCAGGTCCTCCGTCACACCGATGCGGACCAGTTCCGGCAAATCCTCGGTGAAGAGATTGCGCGCCTCATCGTGCAGCGACAGGATGCGGCGCGCATAGCTGAGCATGCGCTCGCCGTCGGCCGTCAAGGTGGTGTGGCGTGCACCCCGCGCCAGCAGGCGGCGGCCGGCCTGGTCTTCCAGCTTCTTGATCTGCTGGCTGATGGTGGATTGGGTGCGGTGCACGCGGTCGCTGGCCTTGGCGAAGCCGCCGCTGTCGGCGACCGAGGCAAAGGTGCGCAGCAGGGTGATGTCGAAGTCGGGCATGGACGTTTCCTGGTATCGGAAATTCAAATGTTTTCCATCGACACTTTGAGTTTCCAAATATCAGCATAGACCTCTAGAGTGGATTTGTCACCGGTCCTTCTGCGTTGGACCGGGCTGCCGAGGTCTTGCCATGCGTTCTTTCCACACCCGTCGTACCGCCCTGCTCGCCCTGCCGTTCACGGTGATCTGGGCCAGTGCCTTTCCCGCCACCAAATTCGTGCTGGCCGACTGCCCGCCGCTACTGTTCCTGATGGTGCGCTTCGCGCTGGCCGGGGTCTTGCTGCTGTGGCTGGCGTCGCGTCTGGGGGAGCGCATCCGCCCCAGCCGGCGCGACTGGATGGGGCTGGTCGTCCTGGCCATCTGCAATCACGCGCTGTACCTGGGCGTGAACTGGAGCGGCATGCGTGCGCTGTCGTCGGGCCTGTCGGCCATCATCATTGGCGCCAGCCCCATCGTGATCGCACTGCTGGCCGTGCCGCTGCTGGGCGAGCGGCTCACCGCCCGGAAAGTGGCCGGCCTGCTGCTCGGCTTCGCGGGCATGGCCTTCATCGTGCGGCATCGGCTCGACGGCCAGCTCGACACCGTGCACGGCATGCTGCTGGTGATGCTGGCCCTGCTCGTGCTGTCCATCGGCACGGTGCTGTACAAGCGTTTGCAGGTGGGCGTTGGCAACACGGCCAATGCGGCCCTGCAGATGCTGCTGGCGGCCGTGCTGACCCTGCCGTTCGCCTTCTCGCTGGAGCACCCCCGCGACGTGCACATCACACCGGCCTTGCTGGGCGCGCTCGCATGGACGGTGCTGGTCGTGTCCGTGACCGGCTACATGCTGTGGTTCACGCTGCTGCGCGCCACCGATGCCGGGTCGGCCAGCGCCTGGCTCTTCGTGACGCCGCCGCTGGGCCTGCTCATGGGCTGGGCCCTGCTGGGCGAGCAGCCGGCGCTCTACGACTTTCTGGGCGTGATCCCGGTGGTGCTCGGCATCGCGCTCGTCACCCGCCCGACTTCAGCTCGAACCCCGCCTGTTTGTCCTGTCCCATCAGCGCCACCATCTGGGGCAGGGCCTGCTGCAGGGCGGGTCTGAGCGTGTGGGGCGGGTTGATGATGCAGATGCCGCTTTCGGCCAGGCCGCTGCGCTGGCCGGGGGCCGGCTTGCCGGACTTGATGGCCAGCGAGGCGTTGAGCCAGGGTTTGCCGGCGCGCACCGCGAGGTTCTTGAGCTTGCGCGGCAGGTCATGCGCCTCGGGGCGCGGAATGATGGGGTACCAGACCGCGAACGTGCCCGTGGCGAACAGCTTGAGCATCTCGGCCACATAGGCCGTCACGCGCCCGTAGTCGCTCTTGAGCTCGTAGCTCGGGTCGATCAGCACCAGGCCGCGGCGGCTGGGCGGGGGCAGGTATTTGCGCGAACTCTCGAAGCCGTCTTCCATGGCGTGCTGCACCTGGCGGCCGGCGTCGAGCTGGTCGACGTTCAACCGCAGGCTGCGGGCATCGCCGGGGTAGAGCTCGAACAGCTTGAGGCGGTCGTGTTCGCGCAGCAGCTTGTGCGTGATGAAGGGCGAGCCGGGGTAGTTCTTGAGCACGCCTGACGGGTTGAAGCTGGCGACCAGCTCGACATAGTCGTTGAGCGCCGGCGCTAGGTCTTCCTCCATGGTTTCCATGCGGCGCAGCAGCTCGAAGATGCCTTCTTCGGCCTCGCCGCTGGTCTGCGCGGCGTCGTTGTCGAGTCGGTAGAGGCCCGCGCCCGCGTGGGTGTCGATGACCGTCAGCGCCGCCTCCTTTTGCGTGAGGTGCTGCAACATGGCGATCAACACGGTGTGCTTGAGCACATCTGCGTGATTGCCGGCGTGAAAGGCGTGGCGGTAACTGAACATGGGGGCGATGGTACCTGTTGGTGGCGTGGGGCAGGCGCTGCGCCCGGGCGGGCGGGGCAGGGCCAGCCGAATGAGGGGGTGTCGCGGCAAGGGCACACATGGCACGCCGCGCGGGGCCGCGGGCGTGGGCAGGTGTACGGGAATCGGGGATTTTCTTATAATGCTCGGCTTTGCAGCGAATTTTTGGGCTCCGCGGCAAAGGTCATCTGGCTGGAATTGAGTTCCGGGCAGGCGGCAACCCCACCTAAGAGGCTCTCTTAAGAAGAGCACCGACCGTGGAAAAGAGCCCGTCAAACCACTTTTTCGAAAGAGAAAACTCATGACGACATTCAGCGCAAAGCCCGCTGACGTGGTGCACGAGTGGTTTGTGATTGACGCGACCGACAAGGTCCTCGGACGGGTAGCCAGCGAAGTTGCCCTCCGTCTGCGCGGCAAGCACAAGGCCATTTACACGCCTCACGTCGATACCGGTGACTACATCGTGATCATCAACGCTGCCAAGCTGAAGGTGACCGGTACCAAGTCGCTCGACAAGGTGTACTACCGCCACTCGGGTTTCCCCGGCGGCATCTACGCCACCAACTTCCGCGATCTGCAGGCCAAGCATCCTGGCCGCGCTCTGGAAAAGGCCGTCAAGGGCATGCTGCCCAAGGGTCCCCTGGGCTACGCCATGATCAAGAAGCTCAAGGTGTACGGCGGTGCTGAGCATCCGCATACCGCTCAACAGCCTAAAGTGCTGGACATCTAAGGAGTCTTGAGATGATTGGTGAATGGAATAACGGCACCGGCCGTCGCAAATCCAGCGTCGCCCGCGTGTTCCTGAAGAAGGGCTCCGGCAAGATCACGGTCAATGGCAAGGACATCGCCGAGTACTTCGGCCGTCAGACCTCGATCATGATCGCCAAGCAGCCCCTGGTGCTGACCGACAACGTCGAGACCTTCGACGTGCAGGCCAACGTCCATGGCGGCGGCGAATCGGGTCAAGCCGGCGCCGTGCGCCACGGCATCACCCGTGCCCTGATCGACTACGACGCAGCGCTGAAGTCCGGCCTGTCGCAAGCGGGTTACGTGACCCGCGACGCTCGCGAAGTCGAGCGTAAGAAGGTCGGTCTGCGCGGCGCCCGCCGTCGCAAGCAGTTCAGCAAGCGCTGATCGAGCTTCAGGTCTGCCGGGCCCTGGCGTCTTTCGGGACGCGCGGGCCAGGCTGGCTTCGACAAGACCGCCTTCGGGCGGTCTTGTCGCTTGTGGCGTGCATTGCAAAGTCCAAAGCCGGGCCTTGATGCCGGGGCGGATGCCGCCATCTACAGGCAAGTGCCGTCCCAAAAGTGCAGGCGAGTCGTTTGCACTGCCGCGTTTTCCGCGGCTCCTGCCCGCAGCAGGGCCAAATGCCCGCACACCTGCAGGCCCAGGCCGCTTGCAGTACCATGATTGACAAAGCCGGCCTTCCGGGCCCCGTGGCCTCAGGACCGGCATAGACCCCACAGCCAGACAGGAGATTCGCCATGACCGCTGTTGCCGAAGCCGTTGCCGATACCACCACGCCGTCGCTGGACGCCATGCCGCTGCCCTTTGTCTTCACCGACAGCGCAGCAGCCAAGGTGGCCGACCTGATCGCCGAGGAAGGCAACCCCGACCTCAAGCTGCGCGTGTTCGTGCAAGGCGGTGGCTGCTCGGGTTTCCAGTACGGTTTCACCTTTGACGAAATCGTCAACGAAGACGACACGCAGCTCACCAAGAACGGCGTGTCGCTGCTGATCGACGCCATGAGCTACCAGTACCTGGTGGGCGCCGAGATCGACTACAAGGAAGACCTCGAAGGTGCGCAGTTCGTGATCAAGAACCCGAACGCGACCTCGACCTGCGGCTGCGGATCGAGCTTCTCGACCTGATCGCCAGGCGCGCTCCCCACCCTGAAAAGCCCGGGCATCGTCCCGGGCTTTTTCGTGGGCGGGCGGTGCCGCTGGATCACACCGCGACGGCCATGGTTGATGCCGCGGCAAGCCGTGATCCGGTGCTTCCAATCTGCAATCAGGGCTGACGCATCGGCCTACACGAGGCTGTCGGCAAAGGTCTGAACCTCGCCATCTCCCCGCAGGGCCCTCGCATACTGAATTCACGCCGGAAGCCACCGCCGGCCGGGCTGGCCGGTGCTGCTGCTGGGGCTGGTGATCTTGCTGCTGGGCCTGGTTCTGCTGGGCGGCGGCGTCTGGCTGGCGGTGCTGGGCGGGTCCTGGTATTACGGGCTGGCCGGCCTGGGATTGGTCGTGTCGGGGGCGCTGCTGATGCGGGGCCGGATCCAGGGCGCATGGTGGTTCGGCGTGGTGTTCGTGGGCACGGTGCTGTGGACCTGGTGGGAGTCCGGGGCCACCTACTGGCGCTGGGTTCCCCGGCTGGGTTTGATGGTCGTACTGGGGCTGCTGGTGGCGCTGGTGCTGCCGAAGCTGGACCGGCCGGTTTCCCGCAAGGGCTCATGCGCGCTGGCCGGCGCTTTGGTATTGGTCTTTGTGGTGGCGTTCGGCCTGGCGTTCGTGCCCTATGGTGTCACGCCCGCGCAGCGGCCGCTGCCGGCGGCCAGCGTGGCCGAGGCGGTCTCGCCCGGTCCGCAGGGGCCGGCCGGCGACCGGCCCGCGCCAGCCGACTGGGCCGCCTATGGCCGCGACAACGCGGCCACGCGCTACTCGCCGCTGGGGCAGATCACCAAGGACAACGTCGCGCAACTGGAGCAGGCCTGGCTGTTCCGCACGGGCGATTTGCCGGAGCACCGCTGGGGCGCCGAGACCACGCCGCTGAAGGTGGGTGACGCCATCTACCTGTGCTCGGCGCGCAACCAGCTGATTGCGCTGGATGCGGCGACGGGGCAGGAGCGCTGGCGTTACGACCCGCAGGTCAAGGACGAGTCCATCCCCTACACGGCGGCCTGCCGCGGGGTTTCGTATTACGAGGTGCCGGACCTTCCACAGGCGGCGGCCTGTCGCACGCGTGTGATCGAAGGCACGCTCGACGGCCGGCTGGTCGCGGTCGACGCGCGCGACGGCAAGCCCTGCGCCGATTTCGGCCGCGACGGGCAGGTCGACATCACCGAGGGCATGGGCCAGGCGCCGCCCGGCTATGTGTCCATCACCTCGCCGCCGGCCGTCGTCCGGGGCGTGGTCGTCACTGGCCACCAGGTGCTCGACGGCCAGCGGCGCGACGCGCCTTCCGGCGTGATCCAGGGTTACGACGCCCGCACGGGCGAGCTGCGCTGGGCCTGGGACATGGACCGGCCCGACCGCAGCGGCCCGCCGCCCGGGGGCGAGACCTACACCCGCGGCACGCCCAATATGTGGACGACCGCCACGGGCGACAACGAGTCGGGCCTGGTGTTTTTGCCCATGGGCAATTCAGCCGCGGACTATTGGAGCCGCTCGCGCACGCCGACGCAGGACCGCTACGCGACCTCGCTGGTGGCTCTGAACGTGGAAACCGGCAAGCCCGCGTGGCATTTCCAGACGGTGGTTCACGACGTGTGGGACTACGACCTGGGCTCGCAGGTCACGCTGATCGACTACGACACCGGCCAGGGCCGGGTTCCCGCCGTGCTGCTGCCCAGCAAGCAGGGCGACCTGTATGTGCTCGATCGCCGCACCGGCCAGCCGCTCACGCCCGTGGGCGAGGTTCAGGCGCCTGCCGGCGGCGTCGAGCCCGAGCGCCGCTCGCCGGTGCAGCCCGTCTCGCAATGGCACACGCTGCGCAAGCCCGACCTCACGGAGCGCGACATGTGGGGGCTCACGCCCATCGACCAGTTGGTCTGTCGCATCCAGTTCCGCGCGGCCAGCTACCAGGGCTTCTACACCCCGCCGACGGCGGACCGGCACTGGATCCAGTACCCGGGCTACAACGGCGGCTCCGACTGGGGCAGCGTCGCCATCGATCCGGTGCGGGGCGTGATTCTGGCCAACTACAACGACATGCCCAACTACAACGTGCTGGTGCCGCGCGAAAAAGCCGATGAACTGGGCTGGGCGCCGCGCGAGGAAGTGCGCGGCGACATGGGGGGCGCCGAGGGTGCGGGCGATCCGCAGATCGGCACGCCCTATGCGATCAACGTGAACGCGGGCTGGCGCCTGCCGTTTTCCAAGCTGCTGTGCAAGCAGCCGCCCTATGGCGGCATCCGGGCCATCGACATGAAGACGGGCGACACGCTGTGGGACCGGCCGTTCGGCAGCGCGCGCGGCAACGGCCCCTTCGGCATCCGCTCGGGCCTGCCCGTCGAGATCGGCACGCCCAACAACGGCGGCGCCGTGGTCACGGCCAGCGGCCTGGTCTTCATTGCCTCGGCCACCGACGATCTGCTGCGCGCCATCGACCTGGCAACCGGCGAGACCCTCTGGCAGGTGGCGCTGTCGGCGGGCGGCCAGGCCAATCCGATGGTCTATGAGATGGACGGGCGCCAGTACGTCGTCATCATGACCGGCGGCCATCACTTCATGGAAACGCCGGCCGGCGATCAGGTGATCGCCTACGCCTTGCCGCAGCGCTGAACGCCCTTCGCACCCCGCTTGACTGTCGTGCTAGGCCGGATAGATTGCGCCCAGCACACGCGGCCCGGCCGCGTCGGTGACCGAGGGCAGGTTGCCGGGCCTGCCTTGCAGGGCCTGATGGGCCAGCCAGGCGAAGGCGGCGGCTTCGACTTGCAGCGGCGGCAGGCCCTGGCTGGCCGTGCTGCCGACCGTGGTCTGCATGCCGTTTTGCGCCAGCGCGGCCGCCAGCTCCCGCATGAGCGCGCCGTTGAGCGCGCCGCCGCCGCACACCAGCAACTGCGCGCAGTGCGGCAGGTGGCGTTGCAGGTCCCGGGTGATGCTTTGCACCGTCAGCGCCAGCAGCGTCGCTTGCACGTCTTGCGCATCCAGTGGCGGCAAGGCGTCGAGGTGGGTCTGCAGCCAGGCGGCGTGGAACAGGTCGCGTCCCGTGCTTTTGGGCGGCGCTTGCCGGAAATACGGCTCGCCGAGCAGCGCGGCCAGCAAGGCGGGCTGGACGCGGCCGCCTGCGGCCCACTGGCCGTCCACGTCGAAGGGATGCTGGCGGTGCTGCGCGATCCAGTGGTCCATCAGCGCATTGGCGGGCCCGCAGTCGAAGCCCAGCACATCTGCGCCGGGCCGGGCGGGCAGCAAGGTCAGGTTGGCGATGCCGCCCAGGTTGAGCACGGCGACATCGACGTCGGGCCGGGCAAACAACTGCTGGTGAAAGGCCGGCACCAGCGGCGCGCCCTGGCCGCCCGCAGCCACGTCGCGGCTGCGGAAATCGGCCACCACGTCGATGCCGGTCAGCTCGGCCAGCAGCGCGGGGTTGTTGAGTTGAAGGGTGTAGCCGGTGGCATCCGTGCCGCCAGCCTGGGCGCCGGGCCGGTGCCGCACCGTCTGGCCATGCGCGCCGATGGCCCGCACGCGGTGCGCCGGCACATCGGCCTGGCGCAGCAGGGCCTGGGTGGCGTCGGCATACACGCGCACCAGGCCGTTGGCGGCCAGGGCCGCGCGGTGCAGTTCGTTGTCGCCCGGCTGGTTGAGCGCCATCAGCTCGGCGCGCAGCGCGGCCGGCAGGCTGGCGCTGACGTGCTGCAGCACCTGCAGCGCCGGGGCGCCCGCGCTGTCGTCGAGGGTGGCCAGGACCGCGTCGACGCCGTCCATCGAGGTGCCGGACATCAGGCCGATGTAGAGCGTGGCGGGGGCGTTGGAAACGGTCGAGGTCATGGCGGCGCTGCAAAAAAGAAAGCAGCCGTTTCGCGGGGGGCGAAAGGCTGCCGGGACGGGCTGCGGGGCGTGCCCCGTGCTACTGGGCGCTGGCGGTCTGCAGGGCCGCGGCGGCGTTGAGGTTGACGCGCGCCATGGCGACCTGCCGGTCGAAGGCCGCGCGGGCCGTGGCCGGTAGTTTGCGGCCTTCGCTGTACTGGGTGATGGTCATCGGGTCGCGGAATTCGCCGTTGACGCGCAGTTCGAGGTGCAGGTGCGGGCCGGTGGCCCAGCCGGTGGCCCCGACCAGGCCGATGTTGTCGCCTTGGGCAACTTTCTGGCCCGCTTTCACGTTGATCTTGCTCATGTGGGCGTAGACCGTGGTCTGGGCGGCGTTGTGCTTGATGAAGACCACGTTGCCGTAGCCGGTCTGGCGGCCGGCGAATTCGACCACGCCGTCGCCCACGGTGCGGATGGGGGTGCCGGTGGGCGCGCCCAGGTCGACACCGGTGTGGGCTTTCCACTGCTGCTGGATGGGGTGGAAGCGCCGCGAGAAGCCGCTGGTCACGCGCGAGAAGGCCAGCGGGCTGCTCAGATAGCTGCTCTGCAGGCTCTCGCCGTCGAAGCCGTAATAGCCGCCCTTGTCGCCGGGCGAGGCCTGGAACCAGGTGGCGTTGTAGGTCGTGCCGCGGTTGACGAATTCGGCCGACAGGATGCGGCCGGTGCTCATCGGCTCGCCATCGGCCTCCAGCGCTTCGTAGACGATGGAGAAGCGGTCGTCCTTGCGCAGGTCGTTGTGGAAGTCGATCTTGTTGCCGAAGATTTCGGCGAACTGCGTGGTCAGGCTGTCGGGCAGGCGCGCCGCGTCCATGGCGGCGAACAGCGAGCTGGTGATGTTGCCGCCACCGAGCCGCTCGGTCGCGACCAGGGGGGCGGTCTCGACGCGGGCGGCGAATCGGCGTTCGCTGGCTGTCTGGGTGTGGGCGTGATCACCAGGCGCTTGAAATTGCCGCTGTTGTCGTCGACGTAGCGCACGGTGAGCTTGGTCAGCCGGTTGCTGTCGTCGGTCTCGGCGTTCACGGTGCGGCCGGCGCGCGCCAGGATCTGCTGGCGCACGGTGGCGTCACGGCGCATGAAGGCGGCCGCTGCGCTGTCGGCCACGCCCAGGCGTGCGAGTAGCGAGTCGACCGAGTCGCCGCTGCGCACGGACTCGGTCCGGTAGAGCGTGAAGGGCAGCAAGTCGGCGGCCGACAGCGGGGCCAGTTCGGTGACCTGCGGCGTGACGGCTTCGAGCACCTGGTGCACGGGCAGGTCGGAGGCGTCGGGGCCCAGGGTAGCGACGGCAAAGGCGGTCGCGCCGCTGGTGAGCATGGCGGCGGCCATCATGGCCGACAAACTCTTGGGATGGTTGTGGACGTATCGGGTGAACGCGCCGGAAAGGGCTTGAAGAGAAATGAAACGAGCCTGATTCAACGCGATGGTCCCTGAGAAATCCTGAAAACAGGAGCGGCCACGTGGCCGATGGTGCCGAAAACAAGGGGGAGAACGCCTGCCAGGAGGGACGAGATCCTTCGAAACCGAGTGGCTCTAGAATGTCGGGTTCAGGCGCAAAACTGCTGCCAAAGTATACCCATCAGCCTGTTTTTTTCAACCCGATCCAAAAAATGAGTCAAGAGCAAGCATCTGCGCATCCTGTAGGACACGCCACCCCTGGCGCAGCGGGAGGCCAGGTGTATCCGGTGACGGACCAGGTGCAGGAGGCGCTGGCGGTCAGCCTGCGCGGCTGCGAGGAACTCATCCCCCAGGAGGACTGGGTGCGCAAGCTGGCGCGCTCGCAGGCCACGGGCGTGCCGCTGCGCATCAAGCTCGGCCTGGACCCGACGGCACCCGACATTCACATCGGCCACACCGTGGTGCTCAACAAGATGCGCCAGCTGCAGGACCTGGGCCACCAGGTGATCTTCCTGATCGGCGACTTCACCACGCTGATCGGCGACCCCTCAGGCCGCAACAGCACGCGCCCGCCGCTCACGCCCGAGCAGATCAAGGTCAACGCCGAAACCTACTACACCCAGGCCGCCAAGGTGCTGGACCCGGCCCGCACCGAGGTGCGCTACAACAGCGAGTGGTGCGACCCGCTGGGCACGCGCGGCCTGATCCAACTGTCGGCCAAGTACACGGTGGCGCGCATGATGGAGCGCAACGACTTCCACCAGCGCTTCACCGAAGGCAATTCGATCAGCCTGCACGAATTCCTCTACCCGCTGCTGCAGGGCTACGATTCGGTCGCGCTCAAGAGCGACCTGGAACTGGGCGGCACCGACCAGAAGTTCAACCTGCTCATGGGCCGCCATCTGCAGCAGGAATACGGGCAGGAGCCGCAGTGTGTGCTCACCATGCCGCTGCTGGTGGGCCTGGACGGCGAGCACAAGATGTCCAAGTCCAAGCACAACTACATCGGCATCACCGAGGACGCCAACACCATGTTCGCCAAGGTGCTGAGCATCTCGGACACGCTGATGTGGGACTGGTACACGCTGCTGTCGTTCAAGAGCCTGGCCGAGATCGCCGCGCTCAAGGCCGAGGTCGCGGGCGGGCGCAATCCCAAGGACGCCAAGGTGGCGCTGGCCAAGGAGATCACGGCGCGCTTTCACAGCGCGGCGGCGGCCGACGCGGCCGAGCAGGACTTCATCAACCGCAGCAAGGGCGGCGTGCCCGACGACATTCCCGAGGTGGCGCTCTCGGGCGCGCCGCTGGGCATCGGCCAGGTGCTCAAGCAGGCGGGCCTGGCGCCCTCGACCTCCGAGGCCCACCGCCTGATCGACGGCGGCGGCGTGCGCGTCGATTCCTCGGTGATCAGCGACAAGGGGCTGAAGCTGGAGGCCGGCACCTACGTGGTGCAGGTCGGCAAACGCAAGTTCGCGCGGGTGATGCTGGCCTGAGCGGCCGCTTCCTTTTCCTTCGCATGACCGCACCGTCCATCCCGCCTGCTGCCGCGCCCCAGACGGGCTGGTCCAGCCCGCGCCGGCTGCTGCAGCTGTCGGTGGCGGTGGCCGTGGTCACCATCGGGCTCAAGACCGGAGCCTGGGCGCTGACCGGTTCGGTCGCGCTGCTGTCGGATGCGATGGAGTCTTTCGTCAACCTGGCCGGCGCGGTGTTCGCGCTGCTGATGCTGGCGGTGGCCCAGCGCCCGGCCGACGACAGCCACCCGTATGGCCACGAGAAGGCCGAGTATTTTTCGTCGGGCTTCGAGGGCCTGCTCATCATGGCCGCGGCCGCGGCCATCCTGTGGGCGGCCGGCCGCCGCTTGTCCGACCTGCGGCCCGTGGCGCAGCCAGGCTGGGGCCTGGCGCTGGCGGGCGTGAGCTCGCTGCGCAATGCCGGCATGGCCTGGGCCATGCTGCGCGCCGCGCGGGTGCACCGGTCGATGGCGCTGGAGGGCGACGCCCACCATCTGCTGACCGATGTCTGGACCTCGGCGGCCGTCATCCTGGGGGTGCTGCTGGCGGTGCTGACCGGCTGGCTGTGGCTTGATCCGCTGCTGGCCGCGCTGGTGGCGCTCAACATCTTGTGGGCTGGTGGGCGGCTGCTGTGGCGCTCCGTGCAGGGCCTGATGGACCAGGCGCTCGAGCCGGAACTCAACCAGCGCATTGCCGAGGTGCTGGCGGGCTTTGACCAGCCCGGCCTGCATTTCAACCACCTGCAGACCCGGCGCGCGGGCGCCCGCCGTTTTGCCGACGTGCACCTGCATCTGCCGTCGTCATGGACGCTGGCGCAGGCCGACGGCGTGCGCCAGGCCGTCGAGCAGGCGCTGCTGGCGGCCGTGCCCGGCCTGGTCGTGACGGTGCAGATCCTGCCCGACGGCAGCGAACCCCAGGCGCATGGCCAACTGGGCGACCTGCTGTAGAGCCGCCGCACACCTTCGGACATTCCCATGAAAGCAGTCGTTCAGCGCGTGAGCCGCGCCCGTGTCAGCGTGCAAGGCGAGGTCATCGGCGCGATCGGTGCCGGCCTGCTGGTGCTGCTGTGCGCCGAGCGTGGCGACACCGAGGCGAATGCCGACAAGCTGCTGGCCAAGTTGCTCAAGCTGCGCATCTTTGCCGACGAGGCCGGCAAGATGAACCGCAGCGTGCAGGACGTGGGCGGGGGTTTGCTGATCGTCAGCCAGTTCACGCTGGCCGCCGACGTTGCGGGCGGCAACCGGCCGAGTTTTACCGGTGCGGCCAGCCCGGAAGACGGGCGGCGCCTGTACGACTACGCCGTGGCGCAGGCGCGCCGGCTGCACCCGCAGGTCGAGACCGGGCAATTCGCGGCCGACATGCAGGTCGAGTTGCTCAACGACGGGCCGGTGACCATTCCGATGCAGTTCTGACGTCGTCGTCAGAACCGCGTGTTCAGCCCAGCCAGGCCCGCACGCGGTCGGCGCTGGCCACGGCCAGCTTCCAGTTCACGCTCGATTCGTCCACGGCCGGCCAGTCGAGCGTGACGGTGAAGGTGCGCAGGTCGCGCGCCACCAGCAGCTCGGTGGGTGCGTAGCGTGTGGCGCCTTTTTGAGCATCGGCCTTGCCGCGCGCGGCTTTGGGGCGGCGGTAAAGCAGCAGGTCGTCGAGCTTGTGCAGGCGCCAGCCATTGGCCGCCAGCAACTCGTCGCCCGGTGCCAGGCCGGCCTTTTCGGCGGGGCCGCCACGCAGCACGTGACTGACGCGCGGGCTGGTGCGTGCGCTGGCGTCGCCGTCGGTGATGCGCAGGCCCAGGCGCTGGGCCAGGCCGGCCGGATCACGCTGCACGGTTACACCGGCGCTCTCCAATAATTCAGTCAGCGGCAGTTCGCGCGTGCTGTGCACCCAGGCGTCGAGCTCGGTGCCCAGGTCGCGGCCGGCCACCTGGGCCAGCGCCGCGCGCACGTCGGCTTCGCTGATCGGGCCGCCGCCGTCCTGCGCGCCGCTGCGCTGCCACAGCAGGCGCAGCACGTGGTCGAGCGTGCCGCTGCCGTCGCCGTGCTGGCGCAGCGTGAGGTCCAGCGCCAGCGCCACGGTGGCGCCCTTGGTGTAGTAACTCACCGTGGCGTTGGGCGTGTTGGCGTCCTGGCGGTAGTACTTGATCCAGGCGTCGAAGCTGGCCTGCGCCACGGTCTGCACCGCGCGGCCCGGGGTCTGGCGCACCTGGTTGATGGTCTTGGCCAGCAGCTTGAGGTAGCCGGCGTCGTCGATCAGGCCGGCGCGGCGCAGCAGCAGGTCGTCGTAGTAGCTGGTGAAGCCTTCGAAGAACCACAGCAGCTCGGTGTAGTTTTCCACCGCGTAGTCGTAGCGCGCGAACTCGGCCGGGCGCAGGCGCTTGACGTTCCAGGTGTGGAAGTACTCGTGGCTGATCAGCCCCAGCAGCGTGATGTAGCCGTCGCCCTGCGCGAGCGGGTTTTTTTGCTGACCGGCCTGCGGCAGGTCGGTGCGTGTGCAGATCAGGGCGGTGCTGTGGCGATGCTCCAGGCCGCCGTAGCCGCTGCCGGTAGCGTTGAGCATGAAGACGTAGCGGTCGTGCGGCGCGCGCGGGCGGCCGCGCCGCTTGCTGCCTGGGGGCTGCGGGTGCCAGAAGTCGATGGCGGTTTCGCAGATGCGGCGGGTGTCGTCGATCAGGCGCTGGCCGTCGAAGGCAGGCGGAGCGCCGGCCACCACAAAGCGGTGAGGCACGCCGCCGGCCTCGAAATCGGCCACCCAGCAGTCGCCGATCTCCACGGGCGAGTCGGCCAGCTCGTCATAGTTGGCGGCCCGGTAGGTGCCGTAGCCCGTGCGTTTGGTGGTCTTGATCGGTTGCAGCGCGGTGTACAGCGCGCCCTGCGCGATGCCCTCGAAGGGCTCGACCTGCAGCGCATGCGGCTGGTCTTCCTGGCCCACCGCCTGCAGGCACAGGCTGGTCGGGTTGAAGAAGGCGCGGTGCGTGTCGAGCCAGGCCGTGCGCACCGAATCGTCATGGGCGTAGACCTCGTAGCGCAGCACCAGCGGCTGGCCGGGCTGGCAGTCGATCTGCCAGCGGTGTTTGTCGAGCGGGCGCACCACGAGCTTGCGCCGGCCCTGGCTGGTGCGCAGGTTCTGCAGGTTCTTGGCGAATTCGCGCACCAGGTAGCTGCCGGGTATCCACACGGGCAGCGCCACGACCTGCGTGGCCGCGGGCTGCGCGATGGTGAAGGTCACACCGTAGAGGTGGGCGTGGAGGTCGGCGGCTTCGACGCGGTAGTGCAGCGCGGGCGAGGGGGTGAGCATGAGGGCGGTTGGAAATCGGGGCGGCTCGCCGGCGTGGCCGAGCCGTCAAACAAGGCGCTGGCGCCGGATCAGGACTTCTTGGCGGCGGCCGCGAGCAGCCGTTCGATCTGCGTGGCGCTGAGTGCGCCGGGCACCCGCTGGCCGTCGGCGAACAGCAGTGTGGGCGTGCCTTCGATCTTGTACTTCTGGCCGAACTCGACGTTGCGGCGCAGCGTGGCGGTCTGGGCCTCGCTGCAGCTGGCGGCGGGGATGGTCTTGCCCTTGAGCATCCAGTCGTCCCAGACCTGGCCGGGGGCCTTGGCGCACCAGATGTTGCGCGATTTTTCGACCGAATCCTGGCCGAGGATGGGGTAGAGGAAGGTGTAGACCGTCACGTTGTCGATCTTGGCGAGCTCGCCCTCGAACCGTTTGCAGTAGCCGCAGTTGGGGTCGGCAAAGACCACCAACTGGCGCTCGCCCTTGCCGCGCCGCGTGACGAAGGCGTCCTGCAGCGGCAGCTTGGCGACGTCGATGGCGGTGAGCGCGGCGATGCGTTCCTTGGTGAGGTTGGACTTGGTCTGCAGGTCCATCATCTCGCCCTGGATCAGGTAGCTGCCGCTGGCGTCGGTGTAGAGCAGGTCGGTGCCGATGCGCACTTCATACAGGCCCTTGACCGGCGTCTCGCGCACCTCGTCGATGGCGGGCAGCGAAGGCAGGCGCGCGGGCAGCGCCTTGCGGATGGCCGCCTCCTGGGCGGTGGCGCTGCCGGCAGCGGCCAGCAGGACGAGGCTGACGGCCAGCCATTGGAGTCGTTGACGCAAGAGCTTCATGGGGATGGGTGGGGTGAGTTTTTGGCGAAGGCGTTACAGGCCCATGGCCCGCCGCGTGACCCACTGCTTGAGCGGGCCGCTGTGGTTGAACAGTTGCATGCCCCAGTTGCGCAGGCTGCGCACGGGTGCGGGCGTTTGCGCAAACAGCTGGAACAGGCCATCGGTGGCCAGGCGCATGGCCTGGATGTCGAGCTGGCGCGCGCGTTCGTAGCGGCGCAGCAGCAGCGGGTCGCCCAGGTGGCGGTGTGGCTCGCGTTCGTGGATCACACGCGCCAGTTCGGCCACGTCGCCCAGCCCGAGGTTCAGCCCCTGGCCGGCCAGCGGATGCACGGTGTGCGCCGCATCGCCCGCCAGCGCAAAGCCGGGCCCGACCCAGGGCCGCGCCAGCGCGAGCTGCAGCGGCCATTGCGCGCGCGCGCTCGACAGCTTGAGCGCGCCCAGCGCGTGGCCGCTGGCCTGCGCCACACGGGCCGCGAATTCGTCGTCGGACAAGGCCATCAGGGTTTGCGCATGGGCCTCGGCCGCCGACCAGACCAGGGCGACTTCATGGCCGCTGGGGCCGCCCAGCGGCAGCAGCGCCAGCACCTCGCCTGCCTGGTCGAGCGGTGCCAGCCACTGGCGCGCGGTCTGGCCGTGGGGCAGCTCGGTCACCAGCCGCGCGGCTACGCCGCGCTGGCCGTAGGTGTCGGCCTGGTGGCGCACGCCGAACTCGGCGCGTGTGGCGCTGTCGCGGCCTTCGCAGACGACGGTCAGCGCCGCGGGCGCGGGGGCGTCCAGCAGCTCCACCTGCGGCTGGTACTGCGTGGCCTGGGCCAGGCGTTCTTCGAGCGCGGGCACGTCCACGATCCAGTTGAGCGCCTGCGGCGCGGCGCCGGGCCCTGCCTGGGTGGGGCGCGCATCGGCATCGAACTGCACGCGGCCGCCCTCGTCGCCGAACACGTCCATGTGGAGCACGGGCGTGGCCAGGTGCTCGGGTGGCCACACCCGCAGCGATTGCAGCAGCGCACGCGAGGCGCTGTTGAGCGCGTAGGCGCGCACGTCTTCGGGGCGGGGCGGGGCGTCGGGCGCGGCCTGCGGGCCGGGGTACAGGCCGATGCGCAGCCGATCGCGCGCCAGCAGCAGCGCCAGTGCGTGCCCGACGATGCCGCCGCCGCGGATGCAGATGTCCAGCGGCGGTGCGGCGGGGGCGGGGGACGGCGCGCGGCCGCCCGCGGAATGTCTTGCCGGGGTAGGAACCATCGGGGAATTGTAGGCGGCACAATCATTGGCCGCTGGCGCCCCCGCCGCGGTCCTTCCCTTCGTCCTTTCTGATCGCCGCCATGACCGACCCGACCACCGCTGCGCCCGTTGCCGACCTTCCGGGCGATGTGTCCGCCCGCATCAGCCAACTCTGGCTCTACCCCATCAAGTCCTGCGCGGGCATCGCCGCGAGCAGGCCCTGCTGATCGAAACCGGCCTGGAGTTCGACCGCGCCTGGATGGTGGTCGACGAACAGGGCCGTTTTCTGACCCAGCGCAGCCACCCGCGCATGGCGCTGATCCAGCCGCAACTGCGCAGCGACGACCTGGTCGTGCGTGCGCCCGGCATGCTGGCGCTGCACCTGTCGCTGGACACCGCCGAACAGCCCCTGCGCGTGCAGGTCTGGAAGGACGAGGTCCAGGCCTACGACATGGGCGCGCTGGCCGCGCAGTGGTTCAGCGATTTCCTGGGCCAGAAGGTCCGCCTGGTGCGCTTCGACCCGGATCATCCGCGCGTCTCCAGCGCCAAATGGACCGGCGAGGACACCGGCTACGTGCAGTTCGGCGACGGCTACGCGCTGCTGGTCTCGACCGAAGCGGCCCTGGCCGACCTCAACGCCCGGCTGACCGCCGGCGGCCACGGCGCGGTGGACTGGCGGCGCCTGCGGCCCAACGTGGTGATCGACACCGCGCCGGGCGGCGAGCCCATCTAGCCGCACGCCGAGGACAACTGGCGCGACCTGGCCATTGCCACGCCCGAGGGCCAGGCCGGCCTGCGCCTGGTCAAGCCCTGCACGCGCTGCGAGATCCCCAACATCGACCCCGCCACGGGCGTCTTCGGCACCGAGCCCAACGCCACGCTGGCGGGCTATCGCGGCGACAGCCGCATGGACGGAGCCGTCACTTTCGGCATGAACGCCATCGTGACCGGCGGCATTGAGCATGTGCTGCGTCGGGGGGCGGCGGTGGGCGTCACGTTGGATTTTTGAATCGGCCCATGGCCAGTCGTCTGCAACGGCCCAGCGTGGGACGGCGGAGCCTTCCCCCGTCCCGCGCGACCATCGCGAGGGGTGTGCCAGGCGCAAGGCACGCGTAATCAGTTCGGCCGCAACGCAAACCGCCCCGAGCCCATCAGCGCGATGCTCAGCGCCCCGAAAAGGAACAGCGCCTCGTTGCGGATGCCCCAGGCGCCCGTCGACGTCAGCGTGCCGATGGCGCCCAGGTGCGCCAGGTAGATCGCCATCACCATGCCGAAGGCCGCCACCAGCGCCGCCGACCGCGTGAACAGCCCCACGATCAGCAGCAGCGGCGCCACCACCTCGGTCGCATACACGCCATAGGCCAGCCACACCGGCAGCCCCTTGAGCGCCAGCAGCGCCTTCACCCCGTTGATGCCCACCAGGTGCGGAAAACCCGACAACAGCTTGACCAGCCCGTGCGGCAGCAGCAGCCCTCCGATGGTCAGGCGCAGCAGCAGTTTTCCGAGGTTGTCGTAGAGCGGCATGGATCGGTTGATGTGGGTGGTGTGACTTCGTTGGCAGGAGCGCAAGCCCATGGATGGGCGCGCCCCGCGCCATGAAACGGCGTCTCCCGAAGCAAGGCCCGGGAGCCCGCCATGGTAAACCGCCATGGCGCCCGCTTAGAGCGTGTTATGCACTTTTTCCATGCCCGCGCAAGTCATGAGAAAGCCCGGATGCAAGGCGCAGGGCGCGCGGTGGTGTGTTGCACCACAAGCGGCCTGCAACGCCGCAGGCGGGCTTTCTCATGACTTGCCCGAAGGGTTGGGCCCAGAAAGGGCCACTCGCGGCGTTGCGTCTTTTGCCAAGGCCCCGGCCTTGGCGGCAAGTCGCGAGTGGCCCTTTCTGGGCCCAACGCGGGCGTGGAAAAAGTGCATAACACGCTCTAAAATCACCGCCTTTGCGCCGCCAGCCGCCCCCGGGCCGAGCCGCGACGTGCGCTGCGATTTCCAGCCCGGCCGACCTGTGAACAGAGCAGGAGCGGCCGCAGGCCCACCACCGAAAGACTGACCATGAGCCTCCAATGCGGCATCGTGGGCCTGCCCAACGTCGGCAAGTCCACCCTCTTCAATGCCCTCACCAAGGCCGGCATCGCCGCCGAGAACTACCCGTTCTGCACCATCGAGCCCAACGTCGGCGTGGTGGAAGTGCCTGACCCGCGCCTCGACCAACTGTCCGACATCGTCAAGCCCGAGCGTGTCGTGCCCGCCATCGTCGAGTTCGTCGACATCGCGGGCCTGGTGGCTGGCGCCAGCACCGGTGAAGGCCTGGGCAACAAATTCCTCGCGCACATCCGCGAGACCGACGCCACCGTCAACGTGGTGCGCTGCTTCGACGACGAAAACGTGATCCACGTGGCCGGCAAGGTCGACCCGATCTCCGACATCGAAGTGATCCAGACCGAGCTGTGCCTGGCCGACCTGTCCACGGTCGAAAAAGCCCTGCACCGCCACACCAAGGTGGCGCGCTCGGGCGACAAGGACGCGCAGAAGCTGGTCGGCCTGCTCGAACGCTGCCAGGCCGCGCTGAATGAGAACACGCCGGTGCGCGCGCTCGAATTCACCAAGGAAGAGCTGCCGCTGGTCAAGAGCTTCACGCTCATCACCGCCAAGCCCGCCATGTTCGTGGGCAATGTCTCGGAAGACGGCTTCGAGAACAACCCCTACCTGGACCGCCTGCGCGACTACGCCGCCAAGCAGGGCGCGCCCGTGGTCGCCATCTGCGCCAAGATCGAAGCCGACCTGGCCGAGATGGACGACGAAGACAAGAAGATGTTCCTGGCTGAAATCGGCCAGGAAGAGCCGGGTCTGAACCGCCTGATCCGCGCCGCCTTCAAGCTGCTGGGCCTGCAGACCTACTTCACCGCCGGCGTCAAGGAAGTGCGCGCCTGGACCATCCGCATCGGCGACACCGGCCCGCAAGCGGCCGGCGTGATCCACGGCGACTTCGAGCGCGGCTACATCCGCGCCCAGACCATCGCCTTCGAGGACTTCATCGCCTGCAAGGGCGAGCAGGGCGCCAAGGACGCCGGCAAGATGCGCTCCGAAGGCAAGGAATACGTCGTCAAGGACGGGGACGTGATGAATTTCCTGTTCAACGTCTGATCCTCCCCACCGTTCGGTGCTGAAAGCCCGCAGCCTTCCCGGCGCGGGCTTTCTGCTTTCCGGGCCTGCAGGATTGCCCTATCAGGATATCTACCTATTCGCGCCGCTTCCGCGCCAAACGGAAGCCGATTGAAAGCCTCGATTTCTAGACTGCGGCCGTTTTCAGGTGGTCAAGCCACCGGGAGCGCGGGTGGCGGGCCGACGTGTGCGGGCCGCTGGTCATCAGACGAGGAGTCGATCGAACATGAGTCCCTCCAGAAAAAACTACTACGGCGGCGCCCTGATGGTGCTGACTGGCGTGAGCGCGGCGTATGCCGGCTCGACCTACAACATTGGCACGCTGGCGCGCATGGGGCCGGGCTTTTTCCCGTGCGCGCTGGGTGTGCTGCTGGCCATCACGGGCCTGCTGATTGCGCTGTCGGGGCGCTCGGGCGACGTGGCCGCGGGGCCGGAGCTGCCGGTGGCGGGCCACAGCCACGGGCTGCCGGATCTGCGTGGCTTGGTCTGTATCGTGGCCGGCGTGGTCGCCTTCGAGCTGTTCGGCGAATACCTGGGCCTGCTGCCGGCGACCTTTGCCATCGTGTTCATCTCGGCGCTGGGCGACCGCAGCAACACCGTGGGCAAGTCGGCGCTGCTGGCGCTGGCCATGGTGGGTGTGGCGGTGACCGTGTTCCATTGGGGTCTGCAGTTGCAACTGCCCCTGTTTCGTTGGGGGGCCTGAGCCATGATGCAATCTCTGCAAGACCTTTGGTTTGGTTTTGGCGTTGCCTTCCAGGGCAACAACCTGATGTGGTCCTTCTTCGGGGTGCTGGTCGGCAACCTGATCGGCGTGCTGCCGGGCATGGGGGCGCTGTCGGCGATCTCCATCCTGCTGCCGCTGACCTACGTGATGCACCCCGTGCCGGCCATCCTGATGCTGGCCGGCATCTTCTATGGTTCGCAGTACGGCGGCGCGATCGGCGCCATCCTGCTGAACCTGCCCTCGCACCCGCCGCACGCGGTGACCTGCCTGGACGGCTACCCGATGACCAAGGCCGGGCGCGGCGGCGCGGCGCTGGGCATCACCATGATCTGCTCGTTCTTCGCGGCGTCGGTGGGTATATTGGTGATGGTGTTTGCTTCGCCGCTGCTCACCGAGATCGCCTTCAAGTTCGGCCCGGCCGAGATCTTCTCGATCATGCTGCTGGGCCTGCTGGCGGGCTCGACCATGTCGCGCGGCTCGCCGCTCAAGGGCGTGGCGATGACGCTGTTCGGCCTGCTGTGCGGCGTGGTCGGCACCGACGTCAACAGCGGCAGCTTCCGTTTCTCCTTCGGTGTGGCCGAGCTGACCGACGGGCTGGAGCTGGTGGCGATCGCGATGGGCCTGTTCGGCGTGGCCGACTTCCTGCTCAACGTCAACCGCATGAAGGTGGTCACTTCGGACGCCAAGGTCACGCTGCGCGACATGCGGCCCACACGTGAAGAGCTCAAGCAGGCCTTCTGGCCGATGATGCGCGGCACCGCCGTGGGCACGCTGTTCGGCGCCATGCCGGGCACGGGCCCGACCATCACCACCTTCGTGGCCTATGCGCTGGAGCGCAAGATCTCCAAGAACCCCGAGAAATTCGGTACGGGCGAGATCGCGGGCGTGGCCGGCCCCGAGGCCTCGGCGCACTCCAAGACGCAGGTGGACTTCATTCCGACCATGAGCCTGGGCATTCCCGGCGACGCGGTGATGGCGCTGCTGCTGGGCGCGCTGCTGATCCAGGGCATCCAGCCCGGCCCGCAGCTCATCAGCGAACACCCGGACATCTTCTGGGGCCTGATCGCCAGCTTCTGGATCGGCAACGTCATCCTCATGATCCTCAACGTGCCCATGATCGGCGTGTGGGTCAAGATGCTGCGTGTGCCCTACAAGTACATGTTCCCGTCGGCCATGTTCTTCATCGCGGTGGGCGTCTACAGCACGCAGAACAGCCTGTTCCACATCTGGGAAGTGCTGGCCTTCGGCGTGATCGGCATGGTGCTTATGATGCTGGACTTCTCGGTCGCGCCCATCATGCTGGGCTTTGTGCTCGGGCCGATGGTGGAGGAGAACTTCCGCCGGGCGCTGCTGCTCTCGCGCGGCGACATGTCGATCTTCGTGACGCGCCCGATCAGCGGCGCCTTCGTGGGCATCAGCGCGCTGCTGCTGGCGGCCGTGACCTGGTCGGCCTGGCGCGCCGCCGCCCGCAAGCGGGCTGCGCGGGGAACCGTCACCGTGCTGCCGCAGCAGGCCTGAACACAGTCTGGATGGCAAGGGGCGGCGGTATCATGACCGCCGCCCTTTTTCTCTTTGTTGCTTCTCTTTCTTGCGATTGCTGGCCGCCATGCGCATCTTGCTGGTTGAAGACGAAATCGACATGGCGTCGTGGCTGCTGCGCGCGCTCAAGCAAAGCGGCTTCGTGGCCGACCATGCCGCCACGGCGCAGGAGGCCGAGACCTTCATCGCCGTCACCGACTACGACATCGTGGTGCTCGACCTGCGCCTGCCCGATCGCCATGGCTTTGAATTGCTGGCCACGCTGCGCGACCGGGGTTGCGCCACGCCGGTGCTCATCCTGACGGCCCAGGGTTCGCTGCACGACCGCGTGCAGGGCCTGAACCTGGGGGCCGACGACTTCCTGACCAAACCCTTCGCCGTCGAGGAGCTGGAAGCGCGCATGGCCTCCATCGTGCGGCGCAGCGTGGGCCGCCAGACCGGGCGGCTGCAGTGCGCCTCGCTGTTCTACGACGATGCCAGCCGCGCTTTCAACCTGAAAGGCGACTGGCTGGCGCTGACGCCGCGCGAGCACGCGGCGCTGCTCACGCTGCTCATGCGCAGCGGCTCGCCCGTGGCCAAGTCGCAGCTGTCGGGTAAGGTCTTTCCGCACGACCGCGAGGTCGGCCCCGATGCCATCGAGCTCGTGCTGCACCGGGTGCGCCGCAAGCTCGAAGGCAGCGACGTGCGCATCGTCACCGTGCGCGGCCTGGGCTACATGATGGAGCGCGCGCCCCGTGCCAGCACGCGCGGCGAGCTGGGCGACGACGGCCGTTATCACCGCCAGCTGCTCGGTGACGCCGCCTTGCCGGGGCCGCCGCAGCCGGCCGCGCTGCAGCCGGTTTTCTACAACGCCCAATTCCAGGACCGACCGGTGCGCATCGCCGCCATCGAGCGGCGCATGCACGCAGCCGGCACCGACTACCACGTGCTGGTGCTGGCCGCCGAGAGCACGGGCGCGCGCGAGCAGGCGCTGCAGGTCGTGTGGCAGCAGACGGTGCTGCGCGACGTGTGGCAACTGGGGATCGTGATCCTGCTGGTGTGGCTGAGCGTGGGCTGGACGCTCAAGCCGCTCAACCGCCTGCGCGACGGCCTGCGCCAGCGCGGCGGGCAGCCGCTGACCACGCCGCTGGAGGCGCAAAGCGTGCCGAACGAGGTGCGGCCGTTGGTGGACGTCATCAACCAACACATCTGGGCGCGGCAGGAAGCGGTCGAAGCGCAGGCGCGTTTCCTGGCCGATGCCTCGCACCAGCTGCGCATGCCGCTGGCCATCATGTTCGCGCAGGCGCGTTATGCGCTGCGCGAGCACGATCCGGTGCGCACGCGCGAGACGCTCGAAGCCATCCTGGGCCAGCTCGACCACAGCCGGCGGCTGGCCGAGCAACTGCTGTCGCTGGCCCACGCCACGCAGGCCGCGCCGGGCGAAGGCGCGCGGCGCGTGGACCTCAACGCCATCGCGCGCGACGTGGTGCTGCAGTACCTGTCCATGGCGCATGGCAAGAACATCGACCTGGGCTGGCAGGACGCGCGCGGCGAGGAAGTGGCCGATCAATCGGCCGACCCATCGGTGGACGGCGCGGGCGACGCGGCGGCGCCCGTGGCGCTGGTGGTGCCGGTGCTGGCCAGCGATGTCGAGATCCGCGAGATCCTGGCCAACCTGGTCCACAACGCGATCCGCTACACGCCGGCCGGCGGCCACATCACGCTGGCGGTGCATGCGGCTGCGGGGCATGCGCCGGGCCTGCCGGCGCCGGGCGAGGGCCGCTGGGCGCGGGCCGAAGTGATCGACAGCGGCCCCGGCATCGCGCCCGAGCGCCGCGAGTCGGCTTTCGCGCGTTTCCAGCGCGAAGCGGCGGCCGAGGTGGCCGATGCGGCCACGGCGCGCGGCGCTGGCCTGGGCCTGTCGATTGCGCGCGCCTACGCGCAGCGCAATGGCGGCGAGGTGGTGCTGGCCGACGCCCAGCCCGAGGCGCGTGCGCGGGGCCAGGCGCCCGGACTGCGCGCCGTGCTGTGGCTGCCGGCGGCTACTTGAGCCAGCGCGTGGCCGCTTCCTGCAGGCCGCCGCGCTTGTCGATCAGGTCCCAGGCGTAGTTCATCACGCGGGTGTAGTCGGCATCGTCGACCGGCAGCATGAAACCCAGGTAGCTCTTGGGTGTGAGCGGGTTGTCGATGAACTTGGCGGTCAGGCGCGCGTCGGCGTGGGCGTAGTAGAGCGCTTCGTAAGTCTCGGTGATCATCACGTCGCCCTGGCCGGCGGCGATCAGGCCGGGGATCTCGGCGTTCTTGTCGTGCGTGCTGACCTGGGCCTGTGTCAGGTTGGCCAGCACGAAGGCTTCGTTGGTGCCGCCCGGGTTCTTGATCACGCGCACGCCGGGGCGGTTGAGGTCGGCCAGCGACTGGTACTTGGCCTGGTCGGCCGTCTGCACCAGCGCGACTTTACCGAAGGGCGCGTAGCCGGGCAGCATGTCGATCCTGCGCAGGCGCGTGGCGTTGCGTGTGATGCCGCCCACGGCCACGTCGAACTTGTTGGCCTGCAGATCGGCCAGCAGGTTGGGCCAGGAGGTGGGCACGTACTGGACGGTCACGCCCAGTTCCTTGGCCATCTTCTCGATCACGTCGATGTCGTGCCCTTCGTAGCCGCCGGCGGCGGTCTTGATGGCAAAGGGCCGGTAGTCGCCGGGCGTGCCCACGCGCAGCGTCTTGCTGTCCATGATCTGGTCCAGGCGCGGACCGGCAAAGGCACTGGAGAGGGCGGTGGCACAGGCGGCCAGGCCGCAGGCGAGTCGAACGAACAGTCGCATGATGGAAAACCGAACGGGTGATGGTGAAGAGAAAGATCCAGGACGTGGACGGGCCGCGTGCAACTTCCATGCCGTGTGGGATGGGCGGCCGGCCAGCTCCAGCGGCATTGTGAGGCTGGCTTGGCCGCAGGAGGCGGCGCAGCGGGATAACCCCGATCAGGCGGGCGCTCGCGCGCCGAACAGGTCCACCACCAGCGTGCGCAGCCAGCGATGGGCCGGATCAGCGTCGAAACGCCGGCTCCAGTGCAGCGAGACGGTGAAGTCCTGCAGCGGCATGCGCGGGCGCACCAGCGCGTAGCCGCCCGCGGCGGCGAATTCGCGCGCGATCTCCAGCGGCATGATCACGCCCAGGTCGGTCGTGCGCACGATGGGCGGCAGCGCCAGGAAGTGCGAGGCGGTCAGCCGCACGCGCTCGTCCAGGCGCAGCAGCTGCAGGATGCGCAGCGTGTCCGAGTGGCTGCGCACGGCCACGTATTCGAGCGCGCGCAGATCCACGCCGCCTTCGCCGTCGGCCTCGCTTTCGTTCTTGCGCTGGCCATGGGCCAGCAGCGGGTGGTCCGCGCGCACCAGCACGATGTAGCGGTCCTCCAGCAGCGGCACGCGCAGCGTCTCGTGCACCGACGGCAGAAAGCCAATGGCCAGGTCCAGCGTGCCGCTGTCCAGCGCCAGCGCGATGTCCTCGTGCGCCAGCGCGCGGCTGTGCACGCGCAGGCCCGGCACCTGCTGGCGCAGTGCGCGCATCAGGGCGGGCAGGAAACGCGCCTCGCCGATGTCGCTCAGGTGCAGCCGCAGGTCCATGCGTGCGGTGGCGGGGTCGAAGTGGTCGGCTTCGCCCAGCGCGGCCTCCAGCGTGGCGATGGCGGCCTGCACCGCCTGCGCGAGCCGGTGGGCGCGCGGCGTGGGCGCCATGCCACCGGCGCTGCGCACGAACAGAGCGTCGCCCAGTGTGTGCCGCAGCCGGGCCAGGCCCTGGTTGGCGGCGGGCTGGGTCAGGCCCAGCAGCTCGGCCGCGCGGCTGACGTTGCGGGCGCGGTAGACGGCGTCGAACAGCCGCAGCAGGTTGAGGTCGAGGTCGTTGAGGTGCATGTCTCCACCGTCGTTTTGGTATGCGTCAATCTAATAAGACTTATGTCGATGATTTTATTGGCGCATGAAAAGGGGGCCGGAATACTGCGAAGTGAAGACCACTTTCAGGCCGTGCGGCCTTCCACGACATGACCGACCCCCTTGCTTCCCCCACGGTGCGCGACAACGTGCTGCACCTGCTGCGCTCTTTTGGCATGACCACCATCTTCGGCAACCCTGGCTCGACCGAGCTGCCGATGTTCCGCAACTTCCCCGCCGATTTCCGCTACGTGCTCGGCCTGCAGGAAGCCGCGGTGGTGGGCATGGCCGATGGCTGGGCGCAGGCCACGCGCGGGGCGGCCTGTATCAACCTGCACTCGGCCGCGGGCGTGGGCAATGCCATGGGCAACATCTTCACGGCCTTCAAGAACCAGACGCCGCTGCTGATCACCGCGGGCCAGCAGGCGCGTTCCATCCTGCCTTTCGATCCCTTCCTGTATTCCATGCAGGCCAGCGAACTGGCCAAGCCCTACGTCAAGTGGAGCTGCGAGCCCGCGCGTGCGCAGGACGTGCCGCTGGCCATGGCGCGCGCCTACTACATCGCCATGACGCCGCCGTGCGGGCCGGTGCTGGTGTCCGTGCCGGCTGATGACTGGGACCAGCCCTGCGAGCCCGGCGGCTGGGTCGAGCGCGACGGCGGCTGGGATGCGCTGATCGCTCTGGCCGAGCGCCACCAGGCGCGTGTGTGGACGGCGCCCATGAGCCCGCGCAATGCCTTCCCCGAATCGCACCCGCTGTTCGGCGGCTTCCTGCCGGCCATGTGCGAGCGCATCGTGGCGAACCTGGCGGGCCACGACTTCATCCTCGTGCTGGGCGCGCCGGCCTTCACCTACCACGTCGAAGGCCGGGGCCCGCACGTTCCCGAAGGCGCCGAACTGGCGTTGGCCGTCGACGACCCGCAGCAAGCGGCCTGGGCACCCCTGGGAACGGCCGCCGTGGGCAGCCTGCACCTGGCGCTGCAAGGGCTGCTGGCGCGGCCCGCGCGCCCCGAGCGGCCCGCGCCGCCGCGCCGCGCGGCGCCGCCCGAGGCCGGGCCGGGCAGCCCGATGAGTACCGCCTTTGCCCTGCAGACCCTGCAGGCCGTGATGGGCGATGACGCCATCGTGGTGGAAGAAGCGCCCGGCGCGCGCGGCCTGCTGCAGCAGCACCTGCGCTTCGAGCGCAGCGGCAGCTTCTACACCATGGCCAGCGGAGGCCTGGGCCACGGCATGCCGGCGGCCGTGGGCATGGCGCTGGGGCGGCCGGGCCGGCGCGTGATCGCGCTGGTGGGCGACGGCTCGGCCATGTACTCGCCCCAGGCGGTCTGGACCGCGCAGCACCTGGGCCTGCCGGTGACCTTCGTCATCCTCAACAACCGGCGTTATGCGGCCTTGCAGGACTTCGCGTCGGTCTTCGGCTTCGCCCCGGATGAAAAGCCGGCCGGCACCGAACTGCCGGGCCTGGACTTCGTGGCGCTAGCGCGCGGCATGGGCTGCGCGGGTGTGCGCGTGAGCGACGCCCGCGAACTGGCCGACACGCTGCGCCAGGCGCTGCGGGGCGACGGCCCCTTGCTGGTCGAGCTGATGGGCGATTGAACACGCGGCCGCGATCTTTTCCACGACAACAACGGAGACAAACGACATGCCTTTTTCTTTCCACACCTGGCGCCAGGGCCTGGCCGCGCTGATGGCCTGCGCCGGCCTGGCCGCCGTGGCGCTGCCGGCGCAGGCCGCTGGCGCCTACCCGGACAAGCCGGTCAAGCTGGTCGTCAACTTCGCGCCCGGCGGCGCGGCCGACCAGATCGCGCGCGCCCTGGGCGTGCCGTTGCAGCAGGCGCTCGGCCAGCCGGTGGTCATCGAGAACCGCTCGGGCGCGGGCGGCAACGTCGGCGGCGAGGCGGTGGCGCGCGCCCAGCCCGACGGCTATACGCTGCTCATGAGCTCGGGCGGCATGGTCTCGATCAACCCGGCCATCTACCACCCCATGTCGTTCGATCCGGCCAAGGACCTGGTGCCCGTGGCCTCGGCCGCGCGTGTGATGGTCTACCTCATGGTCAAGCCCGATTTCCCGGCCCGCACGGCGCGCGACTTCATCGCCTACGCCAAGGCCAACCCGGGCCGGTTGGCCTACGGTTCGCCCGGCAACGGCAGTTCGCCCCACCTGGCCGGCGAAATGTTCAACCAGGCCACGGGCGTGGTCTCCACCCACGTGCCCTATCGGGGCGCGGCGCCGGCGCTGCAGGACTTGCTGGGCGGACAGATCCAGTACCTGTTCGACCCCGGCATCGGCCTGCAGCACGTGCGCGCGGGCGGCCTGCGCCTGCTGGCCGTGGGCAGCCTGCACCGCTCCGAGGAATTCAAGGACGTGCCCACGCTGGACGAAGCCGGTCTCAAGGGCTTCGACGCCGACACCTACTTCGGCGTCTACGCGCCGGCCGGCACGCCCGCGGCCGTCGTTTCGCGGCTGCACGACGAGATCAACCGCATTGTCGCCAGTCCCGATTTCCGCGAGCGCATGGTTGCCATGGGCGGCGCGCCCGCCCCCATGACGGCGGCCGAGTTCACCCAGCGCTTCGGCCAGCTCATCCGCGAGCGCGGCATCCGCGGCGACTAGAGCGGCAGGCGGTGAGCGGCGGGCGATAGGCCCCGGCCTCGCGGGGTCATCGTTTCAGGGGTATCGTGCGTGAGCCCAGCCCGCGCATGCCCTCTTCGATGACGACCTCTCTCGAATCCGCCACTTTCACCGAGCCCGGACGGCAGCCTCGCCCGGCTGTTTCGCTGCAGACGCTGCGCCGCGCCGGTGTGCTCAAGGACCTGTCCGAGGCCCGCCTGCAGGCGCTGGCGCAGACCTGCACCTGGCACCACTACGAGGCCGGCTACACCATTCCCCATCCCTGCACCGCGGGATTCTGCGTGGTGGCCAGCGGGCGTGTGCTGCTCACCTCGTACGAGCGCGGCGGCCGGCAGGTGGCCTTCCAGGTCATGGGCGAGGGCGACAGCTTCGGTGCCGTGCCCACCCTGCTGGGGCCCGAATGCGGCGAATCGGTCGAGGCGGTGACGCTGCAGCCCAGCCTGATCGCCCAGCTCGCCGTGGAGGACTTCCAGGCGCTGCTGCGCGACGATCCCGACTTCAACCTGGCCGTCATGCGCGAGATGGCGCAGGCCGTGCGGCGGCTGACCGAACACATCGTCGAGCTCAGCACCATGACGGTGCGCGGCCGCGTGCTGGCAGCCTTGCTGCGCCTGTTGCACCGCGCCGGCGTGCAGGCCAACCAGGCCCGCATCGAGCCCGCGCCGCGCCACCAGGTGCTGGCCAACTACGTGGGCGCCAACCGCGAGCAGGTCACGCGCGAGCTGTCGTGGCTGCAGCGCCAGGGCGTGCTGGCGCGCGACGGCAAGCAGGCGCTGGTGGTGGCCGACGTCGCGCGCCTGCAGCACCTGCTGCACGAAACGCGCGGGAAAGGTTAAACGCCCCCCGAAGCGCCTGCGGCGCCTCCCCCCACTGGGGGGCGACAGCACCGGCTAGGCAAAGCCCGGCCACGCTGTCACTGGGATCGGTCCATGGTGTTCCATGCACCGTTGGCACTGGTTTATTGATGGGCGCCTTCGAGCGGCACTTTTGCCGCTTCAGCCGGGCGCGCCACGGCGTGGCGGCGCACCGCCCAGGCCACGCCGACGACCAGCAGCGCGATCGCCAGGCCTTCGAGCAGGCGCGGCCACTGCTGGCCGTAGACGAAGCCGTAGAGCAGGGCGAACAGCGTCTCGGAGATGATGAGCTGGCCTGACAGCGTGACCGGCACGCGGCGGCTGGCGATGTTCCAGAGCTGGTTGCCGATCATCGAGGCGCCCAGCGCCAGGCCGGCGTTGACCAGCCAGAACAGCGTCCAGTCGCGGCCCGAAGCCTGGGCGGCCTCGCCCGTGATGCGATCACCGAACAGCGCCAGGCCGACCGCGCCGATCACCAGCGCGATGACGCCGCTGGCCAGCCCGTACAGCGCCGACCACTGGCCGCCCGTGAACTTGTTGTGGCGCTGCAGGTAGCGTGTGTTGTCGACCGTGTACCACGACCAGCACAGCAGGGCCACGGTCGCGCAGACCACGCCGATGGCGCTTTGCACGGTGCTGCGCCCGGGGTCGCTGGCGCTGTGCAGGAACAGGTCGATGTTGATGAAGGCGATGCCCAAGGCCACGGTCAGCAGCGGCCAGGCCAGGGTCTTGATCGGCATGGCGCCGTGGTCGGCGCGGCCCATGAAGGTGACCACCAGCGGCAGCAGCCCGATGATGAGCGAGGTCGGCGCGATGCCGGCCAGCTGCACGCCGTAGGCCAGCAGGACGTAGTAGACGATGTTGCCCGCCAGCGCCTGGCGCACCATGGCCGCCAGGTCGTGGCGGTCGATGCGCGCCAGCGTGCTGCGCAGCGTGGGCGCCAGGAACACCAGGGCGATCAGCCCGTAGCAGACATAGCGGCCCACCGACAGCTCCCAGGGAGAGAAGGCCGGCAGCAGCGTGGGCGCCAGAAAGACCAGGCCCCAGAAGGCGCCGGCCAGCAGGCCGCAGAGCACGCCCAGGGTCATGGCGCCGGTCGTCACCGGGCTGCGGGGAGGAGCGGAAGGATTCATGTCGAAAGTCTTGGCAAGGCAGACCGCGTGCGGCTTGCCGGCGGTCGGGCCCCGCATTGTCCGCAAACTTTGGGGGCGCGGCTGAAATCCGGACGATCTCCCACGGGGACGCTTTTTTTGTCTTGGGGCGGCCCGGCGACAAAAAAAGGGGGCGCCTCCATAATGTGGGCCGGCTGCGGCAGCCTTCATGGCTGCATCGCCCCGGGGACGCGCGGGCGCCGTGGCCGATGATGACGAACGACCTACCCGAGGATGCCCATGTCTTTTGCCCCCTATGACGCCGAATCCGCCGCTGCCGTGCTGACGTCGGCCCGGCTTGCGCCGGCGCAGCGCCCGCTCACTCTGCCCGAATTCCTGCGCCCGGCCGACGAGCCGCAGGCCTATGCCGTGCAGGACCTGGTGGTGCGCGCGCGTGGGGCGGTCGCCGGCTGGAAGGTCGGGGCCGCGTCGGACACGGCCACGCCGTCGCGCGCGGCGCTGACCCGCGATTCGGTGCACGTGGGCGAGGCCGTGGCGCTGAACGCCGCGGCCTTCCACGTCATTGGCGTCGAGGCCGAACTGGTCTACGAGATCGTGGCCGACCTGCCGCCGCGCGCGTTGCCCTACACCGAGGACGAGGTGCTGGCCGCCGTGGGATCGGTGCGTGCGGGCATCGAGATCTGCGACACGCGCTACGCGCAGTGGGGCGAGCAGGACGCGCTCAGCCGCCTGGCCGACCAGGCCAATCACGGCGCGCTGGTGGTGGGCACGGTGGGCCGCACGGATTTCCGCAACGTCGCGCCGCTGACGCAGCCGGTGGCCATCCGCGTCAACGGCCGGGCGGTGGTCGAGCGTGTGGGCGGCAATTCAGCCGGCCATCCCTTCCGTCTGCTGGTGTGGCTGGCCAACGATGGCGCACGCAGCCTGGGCGGGCTCAAGGCCGGCCAGTGGGTGACGACCGGCTCGTGCACGGGCACCGAGTTCGTGCAGCCGGGCGCGGCCGTCGTGGCCGACTTCCCCGGCGTGGGCCGCGCCGAACTCAGCGTGGGCTGATCCCCATCCTGCCGGCCGCCGCCGATCCCGTCGTGATCGGCGTGCGCTGCAATGCCGCAGATCGATAGCGCGGCAGGCCCGGACGTGAGACAGTGGGAGGCTCGCCCGCATCGCGCGGCGGGTCTCTGACGACAACGCAATGAATACCCTCCCTACGAAAGCCGGTGACCCGGCTGCCAGCGGCATGGCCGCCGGCCTGCTCATGGCCGTGATCGGCTCGGTCGCCTTCTCGGGCAAGGCCATCATCGTCAAGCTGGCCTACCGCTACGGCGTCGATGCCGTCACGCTGCTGATGTACCGCATGCTGCTGGCGCTGCCCGTGTTTCTGCTCATGGCCTGGTGGGGCAGCCGAGGCCAGGCCCGGCTTGGCCGCGGCGACTGGCTGGGCGTGACGGGCTACTACCTGGCCAGCTTCCTGGACTTTGCGGGCTTGGCCTACATCTCGGCCAGCCTGGAGCGGCTCATCCTGTACCTCAACCCCACGCTGGTGCTGCTGCTCGGGCTGGTGCTGTACAAGCGCCGCCCGCACCCGGTGCAGTGGATGGCCATGGGCGTGAGCTACGCGGGCGTGCTGCTGGTCTTTGGCCACGAGCTGTCCTTCGACGGCTGGAACACCGCGATCGGCACGGCGCTGGTGCTGGGCAGTGCCGTCAGCTATGCGGTCTACCTGGTGCACAGCGGCGAGATGGTCAAGCGCCTGGGCTCGCTGGCCTCGAGTGTGGCCTGCGTGTTCTGCATCCTGCAGTTCGCGGTGCTGCGGCCGCTGTCGGCGGCCCTGGTACAGCCCGAGGTGCTCTGGCTGTCGCTGCTCAACGCCAGCGTCTGCACGGTGGTTCCGGTGCTGCTGGTGATGATGGCCATCGAGCGCATCGGGCCGGCGGTCACCGCGCAGATCGGCATGATCGGCCCGCTGTCGACCATCGTGATGGGCATCTGGATTCTGGGTGAGCCCTTCAATGCCTGGCTGCTGGCGGGCACGTCGCTGGTGCTGGGCGGCGTCTATCTGGTCAGCCGCAAACGGGCCTGAGAACAGGTGAGCGGGCACGGCCTGCGGCCTGCGCGGCGCTGTGTCACACTGCGGCCCGACCTCATCCAACACACGATCAACGGAGTACGAGCCATGGATTTCGGATTGCAAGGCAAATGGGCGCTGGTGGGCGGCGCCAGCAAGGGGCTGGGCCTGGGCTGCGCGGCGGCGCTGGCGGCTGAAGGCGTCAACGTGGTGATGGTGGCGCGCGGGGCCGAGGCGCTGGAAGCCGCGGCAGCGAAGCTGCGTGCCGCGCATGGCGTCAAAGCGGTGGCGGTCGCCGCCGACATCACGACCGACGCGGGCCGTGCCGCGGTGTTTGGCCACCCCGACGGCCCGGGCACCGATTTCGACATCGTCGTCACCAACGCGGGCGGCCCGCCGCCGGGCGACTTCCGCGACTGGGACCGCGACACCTGGATCCGGGCGCTCGACGCCAACATGCTCGCGCCCGTGGCGCTGATCCGCGCGACCATCGACGGCATGATCGCGCGCGGCTTTGGGCGCATCGTCAACATCACGTCGAGCTCGGTGAAGGCGCCGATCGACATCCTGGGCCTGTCCAACGGCGCGCGCAGCGGCCTGACGGGTTTTGTTGCCGGCGTGGCGCGCAACCCGGCCGTGGCCGCGCGCGGCGTGACCATCAACAACCTGCTGCCGGGTCGCTTCGACACCGACCGCCTGGCCACCACGCTCACCAAGACCGCGCAGCAGCACGGTGTGGACGTGGACGGCGCGCGCAAGATCGTCGGCAAGACCATTCCCGCGGGGCGTCTGGGCACGCCGCAGGAGTTCGGCGAGGTCTGCGCCTTCCTGTGCAGCCGGCAGGCCAGCTACCTGACGGGCCAGAACGTGCTGCTCGACGGCGGCAACTACCCGGGCACGTTCTGAGCACTCGTTCCCACGTCAGTCGATGCGGATGTTGTTGGCGCGGATGATGCGCCCCCAGCGTTCGCGTTCGGCCGCGGCGTAGCGTGCCATCTCCTGCGGCGTGCCGGGCAGGCCTTCCACGCCCAGCGCCGCAAACCGCGTCTTGACGTCGTCCGACTGCAGCGCCTGCACCAGGTGCTGGTTCAGGCGCTGGACGGTCGCGTCGCTGGTCGCGGCCGGCACGGCCAGGCCCTGCCAGGCGTAGGCTTCGTAGTCGGCCACGCCTTGCTCCTGTAGCGTGGGTGCATCGGGCAGCGAGGCGATGCGCCGCGCGCTGGCCACGCCCAGCGCACGCAGGCGGCCCGCCGTCACGAAGGGGTTGCCGCTGGCGGTGTCCACCAGCATGAAGGACACATTGCCCGCCACCAGGTCCTGCAGGGCTGGCGCCGCGCCCTTGTAGGGCACGTGGATGAAGTTGATGCCGGTCTTTTCCTTGAGCAGTTCGGTCGCCAGGTGGTGCGGACTGCCGATGCCGGCCGAGGCGTAGTTGACGCCGTTGGGCTGCGCCCGCGCCCAGGCCGCGAACTCGGACCAGGTGCGCGCCGGCAACTGCGGGTTGATCACCGCGACCAACGGAAACCGCGCGAGCAGGCCGACCGGCTTGAAGTCTTTTTCAGGGTCGTAGGGCAGTTTGGCGAACAAGAAGGGGTTGGCCGCCAGCGTGGCGAAATCGGCTGTCAGCAGGATGTGTTCGGCGTCGCGGCTGCGCGCCACGTATTCGGCCGCGATGTTGGTGGCCGCCCCCGGCTTGTTGTTGATGATCAGAGTCTGGCCCAGCGTCTTGCCCAGCGTGGCGGCCGTGGCGCGCGCGACCGCGTCGGAGCCGCCGCCGGCGGCATAACCCACCACCCATTCGATCGGGCGGTCCTGGGCAAAAACCCGTCCCAGCGCGGGCGCCAGCGCCAGGCCGCCGGCCATGCGCAGCCAGTGGCGCCGGCCCCAGGTGTTGTGCGATGTGAACATCGTTGTCTCCATGTCGTTGTGGTGAAGGAAAACGGGATGCGCCGCGATGGACCTTATTCAAGCGGCGGCGAGCAAGGCCTGGCGCAGCACGGATTGCGCGCCGACGTGGTTGGCCAGCACCAGCACCAGCCGGGCGTTGAAGGCGTGGCTCTGGGCCTCGGTCAGGTCGGCGTGCGCTTGGAGCAGCGCTGCGTAGAAGTCGTCGGGCGCCTCCAGGTTGGCGGCGGTGACGAGGCCGGGCGGTGGCGTGGCAGTCATGGGTGATCTTTCCGGTTCCAAAGGACGGGCGATTTCAGTGCCGCGCCATGGCACGGTCGTAGGCGGCCGCGACGGCGTCGGCGTCGGGCTGACGCCATCTTGCACAGACGTGCTGGTCCGGCCTCAGGAGATACACCGAGCCGGGCCGGGCGTCGTAGCGTTGCCAGGCCAGCGTGTGGGCGCCGCCGCCGGCGATGGTGATGGCCTGGATGGGGCGATCCGCCTGCGCCAGGGCCTGCAGGCTGGCCTGCGCTTGCGGGCCGTCGCCAAAGACCAGGGCGGCAAAGCCCGGCGCGCCGGCCGCCGTGCGCAGCAGCCAGCCGGTGGCCAGCGGGGCGTCGGGCGCGGGGGCGCCGGGGCCGGGCGCGTCGGCGGCGTAGGGCTCGCCATGGCGGGTGTCGGCCGTGTTCAGCGGGGAGCCCTGCAGCGTCGACGGCGTCGACAGCCGGCCGCTGTTGACCAGCCGCCGCGCGAAGGGATGCTGGCGGGCCAGGTCGAGCACGGCATTGCGCAGCAGGCGGCTGGCCGCGCTCTTGGGCGTGATGAAGTCGGTCGAGCGTGTCGAGTTCAGGATGTTCTCGTCGGCGGCGGATTCGCGCTCGCTGGCGTAGCTGTCGAGCAGCGCGGGCGGGGCCTCGCCGCGCACCACGGCGGCCAGCTTCCAGCCCAGGTTGTCGGCGTCCTGCACGCCCGAGTTAGCCCCGCGCGCGCCGAAGGGGGAGACGCCGTGCGCGGCGTCGCCCGCGAACAGCACGCGGCCGTGGCGAAAGTGGTCCATGCGTTTGCACGAGAAGGCGTAGACGCTGGCCCAGACCAGTTCGAATGTGGCGTCCGGCCCCAGCAGCGCCTGGATGCGTGGGCGGATGGCCTCGGGGCGTTTTTTGGCCTCGGGGTCGGCGTCCCAGCCGAGCTGGAAGTCGACGCGCCAGATGTCGTCGGCCTGCTGGTGCAGCAGCACGCTCTGGCCGGGGTGGAAGGGCGGGTCGAACCAGAACCAGCGCTCGGCGGGGCCCTGGGCGCCCGCGCTGGGCAGGCCGTGTCCGCGCGGCCCGTCGGCGGGGGCGCCGTCTGGCGTGGCGCGGGTGGGCTGGATACGCACGTCGGCGATCAGAAAGCGGTCCTGGAAGGTCCGGCCGTGGCTTTCCTGGCCCAGCAGCGCGCGCAGCGTGGAGCGTGCGCCGTCGCAGGCCACGACGTGGCTGGCGGCCAGGCGGTAGGGGCCGTCGGGTGTGTCGATGGTGAGCACGGCGGCCTGGGCGTCCTGCGCCAGGCCGGTGACGGCGCTGCGCCAGCGCAGGTCGAGCTGGGGCAGTTGCGCGGCGCGCGCGGCCAACTGGCCCTCGACGTGGTACTGCTGCAGGTTGATGAAGGCCGGGTGCTGGTGGCCGGGCTCGGGCAGCAGGTCGAACGTGTAGACCTCCTGCTCGCCGAAGAACACGCGGCCGGTCTGCCAGGCCACGCCCTTGGCGAGCATGGGCACGGCGCAGCCCAGCCGGTCGAAGACTTCCAGCGTGCGTTTGGCAAAACAGATGGCGCGCGAGCCGGTGGACAGCCGGTGGTCGTTGTCCAGCAGCACCACGGGGATCTGGCGCTGCGCCAGGTCGATGGCCAGGGCCAGGCCGACCGGGCCGGCGCCGACCACGACCACCGGGTGCTGCGCGGGCGGCTCGCGCCCGTGGTCGGCGGCGCGCTGGTAGTCGAATTCGAGGGATTGGAAATCGACGGCGGCATCGGCCGCCACCGTGGGCAGGTCCTGCAGGTGCATGGTGGGGCCCCCGCCGGTCAGCCTTCGAGGGCCTGCCACAGCGCCCGGTCGCGCTCGGCGGTCCAGATGCGCGGGTGCTCGTGGTCGGTGGCCTCGTCGTAGGCGCGGCTGACGTCGAAGGGCATGCAGTGCTCGAAGATCACCCAGTGGCCGTAGCGCGGCTGCAGCGCGGCGTAGGTTTCGCGGTAGATGGCCTGCAGGTCCAGGCCACGCGCCACGCCGCTGTTGACCTGGGTGTAGAGGTCGCTGACGAAGGCGCGGGTGCCGGCAATCGCTTCGGCGACCTGCTGGCGGCCTTGGAGCGCGTCGCCGCGGCCGGGCACGAGCTTGTCGAAACCGAAGGCGGCGAGCCGGTCGAGCGTGGCCGGCCAGTCCTTGAAGTAGCAGTCGCCCGCGTAGGCGGTGCTCTCGTACTCGACCAGGTCACCGGCAAAGCAGACCTTCTGGTCCTCGATGTAGGCAATCGTGTCGCCCTTGGTGTGGCCGCGCCCGATCTGCGCGAGCTTGACCTCGACCCGGCCCAGCCAGATGCTCATCTGGCCCGAGAAGGTGAGCGTGGGCCAGGTCAGGCCCGCCGGCACCGACTCGACGTTGCGGAACAGGCGCGGGAAGCGGCCGATCTCGCTGGCCTTGTCCTGCTCGCCGCGCTCGACGATGAGGTCGTAGGTGTCGCGGCTGGCGATGACCTGCTGCGCGCCTTCCCGGGCGTAGGCCGAGGCGCCCAGCACACGCACCGCGTGGTAGTGCGACAGCACGACGTACTTGATGGGCTTGTCGGTGACGCCGCGGATGCGCGCGATCAGGTCCTGCGCCATGGCCGGTGTGGCCAGGGTGTCGACCACCATGACGGCGTCGTCGCCGATGAACACGCCGGTGTTGGGGTCACCCTCGGCGGTGTAGGCCCAGGCGTTCTCGCTGAGCTGGGTGAAGCTGGGTTTTTTGTCGGCCGTGTCGGCGTGGGATGCAAAGGCCTTGGTGGCCATGGTGGTCTCCTGAAAGGGTTGGATTTGCTATTAACGAATAAATTACACATTGGAGAATTCGAGAGATATTAGTATTCGCGGCGGCGCCTGTCCATGGACGCGCGCGGCTTGAGCTATCCAACACGGGAAAACCATGAGCGACGACGAATTCGAGGACCCCGCGCAGGGCGGCGTGCAGGACAAGGCCCAGCGCGGCATCCAGAGCGTGGAGGTCGGCGGCCAGCTGCTGCGTGCACTGGCCGAGGCGGGTGTGTCGCTGGCGCTCAAGGACCTGGCCGCGCGCGCGGGCCTGTCGCCGGCGCGTGCGCACCCGTATCTGGTGAGCTACGGGCGGCTGGGCCTGGTGGACCAGGACGCCGATTCCGGCCGCTACCAGCTCGGGCCGCTGGCGCTGCAGATGGGCTTGATCAGCCTGCAGCAGTCGCACCCGGTGCAGATCGCCACGCCGGCGCTGGCGCCGCTGGCGCGCGAGATCGGGCAGACCACGGCGCTGTCGGTCTGGGCGGCCGGCAGCGGCCCGACCATCGTGCGCATCGAGGAATCGCCCGCCGTGGTGTTTGCCAGCATGCGCCACGGCACGCTGTTCTCGCTGGCCGAGACGGCCACCGGCCGGCTGTTCGCCGCCCACCGCGCGCAGGAAGAGGTGCGCGCGGTGTTCGAGTCGGCCCGTCCGCTGGACGCCGCCCGCACCGCGCCCGGGCCGGGCGAGCCCGCGCGCCACGGCCAGCCGCTGTCGTGGCCGCAGTTCGAGCGCCAGCTCGGCGACGTGCGCACGCGCGGCCTGAGCCGCTCCGAGGGCGCCACGGTGATGGGCGTCAACGCCATGGCCGCACCGGTGTTCGACGCGGCCGGCACCATGGTGCTGGGGCTCACGGCGATCGGCCCCATCGGCACTTTCGACGCCGACTGGGAGGGCGCCATCGCCCAGGCGCTGCGGCGCGCGGCGGGCGAGCTTTCGCGCAAGCTCGGGCATCGCCGATAGGCGGTCCGAACGCGTCACGGACGCTGAGGCACAATGCGCGCATTCTGTTTGTTTTGACCGACCACACGGACGCACTTCCATGACCGACACCACGCTGATCGCGCCGCGCGACAAGGCGGAGATCCTGGCCCAGGCCCTGCCCTACATCCGCAAGTTCCACGGCAAGACCATCGTCATCAAGTACGGCGGCAACGCCATGACCGACCCGGCGCTGCAGGCCGATTTCGCTGAAGACGTGGTGCTGCTCAAGCTGGTCGGCATGAACCCGGTGGTAGTGCACGGCGGCGGCCCGCAGATCGAGACCGCGCTCAAGCGCCTGGGCAAGCAGGGCCACTTCATCCAGGGCATGCGCGTGACCGACGCCGAGACCATGGAAGTGGTCGAGTGGGTGCTGGCCGGCGAGGTGCAGCAGGACATCGTGGGCCTGATCAACCAGGCCGGCGGCAAGGCCATGGGCCTGACCGGGCGCGACGGCGGCCTGATCCGCGCGCGCAAGCTCAAGCTGGTCGACCAGGACGACCCCAGCAAGGAACACGACATCGGCCAGGTCGGCGACATCGTCTCGATCGACCCCGGCGTGGTCAAGGCGCTGCAGGACGACGCCTTCATCCCGGTCGTCAGCCCGCTGGGCTTTGGAGAGGACAACGAGAGCTACAACATCAACGCCGACGTGGTCGCCAGCAAGCTGGCTACGGTGCTCAAGGCCGAGAAGCTCATGATGCTCACCAACATCCGCGGCGTGCTCAACAAGGCGGGTGAGCTCATCACCGAGCTGACCGCGCGCGAGATCGACGATCTGATCGCCGACGGCACCATCTCGGGCGGCATGCTGCCCAAGCTGGCTGGCGCCATCGACGCGGCCAAGAGCGGCGTCAATGCCGTGCACATCGTCGACGGCCGCGTGCCGCACGCGATGCTGCTGGAAATCCTCACCGATCAGGCCTACGGGACCATGATCCGTTCCTACTGAACGACAGCACCGGCTTCGGCCCGGGCCGAAGCCCTGCCTGGGAGCCCACCGATTTCATGACGGAGTCCTTGCCCGACGCGTCCGGCCCGACCGGCGCCACCGCCCCCCGCCCGCCCGATGGCGCCGCCCCGCGTGCGCGCCCCAAGCCGGGCGAGCGCCGCGCGCAGATCCTGCAGACCCTGGCGGCCATGCTGGAGCAGCCGCATCCCGAACGCATCACCACCGCCGCGCTGGCCGCGCGCCTGGGCGTGAGCGAAGCGGCGCTGTACCGCCACTTCGCCAGCAAGGCGCAGATGTTCGAGGGGCTGATCGACTTCATCGAGCAGTCCGTGTTCTCGCTCATCGCGCAGGTCCAGGCGCGTGTGGAAAGCGGCGAGACCGACGCGGCCCTGCTGGCCCCGCAGATCGTGAGCCTGCTGCTGCAGTTCGGCGAAGCCAATCCCGGCCTGGTGCGGGTGATGATCGGCGACGCGCTGGTGCACGAGAACGAGCGGCTGCAGTCGCGCATGACGCTGTTCTTCGACAAGATCGAGGCCGCGCTCAAGCAGGCGCTGCGCGACCAGCACCTGCGGACGGCCGGCAGCACGCCCACCGTGCGCGCCCAGGTCCAGGCCGGCGTGATGATGGCCTTTGCCATGGGCCGCCTGCAGCGTTTCGTGCGGTCGGGCTTGCGCCGCCTGCCCAGCGAAGGCCTGGCTGAGAGCCTGGCGCTGATGGCCTGAGCTTGCCCCCGCTTCAGACGGCCACCAGGCCGTCCTGCGCGGCCATGCGGCGCAGGGCCGCTTCGGCGGCCTCGTCGGCCGGCATGTAGACGATCAGCCGGTCGCCGTTGCGTGGCGCGGACCACCAGTTGATCTGATGCAGGCGCAGTTGGCCTTCGCGCGGGCGCTGGAAGACCTTGACGTGATTGGCCACGCCCGCGACCTCGTAGCGCGGCCACAGCTCGCGGAATTCCTCGGACACGGCCAGCAGGCGCTCCAGCATGTGCTGCCAGGCCGGATCGTCCATGCGTTCGGCCATGGCGGCGCGGAAGTGCGCGACGATGTGCCGCACCATGCCCGGCCAGTCGGCCACGCTGGCGCGCCACTGCGGATGGGTCAAGGTCAGGTAGGCGCAGTTGCGGTCGCCCGGATCGACCTGGTTGAGGTCGATGTTGACCAGGCGGCAGAAGGCCGGGTTGAAGTCCGCGATGTCCATGCGTGCGTTCTGCATCAACGCCGGATAAGGATCGAGCTGGCGCAGCAAGGCCGCGACGGCGGCCGACGGCCGCTCGCACAGCGGCGCCAGCGTGGCGCTGGCGGGCGCGGTCAGGCCGGCGAGCCGGAACAGGTGGTGGGTCTCGGTCGGGTTGCATTGCAGGGCCTGGGCGATGGCGCCCAGCGCGCGCGGCGAGGCCTGGATGTCGCGGCCCTGTTCAAGCCAGGTGTACCAGGTGACCCCCACGTCGGCCAGCAGGGCGACTTCTTCGCGCCGCAGGCCCGGGGTGCGGCGGCGCCCGGCGCGCGGCAGGCCCAGGCGCTGCGGGTCCAGGCTTTCGCGGCGGGCGCGAAGGAACAGGCCGAGTTCCTTGCGGTGGGGAGCGGCGTCGCGCTCGTCCGGCGCGGCCGCCAGCAAGGCCGGCGTCAAAGGGGCATTCATGGGCGGGGCCTCCGGTTGGGCGGCATGTCGACTACCAGGATAAGCAAAAACTGGTACCAGTTTAAATCCCTGGTCATACTGCCGCTCCTGTTCCCCGAAAACACCGCTTTCCCGCCATGACTGCACGATCTCCCTGTCTTACCCCCACGGCCGCCGACCTGCTGGCGGCGCCTGCGCCAGCGCGCCCGGTCGCGAATCCGCCGGCGTTGAGCCAGGCGGGGCTGTTTGTCCTGCTGGCGGGCCTGCTGCTGCCGCTGATCGACTTTTCCATCGTCAACGTGGCGCTCGACGCCATGGCCCAGTCGCTGCACACCGGCCCGGCCGAGCTGGAGCTGGTGGTGGCCGCCTACGGCCTGGCTTTTGCCGTAGGCCTGGCCACGGGCGGGCGGCTGGGCGACCGCTGGGGGCGCCGGCGCGTCTTCACCTGGGGCGTGGCGGGTTTCGGCCTGGCGTCGGCGCTGTGCGGGGCCGCGCACGCGTCCTGGCTGCTGATGGCCGCGCGCGTGCTGCAGGGCGCGACCGCGGCGCTGATCGTGCCGCAGGTGCTGGGCGGCCTGCTGGTGACCAGCGATCTGTGGGGCATGGGCTGGCGCAGCGTGTTCCTGATCAACCTGCCGATTTGTGTGGCCGTGCTCCTGCTGCTGCGCCGCCATGTCCCAGAGACACGCCGCGCGCAGTCCGCCACGCTCGACGGGCCGGGCACGGCCTGGCTGGGCCTGCTCATCGTCTGCCTGCTGGTGCCGCTGCTGGCGGCGCCCGCCGTGGCGCTGGTGCTGTGGCGGGTCGAACTGGCCCAGGCTGGCCGCGGGCGCGATCCCCTGCTGCCGCCCGCGCTGCTGCGTTTGCCCAGCGTGCGTTTCGGCATGCTGGTGGCGGCGCTGTTCTTCGCCAGCTGGGGCGGGTTCATGTTCGTGATGGCGCTGGCGCTGCAGGCCGGGGCGGGCCTGTCGCCGCTGCAGGCGGGCAACAGCTTCATCGTGCCGGGCCTGGCCTATTTCGTGGCATCGCTGGGCAGCGCGCGGGTGGCGGCGCGCATCGGCCATGGGCCCGCGCTGCTGCTGGGCTGCCTGGTTCAGATCGTGGGGGTGCTGGGCACGCTGGCGGCCTTGCACTGGGTCTGGCCGCACCCGGGGCTGGCCAACCTGGCGCTGGGCATGGCCGTGATGGGCGCGGGCCAGGCCTTGATCGTGGGCAGCATCTGGCGCATCGGCCTGTCCGACGTGCCGGTCGAGGCTGCCGGGGCGGGCGGCGCCACGATCTCCACGGTCCAGCAGGCGGCCTACGGCATGGGCGTGGCCTTGCTGGGGGCGGTCTTTGCTCACGGTCTGCACGCGTCGGGGACGGGCTACCTGGGCGCCGTCAGCCAGGCGCTGATGGTCGAAGTGGGGCTGATGCTGGTGCTGACGGCCTGCGTGGCCGGCTACGCATGGCGGCGTCGGGGTTTTCCCGCTAAATGACCGGAACCGGGCATCGGGCACTGGGCGCTGGCGCACGAACTGTGCAAAATAGAACGACCGTTCTTTTTGTGATGTCGATTCGCCATGCCCAAATCTCCTTCACCGGCACCCGCTCCGGTGGCCGCCCAGGCTCCCAGTGCCGCCGTGGCGGCGCAGGCCGCCATTGCCAGCGCCCGTGCCCGGGCCGGCAAGACCACCGCACCCGCCGCCACGGCGGCTGACAAGGCCGCCGCCCGGGCCAACAAGGGCCAACTCACCAAGGCCGCCATCGTCGACGCCGCGCTGGGCCTGGCCACGCAGATCGGTCTGGAGGGCCTGAGCATCGGCACCGTGGCCGAGCTCATGAAGATGAGCAAGTCCGGCGTGTTCGCGCACTTCGGCTCGCGCGAAGAGCTGCAGATCTCGGTGGTGCGCGAATACCACGAGCGTTTCGAGCAGGAAGTCTTCTATCCGGCGCTGCAAGAGGCGCGTGGCCTGCCGCGCCTGCGCCGCATGTTCGCCAACTGGATCCACCGCACTTCCATCGAAATCGACTCGGGCTGCATCTACATCAGCGGCGCGGTCGAATTCGACGACCGCGCCGGCCCCGTGCACGACGCGCTGTCGCAGTCGATCCGCATCTGGCTGGCCGCCATGCACCGCGCGATCGAGCAGGCGCAGGACGAGGGCCACCTCGACCGCGCCGCCGATGCGCGCCAGGTGCTGTTCGAGATCCACGGCCTGGTGCTGGCCTTGCATTACGAGGCGCGTTTCCTCAAGGACGCGGCCTCCATCGATCGTGCGCTCGCCGGTTTCGAGCGTGTGCTGGAGCGCCACCTCGTGCGCCCCTGACTCCATCCATCCGCCTTCCCGCCTTCCCGCCTTTCCGACCAGGAGACGTCCATGCCCCAATACACCCCGCCGCTGCGCGACATGCAGTTCCTGCTGCACGAGGTCCTGCAGGTCACCGACGCCTACAAGGCCATGCCCGCGCATGCCGAGGTCGACGCCGACACCATGAATGCGGTGCTGGAAGAGGGCGGCAAGTTCGCCGCCGAGGTGACCTTCCCGCTCAACCTGTCGGGCGATGAACAAGGCTGCACGCTGGACAAGAACAGCCACGCCGTGACCACGCCCGAGGGCTTCAAGCAGGCTTATGCGCATTATGTGGAGGGCGGCTGGCCGGCGCTGTCGTGCGACGCGGCCTACGGCGGCCAGGGCCTGCCCTTTGTGCTCAACCAGTGTTTCTACGAAATGCTCAACAGCGCCAACCAGGCCTGGACCATGTACCCGGGCCTGTCGCACGGCGCCTACGAAGCCCTGCATGCGCACGGCACCGACGAACAGAAAAAGCGCTACCTGCCCAAGCTGACCAGCGGCGAGTGGACCGGCACCATGTGCCTGACCGAGCCGCACTGCGGCACCGACCTGGGCCTGCTGCGCACCAAGGCCGAACCGCTGCCCGACGGCACCTACCGCATCACCGGCAACAAGATCTTCATCAGCGCGGGCGAACACGACTTCACCGAGAACATCGTGCACCTGGTGCTCGCGCGCCTGCCCGACGCACCGGCCGGCAGCAAGGGCATCAGCCTGTTCCTGGTGAGCAAGTTCCATGTGAAGGCCGACGGCAGTCTGGGCGACCGCAACCCCATCTACTGCACGGGCCTGGAGCACAAGATGGGCATCCACGGCAACGCCACCGCGCAGCTGAGCCTGGACGGCGCCATCGGCACGCTGGTGGGCCAGCCCAACAAGGGCCTGCAGGCCATGTTCGTGATGATGAACGCGGCCCGCCTGGGCGTGGGCAACCAGTCGCTGGGCTTGACCGAGGTGGCCTACCAGAATGCGCTGGTCTATGCCAAGGACCGGCTGCAGATGCGTTCGCTCTCGGGCATCAAGGCCAAGGACCAGCCGGCCGACCCGATCATCGTGCACCCCGACGTGCGCCGCATGCTGCTGACCGCCAAGGCCTACGCCGAAGGCGGCCGCGCACTGCTGATCTACAGCGCTTTCCTGGTCGACCAGGAACTCAGCGCCGCCGACGAGAAGACGCGCCAGGACGCGGGCGAACTGGTCGCGCTGCTCACGCCCATCGTCAAGGCGTTTCTGACCGACAACGGCTGGCAGGCCACCACGCTGTGCCAGCAGGTCTATGGCGGCCACGGCTACATCCACGAATGGGGCATGGAGCAGTTCGTGCGCGACGCGCGCATCAACATGATCTACGAAGGCACCAACGCCGTGCAGGCGCTGGACCTGCTGGGCCGCAAGGTGCTGGGCAACAACGGCGCCTCGCTCAAGAAGTTCGGCAAGTTGGTGGCCGCGCTGGTCGAGCAGGAAGGCGTCAACGAGGACATGGCCGAGTTCATCAACCCCGTGGCCTGGCTGGGCGACCAGATGACCAAGTTCACGACCGAGGTCGGTTTCAAGGGCTCGCAGAACGGTGACGAGGTGGGCGCGGCCGCGGTCGACTACCTGCGCATCGCGGGCCACCTGGTGTTTGGCTACCTGTTCGCGCGTATGGCGCAGGTCGCGCTGCGCGAGATCGCCAATGGCAATGACGACCCGTTCTACCGCGCCAAGCTGCAGACCGCGCGTTTCTACTTCGCCAAGCTCTTCCCCGAAGCCGGCACGCTCATGCGCACCGTGCGTGCGGGCAGCCGCGTTCTGATGGACACCGACGCCGCGCTGGCCTGAACGGCCGCGCGCCCACCGTTTCGACCTCGATCAGGAGACCGCCATGAAAGCCACCGCCGCCTCGATCGCCCTGGCCCTGGCCGCCGCAGCGGTGCCCGCCTGGGCGCAGCTCACGCCGGTGGGCACCTGGCGCAGCATCGACGACAAGACGGGCGAGGCCAAGTCCGAGATCGTCATCACCGAGCAGGGCGGTGTGCTCACGGGCCACATCACGCGGCTGCTGCGCAAGGAGGCCGACCCCAACGCACGCTGCACCGAATGCAGCGACGACCGCCGGGACCAGCCGCTGGTGGGCCTGGAGATCATCCGCGGCGCCAGACAGGCCGACGGCAAGGACGTGTGGGAAGACGGCAAGATCCTCGACCCCGAAAACGGCAAGACCTACACGCTGCGCCTGACGCCCAAGGAGGGCGGCCGCCAGCTCGACGTGCGCGGCTCGATCGGCCCCTTTGGCCGCACGCAAACCTGGGTGCGCGTCGCCCCCTGACATGCATGTAAAGGATAGGATTTCATGACACGATTCCTCGTCAGAAAAGCCGCCGTGCTGGGCGCGGGCGTGATGGGCGCGCAGATCGCCGCGCACCTCGTCAACGTCAAGGTGCCGGTGGTGCTGTTCGATCTGGCCGCCAAGGATGGCGACAAGAGCGCCATCGCCAACAAGGCCATCGCGGGCCTGGCCAAGCTCAAGCCCGCGCCGCTGGGCGTGGCCGCCGACGCCACGCTGATCCAGCCCGCCAACTACGACGACCACCTAGACCTGCTGGCCGAGTGCGACCTGGTGATCGAGGCGATTGCCGAGCGCATGGACTGGAAGCAGGACCTCTACCGCAAGATCGCCGGCCACGTCGCGCCGCATGCCATCGTGACCTCCAACACCTCGGGCCTGTCGATCTCGGCGCTGGCCGACAGCCTGCCTGAGGCGCTGCGTCCGCGCTTTTGCGGCATCCACTTCTTCAACCCGCCGCGCTACATGCGGCTGGTCGAGCTGATCGCCACGCCGGCCACGGACGCGGCCATCCTCGACCAGCTCGAAACCTTTGCCACCACCACGCTGGGCAAGGGCGTGGTGCGCGCCAAGGACACACCCAACTTCATCGCCAACCGCGTCGGCACCGCCGGCATGCTGGCGACGATTGCCGAGGCGGAGCGCTTCGGCCTGAGCTACGACGTGGTCGACGACCTGACCGGCAAGAAGCTGGGCCGCGCCAGCTCGGGCACCTTCCGCACCGCCGACGTGGTCGGGCTGGACACGCTCGCGCACGTGATCAAGACGCTGCAGACCACGCTCAGCGCCGACACCGACCCGTTCTACGCGAGCTTTGCCACGCCGCCCGCGCTCACGCGGCTGCTGGCGCTGGGCAACCTGGGACAGAAGACCAAGGCGGGCTTCTACAAAAAGGTCGGGCGCGACATCCTGCGCTTCGACCTGGCTGCCAAGGGCGGCGAGGGCGACTACGTGGCCGGCGGGCAGAAAGCCGACGAGGTCTACGCGCGCATGCTGAAAAAACCCGCCGGCGAGCGCCTGCGCCTGCTGCGCGAAAGCAAGGGCGCGCAGGGCCAGTTCCTGTGGGCCGTGCTGCGCAACGGCTTTCACTACGCGGCCGTGCACCTGGCCGACGTTGCGCCCACCGCGCGCGACGTCGATCTGGCGATGCGCTGGGGCTTCGGCATGAAGCAAGGTCCTTTCGAGCTGTGGCAGGAAGCTGGCTGGCAACAGGTCGCGGAGTGGATCCGCGAGGACATCGCCGCCGGCAAGACGCTGTCCAGCGCACCATTGCCCGATTGGGTCTTCAGCGGCCCGGTTGCCGAGGCCGGCGGCGTGCACACCGCGCAGGGCTCGTGGAACGCCGCCGAAGGCCGCTTCGAGCCGCGCCGCGAACTGCCCGTGCACACGCGCCAGCTGTTTCCCGAACGTGTGCTGGGCGAGCCCGGCGCCGACCCGGCCACCGCCGGCACCACGGTGTCCGAGAATGACGCGCTGCGGCTGTGGACGCTCGATGGCGAGGTGCTGATCGCCAGCCTCAAGACCAAGCTGCACGTCATCAGCCCCGAGGTGGTCGAGGGCCTGACGGAAGCAGTGACGGTGGCCGAACGCGACTTCCAGGCGCTGGTGGTCTGGTCGCCCGGCGAGGCCTTCTCGGCCGGGGCCGACCTGCAGGCCATGCTGCCGGCCTTTGTGGTGGCGGGCGTGGCCGCCATCGACGGCATCGAGTCCGAGATGCAGCAGCTGATGCTGCGCCTGCGTTATGCCCAGGTGCCGGTGGTCTCGGCCGTGCGCGGCCTGGCGCTGGGCGGCGGCTGCGAGCTGGCCGTGTATTCGGCGCGGCGTGTCGCGGCGCTCGAAAGCTACATCGGCCTGGTCGAGGTCGGCGTGGGCCTGGTGCCCGGTGCCGGCGGCCTGACCTACATCGCGCGCCGCGCGGCCGAGAACGCGCAGGCCAGCACCGACAAGGACTTGCTCAAGTTCCTGACCGAGCCCTTCAAGGCCTCGGCCATGGCCACCGTGGGCACCAGCGCGCTCGAATCGCGCCAACTGGGTTATCTGCTGGAATCCGACGTGATCGTGCCGCACGTCGACGAACTGCTGCACGTGGCCCTGGGCGAGGCCAAGGCCCTGGCGGCCAACGGCTGGCGACCGCCGCTCAAACGCAGCCTCCCGGTGGCCGGGCGCAGCGGCATCGCCACCATCAAGGGCTCGCTTGTCAACATGCGCGACGGCGGTTTCATCAGCGCGCACGACTTTCACATCGCCAGCCTGATTGCCCACGTGGTCTGCGGCGGCGAGGTCGAGGCCGGCACGCTGGTCACCGAAGAGTATGTGATGACGCTGGAGCGCCAGGCCTTCGGCTCGCTGGTCCAGCACCCCAAGACGCAGGAACGCATCATGGGCATGCTCGCCACGGGCAAGCCGCTGCGCAACTGACCGGGAGACACACCATGAGCCACAAACAAATCCAGGACGCCTACATCGTTGCCGCCACGCGCACGCCCATCGGCCGATCGCACCGCGGCTATTTCCGCCACACCCGGCCCGACGACCTGCTGGCCACCATCCTCAAGGCCGCGCTGGCACAGGCGCCCACGCTGGACCCGGCCGCTGTCGAGGACATCATCTGCGGCTGCGCCATTCCCGAGGGGGCGCAGGGCCTGAACGTGGCGCGCGTGGCCACGGTGCTGGCCGGCCTGCCCACCAGCGTGGGCGGCATCACCGTCAACCGTTTCTGCGCCTCGGGCCTGTCGGCCGTGCAGATGGCGGCCGACCGCATCCGCGTGGGCGAGGCCGACGTGATGATCGCGGCCGGCGTCGAGAGCATGAGCCTGGTGCCCATGATGGGCAACTCGCCCTCGCTCTCGCCCACCATCTTCGAGCGTGACGGCGACGTCGGCATTGCCTACGGCATGGGCCTGACGGCCGAGAGAGTCGCCCAGCAATGGAAGGTCGGGCGCGAGGCGCAGGACGCCTTTTCACTGCAGTCGCACCAGCGTGCGCTGGCCGCGCAGGCGGCGGGCAGCTTCGCCGACGAGATCACGCCCATCGAGGTCACGGAGCGCACCCCCGACCTGGCCAGCGGCGAGGTGGCCGTGCGCACACGCACCGTCAGCCTCGACGAAGGCCCGCGCCCGGACACCAGCATCGAAGGCCTGGCGCGGCTGAAGACCGTGTTCGCCGCGCGCGGCACGGTCACGGCGGGCAACAGTTCGCAGACCTCCGACGGCGCCGGCGCGCTGATCCTGGCCAGCGAGGCGGCCATCCAGCGTTTCGGGCTGACGCCGCTGGCGCGTTTCGTGAGCTTCGCGAGCAAGGGCGTGCCGCCGGCCATCATGGGCATCGGCCCGATCGAGGCGATCCCGGCCGCGCTGCGCTACGCGGGCCTGAAGCAGGACGACCTGGACTGGATCGAACTCAACGAGGCGTTTGCCGCGCAGTCGCTGGCCGTCATCAACACGCTGGGCCTGGACACGGCCAAGGTCAACCCGATGGGCGGGGCCATTGCGCTGGGCCACCCGCTGGGCGCAACCGGCGCCATCCGCGCGGCCACCGTCGTGCACGCGCTGCGGCGCCAGCAACTGCGCTACGGCATGGTGACTATGTGCGTGGGCATGGGGCAGGGTGCGGCGGGCATTTTCGAGCGGGTCTGACCGGGCCATGCTGTCGCGCAGAAGGCTGACAGTGCGGCTGCTGCGGGCCTAAGGTCGCGCCTTCGATTCAGGAGAAGCAATCCCATGTCCCCATCCGAGAAGCCCGAGGGCCACCCCTTCGACCGCGCGCTGCGGCTGCAGCCCGCCGCGGACGGCGGCAACCGCTTCGACGGCCAGGTCAGTCAGGACTACTGGAACATGGTCGGGCCGTTCGGCGGCATGACGGCCGCCACGGCGTTGCAGGCCGTGCTCGACCATCCGGACCGGCTGGGCCTGCCGGTCACGCTGACCGTCAACTTCGTGGCGCCGCTGGCTGCGGGCGCCTACACCATCGAGGCCGTGCCGGTGCGCACCAACCGGTCGACCCAGCACTGGACGATCACCATCACCCAGACCGACACGCAGGGCCAGGCCGGCGTGGTGCTGACCGGCACCGCCATGACCGCGCTGCGGCGCGACACCTGGAGCGATGCCGAGATGGCCGCGCCCGACGTGCCCCGCCCGGGCGATCTGCCGCGTTTCATCCCGCGCCAGGCGCTGGGCTGGTTCAGCCTCTACGACATGCGGGCGATTGCCGGCAACGTGCCCGCGCAGTGGGACGACCAGCTGCGCGAAAGCCTCACGCAACTGTGGGTGCGCGACCATCCGGCGCGCGCGCTCGACTTCCAGGGGCTGACCGCGATGGCGGACATCTTTTTTCCGCGCGTATGGCTGCGCCGGGCCACACAGACGCCGGTGGGCACGGTCTCGCTGACCGTGTACTACCATGCCGACGAAGCCATGCTGGCGCGCGCGGGCACCGGCCATCTGCTGGGCCAGGCGCGCGGCCAGGGCTATTTCAAGGGCTTTCACGACCAGACCGCCCAGCTCTGGAGCGAGCAGGGCGAGCTGCTGGCCACCACGCACCAGGCGGTCTATTTCAAGGCCTGAACGCGCTTCGACAAGGCCGCTACACTTGCGGCCCCATTGTTTCCCGCAAACCCGACGAGAACACGCCATGAGCGACCTTCTGCAAGATCTCACCGACGGCGTTCTGACGCTGACCTTCAACCGCATCGACAAGAAGAACTCGCTGACACAGGCGATGTACGTGGCGCTGACCGAAGCGTTCGACCGCGCGGCCAGCGACAGCGCGGTGCGTGTGGTCGTGATCCAGGGCGACGCCACCGTTTTCTGCGCCGGCAACGACATCGGCGACTTCCTCACGCGCAGCCAGGCGGCCGCCAGCGGCGCGGTCGACGCCACGAGCACCGACCGGCCCGTGTTCGCCTTCCTGCACACGCTGGCCTCCTTCCCCAAGCCGCTGGTAGCGGCCGTCTGCGGTCCGGCCGTGGGCGTCGGCGCGACCATGCTGCTGCACTGCGACCTGGTCTACGCGGGCGACAACGCCGCCTTCTCGCTGCCCTTCGTGAACCTGGGCGTCTGCCCCGAGGCCGGCTCCAGCCTGCTGTTGCCGCAGATGCTGGGCTACCACCGCGCGGCCGAGGCGCTGCTGCTGGGCGAGCCCTTCATGGCCGAGGCCGCGCTCGAAGTCGGCCTGGTCAACCGCGTGCTGCCGCCGACCGGGGCCAATGCTTACGCCCAGGCGCAGGCGCGCAAGCTCGCCGCCAAGTCCCAGGCCTCGCTGATCGAGACCAAACGCCTGCTCAAAAAGAGCCAGCTCGACGCCGTGCAGGCCCGCATCCAGGAAGAGGGCGAGTCCTTCGGCCGCCTCATGGCCGGCCCCGCCGCCCGCGAGGCCTTCACGGCCTTCATGGAAAAACGCAAGCCGGATTTTTCGGGGCTTTGAGAGGCCCTAGAGCGTGTTGCGCACTTTTTCCACGCGGGCATGGAAAAAGTGCATCACACGCGCTAATTGGCCGCGCTGATGCGCCGCGACAGCTCGCGCGTGGAGGGCAGGCGGCGGTCTTCTTCCTCGGCGCGGGCCTCGTCGTCGGCCATGTTGCCGATGATGGCCAGCAGCACCCGGCGCGCCGTCTGGATGTCCTCGTCGGACAGGCCGCGGGTACCGATCTCGTTGACCTCGGTGGCCAGCGGCACCAGTTTTTTCTTGAGCGCGCGGCCGGACCGTGTCAGGAACACGTGCACGTTCTTGTTGTTGCCGGGCAGGTGCTTGCGCTCGATGTAGCCCAGCGCTTCCATGGCCTTCATGGCCGCGAAGGTGGTGGGCTCCATCACACCGGCCTGCTCGCTGAGTTCGCGCTGCGTGAGTCCGTCCCGCTCCCAGAGGATGCGCAGAAAGGTCCAGTGGCCGAACGAGACGTTGTGCTCGACTAGCCGCAACTGCAGGCCGCGCACCAGGGCGCGTGTGGCGTCCTTGATCAGGTGGGCCAGGCGGTCGTCGGGCACGGCCTCGCGCCAGTGGTCGAGTATCTTGAGGGTTTCCTTCGAGGTCATGTGCGTCGTCGCGTGTCGAGCCATTCGTTAGACCGCTGAGAATATAGCCGAAGGCCTGGTGTGCGGCCGTGGTCACACCTGGTGCTGCAGGGCGACGTCATGATCGCCGTGGCCCGAGGCCAGCATGGCCAGGCAGATCTCCAGCGTGGCCTTGGCCCAGGCGCCGCTGTGCAGGATGGGCTGGCCGTGCCGCAGGGCGCCGATCAGTTCGTCGATCACCTCCTGGCGCGGCACCGCTGGCGCGGCGCAGGGGATGAAGTCCCGCCGCTCGTTCGCATAGAGCCAGACCCCGTGCGGAGTCGGGCGCAGGTCGGCCTGTTCGCAGGACACCACGATGGGGCCGAAGTGCTGGTGCGCGGGCGCGGCGAGCGTGCGGGCGCCGGGCGGGCGGTAGACGCTGCCGCCGTAGGTGCCGTCGGCCTTGAGCTGCGCCTCGGCGGCGGGCGAGCCGATGGCCGCCAGGCGCCGGCGCGCGGCGCCGTAGTCTTGAGGGTCCTTGGGCTGACCCATTTCGCCGATGCCGTCCATCCATTCGTCGGAATCGAAATGCGCGTAGCCGCTGTAGCTCAGGCTGGCGTGCGCGCCGCCCTCGAACCACAGCAGGGCGCTGTAGGCGCCTTCGGTCGGCCGCTGGCGGTCCCAGTTGCCGAGGGCGCTGCGCAGGCGTGTCGCGCGCGATCCCGCCAGCAGACGCACGACGTCGACGTGATGCGCGGCCTGGCTGAAGACGGCGCCGCCACCCGCGCGGGTGTCGAGCTCTTCGGGGCGGCGCGGCCGCATCAGGTAGTCGGTGTAGTTGAGCGCATGCACCATCGTGACCGCGCCGAAGCGGCCGCTGGCAATCAGTTCGCGCGTCCGCAGATAAGGCGTGTCGAAACTGTGGCAATGCCCGACCAGCAGGTGGACCGAGGCCGACTGGCAGGCCGCGATCATGGCGTCGCATTCGGCCAGGCTCAGCGCCATGGGCTTTTCCACCAGCACGTGTTTGCCGTGCGCGGCGGCGACGGCAACGTGCTCGGCGTGGAATTGGTGCGGGCTGGCGACGTAGATGACCTCGACGCCGGGGTCTTGCGCGAGTGCTTCGATGCTGTCGTGGACGGGTGCGTCGAAGTCGCGCGCGAACTGCGCACGCGCCTGCTCGCGCGGATCGCAGGCGGCAGCCAGCGTCACGCGCGGGTCGCCGAGCAAGGTGGGCAGCATGAGCGAGAAGGCTCGCCAGAGCCCGCAGACGCCCAGGCGCAACGGTGCAGGATAGGCCATGGTTGGGGTTCCTTGGATTCAGAGGTCGAGCACGAGGGGCCCGCCGCGCGCGCGAGACGCAGACCATGATCTGGCTGTCCTGCTCGTCGGGCATGAGCACCATGTCGCGGTGGTCGGCGCTGCCTTCGAGCAGGCGGGTGCGGCATGAACCGCAGGTGCCGCTTTCGCACGAATGGCCGACGTGCACGCCGGCTGCGCGCAGCACCGAAAGAATCGACTGGCCCACCGGCACGTCCAGCCGCAGGCCTGATCGTGCGAGGTGCACGGTGAACGGCTGGTCGTCGGGCTGCTGGCCGCCGCCTTCAAGAAAGCTCTCGAAGTGGATGCGTGAGGGCGACCAGTGGCCCGTCATGCCTCGCACCGCCTCCATCAGGCGGCGCGAGCCGCAGCAGTAGACGTGGCCGCGGTCGGGTTTCTCGAGCACGGGCCACAGATCGAACGCGCGAGCCGGATCGCCGTGGCTGTGGTGGATGCGGACCTGGGACCGCAGGCCCGGATCGCCCAGTTCGTCCAGGAAGGCCGTGGTCTCGGGATGGCGGCCCAGGTAGTAGAGCTTCCAGGGCACGGGCGGCAGTTCGCCGAAGGCGCGGATCATGGACAGGATGGGTGTGATGCCGATGCCGCCGGCGATGAAGGTCAGGCTGCCGGGGCGCTCGACCAGCGCAAAGGCGTTGTCGGGCTCGGAGATCGGCAGGGTGTCGCCCACACGCGCCTGGTCGACCAGGCTGACCGAGCCGCCGCGCCCCTGCGCCTCGCGCTTGACGGTGATGACGTAGCGGTGGCGTTCTTCGGCGCTGTTGCACAGCGAGTACTTGCGCAGCGTGCCGCTGGGCACTTGCACCTGCACGTGCGAGCCGGGCGTGAACGGCGGCAGTTCGAGCCCCTGCGGGTGCACCAGCTCGAACGAGCGGATGCCTTGCGCGGCGTCGGTGATGGCGGCGATGCGCAGCGGCATCCAGTGGGCGGTGTCATGGGCCGGGTCGGTCATGGGGTTGTTCCAGCGGGCGTGCCCGGCCGGTCAGATCTTGTAGGTTTCGTAGGTGCTCGGGTGGAACAGTTCGGCCACGGGCACGTGCCGCGCCGATAGTCCCTGGGCGTGGTGGTGGCGCGTGAAGGCCTCCAGCGTCGGCAGGTTGCCGGCCACGCCATAGGACCAGTAGTCCTCGCCCATGGCCTCGCGCGCGGCCTTGAGTTGTTCTTCGACGAAAGGCAGCGTGACCTTGGTGGCCGAGGTGTCGGCCAGCTTGTCGAGCGCGGCGGCCTTGGACTGCGAGAAGGCCTTGAGCAGCGCGCCGGGCAGCCAGGGGTGCTGCGCGGCCAGGGTCTTGCGCACGCCCAGCACATGCATGATGGGGAAGATCTGCGTGCGCCGGTAGTAGTCCTTGGCCACGGCCGTCGGGTCGTCGAACAGCCAGCCGACGTCGGGGTTGTGGCGGGCGGCGCCGAAGGGTGCGCGCGGCGCCATGAAGCCGTCGATCTCGCCGCGGTCGAGCAGGTCGGAAATCGTCGTGTTTGCGGGGGTGTCGACCATGGTGACGCCGGGCGGCAGTTGCAGCCCGATCTTCTCGGCGCGGCCAGGCTGGTCGATGCCGCCGCGCACCCATGTCACGTCCGAGGGGTGCACGCCGTAGTCGTCGGCCAGGATGGCGCGCGCCCACACGTTGGCCGTGAGCTGGTATTCCGGAATGCCGATGCGTTTGCCCTTGAGGTCCTCGGGGCGCCGGATCCGGTCGCGGCGCGCGTACAGCGCGGTGTGCCGGAAGGCGCGCGAGAGAAAGACCGGGATCGCGATGTAGGGGCAGTCGCCGCTGGCGTGCTTGACCAGGTAGCTGGAGAACGACAGCTCGCTCACGTCGAAGTCGCGGTAGCGGAAGGCGCGGAAGAACATCTCCTCGGGGTTGAGCAGCATGTAGGTCGGATCGACGCCGTCGATCTGGACGGCGCCGTCGTGCAGCGCGCGGGTGCGGTCGTAGTCGCCGATGGCGATGGACAGGGGCAGTTTGGACATGGTGTTGGCGTGGGCGTGGGTCAGGCGGGGATCTGGTAGTTGGCGTCGAGCTCGGGGTCGTGCTGCAGCGGCGCGCGGCCGACCGGGCTGGCCTTGAAGTCGCGCCAGTCTTCGCTCTTGGGCACGATGGCCTGGAACGAGCAGACGCCGGCGGGAACGCGCTGGTCGCCCGAGCCGATGGCGGCCGCGCCGCGCTGGAAGTCCTGCACGGCCTCGACCATCTGCTTGCGGAATTCGACGATGGCCAGGTCGCTGGCGCCGAGCCGGTCTTCGCTGCGGTCGGCGATCGGCCCCATCGTCACCCACATCGCGATGTCCTGGTTGGGAAAGCCCTGGATGCCGGTGAAGTTGCCGGCCTTCATGGCCTGGCGGTCCTGCCAGAAACGGTTGTCGGCGTTGCGGTAGGGCTGGTAGCGTTCGTCGAGGTCCTTGCCCACGCTGGTGCCCAGGAAACGGCGCCAGGTTTCGGTCTCGGGGGTGGTGGCCGGGTCGCCCCAGGCCAGGAAGTAGAAGACCGTGTGGGTGTCGTCCATGGGGACGTTGACGTTGGCGACGTTGTAGAGGTTGTTGGGCGGGATGAGCACGGTGCCCGGTGCCACGAACACCGTCGAGCGCACGTAGTCGTTCTGCGCCGCGTTGGTGATCGGGCGGCGGATCGCGGCGTAGCGGAAACCGTAGGGCGTGCGGTGGAGCTGCAGGCGCGGGGCCTTGTCGGTCGACGGGCGCAGCCAGTTCTTGTCGGTCGCTTCGGCGCTGCTCACGCGCGCCGGCACGAAGTCCGATGAGTGCAGGCTGGAGCTGTGCGCCGAGTCGATCGCGCCTTCGAGGATCTGCGCCCAGTTGCAGGGAATCAGCACCTTGGCGATCGAGACGCGGGTGTCGGCGGTCGGTGCCCAGGGCGGTGGCGTGAACGCCGGAACGTCGTCCTGCGGGCCCATGTAGGCCCACACCATGCCGCCCCACTCGTGCACCTTGTAGGCCCGGTGTTTGACCTTCTCGTGCATGGTGCTGGCGGCCGGCTCCGAGACCATCTCGATGACGTTGCCCGCGACGTCCATCTTCCAGCCGTGGTAGAGGCAGCGCAGGCCGCATTCCTCGTTGCGCCCGTAGACCAGCGAGACGCGGCGGTGCGGGCAGTATTCGTCCATCACGCCCACGCGGCCCTCGGTGTCGCGAAACACCACCAGGTCCTCGCCCAGGATGCGGGCCTTGACGGGGTTGCCGTCGGGCTCGCTCACCTCTTCGGTCAGGCAGATGGGCAGCCAGTGCCGGCGCATGAGCTGGCCCATGGGGGCCTGGCCTTCGACGCGGCACAGCAGATCGTTTTCTTCGGGGGTCAGCATGCGGTTTTCTCCTGGCGTGTGTGATGAATGTCAGGGCGCGCTCAGGCCGACGGCCTTGATCACGCCCTCGTAGCGCCGACGCTCGTCGTCGATGGCCTGCGCATAGGCTTGCGGCGAGCCGCCGACCAGCTCGATGCCCAGCTTGTGGAACTGCTCGATCGTGGCTGGCTGATGGGTGGCCTTGGCGATCTCGGCGCTGACCTTCTGGATGGCGTCGGCCGGCACGCCCGTGGCCGCGAGCGCGCCGACGGTGACGGCGAAGTTGAAGTCCGGGATCAGCTCGGCGATGGCCGGGACGCCCGGGGCCAGCGCCGAGCGTTTGCCGGCGTTGGTGGCCAGGATGCGCACGCGCCCCTGTTCGGCAAAGCCGGAAAGCGAGGGCAAGGCGGCAAAGATGACGTCGACCTGGCCGCCGACCAGCGCGGGCACGGGCTGGCCCGAACCGCGGAACGGCACGTGCGCCAGCTGCAGGTGCAGGGCGGCGGTCATGGCCTCCATCGTCAGGTGGTGGCTGCTGCCGATGCCTGAGGAGCCGTAGTTCAGGCGGCCGGGCTCGCTCCGCGCCTTCTGCACGAAGTCCTGCAGCGAGCGGATGCCGGTCGTGCTGCTGGTGGCCAGGAACAGCGGCGAGGTGGCGATGAGCGAGACCGGCGTGAAGTCGCGCTGCGGGTCGTAGGCCAGGTTCTTGTAGAGCGCCGGGTTGATGGACAGCATCGAGCCGTCCGTGACGAGGTAGGTGTGGCCGTCGCGCGGACTGCCCATCAAGGCCTGCGCGGCCACGACGCCGTTGGCGCCGGGCTTGTTCTCGACGACCACCGGCTGGCCCAGGCCGGGCGAGATCTGCTGCGCGATGACCCGGGCGACCGTGTCGGGCAGGCCGCCCGCGGCATAGGGAACGATGAAGCGGATCGGCTGGGACGGAAAGGGTGACGGGCTGCCTTGCGCCTGGGCCGATCCCGCCACCAGGGCAAGCGAGCCGGCGAGCGCCAGGAGGGCGGCGAGCGGGCCGCGGCGGCGGCCTTGCTGGAGGGGGTGAGTCATGGTTGTCTCCGGGGACGTGCGGGGTGGTGCGGTTGTTTTTGAATGTTATAGATCTAACAAAAAAAGGACAAAAAAATAGAAAACCCTTGTGAGGCGGGCGCTCGCGGGGGGATGGCGCTGCAGCCGTGTGCTCAGTCGACGCCCGCCTCCAGCAGTGCCACGGGATCACCAAAACGGGCGGCGGCCTGGACCACTTCGGGGTCCCGCAGCGCGCAGAGAAAACCTTGGTCGATCAGCAGTTGGTCGCCGGCCTTCACGGTGGCGTCCAGCGTGACCAGGTCCACGTGGACCGGTGGCTCTTCCCAGTCCGGCATGGTGCGCCGGATGTAGTCGGCGGGTTTCACGAGGTCGATGCCAAAGTGCAGCGCGCCCGGGGCGTTGGAGCCGGCGGGGTACACGTTGTGGCGCGGCGCCTTCGGGTTGAAGCCGCAGCCGCCGCCTTCGATCATGCGGCCGCCGATCAGCATGTCGCGCAGGATGCGGGCCTCGTTCGACTCACCGTCGACCCGGGAGACATATTCGCCGTCGAAGTGCACGCCGATGCGCTCCGCGAAGGGCCGCGCGAAGCCGACCGCCCATTGCGGGTAGAGCACGCCGCCCATGCGTGTGGGCACCGACAGGTCGTTCCTGACGGCGTTGTGGTCCCACAGGTTGGGGCCGTGCGACGCCAGGTAATGCACATAGCAGCCGTCTTCATCGGCGCCCATGCGGCCGCGCCAGCGGTTGGTGGCCAGCAGGTTCTCGCGCATCTCGGGCGTGAAGTGGATGCGGAAGTCGCTGCCGCGTTCGTCCGTGAAATGAAGGTCGAACGCCTCGCCTTTGGGATAACGCGCGGCGGTGGCCCGCGTGAGTTCGCCCACCAGGTCGATGGGGAAACGCGCCTGCGGCGTGTGCAGCAGATCGAGGTTGCGAAAGTAGGTGATCTTCACCCAGCGCTGGCCCTGGCGGCGCAGCGCGATGGCGTAAGGATCGATGATCGAGCAGAACCAGGTGGAGACCACGAACGTGGCCTGTTCCAGCAGCGCTTTGGCTTCGTCCGGGATCTGTTCGACGCGCGAGCTCGATTCCATCAGCTGGCGCACGGTCGCGCCGCGCGCCTGGGCATGGCCGCTGATGGCCTGCGTCACACGCGGGTCGAGCAGCGGATCGGTCAGGAGCAGCACGCGGTCGCCCTGGCGGAACGCGAACGTGCGGGTGAAGTTGTCCAGCGCCTGGAAGAATTCCCGCGTCTGCGTCACGTGGCTTGCCACGGCGGGCGGCAACCCCACGAAGTTGGCATCGTTGGTCGTCATCATCGTCGTTGTCCTTGTTTAGAACAGGTTCTTACTCGATCACCGCGCCGAAGCGCTGCACGGCCGCGCCCCAGCGCGTCAATTCGCTGGCCACGAACAGCTTCAACTCGTCGGGCGACGAAGGCCAGGGCTCGGCCGCGCGGTCGAGCAGCGCCTTGCGCACCGCCGCGTTCAAGGTGTCGACACAAGGCCGCGGTGTGCCGGCCGGCGCGAACAGGGCATCCCAGGCCGCGATGTCAAAGCCCGGCACGCCCGACTCGCCGATGGTCGGCAGGTCAGGAAAAGCCGCCGACCGCTGCGCCGTGCTGACCGCCAGCGCGCGGATTCGTGCGCCGCTCAGCTGCGGCGCGATGTTCGGCGCGACGTCGATCATGAAGTCGATCCGCCCGCCCAGAAGGTCGGTCATGGCCAGTGCGCCGCCGCGGTAGGGCACGTGCACGATGTCGATCTGGGCCTGCGCCTTGAGCATCTCCCCGGCCAGATGAGAGGTCGTGCCATTGCCGGCCGAGCCGAAGGTCAGCTTGCCAGGCTCGGCCCGCGCCAGCGCCAGCAAGTCCTCGACACGCTTGACCGGCAGTCCCGGCCGCACGGCCAGGATGCCCGCGATGCGCGTCAACCGGCCGACAGGCTCGAAGTCCTTGCGTGGATCGAAACCCGTCTTGCTGTAGAGCGTCGGGTTGATGCCGTGCGTGCCGTTGGTGCCATACAGCAGCGTGTAGCCATCGGCCGGCGCCCGCGCCGCGTTGGCGGCGCCGATGTTGCCGCCGGCCCCGGCCAGGTTCTCCACAAAAAAGGGCTGCCCCAGTTCCCGCGAGATCGGGACCGAGGCCAGGCGGGCCATCGTGTCGCCCCCGCCACCGGGCGGAAAGGGAACGACGAGCCGGATGGGCTTGTGGGGATACGGGGCGGATTGGGCAAGCGCGCGGCCGATCGGCATCGCCAGCAACGCCCCCAGCGCTGTGCGGCGGGTGGTTGGCACGGGTTGTCTCCTTGTCGTGGGTGTTTTCTATAAATATAGACCTCTAAGTATTTTTTGACAAGATGGAAACCCGGCATGCCTGAAGCACAGGCAGGCGGTCGCTCTTCCAGTTCGTGATGAACCGAGGGTCAGGGGAGCTGTGCGCCCAGCGTGTGCCAGACCAGGATGGCTGAGAAACCGAACAGCGCCGTCGCCGCCGCGCGTTGAACGAGGCCGGGTGCCCGGCGATTGGCGTGTCGCAGCAGGGTGGCGCCAATGCAGAGCCAGAGACTGGCGATGACGACGATGAGCAGGCTCAGCAGCGCGAGCCGGCCGGTGATGCCATCGAGCGAGTCATGGGGAAGAAGCACCAGGCCAAACACCAAACCCTTGGGATTGAGCAAGGTGGTGGTCAGGACGTTGTGGAAGGTCGGGCCACGGCCGGTATCGGCGGTGGCTTGGGTGGGGCTGTTCCACAGTTTGATGGCCAGCGTGAGTACCCAGCCTGCGGAGATGAGTTTGAGCGCCAAAGCCACTGCAGGGTGATTGCCGAGCCACGTGCCCGAGAAGACGGCCAGTGGCGCGCAGACCAGGAGATAGCCGCCGAGTTCGGCCACGATCAGTGGCCATGACCGGCGCACGCCCCGGGTTGCACTGGCGATCGCCAGCAAGGTGTTGGTGGGGCCTGGCGTCGCCAGCAATGCGGCGGCGGCAAGGCCAAAGGCCACGGTGTCCATGATTCCTCCCGGTCGATCGTGTGGGGCTGCGTTGGCCCCGGGATCTTTTTGACGAGCTGCGGATTCTAGACGTCCGCGCTTTTAAAAGGTTCTTGGTCGTCAGCCGCGGGAGGTTGCCGTGGGCGCCGGGTTGCTGATCAGCATGGGTCGACTGAAGCCCTCGGGCAGGCTGCTGGGCGTGAGCCAGCGCCACGGCAAGGGGGGCGTGTGTTGTTGTCGTGGTGGCGAGAAGACCAGGCTGCAGGTCCAGTGTTCGCTCTCGTGAACGGCCACGAACCATGGACGGCCACGAGCGTTCAGGGGCTGCAAGTCCCATTGCCAGTCCGCCGACCCAGCGTGGCTGTCCTGCCATAGCGAGCAGGACTTGAGATCCGCCGGAAATTCCAGATCGCAGGCCTTGATCATGGCCTCCTTGAAGGTCCACAGGCGGTAGAAGTGGCGCAGGGCGGCGCTGGCCGGCAAGCGCTGCAACTGCTGTTGTTCCCGGTCGTCGCAGCACCATTCGGCCAGTTCGTGGACACGGCGCGGCTTGACGCGCTCCAGGTCGACCCCCAGCAGCCAGCCCGCGGGCGCCGTTGCAACCACCGCGTGGCCGTGGCTGTGACTCAGGCTGTGGACGCGCCCTTGGCAGGAAACGGCCTGCAGCAACGCGCGACTGACCCGCCATTCCTGCTCCCGGCGTGGGCTGAACCGGCTGCGGTCGCGGGTTTGGTCGAGCAGGTTGTTGCCGCTCTCTTTGTAGCGTCCGGCGTCTTCCGGGACTCCCCAGAAAAGTGCGGGGTGCTCATGGGTGGAAGGGGATGGCGGGGGCATGCGGACCGTCATTGCGCGAAATCGAAGGGTGTTGTCAAGTCGCCAATGCGGGGATGTTTGTTTCTAATCAGTAAAATACGCGCGCTTTTCCGACGAAGAAGAAGGTTGCGGTTGTCGTCACGACGGGATGATGGCGCCTGACGACCGTGTCGGAATCAAGAATAACTTGAAGATTCCAGGGGAAGAGGAATGCTGATCAGATCGTTTCGGCCGCAGGAGTATGTGGCGCATGCCCGCATTTGACGTGCACGACTGGTGTGCATGGGCGCCGAGAATGACCGGGCAGGTCGCATGGCAGCGTTGGGCGCAGGAGCCTGGCTACACAGGAGAAGGCGAACCCGGCTTGCCGGATGTGGGCTTTTTGGCGCCCATGCAGCGCCGGCGCCTGGGCTTGCTCGCGCGTATGTTTTTCCAGGTGGCCCAGCCTTTGGCGGGCGGCGAGGCCATGCCTGTCGTTTTTGCATCGCGCCATGGCGACACACGCCAGACGATGGAATTGCTGCGCGCGGTAGCGACCGGTGACGGGATGTCACCGACGGCATTCGGCCTGTCCGTCCACAACGCAACCACAGGACTGTGGTCGATCCAGACCGGGCAGATGACCGAAATGCTGGCCACTGCGTCCGAAGGGGACAGCCTGGAGCATGCCTTGCTCGATGCCTGCGGCCTGCTGCAGGAGGGGGCGGCGCAGGTGCTGGTGGTCTGCGCCGAGGATCAGCCCGCGCGGGACTATGAACCTTGGGTGGACGATGTGCCTTTCCCCTATGCCGTGGCGCTGCGGGTGCGCCCAGGTGCGCGTTGGCGGTTGGATCTGGTCGAGGGGGCCGCTGCGGATTCCGGGGCGTTGGTGACGGCGTCTCCCCTGAACAACCTGCGGCGCCTGCTGGCTGGGCAGGCCGCCTGGCTGAGCGGTCGGGAGGGGCGTTTATGGCATTGGCGGCAGTGAGCGCGCATGCCAACTGGTGCTGGCGTCTGCTGGGAACCGGCCTGGGATTCGTTGTCTTCGGGCTCGGTGGCCTGGCGCTGCGCCTGGTTGTTTTCCCGGGGCAACGCTGGCTGCAAGCCGGTCATCGCGAGGCCAACTGGGCGCGTGCCCGCGCCACGGTGAGTCTGTCCTTTCGGCTCTTCATCGGCTTCCTGGCGCGGTTGGGCGTGTTGCGCTGCGAAGTGTCGGGCGCCGAACGTTTGGGGCGGCCCGGCCAACTGATCCTGGCCAATCACCCCTCGCTGCTTGATGTGGTGATCCTGCTGGCCCAGCCGTCCATGCGCCACAGCGGCTGCATCGTCAAGCAGGCGTTGTGGCGCAACCCCTGCACGCGCGGGCCTGTGCTGGCGGCGGGCTACATCAGCAACGACGGCAGCCTGGAGACGCTGGAGCAGTCGGTGGCACAACTCGAACAGGGCTTGCCGCTGCTGATTTTCCCGGAGGGAACACGCACGACACCTGGCGCGGCGCCGGTCTTTCATCGTGGTGCCTGTGCGATCGCCCTGCGTGGGGCGCGGGTGCTGACGCCTGTCCACATCCGCGTGACACCCAGCAGCCTGACCAAGAACGAGCCGTGGTACCGGATTCCGCGCGAGCGTGTCGTGTTCCACGTTGAAGTCGGCGAGGACATCGACCCCGCTACCTGGCTGCGGGATGCGCCCATGCCGATTGCAGCGCGCCGGCTGAATGCGCACTTGCACCAGATTTTCTCCAGCCAAAACAAAGAAGACCATGCAGCAACTTGAACAGCAGATCAAACAACTCATCATCCAGTCGCTGGGCCTGGAGGACATCACCCCCGAAGACATCGCCTCCGACGCGCCGTTGTTTGGTGACGGCCTGGGGCTGGATTCCGTCGATGCGCTCGAGATCGGCTTGATGCTGCAAAAGAACTTCGGCATCCGGATCGAGGCCGACGGCACCGATACGCGCCAGCACTTCGCCAGCGTGGCCGGCCTGGCTGCTTTCGTGGCGCAGCAGCGCGCGTCCGCCGCCTGAGTCCCCCAGCAACGACAACAAGAAACGGCGGCACATTCATGTCCAGTCAAGATGACGTCTTCAATGCCTTGCGCGATGCCCTGGTCGAACTGTTCGAGGTCGACCCCGATCGCATCACGCCGAATGCCCTGTTGGGCGAAGACCTGGAGATCGACAGCATCGATGCGATCGATCTGATCGACCACATCAAGCGCCAGACCGGCCTGAAGATCGCGCCCGAGGACTTCAAGTCCGTGCGCACGGTCCAGGACGTGGTCGATGCGCTCCTGCGATTGCAAGACCCAGCCTGAGGCCGCGTTGAAGCGCTTGATGTCGGTTTGCCTGCTGCTGGCGGGCGTGGCCTATCCATTGCTCGTGTATGCCTCGCTGGGACAGGTGCAGCCGCGTGGGCTGCTGCTGGTGCTGGCCGGGCTGTGGCTGCTGCGTGCGCTCTGGCCCGGCCAGGCGGCGGGTGGCTGGCGCCTGCCGGCCATCGCGGTGCTGGTCTGCCTGGCGCTGGCGCTGTTCAACGACGCGCTGGGCCTGCGCTGGTACCCGGTGCTCGTGAACATGGGCTTTCTGGTGGTGTTTGCCAGCAGCCTGGTCACCGGTCCTTCCGTCATCGAGCGGCTGGCCCGGTTGAAGGAGCCCGGACTCAGTGGGGCCGGGCAGCGTTACACACGCCGTGTCACGCAAGTCTGGTGCGTCTTCCTGGCGATCAACGGACTCATGGCGGGCGCATTGGCGGTCTGGGCCGATTGGTACTGGTGGACCCTCTACAACGGCTTGCTGAGCTACGTGGCGATGGGCGTTTTGCTGGGCGGTGAATGGCTGCTGCGACCGCATGCGCGCCGCCGCATGGAGGCCAAGGCATGACCTGGTTGAGCCTGGAGGATTACCTGGCGCAGCCCGTGCCCGGCCGCAGCGTGGCCGAGGGCTGGCCGCATGCGCGTTTGCGCCAGCAGGCCCTGGTGCTGGCGGGTGCGTTGCGTGCCAGCGGCGTGCAGCGGCTGGCGGTCCATCTGGCCGATGCGGCTGAACTGACGCTGGTGCTACTGGCTGCCTGGCGCGCCGGCATTCCGGTGATCCTGCCGGCTGATTTGCAACGAGAGAGCCTGGTTGCGCTGGCGCAGCAGGCCACGCTGCTGTTCCTGGATGCGCCGGCCAGCGCCAGCACCGACGCGCCGGTTCCGGGGCTGCAGATGGTCGCCTGGCGTGACTGGTTGGCGCAGCAACCGTCGCCGCAAGGCGAAGGGGGGCTGGATGGCGACGGGCTGGCGGCAGACGACACGGCGCTGATGGTCCGGACCTCGGGCTCGTCGGGGCAGGCCAAGGTCATTGCCAAGACGCTGCGGCAACTGCAGTGCGAGATCGAGGTACTCGAATCGCTCAGGGGCGGGCAGGCGGCGCAAGCCCAGGTGATCGGCAGTGTGAGTGCGCAGCATGTCTACGGCCTGACGTTTCGGGTGTTGTGGCCATTGATGGCGGGCCGGCTTTTGGGGCGCACACAAATCGTGTTCCCGGAAGACCTGTTGGCTGCCAGCGGACAGGGCGCGGTGGTCTGGATCGGCAGCCCGGCTTTGTACAAGCGCATGACCGACAGCATCGCCTGGGAGCAGGCAGCTGGACGGGTGCGGCTGGCGTTCTCTGCCGGCGGGCCGCTGCCCGCCCACGCCGCGCAGCAACTGCAAGGTCGCCTGGGAGACTGGCCCGTGGAAATCTATGGCAGTTCGGAAACGGGCGCCATCGGCTGGCGGCGTGGACTGGGCGACTGGCAAACGCTGCCGGGCGTCGAAGTCGGGTTGCAGGCGCCGGCCAGTCCTGACGCGCCGGGCGCGCTGTGGGTCCGTTCGCCCTGGCTGCCGCCGGGGCAGGTGGAGCAGACCTCGGATGCGGCCTCGATCGTGGCGGGCGGTTTTGTGCTGGGCGATCGACTGGACCGCATCGTCAAGCTGGAAGATAAGCGCATCGGGCTGGCGCACATCGAGTCCGCGCTGGCGCGCCATCCGTGGATAGACGACGTGCGCTGCGGTGTCTACCAGGCGGGCCGCGCGCAGATTGGCTGCGTGGCGGTGCTGAGCGCAAGCGGCTTGCATGTCCTGCGGAACCAGGGCCGCGCTGCACTGGTGCGGCAGTTGGGCGAGCATCTGCGAGACCATGTCGAGCCCATTGCCTGGCCGCGCCGCTGGCGCTGGGTTCGAGGCCTGCCGCTGTCGCCCCAGGGCAAGCTGCCGCAGGCGTGGGTGAACACCCTGCTCGCCACCGAGCGGCCACGCCAGCCCGAGTTGCTGGCGCGCGAGCAGGCCGCGGATGGCAGTGGGTGTCTGCGTCTGGCCATACCGCCGGATCTGGTCTTCTTTTCGGGTCACTTTCCGCAGGCGCCTGTCGTGCCCGGCGTGGTGCAGATCGAATGGGCGCGCGCCTGGGCGGGTGAACTCTGGCGTTTGGCATTCGATGCCCAGGAATTCGAAGTGCTGAAGTTCCAGCGGCTGATGCGCCCCGGCGACGAGGTCGACCTGCGGCTGTCGCACGAGCGCGGCAAGCTCTATTTCTCCTATCACGGCGCGCAGGGGATTTGCTCGTCCGGCCGTATCGTGCTGCCGTCGCCGGTGGCCGACGGCCTGATCGGAGACGCGCATGCATAGCCTGTGCGCGGTGATCCCGGTCTACAACCACAAGCGCGCCATCGCCGGCGTCGTTGCGGGCCTGCGTGACCAGTTGGTGCCATGCATCCTGGTCGACGACGGCTCCGATGCATCCTGCGCGCGCGCGCTCCAAGCGCTGGCGCACATGCCGGATGTCACGCTGCTGACGCTGGCGTGCAACGGGGGAAAAGGCGGTGCCGTGCTGGCCGGGCTTGCCGAAGCCCGTCGCCTGGGCTTCAGCCATGCGTTGCAGGTCGATGCCGATGGTCAGCACGACCTGTCCGGCTTGGCCGCGTTTGCGCAGACGTCCCGTTTGGCGCCGCAGGCGGTCGTCTGTGGCCACCCACGCTACGACGACAGCGTGCCGCTGGGCCGCAAGATCGGGCGTTATGCCACCCATGTCTGGGTCTGGATCAACACGCTGTCGCTCGACATCCGCGACTCGATGTGCGGCTTTCGTATCTACCCGCTGGCGACGGCCTTGGCGCTGGCGGACACCGAGCCGGTCGGGCGGCGCATGGACTTCGATACCGAGATCCTGGTGCGCATGCATTGGCGTGGGGTGCCCATGGCCTGGTTGCCGGTGGCGGTGCATTACCCCGCCGATGGCATTTCCCATTTCCGTTTGTGGCGTGACAACGTGCGCATCAGTTGCATGCATGCCCGCTTGTTTGCCGGCATGCTGCGGCGCCTGCCCGGCTGGGCCTGGCGCAAGCTGAAGCGCTGTGCGAGGGGCGAGCGATGAGCGGTAGCCAGCACTGGGTGCGACAGCGCGAGCGCGGCAGCCTGGCCTGCATGCGTGTTCTGGCGTGGGCATTGCGCCGTGTTGGGCGGCGCTGGCTGCAGCCGGTGGTGTGGATGGTGGTCGCGTACTTCTATCTGACCAGCCGGCAAGCCCGGCGTCACACGGCGAGCTACCAGGATCGGCTGGCCACGTTTTCGGGGCGTGCCGAATTGCGGCCGACCTGGCGCAGCGTCTGGGCTCAGTACTGGGCCTTCGCCACTGCCTTGCTCGACAAGCTCGACGTCTGGCAGGGCCGGCTGGACTATGCCGACCTGGTCCTGGAAGACCCGCACCAGGTGTGTTCGGAAATGGGACACGGGCGCGGCCAGGTGATGGTGGGCGCTCACCTCGGTAACCCCGAGGTCTGTCGTGCCCTGGCTGATCGCAACGGCCATGTACGCGTCAACGTGCTGGTTCATACCCGCCATGCCGAACGTTTCAACCGCCTGCTGACAGAGGCCGGTGCCGACAACCTGCGCCTGGTCCAGGTCAGCGAACTGGACCCGGCCACGCTGCTGCTGCTCAAGCAGCGGCTGGACGCGGGCGAGTGGCTGGCGATCGCCGGCGATCGTGTGTCGTTACAGGGCAACCGAGTCGTTGCCGTCGATTTCCTGGGGCACTCGGCCTGCTTGCCGCAGGGGCCCTGGCTGCTGGCGGGGCTGCTCGAATGCCCGGTCAATCTGTTTTATTGCGTCCGCGTTGGTGGGCGCCACCATGTGCGTTTCGAACGCCTGACCGAGCGGGTGGTCTGGACGCGTGCCCAGCGGCCGGCCGTGGTGCAGGCGCTGGCGCAGCGTTATGCCGACAGCCTGGCCCAGGCTTGTCTTCGTAGCCCGCTGCAGTGGTTCAACTTCTACGATTTCTGGAGCAAACACGATGCGTAGCCGGGGGGTTTTTGGCGTGGACACGCGGATTCAGGTGCCGTTCTTCGACGTGGACGTGATGCAGATCGTTTGGCACGGCCACTACGTCAAGTACCTGGAGCAGGCACGCTGCGCGCTGCTGGATGCGCTGGGCTACAACTACAACGACATGACGGCCTCGGGCTATGCCTGGCCGGTGGTCGACCTGCAGTTGCGCTACGTGCAGCCCGCCACGTTTGGGCAAGTCGTGATCGTGCGCGCGGAACTGGTGGAGTGGGCCAGCCGGCTGGTCGTGAACTACCTGATTCGCGATGAGGCCACGGGCCAGCGGCTGACACGCGGCAGCACGACCCAGGTGGCCGTCGAGGTCGCCTCGCGCGAAATGCAGCTGGCCTCGCCGGCCGTGCTGCTGCGCGCCGTCGAACGGGTGCTGGCATGAGGCGCCGGACGGCGCTGGCCGGGCTGGCGGCAGGCGCGGCCTGGGCAGGGTTGAGCCCGGTAGCCGCAGCCACGTTCGATCTGGTGGCACTCCAGGCCTTGCTGCAGGTGCAAGCCGTCAGCCGGGGGGAGTTCGTGCAGGAGAAATATCTGCGCGGCATGGCGCAGCCGATGACAAGCCAGGGGCACTTCGTGTTGGCGCAGGGCCAGGGGCTGCTGTGGCAGTTGCGCAGCCCGTTGCAGCAGGACTATCGGATCACACCGCAAGGCATCGCCCGGCGCCAGGGGGCTGTCTGGCAGTCATTGGCATCGCAAGGCGCGTCGGCCCAGCAGAACCGGCTTTTCCTGGCGGTACTGGCTGGTGACAGCGACGGCCTGGCCGAGCAGTTCGAGCTGCAACTCACCGGCACCGAACGGGGCTGGTTGCTGGTGCTCAAGCCCCGCTCGGCGCTGCTGCGGCAGGTGTTTGACGACATTCGAATCGAGGGCGGCGCCACGGTCTCGCGCATCGAACTGCGCGAAGCGCAGGGTGATCGCAGCGTGATCCGTTTGCGAACGACGGGCCAGGCCGATCGTTTGAATGCCGATGAGCAGGAAGCTTTTGCGCATGCCTGAACCTGTTGCGGCGGCCCGGCCGCGCTTGCAAGTCGCGCTGACCTGCGGGGTGCTGATCATGCTGGCGCTGCTGCTGGCCACTGCCGCCTGGCAGTGGCGCCATGGCCCGCCCGTGACCAGCAGCCTGCTGGATCTGATGCCGCGCACCGAAGTGCCGGCCCGTGAACAGCAAGCCAACGACCGCATGCAGGTCGCGCTCAACCGCGAGCTGGTGCTGCTGGTGGGCGCGCCGCAGCGGGCCCAAGGCATCGCGCTGCTGCATGCCGCCGAGAAGCAGCTGCGTGCCAGTGGCTTGTTCGCCGAGGTGCGTGCCACGGTCCAGGCCGACCTGCCGGCCTTGCGTGATGATTTGCTGCGGGGACGGCTGGCGCTGCTGCCGCCGGCCGATCGGCAACGGTTGTTGTCGCAGCCCGAGGCCTTCCTGGCTCAGCGCGCTGCCGATCTGCTCGATCCGTTTGCCGCGGCGGCACTGGTGTCGCCGACACAGGACTGGCTGGGTCTGACTCAGCGCATTCAGTCGGCACATGCGCGTGTGGGGGCTGTCGGCCTGGATGTGGCCAGCGGACTGCTCGCGGCCGAAGATGCGGGTCAGACATGGTTCCTGTTGCAGGCGCGCAGCGGCAGCGCCTCGCTCGACATGGGGCAGGCCGCTGCCGTGGCGGCCCTGGTCGAGGCCGTCAAGCAGTACGCGGCCAGCCAGGGCGGCCAGGTCCTGGCCACCAGCGGTCTGCTGTACGCCGCCCAGGCCCAGGACCAGGCCACGGCCGAGATGGGCTGGCTGGGCGGCGGCTCCGTGCTGGGAATCGTGCTGCTGCTGTTGCTCGCATTTCGCCGCTGGCGCTCGCTGCTGGCACTGGCGCCGGTTCTGGCAGGGCTGCTTGCCGGCAGCGTGGCGTGTGTGCTGGCCTTGGGCAACATCCACGTGATGACGCTGGTGATTGGCTCCACGCTGATCGGCGTGGCGACCGACTACCCGCTGCACTACCTGGGCAAAAGCTACGGCCATCGGGCGGGCCGGCCCGCCTGGACCGCCTGGCCGGCGTTGTGGTGGGTGTTGCCGGGGCTCACGCTGAGCCTGCTGACCAGCGTGATCGGCTATCTTGCGCTGGCATTCACATCCTTGCCCGCCCTCAGGCAACTGGCGGTGTTTTCGGCCGCCGGCCTCGTGGCCGCCTATGCCTGCACGGTGGCGCTGCTGCCCTGGGCTTTTGGCAGCGCGCCGCCACGGCCCTGGCCTGCCTTGTCGCGGGCGGCCGGGGTCTTGCTGCAGGTCCAGGTGGCCTGGCGTGCCTGGCTGGCACGCGGACATCGGCGCTGGCTGCTGGCCGTCACGCTGCTGGCCGTCGCCAGCGCGGGTGGGTGGCGTCTGCAGTTCCACGACGACTTGCGCAACTGGATCAGCTCGCCTGCCGCGCTGGTGCAGGAGTCGCGTGACATCGCCCGCATCACGGGCTTTCAGCCGACCAGCCAGTTCTTCCTGGTCGAGGCCGCCGACGAGTCGCAGTTGCTGGCGCGCCTGGCCGTCCTTTCGGGGCGGCTGGATACCGTCACCGAACGCGGGGACCTGCAGTCCTACGACTCGCTGGATCAGTTGGTGGCCCCTGCGCCCGAGCAGCAGCGCCTGCGCGGGGCGCTGGCCGCGCTGGCCCAGTCGCCGCTGGCGTGGCAGCCGCTGCTGGCGCTGGGCATCGAGCCCCGGCTGATTGCTGCTGAATTGCAGACGTTGCAAGCCCTGCCGACCTGGCGGATCGACGAGGCCTTGCAAACCGTGCCCGGCGAGCGCTGGCGGCCGCTGTGGCTGGGCGGTGACGCGCAGGGCGTGGCGGCGGTGGTTCGGCTGCAGGGGCTGCGCGCGGGGGTCGATCTTTCGTCGCTGGGCGAGGGGTTGCCCGGTGTGCGCTGGGTGGACCGCCTGGCAGAACTCAACGAGGTGTTCTCGCACACGCGTGTCAGCGCGGCGCTGCTCAAGCTGCTGTCGTGCGGCGTGATTTTGGCGCTGCTGTGGCCCGTGCTGGGGTTGAGGGTGAGCGCTTGTGTGCTGGCCGTGCCGCTGCTGGCGGCCGCGGCCAGCCTGGCCACGCTGGGGTGGCTGGGACAGCCGCTGACGCTGTTTGGCTTGTTCGGTTTGTTGCTCGTGACGGCCATCGGCGTGGACTACGCGATCTTCATGCACGAGGCCGTGGGTGGGCAGGAGGCCAGCCTGGTCGGCATCCTGCTGGCGGCGGCCACCACGCTGCTCTCATTTGGCCTGCTGGCCCTGAGCCGGACACCGGCCGTCAGCAGTTTTGGTCTGTGCGTGGCGCTGGGCATTGCCTATTGCCTGGTGCTGGCGCCTTGGGTGCGCACGGTGTCATCAAGAGGGTTGAAGGAGGAAATGACGTCATGAATGCTGTCAACGAAAGTCGGGCGGGGTTGCGCCCCGAAGATCCGGATGTGATCGTGATCGGCGCCGGTCCTGCCGGGGCCATTGCGGCGGCGCTGCTCAAACGCAAGGGCTATGACGTGCTGGTGATCGAGCGCCAGGCCTTTCCGCGCTTCTCGATCGGGGAAAGCCTGCTGTCGCACTGCCTGGACTTCATCGAGGAGGCGGGCATGCTCGATGCCGTGAAGGCGGCGGGTTTCCAGCACAAGAATGGCGCGGCGTTTGCCTGGGGCGATCGCCAGACCCACTTCGACTTTCGCGAGAAGTTCACGCCAGGCCATGGCGCGACGTTTCAGGTCCAGCGTGCCTCGTTCGACAAGCTGCTGGCCGACGAGGCCGAACGCCAGGGCGTTCGTATTCGTTACCAACAAGAGGTCACGGCCGCACACATCGACGGTCATGGCGCGCGACTGCAGGTGCGTCCTCTGGCCGGTGGCGAGCCTTATGAGGCACGCGCACGTTTTGTTCTCGACGGCAGCGGTTATGGGCGTGTGCTGTCGCGCCTGCTGGCGCTGGAAACACCGTCGTCCATGCCCGAGCGGCGTGCCATCTTCACGCACGTCGAGGACCGCATCACCGCGCCGGATTTTGATCGCGACAAGATCCTGATCACCGTCAATCCGCAGCAGCGCGGCGTGTGGTACTGGTTGATTCCGTTTTCCAACGGGCGCAGTTCGCTGGGCGTGGTGGCCGACGCATCCGTCTTCGAGCCGGCTGCCGGCACGGACTTGCGCGAGCAGTTGCAGGCATGGGTAGCACAGGCGCCGGGGCTGCGCCGTCAACTGGCGAATGCGCAGTGGGACACGCCCGCCAACACCATCGGCGGCTACTCGGCCAACGTCAAGCAGTTGCATGGTCCCGGTTACGCCCTGCTGGGCAATGCCGCAGAGTTTCTGGACCCTGTGTTTTCATCGGGCGTGACCATCGCCATGCGGTCGGCCAGCATGGCCGCAGAGGTGCTCGATCGCCAGTTGCGTGGCCAGTCCGTGGATTGGGAGGCAGAGTTTGCCGAGCCGCTGCGGCGCGGGGTGGATGCGTTTCGTGCCTATGTCGACGGCTGGTACGACGGCTCGTTCCAGGACGTGGTGTTCTACGAGAAGGCGCAGCCGGACGTGCGCCGCATGATCTGTTCCATCCTGGCGGGCTATGCCTGGGATCTGAACAATCCCTATGTGGCCGAGCCGAATCGGCGCCTGAAGACGCTGGCGGCACTGTGCGCGGCATGAAGACGGATGCCCGCGCGGTCTCGTCCTGGGGCGCCGCCATGCTGGTGGCCCTGGCGTTGATGGGCTGTGCCAGCGCGCCTGCGGTGCCCGCGGCCCAGCCGGCCGCCGCCTGCGCGCGGCAATTGCTGGGCCAGCCCAGCGATGCGCGCCAGGCCGATGCCGCGTCAGTCCAGGCGCGACTGCTGGTGATCCAGTGTGAAGGCCAGGCGCTGCGGTTCGTGATGACCGACCCGCTCGGGGTTCCGTTGGCGCGGCAGGTGCTGGCGCAGGGGCGCTGGCAGGCTGATGGCCTGTTGCCGCCCGCGCCGGCCGCGCGCACATTGTTTGCGGCCGTGTTGTTTGGCCTTGCGGTCCGTGAGCCACTGGACGTTCGGGCCACGACATCATTGGCGGCGCTGTATCCGGGCCTGGAGGTTCGGCGTGCAGGCCCGTCGGCCGTGTCGTTGTGGCGTGAGGGTCAATGGCTGTGGACGGCGACTCGCCTGGGAACGGCATCAGGCTGGCGTCTCGACTTTCCGCAGCCGGTGGACGGTGCATCGGCTTGGTCGTGGCAGCCTTTGCCGGGCGACGCCGGGGAGGATTGTTCATGAATGCCTATCTGCATGAGCTGGGCATCGCCTGCTCGCTGGGCAGCGGCGCGGCGGATGTCGCCCGTGGCCTGCTGGCCGCAAGCGAAACCGACAGTGTGGTCGTCGATGCGCAGTGGCTGGACGGACGGGCGCCGGTCGGGCAGGTGCCGGCGCGAGCACTCGATACCGTTGATCTGGCGCCCGGCGCGGGTCGCACCTTGCGTGTTCTGGCGCTTGCTGCACAGCAGTTGGACGTGGCTGTCCACAGGGCTGTCGAGCGCCATGGTGCGCACCGGGTCGGCGTCGTGCTGGGCACCAGCACAGGCGGTATTCACGAAGCCGGGCAGGCGGTTGCGGCCCAGCTCCGCGACGGCCATTTCCCTGCGGCTTACGACTATCGGCACCAAGTGCTGGGACAACCCGCTGCATGGCTGGTCCGCCGCTGGGCGTTGCGGGGACCGTGCCAGACGATTGCCACGGCCTGCACGTCGAGCGCGCTGGCGCTGCAAAGCGCCCGCCGCCTGTTGCGCCTGGGTGTGTGCGATGTCGTGGTGTGCGGCGGTGTGGACGGTCTGTCCGACATGTCCTTGCACGGTTTTTCGGCGCTGGAGGCGGTGGCGCCCGAACGCTGCAACCCGTTTTCGCGCCAGCGCCGGGGCATCAACATCGGCGAGGGCGCCGCACTGTTCCTGATGAGCGCCGAGCCTGCCCCGGTCGCGCTGCTCGCAGCGGCAGCCGGCTCCGATGCCTATCACATGGCCGCGCCCAGGCCCGACGGCGAAGGCGCCCGGCGCACCATGCAGGCCGCGTTGGCCGACGCCGGCCTGGCGGCCGGCGATATCGACTACCTGAATCTGCATGGCACGGCCACACGACAGAACGACGCGATGGAAAGCCGCGCCGTGGCCGCGCTGTTTCCGCAGGGTGTCCCGTGCTCTTCGACCAAGCCATTGACTGGCCATACCCTGGGCGCGGCCGGCGCGCTGGAGGCCGCGTTCTGCTGGCTGGCGATCGGCCGCAACCCGGAGGGCCGATTGCCGCCGCACCGCTGGGATGGCCATGCAGACCCCGAACTGCCCGCGCTGGACTTCACCACGGCCGCGAGCCGTCTGCCAACGGGCAAGCCGCGTCGGCTGATGAGCAATTCATTTGCCTTTGGCGGCAGCAATGCCTGCCTGATCCTCGGAGACGCCACATGATGGCTGCAGTGCAATCCCAGGGCAGCGTTTCATGGCCGCCAGTGGCCAGCCTGTTGCCGCATCACGGCAACATGGTGCTGCTCGATGAAATGCTGGCCTGCGACGAGCAGTCTGCCGCGGCACTGCTGTGCGTCAAGCCCGACACGCCCTTGAGCCATGCCGATGGCCGTCTGCCCGCGAGCGCCGGCATTGAACTGATGGGGCAGATCGTGGCGGCCTGGGCGGGTTGGCACGCGTTGCAGCAAGGTCAGCCCGTGGCGCTTGGATTTTTGCTGGGCACGCGCCGCTATGCCTGTCGTGTACCGGCCTTCCGGCCTGGCGAACGTTTGCGTGTGTCTTGCGTGCGGACCCTTGACGGCGGCAATGGCATGAGCGTCTTTGAATGCGCGATCGCCATGGCCATCGAACCCTCCGATTCGGCCGCCCCCACGGTGCTGGCCGAGGCGCGTCTCAATGTTTTCAAGCCCCCGTCGGTGGGCGAATATCTGCAGGAGTCTCCCCCTTGAATTCACCCGCTGCTTCTACCGTTCTCGTCACGGGCTCCAGCCGTGGCATCGGGCGTGCGGTTGCCTTGAGACTGGCGGCCTCCGGCCATGACATCGTGGTGCATTGCCGCAACCGGCTGACCGAGGCCGAGGCGGTGTGCGCTGAAGTCCAGGCTCTGGGGCGCCGTGCGCGTGTGCTGAGTTTCGATGTGGCAGACCGCCACGCCTGCGCGGAAATCCTGGAGGCCGACGTGACGGCGCATGGCGCCTACTATGGCGTGGTGCTGAGCGCCGGCCTCACGCGCGATGGTGCGTTTCCGGCACTCACCGGCGACGACTGGGATCGGGTGTTGCGCACCAACCTCGACGGCTTCTACAACGTGCTGCATCCGCTGATCATGCCCATGATCCGGCGCCGCGCACCCGGTCGGATCGTCGCCGTTGCGTCGGCGTCGGGCCTCATCGGCAACCGGGGCCAGGTCAATTACAGCGCCGCCAAGGCTGGTCTGATCGGTGCGGTCAAGGCATTGGCCGTCGAACTCGGCAAACGCCAGATCACCGTCAACGCGGTGGCGCCCGGCCTGATCGAGACGGACATGCTGTCGCCCGATGTGCCCGTGGCCGAGATCCTGAAGATGCTGCCCATCGCCCGCCTGGGAGCGCCTGAAGAGGTCGCCGCGGCCGTCGATTACCTGCTGTCGCGTGACGCCGGCTATGTCACCCGGCAGGTGCTGTCGGTCAATGGGGGGCTGTGCTGATGCCGCGCGTCGTCGTCACCGGCATGGCCGGCATCACCTCCCTGGGCAACGACTGGGCGCAGATCGAGCAGGCGTTCCGTGCCGCACGCAGCGGGCTGGCTTGCATGCCTGAATGGGAGCGCTACGACAACCTCAACACCCGTCTGGGTGGGCCAGTTCTCGATTTTCGGCCGCCTGCGCACTGGACGCGCAAACAACTACGCAGCATGGGGCGGGTGTCGCAACTGGCCGTCGCTGCGGCCGAGCAGGCCTTGCTGGATGCCGGGCTGCTGGGGAACGCGGCCATTGCCGACGGCCGGATGGGGGTGGCCTGCGGCTCGTCGACCGGCAGCACGGAAGAGGTCAAGGCCTTCGGCAACATGCTGCTCAACGGCGTGACCAGCGGCCTCAATGCGAATTCGTATGTGCGCATGATGCCCCACACGACGGCGGCCAACATCGGCATCTTCTTTGGCCTCAAGGGGCGCGTCATTCCCACGTCCAGTGCCTGCACTTCCGGCAGCCAGGGCATAGGCTACGCCTATGAGGCCATTCGATTCGGGCGCCAGCCGATGATGCTGGCGGGCGGTGCCGAAGAACTGTGCCCGAGCGAGGCCATGGTGTTCGACGCGCTGTATGCGACAAGCCAGCGCAACGACTCCCCGCAGAGCGCATCCAGGCCCTATGACGCCAGCCGAGATGGCCTGATCATCGGCGAGGGAGCTGGCATGCTGGTGCTCGAATCGCTGGACAGCGCGCTGGAGCGCGGTGCGCGTATTCACGCGGAAATCGTCGGCTTCGGCTGCAACTCCGATGGCACGCACGTCACCCGGCCAGAGGCGCGCACCATGCAGTTGGCGATGGAAATGGCGTTGCAGGATGCCGGTCTGCCGCCCGAGGCCATTGGCTACGTCAATGGCCATGGCACGGCCACGGAGCAGGGCGACATCGCCGAGACAGCCGCCACACACGCGCTGTTTGGCGCAGAGATGCCCATCAGCTCCCAAAAGAGCTATCTCGGGCACACGCTTGGGGCCTGTGGTGCGCTGGAGTCGTGGTTCAGCATCGCGATGATGAAACAAGGCTGGTTCGCGCCCACGCTGAACCTCGCCAGCGTCGATCCCCGCTGCGGCGACCTCGACTACATCATGGGCGAAGGACGCTCGCTCGACGTCGACCACGTCATGAACAACAACTTTGCGTTTGGTGGCATCAATACGTCGCTGATCTTCAAACGCTGGCCTTCATAGTTTTTTTATTCACTGTCATACGAGGAGATTGACTCATGAACATCCGCCAAACACGTGCTGCCGCTGGCGCTCTGCTTTTGGGCCTGTGCGCCATGGGCGCCCATGCGGCCGATCGGACGGTGTACCTGCCGTTTGCGCCGGAAGTGGAGGCGGCGCTCGCGGCCGGACGCATCGACGGCAGCGTCAAGTTCGCGCTGGCCGGAACGGGATCGCCGGGACAGGTGATCCGCGCCGACGTGGTGACGAACAAGAAGACCAACGCCTTTGCCAAAAGCGATGCGAACGCCTGCAGCTGGGCCATGCAGTCGGCGCTGATCCAACTGCATGAGGCGGCCAAGGAAGCCGGTGCCAGCCGTGTCGTCAACATCGTGAGCTTTTACAAGCGCAACGAGTTTCGCAGCACCACCGATTTCGAATGCCATGCCGGCGCGGTTGTGGCGGGCGTGGCGCTCAAGGCTGACTTGAGCAAATAAGGTGGGGCACCGCCCATGAAAATGGCCCCTCGGTCCCTCGCTGCGCGATGACCCGGTCCCCCAGGGGGACGCTTTCATCTTGGGGCGGCCCGGCGATAAAAAACGGGCTGCACCGTCAGATGCAGCCCGTTTTGCTGGGAACGAGAGGTGGCGAAGAATTCGCCTTCGGCGCAAGAGCGCGGCCAGGCGCCGGTTTTACTGCGCCTGCTGCAGCGCCGCAATGCGCTGCTCGATCGGCGGGTGGGTCGAGAACAGCTTGCCGATGCCGCCGCTGATGCCCATGGCGTCCAGGCTCTTGGGCAGCTCGCCCGGCTGCAGGCCGCCCAGGCGGGCCAGGGCGTTGATCATGGGTTGCTTGCGGCCCATGAGGTGGGCGGCGCCGGCGTCGGCGCGGAATTCGCGCTGGCGGCTGAACCAGGCCACGATCATGGCGGCCAGGAAACCCAGCACGATGTCGAGCACGATGGTGGTGACGTAGTAGCCGATGCCCGGGCCCGACTGGTTGTCGCTGCCGCGGCGCAGGAAGCTGTCGACCAGGTAGCCGATGACGCGGCTGAGGAAGACCACGAAGGTGTTCATCACGCCCTGGATCAGCGCCATGGTGACCATGTCGCCGTTGGCGACGTGGGCCACTTCATGGCCGATGACGGCTTCGATCTCTTCGTGCGTCATGCTTTGCAGCAGGCCGGTGGAGACGGCCACGAGCGAGGAGTTCTTGAAGGCGCCGGTGGCAAAGGCGTTGGGCGGGCCTTCGAAGATGCCGACTTCGGGCATGCCGATGCCGGCGCGGTCGGAGAGCTTGCGCACGGTCTCGACGATCCAGGCTTCGTCGGCGTTGCGCGGCTGGTTGATGACCTGCACGCCGGCCGACCACTTGGCCATGGGCTTGCTGATGAGCAGCGAGATGAAGGCGCCGCCAAAACCCATGATGAGCGCAAAGCCCAGCAGCGCGCCGAGGTTGAGCCCGTTGGCGGTCAGGAATCGGTTGACGCCCAGCAAGCTGGCGACGATGCCCAACACCACGACCACCGCGATGTTGGTCAACAAGAAGAGAGCGATACGTTTCATCGAGGAAGACTCCGAGGTCGTCAAGAAAAATGAAGCAGAGGCAGTCCTGATGCCCAGGGAGGATCATCGGACAAAAGGCCGGTTTCGGCCAGATGGAGGCAATCCGGCGGGAAATCAAGCCGCCGGTGTGCGCTGCGCGATTTGTCTTGGTTGGAGTGATGTCGTTTTGGGAGCCCGCGCAGGCCGGAAAACCGAGGCGTCATCATAAAAGGAAACGGCCGCGTTGGCGGCGTGCCAGCCCGGCACGCCCAGCACGGGCAGCGGTGTGAAGGGCTTGGCGGCCAGGCGATCGGCCTGCAGCCACGGGGCCAGTTGGGCGTCCAGCGTGGCCAGGGACAGTTGCGGCGGCGGCACGCCGGTGGCCGCGATCGGCAGCGCCAGCACGTGCGCGGTGATGCCGACGCGTGGGGCCACCAGTTTTTCCAGCAGGGCGTGGCCGAACAGCACGAACTGGACCTGGTCCCAGAGCGGGCGCAGGTCGACCAGCGCGCGCCGCCAGTCGTGGGCGCGCAGGGCGGTCCACAGCGGCGCCAGCACGTCGGGCGGTGCGGCGAGCACGGCGCCGTTTTCGTCGAACACGGTGATGGCGTCGCGCAGCGGCCCGCGCGGCTGCTGCAGACCGCCCTGGGCGCCGATGGCCTGGGCCTGCAGCGTGTTCAGGCGTGCCTTGCTGCGCGGAAAGTGCTGCCAGCACAGGCCGTTGAAAAAATCGTGCAGGCCCTCGCGCACCGGGCATTGCCCGGTCTCGAAGATGTAGCGCTCGTAGGCGATGCCGGCGGGCAGCTCGTTTTGCGCCACGAAGCGCACGGGGCTGGCGTCGCAGGGCTGCAGCGCGGCCAGCGTGCTGCCGGCCTGGGCCCGCTGGGCGGCGGGCTCTCCCTGGGCGCGCCAGGGCCGCAGCCAGGGCTGGTGCCAGTCGATGGCGCCGAAGGCCGGGGCGTGCGGCAAGGCGGGCAGCGGGGACGAGGGGGACGGCAGCATGGCGCGGCGTGGAAATCGGCGGATTGGCCTACAGTCGGGGCTCGGGCGGCTGCGCCATCATGCGTGCAGCGCAAGGCGAATCGGGCCATCGCTTGGGCGATTGTGCCTTGCATAACACGCTCTAACCCGCATTGGATGACAGGAGCAATGCCATGCCAGATGCCAGTGTTCACCACCGATCCAGCGGCAGCGTGCCAGCCGAGCGGCTGGCCGTCGCCTACCTGCCCGAGGCGACCACGCCCCCGCACGAGCGGGAGGTGCATGCCAACCTGGCGCGGCGCCTGGCCATGCTGATGGGCTATGACGACGCGGGCGAACAGCAGCCCGCGGCGCCAGGCCGGGCCCTGGCGGGAACGGCGGCGCGCCGCTACTGGATACCCGCGGCCACGCTGGACCAGCCGGCCCAGGTGCGTGCGCTGGGCATCCGGCGCGAGACCGATTTTTTCGGCGGGGTGGTGCCCGCACCCTTCGTGGCGAGCAAGATCATCACGCACGACCTGGTGGATGAGCAGGCCGAGGCGGTTAGGGGCTGGTCGGCCGCGTTCGCGCGTCGCGTGGCGCCGGTGGTGCTCAACGGTTTTTCCGTCTTCACGCACGAGGACGCGCTGCGCGCGGGCCGGCTGCTGCTGCAGGACGGCCCCGTGCGCCTCAAGCCCGCGCATGCACGCGGCGGTCGCGGGCAGCGCACCGTCGAGGACATGCGTGCGTTGAACGTGGCGCTGGATGCCATCGACGCGCAGGATTTGCGCGACGGCCTGGTGGTCGAGGAAGAGCTGGAGGACATCGTGACCTTCAGCGTCGGGCAATTGAGGCTGCCGGGCCTGACGGCCAGCTACAGCGGCACGCAGCGCCTGACCACCGACAACCGTGGCGAGCTGGTGTATGGCGGCTCCGATCTGGACGTGGTGGTGGGCGGCTTCGACGCCCTGCTGGCGCAGACCCTGCCGGCCGACGTGCACCGGGCCGTCGAAAGCGCGCGGCGCTACGACCAGGCCGCCAGCGACTGTTTCGAGGGGCTGCTGGCCTCGCGCCGCAATTACGACGTGGTGATCGGGCGCAACGGGCGCGGGCGGCGCAAGTGCGGCGTGCTGGAGCAGTCCTGGCGCATCGGCGGGGCCAGCGGTGCCGAGGTCGCCGCCGTCAGCGCCGCCCAGCCACAACCTCAACTGGACCGGGAGTGAAGCATGGCCACGCAAAGTGACAAGGTCGAGCTGCGCGTTGGCGATGAACGCATCGCCGGCACGTTCCTGCATCCTTCGGCCAAGGTGCCCGGTGTGCTGTTCGTGCACGGCTGGGGCAGCAGCCAGCAGAGCGATCTGGCGCGCGCGCGGCGTGGCCGGCCTGGGCTGCGTGTGCCTGACCTTCGATCTGCGCGGCCACGAGAAGACGCGGGCCGAGCGCCAGCGCGTCTCGCGCGAGGACAACCTGCGCGACGTGCTGACCGCCTATGACAAGCTGGTCTCGCATCCGTGGATCGACACGTCGGCCATTGCCGTGGTGGGCAGCAGCTACGGCGGCTACCTCTCGGCCATCCTGACCACGCTGCGGCCGGTGCGCTGGCTGGCGCTGCACGTGCCGGCGCTCTACCGCGACACCGAATGGACCCGGCCCAAGGTGGCGCTGGACCGCCAGGACGTCGACCGCTACCGCCGCTCGGTGGTCGCGCCCGAGGACAACCGCGCGCTGACGGCCTGCCGCCGCTTCAAGGGCGACGTGCTCATCGTCGAGGCCGAGCGCGACGACTTCATTCCGCACCAGACCATCATGAATTACCGCGCGGCCTTCGTCGACTCGCACTCGCTCACGCACCGCATCCTCGACAACTCGGACCACGCGCTTACGGGCGAGATCAGCCAGGCGGCCTACAACGGCATCCTCATGAAATGGATCACCGAGATGGTGATCGGCGCGCGCACCGGCGGCCAGACCTATGTGCAGGAGCCGCGCGCGGCTTAGCGTGCAATCGCATGCGGCTTCAGCCTCGCTTCATGAAGGCCCGATAGCCTCGGCCCCTTCGATTCCTGGCGAGTCGACATTCCTGTGAACAGGTTCTGAGTGTCATGCGTATCCTGCTGGTTGAAGACGATCCCTCGCTGGGCGACACGCTGCGCGCGTGGCTGCAGCTCGACGGCTACACCGTCGACTGGGTGCAGCGCGGCGACCTGGCCCGCACGGCGCTGCGCACGCAGGACTACCAGTGCGTGCTGCTCGACCGGGGTCTGCCGGGCCTGGCGGGCGACGAATTGCTGCGTGCGCTGCGCCAGGCGCAGGACACCACGCCCGTGCTGCTGATCACCGCGCGCGACACGCTCGACGACCGCGTTCAGGGGCTGGACCTGGGCGCCGACGACTACCTGGTCAAGCCCTTCGACCTGGAGGAGCTGTCCGCGCGCATCCGCTCGGCGCTGCGCCGCAGCACCGCCAACGCCTCGCTCGTGATGACACAGGGCGATCTGGCGCTGGACGCCGCCGCCAAGCGGGTCACGCTGCGCGGCGAGCCGGTGGCGCTGACCGCGCGCGAGTACGCCATCCTGCACGCGCTCATGCTGCGCAAGGGCCACGTCGTGGCGCGCGAACAGCTCGAAGACGCGCTCTACGGCTGGGGCGAAGAGGTCGAGAGCAACGCCATCGAGGTGCACGTCTACCACCTGCGCAAGAAGCTCGGCAGCGACACCATCAAGACCTTGCGGCGGCAAGGCTACCGGCTGGGATGAACGCCGGACCGGGCCGCGCGGGCCTGCGCCCGTATTCGCTGCGCAAGCGGCTGATCCTGACCACGGTGGGCAGCACGGCCGTGTGCTGGCTGGTCAGCCTGGCGCTGATCGTGGGCGTGGCCTGGCGCGAGACCAGCGACGTCTTCGACGACACGCTGGAGGAAGCGGCCCGCCTGGTGGCCGTGCTCAGCGCCAGCATGCAGCAGCGCGGCGAACTCGCGGGCGACGACGACATCGTGATGGACGGCAGCCGCCAGCGTGTGCAGCTCTACTACCAGGTCGTGAGCGAAAACGGCGCGATCCTGCGCCGCTCGCGCCACGTGCCCGACACGCCTTTCGTGCGCCACGTCGACGATGCGCATGCGTTCTACAACGTCTGGCTCGACGGCCGCGCCTGGCGTGTGCATGCGCTGCATGTGCGCGACCAGGATTTTTTCGTGCAGGTCGCGCAGCCCTGGGACTCGCGCACCGACCTGCTCGAAGAAGTGGCCGAGCGCCTGGTCTGGCCGGCGCTGGCGCTGCTGGTGCTGCTGGGCGCCGTCAACTGGCTGGCGATCCGCCGGCTGTTCAAGCCGCTGGAGCGCATGGCGCGCGACATTCGCGCCAAGTCGCCGGACGACCTCCGCCCCGTGGCCGCCAGCCGCGCCGATGAGCTGCGACCGATGGTGACGGCCCTCAATGGCGTGCTGGCGCGCCTGGCCGACGCGCTGCAGTCCGAACGCCGCTTCACGGCCGATGCGGTGCACGAGCTGCGCACGCCGCTGGCCGCGTTGCGCATGAAGATCCAACTGCTGCAGCGCACCGCGGGTCCGGACGTGGCGCAGGCGCTGCAGGGGCTTGCGGCCTTGCGTGCCGACGTCGACCGTTGCACGGCCTTGGTCGAGAACCTGCTGGCGCTGGCGCGGCTGGACCCGCAGCAGCCGGGCTCCCTGGCGCGCGAGGCCGTCGATGCACGCGAACTGGTGCAAGGCGCGCTCGACGACAGCGCCGCCGTCTGCCAGGCCCGGCAGATGCAGGTCGAGCGTGACGTGGCGGACCGGGCGCTGTCGGTCCATGCCGGGCTGATGCGCAGCGCGCTGCGCAACCTCATCGACAACGCCGCGCGGTATGGGCGCCCGGGCGGACGCATCCGCATCGAAGCCGGCCTGCGCAGCGACGGCTGGGCCTGCATCGCCGTGCGCGACGACGGGCCGGGCGTCAGCGGGCAAGACCGCCAGCGCCTGACGCAGCGTTTTTTTCGTGCGCTGGGCAGCCAGGAAAGCGGCAGCGGCCTGGGGCTGTCCATCGTCGAACGCATCGCCGAACTGCATGGCGGGCGGCTGCGGCTGGAGGATGGTCTGGATGGCCAGGGGCTGGCCGTGATCATCGATTGGCCGCAGCCCAAGGGTTCGCGGTAACCGCTGTGGCGCATCAGTCCTTCTTCATCTTGCCGCGCTGAAATGGGCGCATGGCATTCGGGCCATGCACGACTTCAGTCCAGAAAGGAATCGACCATGAAGAACACCCTGACCGCCGCCGCGCTGAGCCTGGCCGTGATCGGCGCGGCTGGCTTTTCGGGCCACGCGCTGGCGCAGTACACCGGTCCCAGCAGCGTGCCGGTACTCTCGGTCCAGCAATTGCTGGACCAGGGCAAGGACAACCAGAAGGTGATCCTGCGCGGGCGCATCGTCTCGCACGATGGCGGCGACCGCTACACCTTCGCCGACGACAGCGGCCAGATCCGCGTGGAGATCGACCAGCGCCGTCTGCCACAGGGCCGGCCGTTCGACGACAAACAACGGGTCGAACTGGTGGGCGAGTACGACAAGGACTTCCGTTCGGCCGAGGTCGATGTGGATGAGGTGCGCTTCGTCCAGTAGCGCTGCGTCTGTCGCGCGGCCGCCATCGGCCAGAAAGCCAAAAGGCCGGACCGCCCAGGAGCGTCCGGCCTTTCTTGCGAGGCGGGGTGAGGCGAGGGGGCTCAGTCCACCAGGCGCCAGCTCAGCGTCTCGCCGCTGCGCAGCGGTTTGATGGTGGTGTTGCCGAAGGGCAGTTCCTCGGGCACCAGCCATTCCTCGCGGCGCAGGGTGATGGTGTCGGCATGGCGCGGCAGGCCGTAGAAGTCGGCGCCGTGGAAGCTGGCAAACCCTTCGAGCTTGTCCAGCGCGCCGGCGCGGTCGAAGGCTTCGGCATACAGCTCGATGGCCGAGTAGGCCGAGTAGCAGCCGGCGCAGCCGCTGGCGTGTTCCTTCAGGCGCGCGGCGTGCGGCGCGCTGTCGGTGCCCAGGAAAAAGCGCGGGTTGCCGCTGGTGGCGGCCTCGACCAGGGCCAGCCGGTGCTTTTCGCGCTTGAGCACGGGCAGGCAGTAGAAGTGCGGGCGCAGGCCGCCCTGGAACAGCGCGTTGCGGTTGTAGAGCAGGTGCTGCGGCGTGATGGTGGCGCCGGTGAAGGCGCAGGCGTCGCGCACGTAGTGGGCGCCTTCCTCGGTGGTGATGTGCTCGAAGACGATCTTGAGCTCGGGGAAGTCGCGGCGCAGCGGCGTCATCACCCGCTCGACGAAGCGTGCCTCGCGGTCGAACACGTCGACGCTGGGGTCGGTCACTTCGCCGTGGATGAGCAGCAGCAGGCCGTGCTTCTGCATGGCTTCGAGCGTGGCATAGGTCTTGCTGACATCGCTCACGCCGTGGTCGCTGTTGGTGGTGGCGCCGGCCGGGTAGAGCTTGAGCGCGACCACGCCGGCCGCCTTGGCGCGGGCGATTTCCTCGGGCGTGGTGTTGTCCGTCAGGTACAGCGACATCAGCGGCGTGAAGCCCGAGCCGGCCGGCGTGGCGGCCTGGATGCGCGACCGGTAGGCCACGGCCAGCTCGGCCGTGGTCACGGGCGGGCGCAGGTTGGGCATGATCAGCGCGCGGCCGAACTGGCGTGCCGTGGCGGGCACCACGTCGGCCAGCACGTCGCCGTCGCGCACGTGCAGGTGCCAGTCGTCGGGGCGGGCAAGGGTCAGGCTGTCGATGCGGGCGCCGGCAGCCGCGGCGGAAGCGGAAGAGGTCGTGGTCATGAGGGCGGATTGTCGCATTGGCGGGCGGCGGCGCCTGGGGCTGGCCCGGCTGGATTCCCCGCAGGCCAGGGGCACAATGGGGCGCCGGAGGTTCGCGTGATCATTCAGGAGGAAAAAACATGTTGCGCAACGTGTCCATCAGAAAAGGGCTGCTGCTGGTCCTGGGGTTTTTTATGGCGGCGCTGCTGGTTGCCACCGGCACGGGCTGGTGGGGCACCAGCACCGCGTTTCGTGCGCTGGAGCGCCAGAGCGAGGTCTACGCGACCGGTGTGGGACCCATCCGGCAGGCGCAGGCCAGTCTGCTGAGCAGCCTGCTGTCCCTGTCGATGGCGCACCGCGATTCCTTGTCGGCGGAGTTTGAAGGCGTGGCGCGCTCGACCGCGCAGGCCGAGCGTTTCCTGGCCGACGCGCAGCAGCAGCTCCAGAGCCTGGAGGCCGGCCAGCCCGGTCAGCCGGTGCAGGAGCGCCAATTGCTCGACGAACTTGCGCAGGCCGTCACGCCGTTTGCCGCCCTGCTGCGGCGCGGTGCCGTCGGCTTGCGCGACGGCTACCCCGACGAGTACGCGGGCGAGGACCGGGTCGCCGAGCGCGACCGCCAACTGGCGCAGATCACGTCGCTGATCGAGCGCTACACCCAGGCCGCCGAGCAGCGCGGCCAGGCCCTGATGGCCCAGGCGCAGGCCGAGCAGCGCGTGGCGCAGATCGCGTCGGCCAGCCTGCTGGCGCTGGGCCTGCTGCTGGGCGCGGGCTGCTGGCTGTACCTGCGCCGCCGCGTGCTGCGGCCGCTGGACGAGGCCGGGGTGCTGCTGGAAAAAGTGGCCGAGGGCGACCTGACCGCACGCATCGACGTGCGCTCCACCAATGAAGTGGGGCGCCTGCTGCATTCGGCCAAACACATGCAGGACGGGCTGGCGCGCATGGTCGCGCAGGTCCGCCTGGGCGTGGACGAGATGAACACGGGCGCGCAGGAAATCGCGGCCGGCAATGCCGACCTGAGCCGCCGCACGGAACAGCAGGCGGCGTCGCTGGAGCAGACGGCCGCGAGCATGGAACAACTGGCCGCGACGGTCCAGCAGAATGCCGACAACGCGCACCAGGCCAGCCAGCTGGCGGCCGGCAGCATGGCGGTCGCGCAGCGCGGCGGCGCGACGGCGGGCGAGGTGGAGGCGACCATGCAGGCGATCTCGGCCAGCTCACGCCAGATCGCGGCCATCGTCAGCGTGATCGAGGGCATCGCCTTCCAGACCAACATCCTGGCGCTGAACGCGGCGGTCGAGGCCGCGCGTGCGGGCGAGCAGGGCCGGGGTTTCGCGGTGGTCGCGGCCGAGGTGCGCACGCTGGCGCAACGCAGCGCGCTGGCGGCCAAGGACATCAAGGCGCTGATCGCCGACTCGGCGCGCAAGGTCGATGCCGGCTCGGCGCAGGTCGCGCAGGCGGCCACGACCATGCGCGAGATCGTGGACGCGGTGCAGGGCGTGGCCACCATCCTGACGGAAATCTCGTCGGCGTCGCGGGAGCAGTCGTCGGGCATCGGCCAGGTCAACCAGGCCGTGGCGCAGATGGACCAGACCGCGCAGCAGAACGCGGCACTGGTCGAGCAGGCGGCCGCCGCGGCCGGTTCGCTCCAGCAGCAGGCCAGCCAGTTGTGGCAGGAAGTCTCGCGTTTTCGCATCGCGCCGTCGGACGGGGTGGATGCTGGCGCCGCGGATGCGGCTGGCGCATGGCCTGCGCTCCGGGCAAATCCGGATGGGGCCGGGCAGGCTGCGCCGCTACCATCGCCCCACCTCATCGGGGCGTGATTTTTCCGGGGCTGGCGCGGCGATGCCCGCGCTGGCCCGCCGGTGGGGTTGCCCTGCTGTCCGGATGCCGACGGCTTCCATCGTTTTTCCCCTGTCCGCCGCGGCCGGCCTCTGGCGTGGCCGCCATTTGCCATGCCATTGAATCCGGGTGAAGCCCGCGCGCCAGCGCCGGCCACGGCGCCATCTTCGGGCGCGCTCGATCCCACCGCCCGCCGGGCATCCGCCACTGAAACGCCGCCGGGTCAGGGTGTCGACGATCTGCAGTCGGACCCGCCGACGCGGGTGCCGCTCAAGATCGAGGACTGGCTGACCGTCATCGTCATGGCGCTGTTGGCGCTGATCACGTTTGCCAACGTCATCACACGCTACTTCACCAACCAGGCCTTTGCCTGGACCGAGGAGTTCTCGATCTTCTTGATGATCGTGCTGGCCATGGTGGCCGGTTCCGCCGCGGTGGCGCGCGACCGCCACATCCGCATCGAGCTGCTGGCCGAGCGCGGCAGCGCGCGCCGCCGCCAGGTGCTGGCGGTGCTGGCCGCGGGCCTGACCTTTCTGACCTTCGCCGTGCTGGCCGTGCTCAGCACGCGGCTGGTGTGGGACGACTTCCAGTACGAGGAAACCTCGCCCGCGCTGGGCCTGCCGCAGTGGTGGTACTCGGCCTGGTTCCCGCTGCTGGCCGCTGCGATTGCCGCGCGTGCGCTGGGGCTGATGTGCCGGCGCCTGCGCCGCCCGCCGGCCTCGGGCGAGGACGCAGGCCACGCCCACCCGGGAGCGCAAGCATGATCGCGGGGCTGCTGTTTGCACTCTTCATCGCCGCCATGGCGGCCGGCGTGCCGATTGCCGCGGCCATCGGCCTGGCCGGCATCGCCGCCATTGCCATGGCCAATGCCGACACGCAGTGGTTCGGCCTGATGGCCGTGCCGCAGAACTTCTACGCCGGCCTGGGCAAGTACCCGCTGCTGGCCATTCCCATGTTCGTGCTGGTGGGCTCGATCTTCGACCGCTCGGGCGTGGCGGCGCGGCTGGTCAATCTGGCGGTGGCCATCGTCGGGCGCGGGCCGGGCATGCTGCCGCTGGTGGCGATTGCGGTGGCGATGTTCCTGGGCGGCATCTCGGGCTCGGGGCCGGCCACGGCCGCCGCCGTGGGCTCAGTGATGATCGCGGCCATGATGCGCGCCGGCTACCCGGGCCCGTATTCGGCCAGCGTGGTGGCGCGGCGGCGGCCACCGACATCCTGATCCCGCCGTCGGTCGCCTTCATCGTCTATTCGGTGCTGGTGCCGGGCGCTTCGGTGCCGGCGCTGTTTGCCGCCGGCATGGTGCCGGGCATCCTGGTCGGGCTGGCGCTGATCGTGCCGGCGGTCTGGCTGGCGCGCCGCCACGGCATGGGCCAGGCCGAAGGCAGCCTGCCGCGTCCGCCGTTCTGGCGCAGCCTGCGCGAGGCGGCCTGGGGCCTGGCCGCGCCGGTGCTGATCCTGGGCGGCATGCGCATGGGCTGGTTCACGCCGACCGAGGCGGGCGTGTTGGCCGCCTTCTACGGTCTGTTCGTCGGCATGGCGGTGCACCGGACCATCCGTGTGCGCGACCTGTTCGTGATACTGCGCGAGGCTGGCGAGATCTCGTCGGTCATCCTGCTGGTGGTGTCGCTGGCCGGCATCTTTGCGTATTCGCTGTCCACGTTGGGCGTGATCGACCCGGTCGCGCGTGCCATCGTGAACTCGGGCCTGGGCGAGGGCGGCGTCATGGCGCTGGTCGTGCTGCTGCTGGTGGTGGCCGGCATGTTCCTCGACGGCATCTCCATCTTCTTGATCTTCGTGCCGCTGCTCATGCCCATCGTGCAGCACTTCCAGTGGGACGTGGTGTGGTTCGGCGTCATCCTCACGCTCATGGTGGCGCTGGGCCAGTTCACGCCGCCGCTGGCGGTCAACCTGATGGTCTCGTGCCGCATCGCGCGCGTGCCCATCGAAAGCACGGTGCGTTGGGTGGGCTGGCTGCTGGTGGCCATGCTGGCCGTCACGCTGGCCGTGATCCTGATGCCCGATCTGGCGCTGTGGCTGCCGCGTTATCTGGGCTACTGAGAACAATTTCACCGACCGACGACCACTGACCTGAGGAGACAACGATGAGAAAACCCCTGCTTCGAAAACTGCTGTCCGCCACGCTGGCGGCTGCCCTGCTGGCCGCTGGCGGCAGCGCCTGGGCCCAGAACTACAAGCCCGAGTACAAGATGTCGCTGGTGCTCGGCCCCGCGTTTCCGTGGGGCAAGAGCGGCGAGATCTGGGCCGACCTCGTGCGCGAGCGCACGCAGGGGCGCATCAACATCAAGCTCTACCCGGGCACGTCGCTGGTGCAGGGCGACCAGACGCGCGAGTTCACCGCGATCCGCCAGGGCGTGATCGACCTGGCCGTGGGCTCGACCATCAACTGGTCGCCGCAGGTCAAGGCGCTCAACCTGTTCTCGCTGCCCTTCCTGATGCCCAACTACGCGGCCATTGACGCCGTCACGCAGGGGCCGGCGGGCACGCAGATCTTCCAGGCCGTCGAGAAAGCGGGCGTGCTGCCGCTGGCCTGGGGCGAGAACGGCTACCGCGAGATCAGCAACGCCAAACGCGCGATCCAGAGCCCGGCCGACCTCAAGGGGCTGAAGATCCGCGTGGTGGGCTCGCCGCTGTTCATCGACACCTTCACGGCGCTGGGCGCCAACCCCACGCAGATGAGCTGGGCCGACGCCCAGCCCGCCATGGCCAGCGGCGCGGTGGACGGGCAGGAGAACCCGGTGGCCGTCTACATGGCCGCCAAGCTCAACACCGTCGACCAGAAGTTCATGACGCTGTGGGGCTATGTGGCCGATCCGCTCATCTTCGTGGTCAACAAGGAAGTCTGGGCGAGCTGGACCGAGGCCGACCGCGCCATCGTCAAACAGGCCGCCCTCGATGCCGGCCAGCAAGGCAAGGCACTGGCACGCAAGGGCATGGTCGAGGCCGACAAGCCGCTGGTCAAACAGCTGACCGGCCTGGGCGTGACGGTGATCGAGCTCACGCCCGCACAGCGCCAGGCCTTCGTCGATGCCACGCGCGGCGTGTACCAGAAGTGGACGCCGCAGGTCGGCGCCGAGCTGGTGTCGCAGGCCGAGAAGTCCATCGCGGCCGTGAAGCCGTGACGGGCTGACGCGCCTTGGGCTGACGCCGCGGCCCCAACGAAAAAGCCTCGCACGGCGTCAACCGTGGGAGGCTTTTGTTCGAGCGCGAAGACGGCTCAGAACGCGGGCACGATGGCGCCCTTGTACTTGTCGGCGATGAACTTCTTGACCTCGGGCGTGTGCAGCGCCGCCACCAGCTTCTGGATCGCCGGGCTGTTGACGTTGTCGGGCCGCGCGGCCAGGAAGTTGGCGTAGGGCGAGTCGGCGCTTTCGATCAGCAGGGCGTCGCGGGTGGGCACCAGCTTGGCTTCGAGCGCGTAGTTGGTGTTGATGAGGGCCAGGTCCACGTCGGGCAGCAGGCGCGGCAGTTGCGCGGCCTCGACCGGGGTGAACTTGAGCTTCTTGGGGTTCTCGGCGATGTCGCGCTCGGTCACGAACCAGTTGTTCGCGCCCTTGAGCTTGATCACGCCGGCCTTGGCCAGCAGCAGCAGTGCGCGGCCGCCGTTGGACGCGTCGTTGGGAATGGCCACGGTCGCGCCGTTGCGCAGGTCCTTGATGTCCTTGATCTTGAGCGAGTAGGCACCAAAGGGCTCGACGTGCACGTTGCTGTTGGGCACCTCGACCACGTGCGTCTTGCGCTCCTTGTTGAAGGCCGTCAGGTAGGGGCGGTTCTGGAAGAAGTTGGCGTCGAGCTGCTTGTCTTCGGTGGCCAGGTTGGGCTGCACGTAGTCGGTGAAGATCTTGACGTTCAGGTCGATGCCTTCCTTCTTGAGCGCGGGCTTGACGAACTCCAGCAGCTCGGCGTGCGGCACGGGCGAAGCACCGACGGTGAGCGTGGTCTGGGCCAGGGCACCAGCGGCCGAAGCGGCCAGGATGCTGGCGGCCAGTGCGGCGCGCAGCAGGGTCGGGAAACGCTGAATCATGAACGAACTCCTTGGATTGAGAAAAATCTTGTTATGAGGAACGGCTAGATTATCTCGTTCCTTTATTTGATTTCGTTCTATTGATTCCTTATTTCTAGATGGGTTCTGGCTATGAGGCGCCCTTCCATGCGGCGCTTTCCCCTCTGCATCAGGCGACCCGCATCGATTGGCATGCATGGCAGCCCCAGTGGCGCCGATGGCATGTGGCCGGCCCTGATTCGACGCTAAGCTCATTCCCGATACCCGCACATCGCGGGCCGGCACGGACTTCCTGGCGCACGCCCATGGCACCCCACCTCACTTTTTCGCTGGACATCGGCTGGCGTACGTTGCTGAAAGACCTGGGTCTGCGGCCCGAGCACGTGCTGCGCAAGGCGGGGCTGCCCGACGATCTGTTTGCCCGTGCCGGCCATGGTCTCGACACGGATCAGTATTTCCGCTTCTGGCGGGCGCTGGAACTGGAAGTTGGCGATGCCACGTTTCCCTTGCGTCTGGTCGAGAGGGTGTCGGCCGAAGTGTTCGATCCGCCGCTGTTCGCCGCGCTGTGCAGCGCCAACCTGATGCAGGCGGTGCAGCGCCTGGCCAAGTACAAGCAACTCGTAGCCCCCATGCACCTGGCGGTCGACGTGGATCATTCGGGGGCGTTGACCGTCTCGCCGCGCTGGCTGTCGGTGCAGACCGAGCTGCCCCACTCGCTGCAGGTGGCCGAGGTCGCCTTCTTCCTGCAACTGGCCCGGCTGGCGACGCGCGAGCCCGTGCAGGCACTGCGAGTGGCTCTGCCGCCGCTTCCTTCCAGCACCTGCGCCCGGCGCTATGAGCGCTTCTTTGGCGTTCCCGTGCAACGCGGCGAGAGGCCGGCCATCACCTTTGCTGCCGCGGATGCCCTGCGCCCCTTTCTGACGGTGAACGAAGGCATGTGGCGAGTGTTCGAGCCCGACCTGCGCCGCCGGCTCAGCGAACTCGACGCAGCCGCGACGATGGCCGAGCGTGTCCGTGCCGTGCTGCTGGAGCTGCTGCCCAGCAACACGGCCACCATCGAGAAAGCCGCCGAGCGTCTGGGGTTGAGCAAGCGCACCATGCAGCGTCGCCTCGAAGACGAGGGAGAAAACTTCCGTGCCCTGGTCAACACGACCCGGGAGAGCCTGGCGCGCCACTACCTTGGGAGCACCACGATGACCGGTGGCGAGATCGCCTTTCTGCTGGGCTTTGAAGACCCCAACTCCTTCTATCGCGCATTCCTGGAATGGACGGGCCAGACGCCGGACACCGCCCGCAGCGCCATGCGCCTGAACTGAGAACGACACCGATGAATGCGCAAGAAAAACAACGGAAAGTGCTGCTGGCCGGTGCCACTGGACTCGTCGGCGGGCTGATTCTGCAGGCGCTGCTGGCCGACCGAACCGTTGGCGAGGTCCATGCCCTGAGCCGTCGGCCCCTGGCGGTCCGCGACCCCAAGCTGCAGGTCCACATCGTGGATTTTGGCTGCCTGCCCACGCTGCCGCAGGTGGATGAGGTGTACCTGGCCCTGGGCACCACGATCAAGGTGGCGGGCAGCAAGGCGGCCTTTCGCGCGGTGGACTTCGATGCCAACCTGGCCGTGGCCCAAGCCGCATTCGCGGCCGGCGCGCGGCGCGCAGGCTTGGTGAGTGCCGGGGCCGCGAACGCCCGGTCGTCCATGTTCTACACCCGCGTCAAAGGCGAACTGGAAGACGCGCTCAAGGCCATGCCCTTCACGGCGCTGGTCATCACGCAGCCTTCGCTGCTGCTGGATTCCCGCGACGGCCTGGGCCAGCCCACGCGCATGGGCGAGATCGTCGCCATTCCCATTGCCAGGCTGCTCGCGCCGGTGCTGCCCGGGGCCTACAAGCCCGTGCATGGCCGGGCCGTCGCCCATGCGCTGGTGCGAAGCGTGCCCACGGCCCAGGGCGTGCTTGTCCTGCCCTCCCATGAACTGGCCCGTCTGGGCGCTGCGCCGCCTTGAGATGGGGTCGGTGCCCGATGGGGCCGTTTCTGAACGGCTCAGGGCGGCCCGCGGTGGCGCCGATCGCAAGTCGCTTGGCGCCTGCCGCAAGGCCAAGCCCCGGCCTTTCCTGAAAGACTGGAGGCCACTCAACAAACGAGGTGCAACATGTTCACCCCCGGAAAAAAAACGGCCCTGGTCACCGGCGCATCGTCGGGCATGGACAAGGCCATTGCCCTGCGTCTGATCAAGGACGGTTATCAGGTTTACGTGGCGGCGCGCAGCGTCGACAAGATGGCCGGCCTGGCCCGGCTCGGTGCCTATCCCCTGCGCATGGACGTCTCCAGGGACGAGGAGATCGTCGCGGGTGTCGAGACCATTCTTTCCCAGACCGGGGGTGTGGACGTGCTGGTCAACAATGCGAGCTTCGGCCTGTACGGGCCGGTCGAGGAAATCGGCATCGACGAAGCGCGTTACCAGTTCGAGGTCAATCTCTTCGGCGCCGCACGGCTGACGCAACTGCTGCTGCCCGCCATGCGGGCCAAGCGCGCTGGGCACATCGTCAACATCACTTCGATGGGCGGCAAGATGTACAGCATCCTGGGAGCCTGGTATCACGCGACCAAACATGCGCTGGAAGGCTGGTCGGACTGTCTGCGCCTGGAAGTCGCCGAGTTCGGCATCCAGGTCGTGATCGTCGAACCCGGCGTGATCGAGACGGGCTTCGGTGACGCCGCCACGGACAGCATCGTCAAACGGTCGGCCAGCGGCCCCTATGGCCGTTGGGTGCAGATCGTGGCCAAGGCGATCCGGAACACCTATGGGCAGGGCACGGGCAGCGATCCGAGCGTGATCGCGGACGTGGTCTCCAGGGCCGTCGCCAGCAGCAAGCCCCGCACGCGTTATGCCGCCGGCAAGTTCGCCAAGATGCTGATCCGCCTGCGTGTCTGGCTGGGCGACCGCCTGTTCGACCGCATCATCCTCAGCCAGACCCGCTGAACCCCGCAGTCATTCGGGCCGATGGGGCGATGAAAAAGCCCCTGGCTCCGGGGAGCGCAGGGGCTGGATCGCAAGCCGTCGGCCGAGCGTCTGCTCAGTGCTGCAGGATCTTGTTGAGGAATTCCTTGGTGCGCGGCTGGCGGGCGTCGGGGTTGCCGAAGAACTCGTCCTTGCTGCAGTCTTCCAGGATGTGGCCGCCGACGTCGATGAAGATCACGCGGTTGCTGACCTTGCGCGCAAAGCCCATTTCGTGCGTGACCACCATCATGGTCATGCCTTCGTGGGCCAGACCGACCATGACGTCGAGCACTTCGCCCACCATTTCGGGGTCGAGCGCGGACGTGGGCTCGTCGAACAGCATGACCACCGGGTCCATCGACAGCGCGCGCGCAATGGCCACACGCTGCTGCTGGCCGCCCGAGAGCTGGCCGGGGAACTTGTCTTTGTGCGCCGACAGGCCCACGCGGTCGAGCATCTTCAGGCCGCGCTGGCGCGCCTCGTCGAGGCTGCGCCCGAGCACCTTGACCTGGGCGATGGTCAGGTTCTCGGTGACCGACAGGTGGGGAAAGAGCTCGAAGTGCTGGAACACCATGCCGACCTTGCTGCGCAGCTTGGGCAGGTTGGTCTTGGGGTCGTGCAGCGCAACGCCGTTGACGGTGATCTCGCCCTTCTGGAAAGGTTCGAGCGCGTTGACGGTCTTGATCAGGGTGGACTTGCCCGAGCCCGACGGGCCGCAGACCACCACGACGTCGCCCTTGTTGACGCTGACCGAGCAGTCATGGAGCACCTGCACGGGACCGTACCACTTGGAGACGTTCTTGATTTCGATCATGGGTTGAGACATAGCTGTGTCCTCGATGTCCGCTGTCAGCGGATGATGGCGATTTTCCGGTGCAGGCACTTGACCACGTAGGACAGCGCGAAGCAGATGACGAAGTAGAAGACCGCGGCCAGCAGGTAGCTTTCGACCGGGCGGCCCAGGTTGTTGCCGGCCACCACGAAGCCCTTGAGCAGGTCGCTGGCGCCGATGGTGTAGACCAGCGAGGTATCCTGGAACAGCACGATGGTCTGCGTCAGCAGCACCGGCAGCATGTTGCGAAAGGCCTGCGGCAGGATGACCAGGCGCATGTTCTGGCCGTAGGTCATGCCCACGGCCTGGCCGGCGAAGACCTGGCCGCGCGGGATGGACTGGATGCCCGCGCGCATGATCTCGCTGAAGTAGGCGGCCTCGAAGGCGATGAAGGTGATGACCGCGGCCATTTCCGCGCCGATGGGCCGCCCGATCAGGAAGGGCACCAGCAGGAAGAACCACAGCAGCACCATGGGCAGCGGAATGCTGCGCATGCCGTTGACGTAGATGGTCGCGGGAATCGTCAGCAGCTTCACGCCGGACAGGCGCATGAGTGCCAGCACGGTGCCGAACAGGATGCCGCCCACGGTGGCCACCAGCGTCAGCATCAGGCTGAAATACAGCCCCTTGAGGATGTAGTTGCTGATGACATCCCAGCTGTAGAAGGAAAAGTCGAGCGTCATGGTTCAGTGTCCTCTGCCGCTGGCCGAGGCGATGAAGCCGGGAACGCGGGTGCGTTTTTCGATGAAGGCCATGATCCGGTTGATGGCAAAGGCCGAGATGATGTAGAGCACGGTCACCGCGGCGTAGATCTCGATGGGGCGCGAAGTTTCTTCACCCACCTGCATGGCGAACCAGGTCAGCTCGGTCACCGACACGGCAAAGGCCACCGACGAGTTCTTGAACACGTTCATGGTCTCGCTGGTCAGCGGCGGAATGATGATGCGGTAGGCCATGGGCAGCAGCACGTAGCGGTAGGACTGCCAGGTGGTGAAACCCACCGCCAGCGCCGCGTAGCGCTGGCCGCGCGGCAGCGACTGGATGCCCGAGCGCACCTGCTCGGCAATACGAACCGAGGTGAACAGGCCCAGCGCGATCACCACCAGCGTGAAGCTGTCGAAACGCTTCATGGCGGGCACCAGCGCCGGGATGACGTGGTACCACAGGAAGATCTGCACCAGCAGCGGGATGTTGCGAAACAACTCGACCCAGCAGGTGGCAAAGCCCGAAAGCAGGGGGCGGTCGGGCAGGGTGCGCAGGATGCCGATGATCGAGCCGACGACCAGGGCGATGATCAGCGCCAGCACGGCGACGGACACGGTCCAGCCCCAGGCGGACATCATCCATTGCCAGTAGGTGGGGTAGTTGCCGGGGTCCTGAAAGAAGACTTGCCAGTCCCAGTCTGTTCCCATAAGAAGCTCCTAATCTTGATGCGTAAAGAGGCCCGTCAAGGGCGCAGCATTGCGGTGGTTGATGCGCGTAGCGCGGGTGCCGGCCCCCGGGGCCTGGCTACAAAAAACGCCCGCTTAGGAATAAGCGGGCGTCTGGCGCCCCGCTTCGCACAAGACCTCAGGCTTGGCGGGCGCGCATGTCACACCGAAGCTGCTTTAGTCGACCTTGTAGGCTTCCTTGGGCTTGTCGTTGAGGTTGGCCCAGGCAGCCTTGGTCGCGGCCGAGGCGGGCAGGCCCACCGCGGTGTTGGTCGGCGGGATGGGCTGGATGAACCACTTGTCGTAGAGCTTGGCGACCGTGCCGTCCTTGACCTGGCGGGCGATGGAGTCGTCCACGGCCTTCTTGAAGGCGGGGTCGTCCTTGCGGATCATGATGGCGATGGGCTCGACCGACAGGGGCTCGCCGACGATCTTGTAGTCCTTGGGGTTCTTGGACTTGGCGATGTTGCCCGCCAGGATCTGGCCGTCCATCACGAAGGCATCGGCGCGGCCGGATTCGAGCAGCAGGAAGCTGTCGGAGTGGTCCTTGCCGGTGACTTCACGGAAGTTGATGTTCTGTGCGCGCTTGTTCTGGCGCAGCAGTTGCACCGAAGTGGTGCCGGTGGTGGTCACGACGGTCTTGTCGTTGAGGTCGGCCACCGAATTGATCTTGGAGTCGGCCTTGACGGCGATGCGCACTTCCTCGACGAACAGCGTGTTGGCGAAGGCGACTTCCTTCTGGCGGTTTTTGTCATTGGTGGTCGAGCCGCACTCGATGTCGACGGTGCCGTTCTTGACCAGGGGGATGCGGTTGCCGGAGGTCACGGGCTGGTACTGGGTGCGCAGCTCGGACAGGCCCAGTTGCTTTTGGACATCACGGATGATGTTGGTGCAGACGTCGTAATGGAAGCCCGTTGATCTTGCCCCTGATTTACGGACACCTATCTAAGCGACATTGGCCAGCTCGTACTGCTCTGGGCTGAGGTAGCCCAGGGTCGAGTGCAGCCGGATCCGATTGTAGTCAACCTCAATGTAGTCAAACACATGAGCCTTGGCCTGCTCCCGTGTGGCGAGGTGTTCACCATGGATGGCCTCGACCTTCAGACTGTGGTTCCAACTCTCCATTGCTGCGTTGTCGTAGCAGTTGCCTCTGGCACTCATGCTGGCGATCAAAGCGTATTGCTCCAACAGGGCGCGGTGCTCGCGC
>WNDQ01000069.1 GCA_009912175.1 Paracidovorax wautersii | reverse complement strand
GAAAGCGTTCTCCTCCTCCAGCCGCGCCACTTCACGTTTGAGCCGTGCATGTTCGGCCAACTCCAAGCGTTGTGCCTGATCGTCCTGGTCGTGCCGCCGCGCCTGGGCGCGCCAACTGTACAGCTGGGCAGGCTGCAACCCCAGATCACGAGCCACCGTGGTTACCCCTTCTGTGGCCGCTCGCAACAGTGCCTGCTGCCTGAACTCCAGGCTGAACTCCTGCCCCTTTCTGCCTGCCTTGCTCTTGGTCATCGTCCACCTCCTATTGCGATAGTTAATCGCTTATAGGGGTGTCCGTGAAACGGGGGCAAGATCAATCTGTTTTCCGACCTTCCCCGACGCCCGCGCGGCCGCTAACTTGGAAAGTCATTCGTCACGCAGGAATGTCCATGCCCGACCATCCGCCCACACCGCTTTCTTCTCCCCTCCTGACCGGGCGCCGCCAGTGGCTGGCCAGTGCCGGCGCGCTGGCCCTGGGCTCGACGCTCGGGCTGCCGGCCACCCGGGCGCAGGCCCAGGGCCAGCGGGCCAACACCCTGCGCATCGGTTATCAGAAGTACGGCAGCCTCGTGCTGCTCAAGGGCGACGGCGGGCTCGACAAACAGCTCGCCTCGCAAGGCGTGCAGGTCACGTGGACCGAATTCCCGGGCGGCCCCCAGTTGCTCGAAGCCCTCAACGTTGGCGCGATCGACTTCGGCGCCACGGGCGAGGCACCGCCCGTGTTCGCCCAGGCCGCGGGCGCCGACCTGGTCTATGTCGGTGTCGAGCCGCCCGCGCCGGCTGGCGAGGCCATCCTCGTCAAGGCCGATTCGCCCATCCGCAGCGTGGCCGACCTCAAGGGCAAACGGGTGGCCTTCAACAAGGGTTCGAACGTGCACTACCTGCTGGTCAAGGCACTGGAAGCCGCCAGCCTGCCGTATGGTGAGGTGCAGACCGTCTTTCTCACGCCCACCGACGGGCGCGCGGCGTTTGCCAGCGGCAATGTCGACGCGTGGGTGATCTGGGACCCCTTCCAGGCCGCCGCAGAAAAGCAGCTCGGCGCGCGTGTGCTGCGCGACGGCCAGGGCCTGGTCAGCAACTACCAGTTCTACCTGGCCTCGCGTGGCTATGCGCAGAACCAGCCGCAGCGGATCGCGCTCATCCTGCGCGAACTCGACCGCACGGGCCAGTGGACGCGCGCCAACCTCGCGCAGGCCGCGCAACAGATCGCGCCACTGGTGGGCTTGCCGCCCGACATCACCCAGCTCGCGCTCAGCCGCCAGGGCTACGGCGTCACGCCGCTGAGCCCCAGCGTCGTCACCCAGCAGCAGGCCGTGGCCGACGCCTTCCACCAGCTCAAGCTCATTCCCAAGCCCCTCAGGATTGCCGACGCCGTCTGGCAGGCGCCCCAGGCCTGATCGATCGACCGCGCAAGGCGCCGAACACGCGCACTCGCCCGCCCGCCCGTGCGGGCCACGGAGCCGGGCAATGCGCAGACGAAAAAAACCTGCTGATTTCTCTCAGCAGGTTTTCCAAGTTGGTTGCGCGGGAAGGATTTGAACCTCCGACCTTTGGGTTATGAGCCCAACGAGCTACCAGACTGCTCCACCGCGCGACAAGACTTGTATTCTAGCACGATTTATTCGGCGGAATCGGCTTGTTCAGCCTTTTCTGCCACATCGGCGCGATCGACCAGCTCGATCAGGGCCATGGGCGCGTTGTCGCCCACGCGGAAACCGGCCTTCAGGATGCGCGTGTAGCCGCCCGGACGGGTCTTGAAACGCGGGCCCAGTTCGTCGAACAGCTTGACGACGTTGTCGCGGTTGCGCAGACGGGCAAAGGCCAGGCGGCGGTTGGCGACCGTGGCTTCCTTGCTCAGGGTGATCAGGGGCTCGATCACGCGGCGCAGTTCCTTGGCCTTGGGCACCGTCGTCTTGATCGCTTCGTGTTCGATCAGGGCGTTGGCCAGGTTTTGCAGCAGGGCCTTGCGATGGGCGCTGGTGCGGTTGAGTTTACGGAGACCGTTTCCGTGACGCATGGTGCTTTCCTTTCTCTGGTTTGATGCCCACAGCCGTATCAGGTACTGCGGGGTGCACGATGACAATGAAAAAATGGAACCCGCGATTGTAGCAGCCGGCTTGCCGACCGCCTATCGCGGGTCAGGGACGCGAAGAATCAGCGCTTGTCGAGACCCGCGGGCGGCCAGTTCTCCAGGCGCATGCCCAGAGTCAGACCACGCGAGGCCAGGACTTCCTTGATCTCGTTGAGCGACTTGCGCCCCAGGTTCGGGGTCTTGAGCAGCTCGTTTTCGGTGCGCTGGATCAGATCACCGATGTAGTAGATGTTCTCGGCCTTGAGGCAGTTGGCCGAACGCACGGTGAGCTCGAGCTCGTCGACCGGACGCAGCAGGATCGGATCGAAGTCCTGCTTGCTGCCCGACGAAGCCTGAGCGACGCTGAACGGCAGGTCGCTGCCTTCGAGCTGAGCAAACACGGCCAGCTGCTCGACCAGGATCTTGGCCGAAGCGCGCACGGCGTCTTCCGCCGAGACCGCGCCGCTGGTTTCGATGTCCATGACCAGCTTGTCGAGGTCGGTGCGCTGTTCCACACGGGCGCTCTCGACCGTGTAGCTCACGCGCTTGATCGGCGAGAACGAAGCGTCCAGCACGATGCGGCCAATGGTCTTGGCCGACTCGTCGCCGTAGCGGCGCACGTTGCCCGGCACGTAGCCGCGGCCCTTCTCGACCTTGAGCTGCATGTCCAGCTTGGCACCCTGCGACAGCGTGGCGATCACGTGCTCGGGGTTCAGGATCTCGACGTCGTGCGGCGTCTGGATGTCGCCGGCCGTCACCAGGCCTTCACCATCCTTGCGCAGACTCAGCGTGACTTCATCGCGGTTTTGCAGCTTGAACACCACGCCCTTGAGGTTGAGCAGCACGTTGACCACGTCTTCCTGCACGCCTTCGATGGACGAGTACTCGTGCAGGACGCCAGCGATCGTCACTTCGGTCACGGCATAGCCGACCATGGACGACAGCAGCACCCGGCGCAACGCATTGCCCAGGGTGTGGCCGTAGCCACGCTCGAACGGTTCCAGAGTGACCTTGGCACGGTTCGGGCCAATTTGCTCAACGTCGATTGCCTTGGGACTCAGCAAATTTGTTTGCATGCAAACTTCCTCTCAATACCCCCAGCTCGTTACACCGGTAAGGCTGATGACAAATAGAAAGCGCAGCCCGCCCCGCCAAGGGCACGCCGCGCCAGGGAACGGATTAACGCGAGTACAGTTCGACGATCAGCGATTCGTTGATGTCGGCGCCGAACTCGTCGCGGTCGGGCGACTTCTTGAAGATGCCTTCGGCCTTGTCGGCGCTCACTTCAACCCAGGCCGGCAGACCGACTTGCTGGGCCAGTTGCAGCGACTCCACGATGCGCACTTGCTTCTTGGACTTTTCGCGCACGGCGACCACATCGCCCACCTTCACTTGGTAGGAAGGAATGTTGACAGCCTGGCCGTTGACCGTGATCGCCTTGTGCGACACCAGCTGGCGGGCTTCAGCGCGCGTGGAGCCAAAACCCATGCGGTAGACGACGTTGTCCAGGCGCGATTCGAGCAGGCTCAGCAGGTTGGCGCCGGTGTTGCCACGGCGGCGGTCGGCTTCGGCGAAGTAGCGGCGGAACTGGCGCTCGAGCACGCCGTAGATGCGCTTGACCTTCTGCTTTTCGCGCAGTTGCAGGCCGTAATCAGACGTGCGGGCACCCGAGGTGCGGCCGTGCTGACCAGGCTTGGAGTCGAACTTGGCCTTGTCGCTGATCAAGCGGCGGGCGCTCTTGAGCAGCAGGTCGGTGCCTTCGCGGCGGGAAAGTTTAGCCTTGGGGCCGAGGTAGCGTGCCACTTGATTTCCTTGGTTGTTCTGCTGCGGCTGTCACCGCAGGAGCCTTCGGCCGCAATGGCCTGATGGCGGTGGTCTTAAAAAAACGAACGCAGTGCGGCCACTTGCGTGGCCTCACTGCTGCACAAAGCACGTCGCAATCAGATGCGACGACGCTTTTGGGGACGGCAGCCGTTGTGCGGGACCGGCGTCACGTCGGAGATCGACGCAATGCGGATGCCCAGCGCAGCGAGTGCACGCACAGACGATTCACGGCCAGGACCGGGGCCCTTGATCTCGACGTCGAGATTCTTGATGCCTTGTTCGATCGCAGCACGACCGGCCACTTCGGAAGCGACCTGGGCAGCGAAGGGCGTCGACTTGCGCGAACCCTTGAAACCCTGACCACCCGAGGAAGCCCACGACAGGGCGTTGCCCTGGCGGTCGGTGATGGTGATGATGGTGTTGTTGAAGGAAGCGTGAACGTGGGCGACGCCGTCCGAGATGTTCTTGCGGACCTTCTTGCGCACACGCTGGGCGGCGCTGTTGTTCGGTGCTTTAGCCATGGAGCTCTTTCAAATTCCCGGATTACTTCTTGAGCGAAGCGGCGGCCTTGCGCGGACCCTTGCGAGTGCGGGCGTTGGTGCGGGTGCGCTGACCGCGCATCGGCAGGCCACGGCGATGGCGGAAGCCACGGTAGCAGCCGATGTCCATCAGACGCTTGATGTTCATCGTCGTTTCGCGACGCAGGTCGCCTTCGATCGTGAACAGAGCGATCTGGTCGCGGATCTTTTCCAGGTCGGTGTCGCTCAGGTCCTTGACCTTCTTGTCATAAGCGATGCCCGCGCCTTCGCAGATCTGGCGGGCGCGCGTGCGGCCGATGCCGAAAATCGAAGTCAGGCCGATCTCCGCGTGCTTGTGCGGCGGAATATTGATACCAGCAATACGTGCCATGTTGTTCCTCTGTACCTTGTGATCAGCCTTGACGCTGCTTGTGACGCGCATCCGTGCAGATCACGCGCACCACGCCGTGACGGCGGATGATCTTGCAGTTGCGGCAGATGGGCTTGACCGAAGCCGAAACTCTCATTGTCGATTCTCCTAAAACTCTACGCGTATCCCGGCGCGGGCTGTTGCCATGTGCGCCCGGGATCATGGGGGGGTTACTCAAGAGGCGACGGGTCGCCTCTGCGATGCCTGTGTCCGGCTTTGCTCAAGAAGAGCGGAAGCTGGCCTTTTTCAGCAAGGACTCATACTGCTGCGACATCATGTAGTTCTGGACCTGGGCCCAGAAATCCATGGTGACGACCACGATGATCAGAAGCGACGTCCCGCCAAAATAGAAGGGAACGTTGTACTCCAGGATCAAGAACTCGGGCAGCAAGCAAACGAAGGTAATGTACAGAGCACCCACCAGCGTCAAGCGGACCAAGATTCTATCAATATAACGAGCCGTCTGCTCACCGGGTCGGATCCCGGGAATGAACGCCCCGCTCTTCTTCAGGTTGTCGGCCGTTTCGCGGCTGTTGAACACCAGGGCCGTATAGAAGAAGCAGAAGAAGATGATCGCCGCGGCATAAAGCATCACGTAGATCGGCTGCCCCGGCGTCAACGCGGACGCGGCGTCCTTGAGGCCCCGCTGAAACCAGCTGTCGCCCGTGCTCAGCCAACCCACCAGCGTGGCCGGCAGCAGGATGATCGACGACGCGAAGATCGGCGGAATCACCCCGGCCATGTTGAGCTTCAGGGGCAGGTGCGAGGACTGGCCACCGTAGACCTTGTTGCCCACCTGGCGGCGTGCATAGTTCACCAGGATCTTGCGCTGACCGCGCTCGACGAACACCACGAAGTAGGTGACCGCGGCCACCAGGGCGACCACGATGATGGCTACCGGAATGTTCATGGCGCCCGTGCGCACCAGCTCGAACAGGCCGCCGATGGAGCTCGGCAGACCGGCTGCGATGCCGGCGAAGATCAGGATCGAGATGCCGTTGCCCAGGCCACGCTCGGTGATCTGCTCACCCAGCCACATCAGGAACATGGTGCCAGCCGTGAGGCTGATCATGGCCGTGATGCGGAAACCCATGCCCGGTGCGAGCACCAGGCCAGGCTGGCTTTCCAGCGCAATCGCAATGCTGACCGATTGAAACAGCGCCAGAAGCAAGGTCCCATAACGGGTGTACTGCGTGATCTTGCGACGGCCTGCCTCGCCCTCTTTCTTCAACTGCTCCAGCGTGGGCACCACATAGGCGGCCAACTGCATGATGATCGACGCCGAGATGTACGGCATGATCCCCAGTGCAAACACGGTGAAACGGGACAGGGCGCCACCCGAGAACATGTTGAACAGGTTCAGGATGCCGCCTTGCTGGCTGCTGAAGAGCTGACGGAGCTGATCGGGATCGATACCGGGCACAGGAATGTGCGCCCCGATGCGATAGACGACCAGCGCCAGCAGCAGGAAGACCAGACGGCGACGCAAGTCGCCGAACTTCCCGGTCTTGGCCAGTTGTGCTGCGTTAGTAGCCACTGTCTAAGCTTTCTTGCGGTTCAGGCTCAGGCTTGTTCGGCCACGGCGACGCTGCCACCGGCAGCTTCGATCGCGGCCTTGGCGCCCACGGTCGCGGAGATACCGGCGGCCAGCTTGACGGCCTTGGTGATCTCACCCGACTTGATGACCTTCACGTTCTTGATGAGCTGACCCACCAGACCGGCGTTCTTGAGCGCCAGCAGATCGACTTCGGCGGCGCCGAGCAGATCGAGTGCCGTGAGCGTCACTTCCGCGTTGAACTTGAGCAGGTGCGACTTGAAGCCACGCTTGGGCAGACGGCGCTGCAGCGGCATTTGACCGCCTTCGAAGCCGACCTTGTGGTAGCCGCCCGAACGGGACTTCTGACCCTTGTGACCGCGACCAGCGGTCTTGCCCAGGCCGGAGCCAATGCCACGGCCGACACGGCGCTTGGCATGCTTGGCACCTTCGCCAGGCTTAATACCATTCAATTGCATATCAAACCTCTGCTTACAGGACTTTCACGAGGTAGGCGATCTTGTCGATCATCCCACGCACTGCGGGGGTGTCCTGCAGTTCGCTCGTGCTGTTGAGCTTGCGCAGACCCAGGCCGCGCACGGTGTCGCGGTGGTCCTGCTTGGTGCCGATCGGGCTGCGAACCAGCTGGATCTTCACAGTTTTTTGCGTCGTCATTTCTGTTCTCCTGGGACTCAAGCGGCGAACAGCTCTTCGACGTTCTTGCCACGCTTGGCAGCAACATTCGAAGGTGTGGTGCTGTTGCGCAGCGCGTCCAGCGTCGCACGAACCATGTTGTAGGGGTTGGTCGAACCATGGCTCTTGGCCACGATGTCGGTCACGCCCATCACTTCGAAGACCGCGCGCATCGGGCCGCCGGCGATGATGCCGGTACCCTTGGGAGCGGGTGCCAGGAAGACCTTGGAAGCGCCGTGCTGGCCGGTCACCGTGTGGTACACGGTGCCGTTCTTCAGCGAAACCTTCAGCAGGTTGCGGCGAGCTTCTTCCATGGCCTTTTGCACGGCCACGGGCACTTCGCGGGACTTGCCCTTGCCCATGCCGATGCGGCCGTCACCGTCGCCAACCACGGTCAGTGCGGCGAAACCGAGAATCCGGCCGCCCTTCACCACCTTGGTGACGCGGTTGACCGCGATCATTTTTTCGCGCAGACCGTCGTCGCGAGCTTCGTCTTGCACTTTTGCTTGAACTTTAGCCATTTTGTTGATCCTTCAGTCTGCTTAGAACTGCAAGCCGGCTTCGCGGGCAGCGTCGGCCAGGGCCTTGACGCGACCGTGGTAGGCAAAGCCCGAACGGTCGAAGGCCACCTTCTCGACGCCCGCAGCCTTGGCGCGCTCGGCAATACGCTTGCCGATGACTTGGGCCGCGGCGACGTTGCCGCCCTTGCCCGAGGCGCCCAGGGACTGGCGCACTTCGGCTTCGGCGGTGGAGGCCGAGGCCAGCACTTGCGAGCCGTCGCCAGAGATCACGCTGGCGTAGATATGCAGGTTGGTGCGGTTGACCAGCAGACGCACGACACCTTGGGTGGCGATACGGATGCGGGTCTGACGTGCCCGACGCAGACGCTGCTGTTTTTTGGTCAAAGACATGATGCAGGTCCTTATTTCTTCTTGGTTTCCTTGATCACGACCTTCTCATCCGCATAACGGATGCCCTTGCCCTTGTAGGGCTCGGGCGGACGGATGGCGCGGATCTCGGCAGCCACTTGGCCGACGCGCTGGCGGTCGGCACCCTTGATGATGATTTCGGTCGGTGCCGGCGTTGCCACCGTCACGCCAGCCGGCATCTGCTTGCTCACGGGGTGCGAGAAGCCAACCGACAGGTTGAGCTTGTCACCCGCAGCCTGGGCCTTGTAGCCCACGCCGATGAGCGTCAGCTTGCGCTCGAAACCCTTGGTCACGCCAATGACGCTGTTGTTGACGAGCTGGCGCAGCGTGCCGCTCAGGGCATTGGCTTCGCGCGAATCGTCGGCGGGCGCAAAACGCAGCGCGCCGGCTTCGTTGCTCACCTTGACCAGGGCGTTCTGCGGCACGCTCAGCGTGACGCCACCGCCCTTGACGCTGATGGCGTCGGCGTTGATGGCCACCTCGACGCCTGCGGGGATGGACACAGGCAGTTTTCCTACTCGGGACATGTTCGTCTCTCCTTCGCCTGCATCAAGCCACGTAGCACAGCACTTCGCCACCGACGCCGGTAGCACGTGCTTTGCGATCGGTCATGACGCCCTTGGGGGTCGTCACGATGGCCACGCCCAGACCGTTCTGGACCTGGGGAATGGCAGCGCGGCCCTTGTACACGCGCAGGCCGGGACGGCTGACGCGCTCGATACGCTCGATCACCGGACGGCCGGCGTAGTACTTCAGGGCGATTTCCAGTTCAGACTTGTTACCTTCGGTCTTCACTTCGAAGCCGTCGATGTAACCTTCATCCTTGAGCACCTGGGCGATGGCAATCTTCACCTTGGAAGACGGCACCGACACAGTTGCCTTGGACACCATTTGTGCATTGCGGATGCGGGTCAGCAGATCGGCAATGGGATCACTCATGCTCATGTTGTATCTCTCCTGCCAACTTACCAGCTAGCCTTGGTCACGCCGGGGATGCCCCCGACGAAGGCCAGTTCACGCACCTTTGCACGACCCAGACCGAACTGGCGGAACGTGCCACGGGGACGACCCGTGATTTCGCAGCGGTTACGCTGACGCGTGGGGTTCGCGTTACGGGGCAGCTTCTGCAGCGCCAGGCGGGCGGCTGCACGTTCTTCTTCCGCACGGTTCACGTCGGTCGAGAGGGCCTTGAGCTCGGCGCGCTTGGCGGCGAACTTGGCCACCAGCTTGTCACGCTTGAGTTCACGCTGTTTCAAAGCAAGTTTTGCCACGGTTAACCTCAGTTCTTGAACGGGAAACGGAAGCCGGCCAGCAGTGCCTTGGCTTCTTCGTCGCTCTTGGCCGTCGTCGTGATGCTGACGTTCAGGCCGCGCAGGGCGTCAACCTTGTCGTACTCGACTTCCGGGAAAATGATCTGCTCTTTGACACCGATGTTGTAGTTGCCACGGCCATCGAAGGAGCGGCCGGACACACCACGGAAGTCACGCACGCGGGGCAGAGCCACGGTAACGAAGCGATCCAGGAATTCGTACATCTGGGCACCACGCAGGGTGACCATGCAGCCGATGGGCAGCTGTTCGCGGATCTTGAAGCCGGCGATGGCCTTGCGAGCCTTGGTCACGACGGGCTTCTGGCCAGCGATCTTGGTCAGGTCGGCAACGGCGTTGTCCAGGATCTTCTTGTCGGCAACGGCTTCACCCACACCCATGTTCAGGGTGATCTTGGTGATGCGCGGCACTTGCATGGGCGACTTGTAGCCGAACTTCTTGGTCAGTTCGGGCGCCACTTTTTCACGATAGAGTTGTTGGAAGCGAGCCATGATTACGCCACCTTGATTTCTTCGCCGCTGGACTTGAAGACGCGGATGTTGACCAGCTTGGTCTTGCCATCCACTTGCTTCTCGACGCGCTTGATGCCCACACGGTCAGCCTTGCCCGTGGAGGCGTTGAAAATTGCCACGTTGGATTGGTGGATGGCCGCAGCCTTTTCCACGATACCGCCGGTGGTGCCCTTGAGCGGATTGGGCTTGGTGTGTTTCTTCACCAGGTTGATGCCTTCCACGATCAGGAAGGAATCGTCCTTGCGCAGCGAAACCTTGCCGCGCTTGCCCTTGTCGCGCCCTGCGAGCACGATGACTTCGTCGCCTTTGCGAATCTTGTTCATGATGCGTCCTCAGAGAACTTCGGGAGCCAGGGACACGATCTTCATGAACTTCTCGGTACGCAGTTCACGCGTGACGGGTCCAAAGATGCGGGTGCCGATGGGCTCCAGCTTGCTGTTGAGCAACACCGCGGCGTTGCCATCGAATTTCACCAGGGAGCCGTCGCCACGACGGATGCCCTTGGCCGTGCGCACGACCACCGCGCTGTAGATCTCGCCCTTCTTGACGCGACCACGGGGAGCGGCTTCTTTCACGCTAACTTTGATGATGTCGCCAACGCTGGCGTAGCGACGCTTGGAACCGCCCAGCACCTTGATGCACAGGACGGACTTGGCGCCAGTGTTGTCGGCGACTTCGAGTCGAGATTCAGTTTGGATCATTTCAGTATTCCCAACTTGAACCAAGAAGACGCACCGCCAGGCCAAAGCCTCTTGGAAAACGCCACTCAGTCAGTCTTGGGCCCGTCGTCCACGTCGCAAACCACTTGCAACGCTTCCGGTGGGCAGATAGGTTTCGCCTTTTACAGCGAAGACGGCAAGTATCTCAAATTTCCACAGTTGCGTCAAGACATGTGACGCGCTGCGGCGCAGGCTGTTGTTTTTGCCGACCCCACGGGAAAATGCCCCGCAGATCAATGGGATAACGCTCTCAGAACAAGAGCATTACGCGGCCAGCGGCGACGCATATTGGCCCGCGAGTGCCTGGAAATCAGGCAGCGCGGCATCGGCCACGCCCTCCCCGGCCAGCAGCTCGGCGACCCGGGGCGCGAGGGCGGCGGCCAGCGCGGCGTCCAGGAACAGCAGGCGCGAGCGGCGCGCCAGGACGTCTTCGACCGTGCGCGCGTATTCGTGGCGCACGGCGTGGCGCACCATGGCTTCGGTCAGGCCCAGGCCCAGTTCACGCTCGGCGCCGGGCAGGGCCTGGACGGCGGGCGCTTCGCCGCCATAGAGATGCCAGCCCGGCGCGGCGCTTAGGGGGGGCGTCTTCGGGTTGCCGGCGGCGCCCGGCTCGGCCCCCACCAGCGGCAGGTGGGTGGTGACGTCGCCCGCGCGGCGCGGCAGCAGGTGCGCGTCGAAGCACTGGTCGAGCACGTCCTCGGCCATGGCGCGGTAGGTGGTCCACTTGCCGCCGGTCACGGTCACCAGGCCGCTGGCGCTGACCAGCACCGTGTGTTCGCGGCTGATTTTTTTGGTGGTGTCGCCGTCGCCATGCGCCGGCTTGACCAGCGGGCGCAGGCCGACCCAGGTGCTGCGCACGTCCTGCAGGCGCGGCGCGCGCGCGAGGTAGCGCCCGGCTTCGCGCAGGATGAAATCGACCTCCTCGCGGAACGGCCGGGGCTCGCGCGCGAGGTCGTGGCGCGGGGTGTCGGTCGTGCCCAGAATGGTCTTGCCCAGCCACGGCACGGCGAACAGCACGCGGCCATCGGTGGTCTTGGGCACCAGCAAGGCGTGGTCGCAGGGCCAGAAGTCGCGGTCGACCACCAGGTGCACGCCCTGGCTGGGCGCGATCATGGCGGGCTCCTGCCGTCCCCGGGCCTGGCCGTCGGCCCGGCGCAGCGCATCGGCCCAGACGCCGGTGGCGTTGACCACGCAGCGCGCCTGCACCGCGTAGTCGCGGCCGGTTTCGGTGTCCTGCGCGACCAGGCCGCAGACCTTGTCGTCCTGGTAGAGCAGCCGCTCGACCCGGCAGTAATTGAGCAGCAGCGCACCGCGCGCGGCGGCGCTGCGCGCCAGGGCCAGGGCCAGGCGGGCGTCGTCGAACTGGCCGTCCCAGTACTTGACGCCGCCGCACAGGCCGGCGGTCTGCACGTTGGGCAGCAGCGCCCGCGTGGCGCGTGCGCTCAGGAATTCGGTGGCGCCCAGGCCGGCCGAGCCGGCCAGCGCGTCGTAGGCCTTGAGGCCGACGCCGTAGAACGGCGTTTCCCACAGCTTGTAGCCGGGCATGACGAAGGGCAGCGGCTGCGCCAGGTGGGGCGCGTTGCGCAGCAGGTGGGTGCGCTCCCGCAGGGCCTCGCGCACCAGGCTGATGTTGCCCTGGGCCAGGTAACGCACGCCGCCATGCACGAGCTTGGTGGCGCGCGAGGACGTGCCCTTGGCGAAGTCGTGCGACTCCAGCAGCACGACCGAGAAGCCGCGCGCGGCGGCATCCAGCGCCACGCCCAGGCCGGTGGCACCGCCGCCGATCACCGCGAGGTCGTAAGGCGGGGCATCAGGGGCTGGGGCCAGCCGCGCCAGCAGGTCGGCGCGCACGGTCGGCAAGGGCGCATTCGGGGTGCTCATGGGTGCATTGTCCATCCTGGGTGGTCGACTCAAGGGTTAACCCTTGAGTTGGCCTCAACAACAATCGGCCGCACCGCCCCGGGGCCTGCACCGCGCTGGCGGTGAAAAGCCCCGGGGCAAGCCGGCCCAGGTTGCCGCGTCAAGCGGCCACGCTCAACGGACCTTGCCGTCCTTCCAGGCCTGCAGCAGTTGGCTGTAAGCGACGGTTTCGCCCTTGGGCTTTTCGTTGGCCAGCTTCTTCCATGGCGCCTGCTGGTCGCTCAGCCACTTGGCGGGATCGCCCTTGGGGTTGAGCTTGGGCGCGCAGCGGGCCATGCCGGCGCGCTGCAGGCGGGCCATGACCTGGTCCATTTCCTCGGCCAGGTTGTCCATGGCGCCCTGCGGGGTCTTTTCGCCGGTCACGGCCGTGGCCACGTTCTTCCACCAGAGCTGGGCCAGCTTGGGGTAGTCGGGCACGTTGTTGCCGGTCGGCGTCCAGGCCACACGTGCCGGGCTGCGGTAGAACTCGACCAGCCCGCCGAGCTTGGGCGCGGCGTCGGTCATGGCCTGCGAGCGGATGTCGGATTCGCGGATCGGCGTGAGGCCGGTCAACGTCTTCTTGAGGGACGTGGTTTTGGCGGTGACGAACTGGGCGTAGAGCCAGGCGGCGGCCACACGGTCGGGGTTGTGGTCCTTGAAAAAGGTCCAGGAGCCCACGTCCTGGTAGCCGTTCTGCATGCCGTCCTTCCAGTACGGGCCGTTGGGGCCGGGCGCCATGCGCCATTTGGGCGAACCGTCGGCGTTGACCACCGGCAGGCCGGGCTTGGTCATGTCGGCGGTAAAGGCGGTGTACCAGAAGATCTGCTGGGCGATCTGGCCCTGCGCGGGCACCGGGCCGGACTCGGTGAAGGTCATGCCCAGGGCGTCCTTGGGCGCGTACTTCTTCATCCAGTCGACGTACTTGGTGAGCGCGTAGACGGCAGCCGGCGAGTTGGTGGCGCCGCCGCGCGAGACGCTGGCGCCCACCGGCGTGCACTTGTCGTCGGCCACGCGGATGCCCCATTCGTCGACCGGCATGCCATTGGGAATGCCCTTGTCGGCCGCGCCCGCCATCGACAGCCAGGCGTCGGTGAAACGCCAGCCCAGCGACGGGTCTTTCTTGCCGTAGTCCATGTGGCCATAGATGGGCTTGCCGTCGATGGTCTTGACGTCGACGCTGAAGAATTCGGCGATGTCTTCGTAGGCGCTCCAGTTCAGCGGCACGCCCAGGTCGTAGCCGTACTGGGCCTTGAACTTGTCCTTGAGGTCCTTGCGCTCGAACAGGTCGGCGCGGAACCAGTACAGGTTGGCGAATTGCTGGTCGGGCAGTTGGTACATCTGGCCGTCGGGCGCGGTGGTGAAGCTGGTGCCGATGAAGTCCTTCACGTCCAGCCCGGGGTTGGTCCACTCCTTGCCCGCATTGGCCATGTAGTCGGTCAGCGACATGATCTTGCCGTAGCGGTAGTGCGTGCCGATCAGGTCGGAGTCGCTGATCCAGCCGTCATAGATGGACTTGCCCGACTGCATGGAGGTCTGCAGCTTCTCGACCACGTCGCCTTCCTGGATCAGGTCGTGCTTGACCTTGATGCCGGTGATTTCCTCGAAGGCCTTGGCCAGGGTCTTGGATTCGTATTCATGGGTGGTCAGGGTCTCTGACACCACCGAGATTTCCTTGACGCCCTTGGCCTGCAGCTTCTTGGCGGCGTCGATGAACCACTTCATCTCGGCCATCTGCTGGTCCTTGCTCAGGGTCGACGGCTGGAATTCGCTGTCGATCCATTTCTTGGCCTCGGGCTCGCCCGCCCACGCGGCCTGCCCGGCCGCCAAGGCCGCGGCGGCGAACGCCAGGGCGGTAAAACGCATCTTCATGACTGTCTCCTTGATTGTGGCTGTCCCCAAGCTGCCGTTGCGACCGGCCACGCGCCCCCGGGGAACGGGGAGGCGCGTGGCTGTTTGAATCCAGACTCAGCCCTTGCGCAGGATGAAGGCCAGCACCCCCATGGACAGCACGAAGCTGATCCAGACCGAGGGCTCCTGCCCCAGCTGCAGCCACTCGGCGATGTGGCCCGAAATGCCGACGAAAGCCAGGTTGATGTAGGCCGCCGCCAGCAGCCCCATGAAGAGCCGGTCGCCGCGCGTGGTGGCGATCGGCAGAAAGCCCTTGCGCAAGGTGGTGGGCGATTTGATTTCCCACACCGTCATGCCCACCAGCATGAGCACGATGCAGACAAAAAACACGGCCACGGGCGTGGTCCAGGCCATCCAGTCGAACATGGCGTTGTCTCCCGATGACAATCAGACGCGGCCCATCGCGAAGCCCTTCGCGATGTAGTGCCGCACGAACCAGATCACGATGGCGCCGGGCACGATGGTCAGCACGCCGGCCGCGGCCAGCGTCGCCCAGTCCATGCCCGAGGCGCTGACGGTGCGCGTCATGGTCGCCACGATGGGCTTGGCGTTCACGCTGGTCAGCGTGCGCGCCAGCAGCAGCTCGACCCAGCTGAACATGAAGCAGAAGAAGGCCGCCACGCCCACGCCGGCCTTGATCAGCGGCAGGAAGATGGTGGCAAAGAAACGCGGGAAGCTGTAGCCGTCGATGTAGGCGGTCTCGTCGATCTCGCGCGGGATGCCGCTCATGAAGCCTTCCAGGATCCACACCGCCAGCGGCACGTTGAACAGCAGGTGCGCCAGCGCCACGGCGATGTGCGTGTCCATCAGCCCCACCGTGGTGTAGAGCTGAAAGAAGGGCAGCAGAAAGACCGCCGGCGGCGTCATGCGGTTGGTCAGCAGCCAGAAGAAGACGTGCTTGTCGCCCAGGAACTGGTAGCGGCTGAAGGCATAGGCGGCCGGCAGCGCCACGGCGATCGAGATCACCGTGTTGATGGCCACGTAGATCAGGCTGTTGATGTAGCCCGAGTACCAGGACTCGTCGGTGAAGATGGTGCGGTAGTTGGCCCAGGTGAAGTCCTGCGGGAAGAAGGTGAAGGCCGACAGGATCTCGGTGTTGGTCTTGAAGCTCATGTTGACCATCCAGTAGATGGGCAGCAGCGCAAAGATCAGGTAGGCCAGCAGGAACAGGCTGCGTTTGCGAAAACGACGCGACTCAGGCATGGCCGTCCTCCGTGGCGGTGTCGGTGCCCACGCGCTGCATCCAGTTGTAGATGATGAAGCACAGCAGCAGGATGATGAGGAAGTAGATCAGCGAGAAAGCGGCGGCCGGCCCCAGGTCGAACTGGCCCACGGCCTTCTGCGTGAGGTACTGGCTGAGGAAGGTGGTGGCGTTGCCCGGCCCGCCGCCGGTGAGCACGAAGGGCTCGGTGTAGATCATGAAGCTGTCCATGAAGCGCAGCAGCACCGCGATCATCAGCACGCCGCGCAGCTTGGGCAGCTGGATGTAGCGGAACACCGCCCACTTGCTGGCGCCGTCGATGCGCGCGGCCTGGTAGTAGGCGTCGGGGATGGAGCGCAGCCCGGCAAAACACAGCAGCGCCACCAGCGGCGTCCAGTGCCACACGTCCATCACCAGCACGGTCAGCCAGGCGTCGGTGGCGTTGGCCGTGTAGTTGTAGTCCACGCCCAGGGCCTGCAACGCCGCGCCCAGCAGGCCGATGTCGGCGCGGCCGTAGATCTGCCAGATCGTGCCCACCACGTTCCACGGAATGAGCAGCGACAGCGCGACCGTGACCAGCACGGCCGACGACTTCCAGCCGCGCGCGGGCATGGACAGCGCCAGCGCGATGCCCAGCGGAATCTCCACCGCCAGCACGGCCAGCGAGAACACGATCTGGCGCAGCAGCGCGCCGTGCAGTTCCTCGTCGCGCATCACGGCGGCGAACCACTCGGTGCCGACGAACACACGCCGCTCGGGCGAGATGATGTCCTGCACCGAGTAGTTGACCACCGTCATGAGCGGCAGGATGGCCGAGAAGGCCACGCACACGATGACGGGCAGGATGAGGAACCAGGCCTTCTGGTTCACGGGCTTGGTGGTCGCGCTCATGCCAGCAATTCCTCGTTGCGGTAGAAGCAGGTGTGCCTGCCCAGCACCTGCAGCCAGACCGTGCCGCCCGCCGCGGGCAAAGGCTCGCCGGGCGCCACACGCGCCTTGAGCACGTGCTCGCCCAGGCGCGCGGTCAGCAGTTGGTAGGTGCCGATGTCCTGCACCTTGTCGACCGTGCAGGGCAGCGCGCCGCTCGATTCGGGCGGCGCCACGCGCAGGTATTCGGGCCGCACGCCCAGTTGCAGCGCGCCGGCCGGCAAGGTGCGGTCGGCCGGCATCGGCAGATGCCGCCCCCCGACGACGAGCGCATCACCCTGAACCTGCGCGGGCAAAAAATTCATGCCGGGCGAGCCGATGAAGTGGCCCACGAAGACGTGCTGCGGCCGCTCGAACAGCGCCGCCGCCGCGCCGACCTGCACCGCGCGGCCGCGTGTCATGACCACCACCTCTTCGGCAAAGGTCAGCGCCTCGACCTGGTCGTGGGTGACGTAGATCAGCGTGAGTTTGAGTTCATGGTGGATCTGCTTGAGCTTGCGCCGCAGCTGCCACTTGAGGTGCGGGTCGATCACCGTCAGCGGCTCGTCGAACAGCACGGCCGAGACGTCCGAGCGCACCAGGCCGCGGCCCAGCGAGATCTTCTGCTTCTGGTCGGCCGACAGGCCGGCCGCGCGCTGGTCGAGCTGGTGGCTCATCTCCAGCATCTCGGCGATCTGGCCGACGCGCGCCTGGATCTGCGCCTCGGGCACCTGGCGGTTGCGCAGCGGAAAGGCCAGGTTCTGCGCCACCGTCATGGTGTCGTAGATCACCGGGAACTGGAACACCTGCGCGATGTTGCGCGCCTGCGGGCTGGCCGGCGTGACGTCCACCCCGTCGAACAGCACGCGCCCCTGCGACGGCACCAGCAGGCCCGACATGATGTTGAGCAGCGTGGTCTTGCCGCAGCCGGAAGGCCCAAGCAGCGCGTAGGCGCCGCCGTCGCGGAATTCCATGGACAGCGGCAGCAGCGCGTAGTCGCTGTCCTCGCGCGGGTTGGGCTTGTAGGAATGGGCCAGGTCGAGCTGGATGCGGGCCATGTCAGCGTCCTCCCCGGCGCGCGGGCGCACGCAACAGGCCGCCGTCCGCGCCAAAGACGTAGACGTCGTCCGGGTGCAGATGCAGCGCCAGCGACGCACCCAGCGCAAAGTCGTGCACGCCGGTGAACTGGGCCACCATCTCGCCCCAGGCCGTGTGGACGTGCACAAAGGTGTCGGAGCCCGCGATCTCGGCCAGTTCCACCGTGCCGGGCACGGCGACGTCGCCGGCACGCGCGGCCAGCTGCAGCGCGCTGGCGCGCACGCCCACCGTCAGGCTCTGCGCCACGACTGCCGGCAGCGGCTGCGCCAGCGGCAGCATGTGGCCGGCCACACGCACGCCGCCCTCGGCCGCCTCGGCGGCGATCAGGTTCATGGGCGGGTCGCTGAAGGCGCTGGCCACGCGCAGCGAATTCGGGGCATGGAAGACCTCGGCCGTGGGGCCGTACTGCAGCAGTTCGCCCTCGTGCAGCACGGCGGTGTAGCCGCCCAGCAGCAGGGCCTCGCCCGGCTCGGTGGTGGCGTAGACCACCGTGGCGTCACCCGCCGCAAAAAGCTGGCTGAGTTCGTCGCGCAGTTCCTCGCGCAGCTTGTAGTCGAGGTTGACCAGCGGCTCGTCGAGCAGCATCAGCGGCGCGCCCTTGGCCAGCGCACGCGCCAGCGCCACGCGCTGCTGCTGGCCGCCCGACAGCTCGGCCGGGTAGCGCTGCAGGAAAGGCTCGATGTGCAGCCGCTCGGCCAGCGCACGCACGCGTGCCTGCACCGCCTTGCCCCGGTCGCCGCGCAGCTTGAGCGGCGAGGCGATGTGATCTTGCCCCCGTTTCACGGACACCCCTATAAGCGATTAACTATCGCAATAGGAGGTGGACGATGACCAAGAGCAAGGCAGGCAGAAAGGGGCAGGAGTTCAGCCTGGAGTTCAGGCAGCAGGCACTGTTGCGAGCGGCCACAGAAGGGGTAACCACGGTGGCTCGTGATCTGGGGTTGCAGCCTGCCCAGCTGTACAGTTGGCGCGCCCAGGCGCGGCGGCACGACCAGGACGATCAGGCACAACGCTTGGAGTTGGCCGAACATGCACGGCTCAAACGTGAAGTGGCGCGGCTGGAGGAGGAGAACGCTTTC
>WNDQ01000068.1 GCA_009912175.1 Paracidovorax wautersii | reverse complement strand
GAAAGCGTTCTCCTCCTCCAGCCGCGCCACTTCACGTTTGAGCCGTGCATGTTCGGCCAACTCCAAGCGTTGTGCCTGATCGTCCTGGTCGTGCCGCCGCGCCTGGGCGCGCCAACTGTACAGCTGGGCAGGCTGCAACCCCAGATCACGAGCCACCGTGGTTACCCCTTCTGTGGCCGCTCGCAACAGTGCCTGCTGCCTGAACTCCAGGCTGAACTCCTGCCCCTTTCTGCCTGCCTTGCTCTTGGTCATCGTCCACCTCCTATTGCGATAGTTAATCGCTTATAGGGGTGTCCGTGAAACGGGGGCAAGATCAGGTGCACGCCGTGTCGCGGCGCTGGGTTTGGGGCGCACCTTCCAGCACGTCAAGCTGGTGCCGGACATGTCGGTGCTGGAAAACGCCGCGCTGGGCGCCCACCTGCGCTCGCGCGCGGGCATGTTGCGCAGCCTGCTGCGGCTGAACCGGCGCGAAGAAGCCGCGCTGCGCGCCGAGGCCTGGCGCCAGCTCGAACGTGTCGGCCTGGGCGCCGTCGCGCTGCGCCCGGCCGGCAGCCTGCCGCTGGGGCAGCAGCGTGTGCTCGAAATCGCACGCGCCCTGTGCGCCGACCCGGCGTTGCTGCTGCTCGACGAGCCCGCTGCGGGCCTGCGCCACCTCGAAAAGCAGGCCCTGGCCGAGCTGCTGCGCCAATTGCGCGCCGAGGGCATGGGCGTATTGGTGGTCGAGCACGACATGGACTTCGTGATGCAACTGACCGACCGGCTCATCGTCATGGAGTTCGGCCGCAAGATTGCCGAGGGCACGCCGGCCCAGGTGCAGAACGACCCGGCGGTGCGCCGCGCCTATCTGGGCGAGGACGAGGAGGGTGATCGCCCTGATGCCACGGCTGTCTTGCCAGCCGTCCTGCGGGAGCGACTGGTTTGAGCGCCGCGCCCAGCCCGGCCCTGTCGGTCACCGGCCTGCAGGTGCGCTACGGCCACGTGCCCGCGCTCGAAGACCTGGCGCTGACGGTGCGGCCCGGCGAGGTCGTCACCGTGATCGGCCCCAACGGCGCCGGCAAGTCGAGCCTGCTCAATGCCATCGCGGGCGCCTTGCCTGTCAATGGCTGGGCCCGTGGCGGCCTGGCGCTGGGCGATGTCGACATCTCGCGCTGGCCCATCGAGCGCCGTGTGGCCGAGGGCCTGTGCCTGGTGCCTGAAAGCCGCGAGCTGTTCGGCAGCATGAGCGTGGCCGACAACCTGCTGCTGGGCTGCTGGCGCCGGGTGCGCCGCGGCGACGCGCGCCCGGCCGACCAGCTCGACCACGTCTACACGCTGTTCCCGCGCCTGCACGAGCGCCGCCAGCAGGCTGCGGCCACGCTGTCGGGCGGCGAGCGCCAGATGCTGGCGCTGGGCCGCGCCCTCATGGCCCGGCCGGCCGTGCTCATGCTCGACGAGCCCAGCCTGGGGCTGGCGCCGCTGATCGTGCGCGAGATCTTCGCCATCGTCGAGCGCCTGAAGGCGACCGGCGTGGCGGTGCTGCTGGTCGAGCAGAACGCCCGCGCGGCCCTGCGTGTGGCCGACCGTGCCTACGTGCTGGAAACCGGCCGCGTCGTGCTGCACGGGCCGGCCGCCGAGGTCGCCCGCGACCCGCGCGTGGCCGCCACCTACCTGGGGCGGCAAGCCGGCGCCCACTTGCGGTAAACTTGCCGCCTTCGGCGCGGGCAGGACAGCCCGCGATCCTCCATCTTCACAAGGGACGAGAAAGGCACGCTGGTTATGACACCGCGAACGAGCCCGGCCACCACTTCCGGCCGCTACCTCCGGTAGCTGCGCTGGCCGCTCGCGCCTTTTCTTCCCCCGGCCCCTGGCGGGCTTGCGAAAACAGCGCGGCGACCCCCGCGCTTTTTTGTTTTCGCCCCTTCTCGTTTCTTCAGGATTGCCCTCTCCATGATCCAGATCACGCTTCCCGACAACTCCAAGCGCGAGTACCCCGGTCCCGTCACCGTGGCTGATGTGGCCCTGTCCATCGGCCCAGGCCTGGCCAAGAACACCGTGGCGGGCAAGGTCGACGGCCGCCTGGTCGACGCCAGTGACGTGATCGACCACGACGCCAAACTCCAGATCATCACGCCCAAGGACGCTGAGGGCGTGGGGATCATCCGCCACTCGTGTGCCCACCTGGTCGGCCACGCCGTCAAGCAGCTCTACCCGACGGCCAAGATGGTGATCGGCCCGGTCATCGACGAGGGCTTCTACTACGACATCTCGTACGAGCGCCCCTTCACGCCCGACGACCTGGCTGCCATCGAGGCGCGCATGCGCGAACTGATCGCCAAGGACTACGACGTCATCAAGAAGATGACGCCGCGCGCCGAGGTCATCGAAGTCTTCCAGCAGCGTGGCGAGGCCTACAAGCTGCGCCTGATCGACGACATGCCGGGCGAAACGCAGATGGGCCTGTACTACCACGAGGAGTACGTCGACATGTGCCGCGGCCCGCACGTGCCCAACACCCGTTTCCTCAAGAACTTCAAGCTCACCCGCGTCTCGGGCGCCTACTGGCGCGGCGACGCCAAGAACGAGCAGCTCCAGCGCGTGTACGGCACGGCCTGGGCCGACAAGAAAGACCTCGACGCCTACATCAAGCGCATCGAGGAAGCCGAAAAGCGCGACCACCGCCGCCTGGGCCGCGAGCTCGACCTGTTCCACCTCGACGAGCACTCGCCCGGCAACGTGTTCTGGCACCCCAAGGGCTGGTCGCTGTGGCAGGTGGTCGAGCAGTACATGCGGCAGGTCTACCGCGACAACGGCTACCAGGAAGTCAAGGGCCCGCAGATCCTCGACAAGAGCCTGTGGGAGAAGACCGGCCACTGGGACAAGTACCGTGAGAACATGTTTACCACCGAGTCGGAAAAGCGCGAATACGCGCTCAAGCCGATGAACTGCCCCGGCCACATCCTGATCTTCAAGCAAGGCGTCAAGAGCTACCGCGACCTGCCGCTGCGCTACGGCGAATTCGGCCAGTGCCACCGCAACGAGCCTTCGGGCGGCCTGCACGGCATCATGCGCGTGCGCGCCTTCACGCAGGACGACGGCCACATCTTCTGCACCGAGGACATGATCCAGGCCGAAGTGGCCGCCTTCACCACGCTGCTGCAGCAGGTCTACAAGGACTTCGGCTTCACCGAGATCCTCTACAAGCTCTCGACCCGGCCCGAAAAACGCATCGGCTCCGACGAAAGCTGGGACAAGGCCGAGCAGGCCCTGGCCGACGGCCTGCGCGCCTCGGGCGTCGAGTTCGAGTACCTGCCGGGCGAGGGCGCCTTCTACGGCCCCAAGATCGAGTACACGCTGCGCGACGCCATCGGCCGCCAGTGGCAGTGCGGCACCATCCAGGTCGACCCCAACCTGCCCGAGCGGCTGGACGCCGACTTTGTCGGCGAGGACGGCGTGCGCCATCGCCCCATCATGCTGCACCGCGCCATCGTGGGCAGCCTGGAGCGCTTCATCGGCATCCTGATCGAGCAGCACGCCGGCGCCTTGCCGACCTGGCTTGCGCCGGTCCAGGTCGCGGTGCTCAATATCACCGACGCCCAGGCCGATTACGTGAGGGAAGTTGCTCAAACGCTGCAGTCCAGGGGCGTGCGTGTGGTGACAGACCTGCGCAACGAGAAGATTACGTATAAAATACGTGAGCAATCGTTGCAAAAGCTGCCCTATATCCTGGTCGTCGGCGACAAGGAAAAGGCAGCAGGAGCCGTCGCCGTACGCGCCCGGGGCAACCAAGACCTGGGTGCGATGCCGCTGGAGGCCTTCCTCGAGAAGCTCCAGAACGACATCGCCAGCAAGAATTGATTTTCCCGATGGAACAAGCTTCTTGTCAGCGTCGCTGATAGGTAGGGTGCTGCACCTTTTGCAGCAAAACAGATTTAAGGACCAGAGCCATCGCTACTGAATTTCGTGATCGTCGCCACCGGGAAGAGCGCAAGCACCGCCTGAACCGGGAAATCACCGCCCCCGAGGTGCGCCTGTCCGGCCCGGACAACGAGCCGCTGGGCGTGGTTCCCCTGGCCGAGGCCCTGCGCATGGCCGGTGATCTGGATGTCGACCTGGTGGAAACCGTGGCCAGTGCCAATCCGCCGGTCTGCCGCCTGATGGACTACGGCAAGTTCAAGTACCAGGAGCAGAAGAAGGCTGCCGAGGCCAAGGCCAAGCAGACGGTCATCGAGGTCAAGGAAGTCAAGTTCCGCCCCGGGACCGACGACGGCGACTTCAACATCAAGATGCGCAACATCCGGCGTTTTCTGGATGAGGGCGACAAATGCAAGATCACCCTGCGTTTCCGTGGCCGCGAGATCACGCACCAGGAGTTGGGTCTTGCCTTGCTCAACCGCATTCGTGATGAGCTGGCCGACAGCATTGTCATCGAGCAGTTTCCCAAGCTGGAAGGGCGTCAGATGATCATGATGATCGCGCCCAGCCGCAAGAAGGCCAGCGGCGGCGGCAACAAGCCCGCCGCGCCGGCTGAGCAGCCGACCAACCAGACCGCTTAGAATCCCGGCGGTCGGTCCAGCTGTATTGAACCGGTTTTCAGGGAAAGGGCGCAAGCCCGGAACCTGGATGCAGAGGCCCGCAAGGGCCTCTGCTCGTGTGGGCCGCAAGGCTTGCACAAAGAAGTGGCTCGGGGCCATCAAGTCTGCGAAAGGGATTTCGCAGCGCCTCGCGAGCACAAACAAATAGGAGCATGAAAATGCCCAAAATGAAGACCAAGAGCAGCGCGAAGAAGCGTTTTCGCGTTCGTCCGGGTGAAACCGTCAAGCGCGGTCAAGCCTTCAAGCGTCACATCCTGACCAAGAAGTCCACCAAGAACAAGCGCCAACTGCGTGGTGCCGTGGCTGTGCACGAGACCAATCTGGGTCACGTGGCGCAGATGCTGCCCTTTGCTGGCCTGTAATCAACTGACGAACTAGGAGAAAACACATGCCTCGCGTCAAACGTGGTGTAACCGCCCGTGCTCGTCACAAGAAGGTCCTCGCCCTTGCCAAGGGTTTCCGCGGTCGCCGCGGTAACGTCTTCCGCGTCGCCAAACAGGCGGTGATGAAGGCCGGTCAATACGCTTACCGTGACCGCCGTACCAAGAAGCGCGTCTTCCGCCAGTTGTGGATTGCCCGTATCAATGCCGCTGCCCGTGAACTGGGCCTGACCTACAGCCAGTTCGCCAACGGCCTGAAGAAGGCATCGATCGAGATCGACCGCAAGGTGCTGGCCGACCTGGCCGTGCACGACAAGGCCGCCTTTGGCGGCATCGTGGAACAAGTCAAAGCCAAACTGGCCGCTTGATTTTCACGGGGCACCGGGTGCCGCGGCCTGGCTGCGGTGCCTGGTGAACGCACCCAAAATGAAAGGGCTAGCGCAGGGGATTTCGGTCCCGGGCACTAGCCCTTTTTTCATCGCGGGCCCGCCGTGCCATACCGGGCACGGGGCGTTTTTGATGATGGAACCGAGAATTTTATGAACGAGTTGGACACGCTGATCGAGCAGGCCCGCAGTGCCTTCGCGCAGGCGGCGACCCCCGCCGACCTGGAAAACGCCAAGGCCCTGTTCCTGGGCAAGTCGGGCCGCGTCACCGAGCTGATGAAGGGCATGGCCGCGCTGAGCGTCGAGGAAAAGAAGACGCGCGGGGCTGCCATCAACCAGGCCAAGCAGGCCATCGAGGCGGCGCTGAACGAGCGCCGGCAGGCGCTGGCCGATGCCGAGCTGGCGATCCAACTCAAGGCCGAGGCGCTGGATGTGACGCTGCCCGGCCGCGTGCGCACGACGGGTGGGCTGCATCCGGTCAGCCGCACGCAGGAGCGCATCGAGCAGATCTTCGGCAGCATGGGTTTCGACGTGGCCGACGGCCCCGAGATCGAGTCCGACTGGCACAGCTTCACGGCGCTCAACAACCCGCCCAACCACCCCGCACGTTCGATGCAGGACACGTTCTACGTGGACATCAACGGCGAGGACGGCATCCCCTACAACCTGCGCCCGCACACCAGCCCGATGCAGGTTCGCTACGCGCTGGCCCACATCAAGAAGTACGAGGCCGTGGTGGCCGCGGGCGGCAGCATGCCCGAGATCCGCGTGATCGCGCCGGGCCGCACCTACCGCGTCGACAACGACGCCACGCATTCGCCCATGTTCCACCAGTGCGAAGGCCTGTGGCTGGGCGAGAACGTGAGCTTCAAGGACCTCAAGGTCGTGTTCACCGATTTCTGCCGCACTTTCTTTGAAAGCGACGATCTGGTGCTGCGCTTCCGTCCCAGCTTTTTCCCCTTCACCGAGCCCAGCGCCGAGATCGACATCCAGTTCCAGGGCGGCCCGCTGGCCGGCCGCTGGCTGGAGGTGAGCGGCGCCGGCCAGGTCCACCCGAACGTGGTGCGCAACATGGGGCTGGACCCCGAGCGCTACATCGGCTTTGCCTTCGGCATGGGCATGGACCGCCTGACCATGCTGCGCTACGGCGTGAACGACCTGCGCCAGTTCTTCGACGGCGACATCCGCTTCTTGCGCCAGTTCCAGTGAACACGGCCCCTGTGTAACGAATCAGCACGACAACGACCATGCAATTTCCTGAATCCTGGCTGCGCGCGTTCTGCAATCCCGCGCTGTCCACCCAAGCGCTGGCCGACACGCTGACCATGGCCGGCCTGGAGGTCGAGGCGCTCCAGCCCGTCGCACCGCCGTTTGCCAAGGTGGTGGTGGGTGAGATCAAAGAGGCCGTGCAGCACCCCGACGCCGACCGCCTGCGCGTGTGCCAGGTGGACGTGGGGCAGGGCGCGCTGCTCAACATCGTCTGCGGCGCGCCGAACGCGCGCGTGGGCATCAAGGTGCCGTGCGCGCTGGTGGGCGCCGAGCTGCCGCCGGGCGCCGATGGCAAGCCGTTCAAGATCAAGCTGGGCAAGCTGCGCGGTGTCGAGAGCCAAGGCATGCTGTGCTCGGCGCGCGAGCTGCACGTCAGCGAGGACAGCGACGGCCTGCTCGAACTGCCGGCCGACACGGCCGTGGGCGCCGACATCCGCCAGGTGCTCAACCTGGACGACACGCTGTTCACGCTCAAGCTCACGCCCAATCTGGCGCATGGCCTGAGCGTTTATGGCGTGGCGCGTGAAGTCGCGGCGCTGACTGGCGCACCTCTGCTGGCACCGGCCTCGGCCGCGATCGCGCCCAGCACCGACGCGCGCCTGGCCGTGAAGGTCGAGGCGCCCGAGCTGTGCGGCCGTTTCTCCGGCCGCGTGATCCGCAACGTCGACACGCGGGTGAAGTCGCCCGCCTGGCTGGTCGAGCGCCTGGCGCGCTGCGGCCAGCGCAGCGTCTCGCCGCTGGTCGACATCTCGAACTACGTGATGTTCGAGTACGGCCAGCCCAGCCACATCTTCGACCTCGACAAGATCGAGGGCGGGCTGCACGTGCGCTGGGGCCGCGCGGGCGAATCGCTCAAGCTGCTCAACGGCAGCACCATCACGCTCGACGAGAAAGTCGGCGTGATCGCCGATGCACACCAGGTCGAGTCGCTGGCCGGCATCATGGGCGGCGACGCCACGGCGGTATCGGACGACACGCGCCACATCTACGTCGAGGCCGCTTTCTGGTGGCCCGAGGCCGTCCAGGGGCGCTCGCGCCGCTTCAACTTCTCGACCGATGCCGGCCATCGCTACGAGCGCGGCGTCGACCCCAGCCGCACGGTCGCGATCATCGAGCGCATCAGCCAGCTCGTGGTCGAGATCTGCGGCACGAGCGACACCCAGCTCGGCCCGGTCGACGACCAGACGCTGGGTTTGCCCGAGTCGCGCCCGGTGCGCCTGCGCGTGGCGCGCGCGGCCAAGGTCATCGGCATGCCAGTCAGCCAGGACCAGTGCATCGCGGTGCTGCAGCGCCTGGAACTGCGCGCCGACGTGGTCGAGGCCGGCGTGCTCGACGTCACGCCGCCGCCCTACCGGTTCGACGTCCAGATCGAGGAAGACCTGATCGAGGAAGTCGCGCGCCTGATCGGCTACAACCAGCTGCCGACCACGCCGCCGCTGGCGCCGATCACCGCCCAGCGCCGCGACGAGGACCGCCGCAGCCGTTTTGCCGTGCGCCATGCGCTGGCCGATCTGGGCTACCAGGAAACCATCAACTTCAGCTTTGTCGAGGAGCGCTGGGAGCGCGAGCTGGCCGGCAACGCCAACCCGATCCGCCTGCTCAACCCCATCGCCAGCCCGATGAGCGTGATGCGCTCGTCGCTGATCGGCTCGCTGCTGCAGGTGCTCAAGTTCAACCTCGACCGCAAGGCGCCGCGCGTGCGCGTCTTCGAGATCGGCCGCGTGTTCGAGCGCGATGCCTCGGTCGAGACCAGCGACACGACGGTGCGCGGCATCCGCCAGCCGCTGCGCGTGGCCGGCCTGGCCTATGGCGACGTGGATGGCACGAGCTGGACACACAAGGACAGCCGCGCCGACTTCTTCGACGCCAAGGGTGACGTCGAGGCGCTGCTGGCGCCCCTGCAGGCCACGTTCGAAACGTTCGAGCATCCGGCCATGCACCCGGGCCGCTGCGCGCGTGTGCTGCTGGATGGCCAGGCCATCGGCGTCGTGGGCGAACTGCACCCGCGCTGGCGCCAGCAGTACGACCTGCCGCAGGCACCCGTGCTGTTCGAGCTGGCGCTCGATGCCGTGCTGCAGCGCCCAGTGCCGGTTGCCAAGCCGGTTGCACGTTTCCAGGCGGTCGAGCGCGACATCGCCTTCACCGCGCCCGAGTCGCTGAGCTATGCCACGCTGGAAGCGGTGATCCGCGCCGCAGCCCAGGGCAGCGGCCTGCTGCGCGGCGTGCAGCTGTTCGACGTCTACCGCCCGCAGGCGGGCAAGGGCGAGACCGGCACGGCTCTTGCAAGTGATGGCAAGAGCCTGGCCGTGCGCCTGACGCTGGCCAGCGACGACGGCACGCTGTCCGACACGCAGGTGGACCCGGTGATCCAGGCCGTGGTGGCCGCGTGCGAGCAGCAGTTGCCGGTCAAGCTGCGTGCGTGACGCATCGCCGTTGGCAAACTGAGGGACAATCGTGCATCGAGCCCTGCACAGACGGGGCTTTTCAGTTATTGCAAGAGGACATCATGGAGATCACCGTCGACAGTCTTGAGACCCCCGCGCTGACCAAGGCGCAGCTCGCCGAGCTGCTCTTTGACCGCATTGGCCTCAACAAGCGCGAATCCAAGGACATGGTCGACGCTTTCTTCGACCTGGTCACCAGCCGCCTGGTGGCGGGCGAAGACGTGAAGATCTCGGGTTTTGGCAACTTCCAGATCCGCACCAAGGCCGCGCGCCCCGGACGCAACCCGCGCACGGGCGAGTCCATCCCGATCGACGCACGCCGCGTGGTGACCTTCCACGCCAGCCTCAAGCTCAAGGAACAGATCCAGCAATCCGTTCCAGGGAGCGACGCCAACGGCGGCTGAGCATCCGAACGCCATCATGAAAACCCGCACCGGCTGATGGCCTGTGCGGGTTTTTTCATCGCCGGGCCGCCCCAAGATGAAAAAGCGTCCCCGTGGGGGACCGGGGCATCGCGCAGCGATGGGCCGAGGGGTCATTTTTCATGGCCGGCCCTGGCGGCTTTTTCAGGGAAAAGCACGCAAAGAAAAAGCCCAGATCTTTTCAGATCTGGGCTTTCAACTATGGTCGGCGTGGCGGGATTCGAACTCGCGACCCCTTGCACCCCATGCAAGTGCGCTACCAGGCTGCGCTACACGCCGAAGACCGCTATTGTAGCGTCTTTTGCAGGCCCATCTGGCCAGCGCTCAATTATTTTCAGACCCGAGCAGCTTGCGGATCTCCAGCAGCTCGCGCCGCAGATCGGCCCACGATTCATGGCCGGGAGTTCCGGGGGCGCCTTGGGGGGCCGTGAGCGGCGCCGCGCTGGCAGACGCGTGAGTATCGTCCGACGATGGCAGGTCGTCGAAAATGCCGGCGTCGTGCTCGTCGAGGGCATCGGCGCGACGGCGGCCGCGCTCGGTCTGGGACCATTCCTGGAGCTTGTTGCGCGCACCGCTGATGGTGAAGCCCTGCTCGTACAGCAAGTCCCGGATACGGCGGATCATCAGCACCTCGTGGTGCTGGTAGTAGCGCCGGTTGCCGCGGCGCTTCATGGGCCGCAACTGGGTGAACTCCTGCTCCCAGTAACGCAGGACGTGCGGCTTGACCCCGCACAGATCCGCCACCTCACCGATGGTGAAATAGCGTTTGACGGGAATGGCAGGAAGACCGCTCTCGGCAGACATCGGCGAGGACTATGGGAGTAGGGCTGGGAAAGTCCCCAAGGGTAACCCAAATCCGGTAATGCGCCCTCAAGCCCGCCGTGGCGGGCGGGCAGGGTTTCGTCTAGAAGGCGACATAGGGCGCGCCGCTGACGCCCAGCGAGCGCCGGTCCATGCCGAAGTAGATCGTGCGGCCGTAGAAATGCGGCAGGCCGAAGTCGAGCACGTCGGTGCTGCCGAAGGTGCCTCCGAGGTTGGGCAGCGCATAGCCGCCCCCATTGGCCAGTGTGCGCGCATTGGCGATGGTGAAGGACACGGTGGCCTGTTCGCCTGCCGCGCCGATCAGCGCAGCCGACAGCGAGACGGGTTGTGACGGGCAGTAGAAGCCGCTGTAGTTGCCGCTGCAGTCGATCAGGCCGGTAGACGCATCGGCGTCGAAGAAGTAGCCGTTCGATCCGGTGTCGAAGAAGGCGTCACTGATGGTGCGGCCCAGGAAATTACCTTGCACGTCGCCGCTGCTCGTCGTTGTCAGCACGGTGGTGCCCGCCGGTGCCTGGCCGCCATTGCCGAACGTCAGTGTGCCTGTGGCCTGGCCGCCGCTTGGATTGTTCATGGCGACGCTGATGCCATCGTTGTAGCCGTCCGGAAAGCGGGGTACCTGGTTGGCGACGAGCTGGCTGGTTGTCACGGCGGTGCGTTGGCAGACGGCCCCATTGCTGGGGCAGGTGTAATAGCTGCTGGCGATGGGCGAGACTGTGCAGTTGGTGCCGCAGTCGTACGGTGCAGGCCCGACGCCCAGGATGCCATTGGCACCCAGGTCGGCCACCGTGTTGGCCGGGTTGCCGCCATTTGTGCAGGACGTGGGGGGCGCGAGGTATCGAGGTCGCCGATGATCTGGACGGGGAGCGAGGCGGCGGTGAGCCCGCCAACCTTCACGTCGGCCGAACGCACCGTGCCCCAGGTGTAGTCGAAGACGAACTGGCCGCAACTGGCCAGCCCATTATTGGCGGCCAGCGTCGGCAGCGCATTGAGCACGCTGGAGGCGGCGCTGCTCATGACCCGCAGTCCGAAGGAGCCGGTGTCGACGATCACATGGTCGATGACCTGGCAGGTGTTGCCGCCGGGCGCGCACAGCGTGACGCTGACGGTGGGAATGTTGACGTTGTTCCCGACCCCGGCTGCGACCGTGATCGGCACTTGGTTCGCGGCGGTGGGGGACGGTGTGCCGGCATTGTCCGAGTCGCCGCCACCGCCTCCGCAGGCGGCGAGGGCGAGGGTGGCGGCCAGGCTCAGCGCACCGAGCCAACGAATGAGGAGGGGGGGGAATGGCGGCGCAAGTGGCGTCTCCTGCGGGTTTGTTTGTTACTGGATGTCGCTGCCGGCCACGCCGGCAGGCAACGCCTGGGGCAGCCAGGCCTGGCCGCTGAAAGAGCCCATGTGGCCGCCCGCGCGCACGACCAGGTTGTCGGCCTCGACGGCGACCGGCGAACGTGGACCCCGGGCCGCCCGCGCGGCCTGGATGGCGGCGGTGTACTGGGGAAAGTAGTTGCCGAGCAGCTCGGCCAGGTCGGGCTTGACCGGGCCTCGCCAGGCCAGGCCGAACACGATGCCGTTGGTGTCCAGGTATTCGCGGATCACCGTGCCCGAGCCCAGCGTCGTCTCGCGCACGGTGAAGCTTGCGGCCGCCGTGGTCGCGGTCGTGCCTTGTGCCTGGCTCTTGATGGTGGGCTCCAGCGAGCGGGTGGTCGCCTGGGTGTCACCGGCCGGCGGCGTCATGGAGGCGTGCCGCCCAGTCCGGCGTGGGCGCTGCCGATGTAGCTGGCGCTTGCCAGGCCGAGGGCCGTGGCGGCCAGCGCGCGATTGATCCATGGGTGTCGTGTCACGTCATGCTCCTGCGAATAGGGATGGCCCGCAGCGCGTGCCGGCTGTGCCGGCAGAACGCTGCAGATGCCAATGGCGCAGGCAGTATGCCCGGACTGTGTGTCAAAGGCCAGGACGGCGTGTCGTTCAACGCACCTGCATCGCCCGCGGCGCAAAGCCGTGGTTGAGCGGACCGACGCCGCCGCCGGTGCGCACGTGGGCGCCGGCCTGCAGGGCCGACATCACGTAGGCGCGTGCGGCCTGCACGGCGGGCAGCAGGTCGAGTTCGAGCGCCAGATAGGCGGCAATGGCCGAGGACAGCGTGCAGCCGGTGCCGTGCAGGTTGTGCGTGGCGATGCGCGGGGCCTGCAGCAGTTGCTGCTGGACGCGGCCGTCGGCGTCCTTCCAGGCCAGGATGTCGAGCACGTCCAGGCCGGGCAGATGACCGCCCTTGAGCAGCACGGCGCGCGCCCCCAGGTCCAGCAGATCGCCAGCGGCACGGTGCAAGGCGTCGGCGGTGTCCAGCGTGCGGCCCAGCAGCAGGGCGGCTTCGTCGAGGTTGGGGGTGATCAGTGCGGCGCGGGGAAAGACCTCGCGCACCAGGGTGTCGATGGCGCCCTCGTCGATCAGCGGCGCGCCGGCGGCCGAGACCATGACCGGGTCGAACACCACACGTTCGAGCTGGTGGCGGTCCAGGGCCTGCGCGACCGTGCGCGCGACGTCGGCCGAATGCAACATGCCGATCTTGACGGCGTCCACACCGATGTCCTCGACCACGGCGTTGATCTGCGCGTCGAGCATGTCGCAGGGCACCGCGTGGATCGCGCGCACGCCCTGGGTGTTCTGCGCCGTCAGGGCCGTGATGGCGGTCATGCCGTAGCAGCCCAGGGCCGAGAAGGTCTTGAGGTCGGCCTGGATACCGGCGCCGCCGCCGCTGTCCGACCCCGCGATCGACAGGACACGGGGGTAGCGGGCGGGCGAGGCAAAAACGTCGGACATGCGGGATTTGAAAAGCGCTGAAAAATGTGACTATAATAGCGGTCTGTTCCCCGATAGCTCAGTTGGTAGAGCGCCGGACTGTTAATCCGTAGGTCCCTGGTTCGAGCCCAGGTCGGGGAGCCAAAAAGTCAGATCAATGCCCTGCAGTGGAGACACTGCGGGGCATTTTTCTTGGGGCGTGTGTGATCGGCTTGCAGGGTCGGCCATGGGGGCGACTGGCAGGGTCCGGTGGATGGCGCCCTGGGCCATTGGGTGCAGGAAGTGCTCGTCATGCAAGAAGCTGTTCGCGTTCTGGTGGATTTTGTGGCGCCGCAGGGCGGTGCGGGCGTGCGGCATGCGTTTGCCGCGCCCCGGGCCGTGCTGCAGGCCTGGTCGCCGCACGAGGTGCGTGGTGTGATCGACCAGGCCCACGCGGCCGCAACGGCCGGGGCCTGGTGCGTGGGTTTTGTGCGCTACGAGGCGGCGCCCGCGTTCGATGCGGCCTACGCCGTGCACGAGGCGCCGGCCGCGGGTCCGGCGCAGCCGTTGGCTTGGTTCGCGGTGTTCGACCAGGCCTTGCCCTGGGACGAGTCCGCCGCGGGCTGCCCCTACGCCGCCACGGACTGGCAGGCCGAACTGGCGCCCGCCGCGTTCGGGGCCGGCATGGCGCGCATCGCCCGCGCCATCGAGGACGGCGAGAACTACCAGATCAACTACACCATGCGGCTGGCCGGCACCTTTGCGGGCGATGCCGAGGCGTTTTTCCACGCCCTGCGGCGCAGCCAGCCGGACACCTACGCGGCTTTCATCGACACGGGACATGGCCAGGTGCTGTCGGTCTCGCCCGAGCTGTTCTTCGAGTGGCGCGACGGGCAATTGCTGTCGCGGCCGATGAAGGGCACGGCCGCGCGCGGCGCCACGCCCGAGGCCGATGCCGCGCAGGCCGAGCACCTGCGCACCAGCGAGAAGGAACGGGCCGAGGACCTGATGATCGTGGACCTGATCCGCAACGATATCTCGCGTGTGGCGCAGCCGCACACGGTGAAGGTGCCGCGCCTGTTCCACACGCAGGCCTGGCCCACGTTCTGGGGCATGACCTCGGACGTGACGGCGGCCAGCCGGCCCGGCGCGCGGCTGTCGGACGTGTTTGCCGCGCTGTTTCCGTGCGGCTCGGTGGTGGGCGTGCCCAAGGTGCGCGCGATGCAGCTCATCCGCGCGCTGGAGCCGTCGCCGCGCGGTGTGTACTGCGGCGCCATCGGGGTGCTGCAGTCCGGCGGCGCGGCAACGTTCAACGTGGCGATCCGCACCGTCGCCATCGACGCCCAGGGGCGGGCGTTAGGCGCCGTGGGTAGCGGTGTGACCAGCGACGCGCGGCCCGATGGCGAGTGGCGCGAGTGGCGCGACAAGTGGGCTTTTCTGCGCCGCGCGAGCGAGCCCTTCGATGTGCTCGAAACCGTGTTGCTGCAGGATGGCCGTCTGCCCTGGAAAACCGCGCATCTGGACCGCATGGCGGCTACGGCCGCCTGGTTCGGCCGTCCGTGGGATGCGGCCGTGCGCACGCGTGCCGAGGCCCTGCTGCAGGAACAGGCTGACCTGCAGCCGCAGGGCACGTGGCGGGTGCGGCTGCTGCTGGATGCGGCGGGTCAGTTGTCGGCCCAGGCCGTGGCCCAGCCGGCGCTGGCGCAGCCGGTGCGGGTGGTGCTGGCGGATCGACCTTTGCTGGATGCCACGCATGAATTCGTGCGCCACAATACCACGCGGCGCGTGCATTACGACGCGCTGGCGCCGCACGCGCCCGGCGTGTTCGACACGCTGCTGTGGAACGAGGCGGGCGAGTTGACCGAGTTCACGCGCGGCAACGTCGTGCTCAAGATCGATGGCCGCTGGCTCACGCCGCCGTTGGCCTGCGGTCTGCTGGCCGGCGTGGGCCGCGCGCGCCTGCTGGTCGAGGGCCTGCCGCCCGAGGCTGGCGCTGACGCAGGCCAGCCGGTGCACGAAGCCGTCGTCCTGCGCGACGACCTGACGCGCGCCGAGGCCGTGGCCTTCGTCAACAGCTGCCGTGGGTGGATGCCCGTCGTTTTTGCCGCTGTGTGACGAGGCCGCTCGCGGCCGTCAGAACCGAAGGACTTCGCTGACCGGGTCTTCGTGGCTGGGCACCTGGCCGGCCGCGGGCGCCGCCACGGCAATGGCCGCGCCTTGCCGAACGAACAGCGGCAGGCGTGTGAGCGGGGCGTCCACCACGTGCGTGCGGCCGGCTTCGTAGGCCTGCCGGGTGTCGAGCGCAAACCAGCGTTCGCCCGGCGCCAGCGCGGGCAGGTAGACCTCGCGTTCACGCGCACCTTGCGTCACCACGGGTGCCACCAGCAGCCAGTCGCCGAGCATGAAGTCGTCGCTGTCTTCCAGGCATTGTTCGTCGTCGGGGAAGTTGAAGAACGTGGGGCGGATGATGGGCACGTGCTCGTTCGTCGCGCGTTCGAAGCACTGCCACAGATAGGGCAGCAGGCGGTAACGCAGCGCGATGGCCTCGCGTATCGCATCCTCGACTTCGGCGTGCATCCAGGGCAGGTTGGTGACGCCGCCTTCCTTCCACGAATTCATGACCATGCGCGGATTCAGGCTGCAGGCCTGGACCCAGCGCAGCAGCAGCTCGGGGCTGGGCACGGGGCCGTAGAAGCCACCCACGTCATGCCCGATGTTGAACATGCCAGACAGACTCATCTGCAGGCCGGTGCGGATGTTCCACTTGAGCGTCTCCCAACTGGTCGTGTTGTCGCCCGACCAGGTCTGCGCGTAGCGCTGCAGGCCGGGCGGGCCGGCGCGCGTGACGGTGTAGACGGGCTCCTTGTCGCCCTTGGCCTGTGCGTGCTCCTGCCGCGACTCGAAGGTCGCACGTGTCATGAGCAGACCGTGCAGCGGGCGGCTGCGGTGCATCGGCAGGGGCTGGCCCCAGCCGTCCGTGTAGGCGTCTTCGGCCTGGATCGCGTATTCGTTGTTGTCGTTCCAGCCCACGTCGATGCCGCGGTCGAGGATCTCGGCCTTGAACTGCGTCTTCCACCAGTGCACGGCGCTTTCGCGCGTGAAGTCCAGGTGCGAGCCCTGGCCGTCCCAATAGGGTTCGAGCACGGGCTTGCCGCTGCCTTCGTGCTGCAGAAAGGCGCCGGCGGCGGCCAGCGTGTCGTAGGCCGGGTGATCGTCGAGCAGGCAGGGCTTGAGGTTGGCCACGATGTTCATGCCGGCCGCATGGAACTTGGCGTTGACGGCCTCGGGGTCGGGGAACTTGCTGCGGTTCCAGGTGAAGACGTAGCGCTGCTTGCCCCGACTAGAATAGCCCGAGCCGTAGTGGAAGGACGAAATCGGCACGCGGCGCTGCACACATTCGTCGATGAAGCCGCTCAGGCGGACCTGGGCGTCGGCCGCGTCGGGCAGGCCCATGGCGGTCTGTGCATAGCCCACGGACCAGCGCGGCGGCAGGTGCGTGCCGCCCACGAGCTGCACGAACTGCGCAACCACCTCGGCGGGCGTGCGGCCGACCATGAGGTAGTAGTCCAGGTCGCCGTCGTCGATTTCGGTGGTGCGAAAAAAGTCGTGGTAGTTGTCGTGCTCACAGCCCAGATCGAAGGTGCCGGCCGACAGCGTGTCGTAGTAGATACCGGTCCACAGCCCGTCGGGCGTGCGCGTGAGCAGGAAGGGCCAGTGCTTGTAGAGCGGGTCGCCGTTGCGCGGGTCGTAGCCCAGCGAGTCCTGGCCCATGCAGCGCAGGCGACGCCCGTGCAGGTTGAGCGGGCCGGTCTTGTCGCCCAGGCCGTAGTAGCGGTCACGCGGATCGCGGACCACGCAGTGGCGGACCAGTCCGGTGCGGCGTTCGCTGAGGTAGGCGCTGGTGCCGCGGTCGACCAGGTAGCGCTGGCCGCTGCTCGGGTCCGACCATTCGAGGCGAACGGCTTGTCCCGCGCCGCCCAGCAGGCGCACGGCCAGCCGGGCTGTGGACAACTGATCGCCACTGGCGGCGGGCCGCAGCGGCGGGCGCTCGAAGCCGTCCAGGCTGGCGCGCTCGCGGCCTGTCCAGGGCACGTCCTGGCCCGGCGTGGGGGCGATGGCCCAGGTGCGCGGCTCCTTGGGGCCTTGCGCGCCCAGCCAGGTCACACGCGCCATCGAGGGCGAGAGAAAGACCAGCTTGAGCTGGCCGCCGCCGGCCAACGCGGCGCGCGCGTCCGCGTCGGCCGCGCCCGGCTCGATTTGCCAGCCCGGGGTGCTGATGGGAGTCATAGACGGTCAGTTCCTTTTCAGTCGTTGTTCGTTGGCGTCGAAAGCATGGAGGTGATCAGTGGCGGCGCTCATGTGGATGACCGTGCCGGGGGCGACGTGGCTGTCGCCGGGCAGCAGCAGTTCCACCCGCGTCTGGTCGGCCAGCGTGGCCTGCACCAGGCGCTGGGCGCCGAGGTATTCGCTGCCGCGCACCGTCAGGACCAGGCCCTGGCCGGCGGGCGCGGGTGTCCAGTGTTCGGGCCGGATGCCCACTTGCTGGGTGCCGGCCGGCAGCGCGGCGGCCAGCGGCGCGCATTCACGCACGCTGGCCGCGGGCAGGAAGTTCATGCGCGGGCTGCCGATGAAGCCGGCCACGAAGGTGTTGCAGGGCGACTCGTAGAGCGTCTGGGGCGAACCGATCTGCTCGACGCGGCCGGCGCGCAGCACCACGATCTTGTCGGCCATGGTCATGGCCTCGACCTGATCGTGCGTGACGTAGACCATGGTGGCGCCCAGGCGTTGGTGCAGCTCGCGCAGTTCCGAGCGCATGGAGATGCGCAGCTCGGCGTCGAGGTTGGACAGCGGCTCGTCGAACAGAAAGAGCTTGGGGTTGCGCACGATGGCGCGGCCAATGGCCACGCGCTGGCGCTGCCAGCCCGACAGCTGCGTGGGGCGGCGCGAGAGCAGCGGATCGAGCCGCAGCATGACGGCGGCCTCGCGCACCTTCTTGTCGATCTCGGCGCGCGGCACCTTGGCGTTTTCCAGGCCGAAGGCCATGTTGTCGTAGACCGTCATGTGCGGGTACAGCGCATACGACTGGAACACCATGGCGCAGCCCCGGTCGGCGGCGCCGACTTCGTTGACACGCTGGCCGTCGATCAGCAGGTCGCCGCTGCTGGGGCTGTCCAGGCCGGCGATCATGCGCAGCAGGGTTGATTTGCCGCAGCCCGAGGGGCCGACGAACACCACGAACTCACCGTGCGCGACCTGCAGGTCGATGCCGGCGATCACGTGGTGATCTTGCCCCCGTTTCACGGACACCCCTATAAGCGATTAACTATCGCAATAGGAGGTGGACGATGACCAAGAGCAAGGCAGGCAGAAAGGGGCAGGAGTTCAGCCTGGAGTTCAGGCAGCAGGCACTGTTGCGAGCGGCCACAGAAGGGGTAACCACGGTGGCTCGTGATCTGGGGTTGCAGCCTGCCCAGCTGTACAGTTGGCGCGCCCAGGCGCGGCGGCACGACCAGGACGATCAGGCACAACGCTTGGAGTTGGCCGAACATGCACGGCTCAAACGTGAAGTGGCGCGGCTGGAGGAGGAGAACGCTTTC
>WNDQ01000067.1 GCA_009912175.1 Paracidovorax wautersii | reverse complement strand
TGACCGTGGTAGCCAATACTGCTCGCGCGAGCACCGCGCCCTGTTGGAGCAATACGCTTTGATCGCCAGCATGAGTGCCAGAGGCAACTGCTACGACAACGCAGCAATGGAGAGTTGGAACCACAGTCTGAAGGTCGAGGCCATCCATGGTGAACACCTCGCCACACGGGAGCAGGCCAAGGCTCATGTGTTTGACTACATTGAGGTTGACTACAATCGGATCCGGCTGCACTCGACCCTGGGCTACCTCAGCCCAGAGCAGTACGAGCTGGCCAATGTCGCTTAGATAGGTGTCCGTAAATCAGGGGCAAGATCAGCCAAAGCCTTCCCGTCCGCCACGAACTCGATCACCATCTACCTCCACACTACCTAGCAGGGCGCTGCGATTTCGCCAACCGTGCTCCAACCTGCACCTCCTGATCGACTCATTCCACCGTCACACTCTTCGCCAAATTCCGCGGCTTGTCCACGTCCGTGCCGCGCAGGCAGGCGGTGTGATAGGCCAGCAGCTGCAGTGGCACGACGTGCAGCAGGGGCGAGAGGGCGCCGTAGTGCTCGGGCATGCGGATGACGTGCAGGCCTTCTTCGCCTTCGATGCGGGTGTCGGCGTCGGCCAGGGCGTAGAGCACGCCGCCGCGCGCGCGCACTTCCTGCATGTTGCTTTTGAGTTTTTCGAGCAGTTCGTCGTTGGGGGCGACGGTGACGACGGGCATTTCGTTGGTGACCAGGGCCAGGGGGCCGTGCTTGAGTTCGCCGGCGGGGTAGGCCTCGGCGTGGATGTAGCTGATTTCCTTGAGCTTGAGCGCGCCTTCCAGCGCGATGGGGTAGTGCAGGCCGCGGCCCAGGAAGAGGGCGTTTTCCTTGCGCACGAAGTCTTCGGCCCAGGCAATGATCTGCGGCTCCAGCGCCAGCACGGCCTGCAGCGCGGTGGGCAGGTGGCGCATGGCGGTCAGGCGGCTTTGTTCTTGCGCTTCGGTCAGGCGGCCCTTGCTTTGGGCCAGGGCGAGCGTGAGCAGGAAGAGGGCGGCCAACTGCGTGGTGAAGGCCTTGGTCGAGGCCACGCCGATTTCCACGCCGGCGCGGGTCACGTAGGCCAGCTTGCATTCGCGCACCATGGCGCTGGTGGCGACGTTGCAGATCGTCAGCGTGTGCTGCATGCCCAGGCTTTGCGCGTGGCGCAGCGCGGCCAGGGTGTCGGCGGTTTCGCCGCTTTGGCTGATGGTCACGACCAGCGTGCGCGGGTTGGGCACGCTGGTGCGGTAGCGGTATTCGCTGGCCACTTCCACCTGGGTCGGGATGCCGGCGATGGCTTCGAGCCAGTACTTGGCGGTGCAGCCGCTGTAGTAGCTGGTGCCGCAGGCCAGGATGAGCACGTTGTCGATGGCCTGGAAGGTGTGGTGCGCGTTCTGGCCGGGTTGGGGATGCGGGCTGTCGAACAGCTCGGGCACGATGCCGACCACGCCTTCGAGCGTGTCGGCCAGGGCGCGCGGCTGCTCGAAGATTTCCTTTTGCATGTAGTGGCGATAGGGGCCGAGTTCGACCGCGCCGCTGTGCGCCTGCACGGTCTTGACGGGGCGCTCGACCGGCTTGTGGCCGGCGGGCGTGCGCGCCTCGATCCAGTAGCGGCCCAGTTGCAGGTCGACCACGTCGCCTTCTTCCAGGTAGACGATCTGATCGGTCACGCCGGCCAGCGCCATAGCGTCGGAGGCCAGGAAGTTCTCGCCCTGGCCCACACCCAATACCAGCGGCGAGCCGGCGCGCGCGCCGACCACGCGCTGCGGCTCGTCCTTGCTGAACACGGCGATCGCGTAGGCGCCGTGTAGTTGGGCGGTGGCTTGCTTGACGGCGGCCAGCAGGTCGCCGTCGTAGAGCGAGTCGACCAGGTGGACGATGACCTCGGTGTCGGTCTGGCTGGCGAACACGTAGCCCTTGGCGATCAGTTGCTCGCGCAGCGCGGCGTAGTTCTCGATGATGCCGTTGTGCACCAGCGCCACGCGCGCGGGTTTGCCTTCGGCCTTGCCGCCGGGGCCGAAGCTGAAGTGGGGATGCGCGTTGTGCACGGCCGGCGCGCCGTGCGTGGCCCAGCGGGTGTGGGCGATGCCGGTGCCGGCTTCGATGTGTTCCTCGCGCACCTGGTTTTCCAGCTCGGACACGCGTGCGGTGCTGCGCGTGCGGCGCAGTCCGCCTTGCGGCCCGGATTCATGCACGGCCACGCCGCAGGAGTCATAGCCGCGGTACTCCAGGCGCTGCAGGCCTTGGATGAGGATGGGGACGATGTTGCGGGAAGAAACCGCGCCGACGATGCCGCACATGGGACATGCTCCAGGAATGAGGGAAGGGGGGACCAATGGAGGCGACTCTATCGAAGCTGGTGTGAAATTTGCGATCTAATTTTTGAAGAATATGAAATTGGATTGCCTGTGATTTAATGGATGGATGAATATTTCATGGATGATGTATTTATGGTGATTGATTCCATTGATGCGCAGATCCTGAACCTCCTGCAAACCGATGCCTCCCTGTCCAACCAGGACCTGGCCGACCGCGTCGGCGTTTCGCCCCCGACCTGCCTGCGCCGCGTCAAGCGCCTGACCGACATCGGGCTCATCGAGCGCCGGCTTGCCGTCGTGAACCTGGAGAAGCTCGCGGCGATCCAAGGCCACGGATTGACCGCCATCGTCGAGGTCACGCTCGACGTGCAGGCCGACGACCGGCTGCAGGCTTTTGAGCAGCGGGTTGTCAAAGACACGGCCGTGCAGCAGTGCTATCGTGTCTCGCCAGGCCCCGACTTTGTGTTGGTGGTCCATGTGGCCGACATGCCGGGCTATCAGGCCCTGGCGCAGCGGCTGCTGGCCAGCGACGCGAACGTCCGCAACGTCAAGGCGTTTTTCAGCATTCGGCGCGCCAAGTTTTCGCCCCGGGTTGATGTCGAGGTTTAGTGGTGGCCTGGTTGTCATTTGTTTGTCATGCAACGGACTTATCTTGCAAGGCCGCCGCTGATGCCGTCCCGGGCGGGGCGGCCGCTGGCGCAGTGAGGATGTCGCACCATGAATCTGCCCACGATTCCAGACGAGAAAGAGATGATGTGGCGCATTCGGCAGGACCTGCTCGACAGCTATGACGAAGAGCTGGAGCTCGATGCCGAGGACGCCGTCTATGAATACGGGCGCGGGCCGCTGAGCGCCGAGCAGGAAAAGCAGGTCGAGCTCGATCGCCAGCTTTACTTTCGCGAGCTGTTCCGGCTGCAGGGCGAGCTGGTCAAGCTGCAGGACTGGGTGATGGCGTCGCGCCAGAAGGTGGTCATCCTCTTCGAGGGGCGTGACGCGGCCGGCAAGGGCGGGGCCATCAAGCGCATCACCCAGCGGCTCAATCCGCGTGTGTGCCGTGTGGCGGCGCTGCCCGCCCCCAACGACCGTGAACGCACGCAGTGGTACTTCCAGCGCTATGTGGCGCACCTGCCGGCGGCGGGCGAGATCGTGCTGTTCGACCGCAGCTGGTACAACCGCGCCGGCGTCGAGCGTGTGATGGGTTTTTGCTCGGACGAGGAATACCAGCAATTCTTTGAGGACGCGCCCGCTTTCGAGCGCATGCTGGTGCGCTCGGGCATCAAGATCGTCAAATACTGGTTCTCGATCACCGACGAAGAGCAGCATCTGCGCTTCCTGGGCCGCATGCACGATCCGCTCAAGCAGTGGAAGCTCAGCCCCATGGACCTGGAGTCGCGCCGCCGCTGGGAGGCCTACACCAAGGCCAAGGAAATCATGTTCGAGCGCACCAACATCCCCGAGGCGCCGTGGTGGGTGGTGCAGGCCGTCGACAAGAAGAAGGCGCGTTTGAACTGCATCGCGCATTTGCTGGGGCAGATGCCCTACCACGACGTGCCGCACGAAAGCATCACGCTGCCCGAGCGGGTGCGCCACAAAGACTATCACCGCGAGCCCGTGCCGCAGCAGATGGTCATCCCCAACGTGTACTGACGGACCGCGGTGCTTGTCACCGCGCTGACGCAAATCGGTCATGCAGGCGTCATAGCCGTTGCGCAAACTGCGGCAACGACAACAGGAGCCGCATGACATGACTGATACGTCTCTCTCCCAAGCCGTCTGGTCGCAGGACTCGGCGTCCGACACGACCAGCCCCGTTTATGGCCTTGGTGCCCCGGCGCCGTCGGATCTGCAGGCGGTGTGGGCCCGCCACCTCGACGACGTGCGTGCGGCCCAGCGGCTGCGCTACGACGTCTTTGCGCGCGAAATGGGTGCCCGCCTGCACAGCCGCGTTGCCGATCACGACGTCGACTTGTTCGACGACTACTGCGAGCACCTGCTGGTCATCGACAAGCGCACGCAGGAAGTGATTGGCACCTACCGCGTGCTCACGCCCGCCCAGGCCAAGCGCGCCGGGGGAACGTACAGCGATACCGAGTTCGATCTCACGCGCCTGCGCATGCTGCGCCACCGCATGGTCGAGCTGGGCCGCAGTTGCGTGCACGCCGACTACCGCCAGGGCGCCGTCATCATGACGCTGTGGGCCGCGTTGGCCGAGTTCATGACGCGCAACAACCTCGACATCATGATGGGCTGCGCCAGCATTCCCATGCAGATCCCGGGGCAGCGCAACGGTGCCGGGGGCGGGCATGCGGCCGCCAGTGTCTGGCTGCAGCTGCGCGAGCGTTTCCTGGCGCCCATCGAATACCAGGTGCATCCGCGCCTGCCGCTGCCCGTGCAGGAGTTGCAGGCCACCATGCCCGCCGGCATGATGGCCGAGCCGCCGGCCCTGATCAAAGGTTACCTGCGGCTGGGCACCCGCATCCTGGGCGCGCCCGCCTGGGACCCGGACTTCAACACGGCCGACCTGCCCATGATGATGCGGCTTGACGACCTGGCGCCACGCTACCGGCGCCACTTCATCAAACCGTCGGCCTGACACGCCCGGGCCGGGCTGCGGCCGGGCTTCGACTCGGAACACGAAGAACAAGATGGACCTCATACTGTGGCGCCATGCCGAGGCGCAGGACGCAGCGGAGCTGGTGATCGAAGACGAGCAGCGCGCGCTCACGCCGCGCGGCGAGAAGCAGGCCTCGCGCATGGCGGCCTGGCTGGACCGCCAGTTGCCGGAGGGCGTGCGGGTGCTGTGCAGCCCGGCCGTGCGCACCGAGCAGACCGCCCAGGCCCTGGACCGCAAGTACAAGCTGCGCGCCGAGCTGCTGCCCGATGGCTCCGTGCAGGACTTGCTCGACCTGGTCCAGTGGCCCGTCTCGCGCGTGCCCGTGCTGGTCGTGGGGCATCAGCCGACGCTGGGGCGCGCCGTTGCCCAGTTGCTCAAGCTCAGCGAGCCCGAGTGCTCGGTCCGCAAGGGATCGGTCTGGTGGCTGCGCCACCGCATGCGTGGCGATGAGCCGCAGATCGTGCTGCTGACGGTGCAGACGCCCGAGCTGCTGTGAGCTTATTCGCAGGCCGCATGTGCTCATGGGATTCGTGGCAAGCACGCGGCGCCAGTCCGCACTAGAATGGCCGCCGTTGCGTGATACGGGCCGGTTCTGGCCCGTCTTGCGCGGCAGCGTTTTCAGGGCGGGGTGAAAGTCCCCACCGGCGGTGTTTGCGACGCGGGCCACAGGTCTGCGCATTTCGCATCAGCCCGCGAGCGCTTGTCCTGCCAGCCAGGGCAAGGTCAGCAGATCCGGTTTCAATCCGGAGCCGACAGTCACAGTCTGGATGAAAGAAAACGCGATGAACCGGGCGGCCATGCCCTGGGTTTGCGCCAGCGTGCAGGCCCGTGTGCGCGCCTGCCGGTTTTTCGTGTGCCCTGATTCAGGTCGTCATCCTCCGTCTGGAAGTTAACCATGAGTCAGAACCCCACCACCGCCTCCTTGCCATTGGCGCTGCGCGACGCGCGCTTTGCCTTCATCCACGCCTCCTGGCATGGCGAAATCGTCGCGCAGGCGCGCGAATCCTTCATCGGTGAAATGGGCCGGCTGGGCATCGCCGCCAGCCAGATCGACGTCTTTGCCTTGCCCGGCGCGTTCGAGATTCCGCTGCACGCCAAGGTGCTCGCGCAGACCGGCCGCTACGCCGGCATCGTCGCCAGCGGCTTCGTGGTCGACGGCGGCATCTACCGCCACGACTTCGTGGCCAGCGCCGTGATCGACGCGCTGATGCGGGTCCAGCTCGACTCGGGCGTTCCCGTGTTCTCGGCCGTGCTCACGCCCCATCATTTCCACGAGCACGAACAGCACCAGCAGTTCTACTTCCAGCACTTCGTCAAGAAGGGCCAGGAGGCGGCCCTGGCTTGCGTGCAGACCGTCACCAGCCTGCAGCGCATCGCGCACCAGGCGCCCGCGCTGTCCGCGCAGGCCGCTTAAACGCGAGCTGCAGATTGGCCAGCCCTTGGGTCGCCGGGTCATCCGGCCGCCCAAGGGCCGGGCGAGGGCTCAGCCTGCCTTGCTGGGCCGGCCGGTCTTGACCGTGGGCACGGCGCGAATCGTCTTGAGCAGGGCCGCGTCGCTTTGCGCGACCAGCGCCAGCAGGCCGGCGCGCAGCAGCTCGCTTTTCTTGACGGCCACACCTTGCTTGAGGGCGCGGGCCTTGAGCTGTTCGATGGCGACGTACTCGTCCTTCGGGATGGTGAAGCTGTCGCGCACGAGCTTGGGCTTCTTGGCCTTCTTTTCCTTGTCCTTGGCCGGCACGGCTGCGGGCGCAGATGCCGCGACTGGCTTGGGCGCCGCCACCTTGGCTGCGGGCTGGGCTTTGGCAGCGGCCTTCTTCGCCGCCGTCACTTTCACCGCGGCAGTCTTGGCCACCGTGGCGGTCTTGGCCGGCGCTTTGGCGGGTGTCTTGGCGGGCGTTTTGCTCGCTGCGCGTGCACGGGTTCCCGCGGGCTTGGCTGCGGCCGTCTTTCTGGCGCGGGCAAGCGGTTGCGCCGCCTTGGTGGCGCTCACCGCGGCGACGGCGGGGGCTGCGGTTGGGGCGACGGGCTCGGCGGCCACGGTTTCGGGCGAAGTTTGCACGGACATGGTGTGTGTCGATCGGTCAGAGTGAATGGTGTAAACAGTATATATAGTTTCAGTCACCGCAGATCGTTTGCGTCCTGCCGCCGCGGCGGTGACCGCCATGGCGACGGCCCACGCAAAAAAGCCAGCATGACGATGCTGGCTGATTCAAGGGTGTTGGGGGAGAAAGGTGTCTGCGAATGCCACCGAACCGTCATCCTGAACGCGGGGGTTCAGGTGGGCGAGGTCAGAAAGGCTTCGGGTTCATCTGACGCGAGATGATCACACCAGCCAGACGATGTTCCAGGCCCGGGCTCAGAGAGCATTGGTTCAAGGAAATATAAAGTCCGGCAAGCACCGCAGACGTCTCTATTTTAAGGCAGCGGCGAGGCGCTCACAAGCTCGCGGCCCTCTTTGTCATCGTCAGGATTGGGGATCTGACAGCGCCTGATCCAGTTTCGTGAGCAGCAACTCCAGTTGCGGCTCGGCATGGGACGCGGAAGCCGCCGCGTGCGCCGCGGACACAGGCGCGCCTGCGGCGGATTGCGGCCGCGCAACCGGAGCGGCGGACGAGGCCAGCGGCGCGCTGGCGGCCGGGGTCGCCGGGCGCAGCGCCGTATCGCTGGCCTCGCGATCGGCCAGGTCGAACGCCAGGTTGAGCGCGGCCAGCACCGCGATGCGGTCGCGCGCGCGGATCTTGCCGTGATCGCGGATGGCGCACATGGCCGAGTCCACTTTCTCGACCGCGGCGCGCAGGCGCTCCTCGCCGTCTTCCGGACAGCCGAGCAGATAGCTCTGGCCCATGATCTGGACTTCGATCTGTTTCATGAATCAGCCTTGGAGGACAGGGAGGGGACGCCGTCGGGCAGCCGTTCAATCAAGGCGTCGATGCGGCCGCGTGCGGCGCGAAGACGCGATTGAAGGGAGTCGCGCTCGGCGGTGAGTTGCTGCACCTGCTGCAGCAACTGCTGGTGATCTCGTTGAAGCGCCTCGTGGCGCGCCAGCAGGCGCTCCACGAGTTCGGTGATCTGCTCGATGTGCGGCGATGTGGTCATGACGCGGGAATTCTACTGAGGCGCGGGCCGCCTGCTGCCAACGGGCGTGTTTTAGACTGCGGCGTTACACAATGTTTGGCAACGATGCCGTGGTTCTGATCACGGCCGGGATGGAGACGAGGACGTGGAAAAACTGGATGCCCTGGTGGTGGGTGCGGGCGTGGTGGGCCTGGCGGTGGGGCGTGCATTGGCGCAGGCCGGGCTGGAGACTGTGGTGGCCGAAGCGACGCCGGCCATCGGTCAGGGCATGAGTTCACGCAACAGCGAGGTCATCCACGCCGGCCTTTATTACGCACCGGGCTCGCTCAAGGCCCGGCTTTGCGTGCGTGGCAAGGCGCTGATGGTTGCGCTGTGCGCCGAGCGCGGCGTCGACCATCGCCCCTGCGGCAAGCTGGTGGTCGCCACCGACGAGACCCAACACGCAGCGTTGCACAGGCTGGCAGCGCAGGCGCGCGCCAACGGCGTCGAGGTGGCGCTGCTGACGGCCGCCGAGGCCTGTGCGCTGGAGCCCGCACTGCGTTGCACCGCCGCGCTGTCGTCGCCCTCGACCGGCATCGTCGACAGCCACGGCTTCATGCTGGCGCTGCAGGGCGACCTGGAGCATGCGGGCGGCGCTGTGGCCCTGGGCTCCGAGGTCGAGCGCGTAGCGCTGGGCGCGGGCGACGATGGGCGTCACGTGGTCACGGTGGCCGGCGAAACCTATGGCGTGCGTGTGCTGGTCAATGCCGCCGGGCTGAGCGCGCCCTTGCTGGCCGCGCGTTTTGACGGACTGGCGCCGGCCCATGTGCCGCCAGCGCGTTTTGCCAAGGGCAGCTATTACGCCTATGCCGGGCCGTCGCCGTTCTCGCGCCTGATCTACCCCGCGCCGGTTGATGCCTGGCTGGGCGTGCATCTCACGCTCGACCTGGGCGGCCAGGCCCGTTTCGGGCCGAACCTGCAGTGGCTGGACATTGCCTCGCCCGAGCAGATCGACTACGCCGTCGACCCCGCGCGCGCCGAGGTGTTCTACGACGCCGTTCGCCGCTATTGGCCTGAGTTGCCGGACGGCAGCCTTCAGCCGGCCTACAGCGGGGTGCGCGCCAAGATCCACGGGCCGGGCGAGCCCGCGCCGGACTTTCGCATCGACGGGCCGCGCCAGCACGGCGTGGCCGGGCTCGTCAACCTGTTGGGCGTGGAGTCGCCGGGACTGACCAGTTCGCTGGCGATCGCCGAATATGTGCACACGATGCTGCTCGAAGCTTCATGAAGAAGCAGGCCTGGCAGATCGGGCCGATGCCTGACGCTGAACTGTAGGACGGTGACGCGAAGTCCGGGCCGGCGGCGTGTGACTTGTGACAAGTCGCTTCTAAAATGATTGAGACGGCACTTTCTGTGCCGCTTCATTTTTGTTGGAAACGAACAGGAGAAACTCATGGCTGCATCGATCAAGAAATCCGTGGCGCGCGCTGAACTCGAAGATCTGGTCTCGGACCTGCGCGACATCATCAGCAGCAGCGACTCGCTGTCGTCCTCCCCTGAAGTCAAAGCCATCCGCGCCCGCCTGGAAGACGCCGTGCAGCGCGCCCGCGAAGCCGCAACGGACGCCGCCCATGAAGCCGCCGAGCAGGCTCGCCGCGCCGCCCACGCGGCCGACGACTACGCGCACGACGAACCGTGGCGCGTGGCGGGCACGGCGCTGGCCGTGGGTGCGGTGCTGGGTTTCCTGCTGGGCCGCCGCTGATCTGGCGCCATGACCGTTGCCCGGCGCGCATCAGGTGAGCTGGGCACGAATGCCTGGGGTACGCTGCACGGCATCGAGGGCGTACCGCCAGGCTTTTTCTTTGGGATCAGCGCGAGCGAGCGTGATGGGTGGGGAGCCTATGCTTGAACGACTTTATTCATGGCTGGGCCTGGACGCCTGGTTCGGCCGGGTGCGCCATGCGGTTTCCGAGGGCGCGACCGCTGTGGAAGACCGCTGGCTGCTGGCGCGGCTGGAGTGGGCCGAAGAAAAACGCCGGCTGCTGCGGCTGGTGCTGCTGACGATTGCGGCGCTGGCGCTGACCATCGTGGCGCTGGTGGTCGTGTCCTTCGCCATCATGGTGTCCTTCTGGGAGTCACCGCATCGCTTTACCGCGATCTGGATCGTCGCGGGCTTGTGGCTGGTGGGGTGGGGCGCTGCGCTGCTGACCCTGGTGGCCACGGCCAGGGCGAGCGGCCAGGCCTTCCAGGCCACGCGTGAAGAACTCGCCCGCGACTGGGCTTCCTTCAAGGAGCGACTGTGAGCGACGACACGACCGACCAGGCCATGCGCAAGCTGCGCGAGGCCGCCGACCAGTTACGCAAGACGACCGGCTCCAAGAAGGACGCCGTGGTCGCCCGCATCCGTGCGCGGCGCAGCGGCTTGCTGCCGACGGGCGCCTTGGCCGATGCCGAAGTCGTCCTGGCCGAGCTGCAGCGCCGCACGCAGCAGGAACGGGAGGGCGCCACGTCGGTGGTCGCCGCCCAGGCCGAAGAGGGCATTCCCGTCGAGGCGCGGCTGCTGCCTCGACAGGCGCTGGACGCGGTGCCGGCTGCCGGGCAGCCCGGGGTCTTTCCGCGCAGCACCACCTTGCGTCTGGCCTTGCGCCACCCGGCGCTTTTCACGCTGGCGGCGGTGCTGATCCTCAAGGCCAGCCCGGCCCGTTTGCTTGTGCTGTCGCGCCTGTTGCTGCCGCTGCTGAAGAAATAAGGCCGGTGCGCGGCTTGCGCGGGGCTGTGGCCTTCGAATACGTTCTTAGCCCTACCGAACCTGCTGCTGGTGCGCAAGGGCCGCGGCCGCTTCCTGAACCAGGGCGGGGCCCTTGTAGATCAGGCCCGTGTAGATCTGGACCACGTCGGCGCCCGCTTCGATCTTGCTGACCGCGTCGTCGGCGCTGAGGATGCCGCCGACGCCGATGATCGGAAAGCTGGCCCCCAGGCTGGCGCGCAACTGCCGGATCACGGCGTTGCTGGCTTCGAGCACGGGCGCGCCGCTCAGGCCGCCGGCCTCGTCGGCATGCGCCAGGCCCTGCACGGCCGCGCGGCCAAGCGTGGTGTTGGTGGCGATCACGCCCCAGGCGTTGTTGGCCTGACCGGCCGCGTCGCAGCCGTAGCGCTTGAGCGTGGCGGCGATCACCGCCAGTTGCGCCTCGTCCACGTCCGGCGCGATCTTCACGAACAGCGGCACCTTGCGGCCATGTTGCGTGGCCAGTTCATCGCGCGCCTGCGAGAGCTGGTCGAGCAGCGCGTCGAGCGCTGCGTCGCTTTGCAACTCGCGCAGGTTCTTGGTGTTGGGCGAGCTGATGTTGATCGTCACATAGTCGGCATGCGCGTACACGCCGCGCAGGCCCAAGAGGTAGTCGTGCGTGGCCGATTCGATGGGCGTGGCGGCGTTTTTGCCGATGTTCAGCCCCAGCAGCCGGCCTTTTTGGCGAAAGTGCGACTGCTGCACGTTGCGCACGAAGGCGTCGAGCCCATCGTTGTTGAAGCCCAGCCGGTTGATCAGCGCATGGCGCTCGGGAATGCGGAACATGCGCGGCTTGGCATTGCCGGGCTGGGCCAGCGGCGTGACCGTGCCGACTTCGACAAAGCCAAAACCCATGGCGCCCAGCGCATCGATGCAGCGCGCGTTCTTGTCCAGGCCGGCGGCCAGCCCCACGCGGTTGGGAAAACGCAGGCCGGCAACCGTGCACGGGTCTTCGACAAAAGGCGCGCCCACCAGGCAGGCCAGCGGCGTGTTCTGCACGCGGGCCAGCAGGTCGAGCGTGGTCTCGTGCGCTTTCTCGGGGTCCATGGCGAACAGGACGGCGCGGGGCAGGGCGTAGGGAATCAAGGGCATCGGATAATGGCGGCCGGGCGCGCGAGGCGCGCAGCCATTTGTCGAAAAATTTTCAGGATTGTCTCAAATGACGCAGGATGAATTGAAGTCGCTGGTAGGCCAGGCGGCGCTGAAGTACGTGGTCGCCGGCGAGATCGTGGGCGTGGGCACGGGCTCGACGGTCAACAAGTTCATCGACGCGCTGGCTTCGATCAAGGGTGACATCCGCGGTGCGGTCAGCAGCTCCGAGGCCAGCACCGAGCGGCTGAAGGCGCTGGGCATTCCGGTGTTCGACGCCAACGAGGTCGAGCGCCTGGCCGTCTACATCGACGGCGCCGACGAGATCGATCACCAGGGCCACATGGTCAAGGGCGGCGGTGCCGCGCTCACGCGCGAGAAGATCGTGGCGGCGCTGGCTGCCCGCTTCGTCTGCATCGCCGACGAGTCCAAGCTGGTGCAGACGCTGGGCGTTTTCCCGCTGCCGGTCGAGGTCATTCCCATGGCGACGGCCGCCATCGTGCGCCGCTTCAAGGCCATCGGTGGCGACGCCGTGGTGCGCCTGAAGGACGGCCAGCCGCTGGTGACCGACAACGGCCAGCACATCGTGGACGTGCGCGGCCTGCAGATTGCCAACCCGGTCAAGTTCGAGTCCGAAGTCAGCCAGTGGCCGGGCGTGGTCACGGTCGGCGTGTTCGCCTTCCAGAAAGCGCAGGTCTGCCTGCTGGGCACCGCCAATGGCGTGCAGACGTTGACGTTCGACGCGCCTTGAGCACGGCGGGGCGCCCCGCGACGGCGCCAATGAAAACGGCCTGCAGGCATCGCGCCGCAGGCCGTTTTGGGTTGGGATGGGCGATTGCCTGGATCAGCGGTTGGCCGCTTCGTCCTCGGTGTCGTTGGCCTTCTTGCCGCCGCCGATCTTCAGGCGGTCCTTGAGCGTGAGCACCTTGGAGACGGCCGCGCCCATGCCCATGAGCTTCATGGCGGTTTCGGGCTGCAGGCGCTGCACGTCGTCGAACCAGGTGAGCAGGCGGTCGATCAGCTCGTACATCTCGCGCATGCGTTCCTGCGCGTGTTCTTCCTTGGGGCTGCCGGGTTTTTCCAGCAGGGCGCTGCGCAGCAGCGACAGCGTGGGTTCGATCTCGCGGCGGCGGCGCTCTTCGGCCAGCACACGGAAGATTTCCCAGATGTCCTCGGGCGCCTGGAAGTACTCGCGCCGGTCGCCGGGCAGGTGGCGCATCTGGACCAGCCGCCAGGCCTGGAGCTCCTTGAGCCCCATGCTCACGTTGGAGCGCGAAAAGCCCAGCGTCTGGGCGATGTCGTCGGCGTTGAGTGGCTCATCCGAGAGGTAGAGCAGGGCGTAGATCTGGCCGACGGTGCGGCTGATGCCCCAGCGACTGCCCATCTCGCCGAAGTGAGACACGAATTGGAGCGAAAGCGGCGGGAGCGGCATGGAGGGCGAGGAGGAAGAAGCGGGAGCAGGCACGGTTTACCAAAATTTCTGTCAGTACTGAAAGTCTAGCTTTTTCTGTGGGGACCGTGTGAAGCGAGGGCATGTGTTTGCGCCCTCGCGCCGCAATCGAACACAAAAGAGCGCATTGAATACTGATTTTATATCCAGTATCATGAGGGCGTGAACACCGCTCGCCCCCTCTCCACCCCGCCAGAGCGCCAGGTCGAGCCCGACGACGGCTACCGCCAGGCGCAGGTGGTGCGCGTGCCCTTGCAGGCCATCAAGGGCCGGGGCGCCGTCTCGCGCATGCAGCACCGCTTCGAGAAGGAAAGCCGCGAAACCTTCGACGACGGCTGGGGCGCGGTGCCGGCGCAAGGAGCCGCAGGCGTCGGCGGCGACGCGGGCGACGACACCGAGACGGACGCGCCGCGCCTGCAAACCCAGGTCATCTGGGAGGACGCGCGCTCGGTGCTCACACGCAACGATTCGCCCGACCTGCCGCTGGACGTTTCGCTCAACCCTTACCGGGGCTGCGAGCACGGCTGTATTTACTGCTTCGCCCGCCCCACCCACAGCTACCTGGGCTGGTCGCCGGGCTTGGACTTCGAGAGCCGCATCGTGGCCAAGCGCAACGTGGTCGAGGTGCTGCGGCGCGAGTTGAGCGCCGCCGCCTACGAGCCAGTGCCCATCTCGCTGGGCAGCGCAACCGATGCCTATCAGCCGGTTGAGCGCGAGCTCAAACTCACGCGCGGCGTGCTGCAGGTCCTGCACGACACGCGCCACCCGTTCGGCGTGGTGACCAAGTCCAGCCTGATCGAGCGCGACCTCGACCTGCTGGCCGCCATGGCCGAGCGCAACCTGGTGCGGGTCTACGTGACCATCACCACGCTCGACGCCGAACTGGCGCGGCGCCTGGAGCCACGCGCAGCGTCGCCCATGCGGCGGCTGGCGCAGGCAGGCGTGCCGGTGGGCGTGAGCCTGTCGCCGCAAATCCCGTTCATCAACGAGGACATGGAAAAGGTGATGGAAGCCGCCTGGGACGCGGGCGCCCGCAGTGCTTTCTATATCGTGCTGCGGCTGCCGTGGGAACTGCGCACGCTGTTCCGCGAATGGCTGCAAGCCCACTACCCGGACCGCGCCGCACGCGTGATGGGCCGGGTGCGCGAGCTTCATGGCGGGCGCGACTACCACGCCCAGTTCGGCCAGCGCATGCGGGGCCAGGGGCCGTGGGCCGAACTGCTGCGCAGCCGGTTTCATGCGGCGGCCCAACGCCTGGGCTACAACAGCGAGCGGACGGGACTGGACCGGACACAGTTTCGGCCCGGCGCCGCCTACGGGCAGGACAGCTTGTTCTGAGTGCTCTTTTATTATTTTTGATAATGAATAAATCAAAACAAAGTCGTTGAGGTGCATGAAGGCGAGCGGTCACAATGCCAAGTCTTTATGCGGAAATCGATCTGAAATTCCGTAATTCATGATGAAACCGGCTAAGAAAAGGCCGACATCCCGAGGAGAAATCACATGTTCAAGAAGCTGATCGTGGCCGCAGGCGCCGCGGCCGTGCTGGCCACGGGCACCGCCGCCTGGGCACAGGCCAACATCCTCAACGCGTCCTACGACGTCGCGCGCGAGCTGTTTGCCGACATCAACCCCAAGTTCATCGAGCACTACAAGAAGCAGACGGGCGAGGACGTGAAGATCGACCAGTCGTTCGCCGGCACCTCGCGCCAGGCGCAGGACATCATCCAGGGCAAGAAGGTCGACACCGTCACTTTCAACCAGGTGACCGACGTCGACATCCTGGCCAAGCGCGGCATCGTCAACAAGGACTGGCAAAAGGCCTTCCCCAACAACGCCTCGCCTTACTACAGCACCATCGCCTTCCTGGTGCGCAAGGGCAACCCCAAGAACATCAAGACCTGGGACGACCTCGTGCGCAGCGACGTCAAACTGGTCTTCCCCAACCCCAAGACCTCCGGCAACGCGCGCTACAGCTACCTGGGCGCGTGGCTGTACGCCAACGAGAAGTTCAAGGGCGACGAGGCGCAGACCAAGGCCTTCGTGAGCAAACTGCTGCACAACGTCGAGAGCTTCCCCACCGGCGGGCGCGGCGCCACCGTGGCGTTCGCCACCAACGGGCAGGGCGATGCGCTGCTGACCTTCGAATCCGAAGTCATCAACATTGCCAAGAGCGACGAGTTCAAGGCCGGCGGCTTCGAAGTGGTCGTGCCGCCCGTGAGCGTACTGGCCGAGTTCCCGGTCGCCGTGGTCGACAAGGTCGTCGACGAGCGCGGCACCCGCAAGGTCGCGACCGAATACCTCAAGTACCAGTACTCGCCCGAGATCCAGCAACTGCTGACGACCTTCAACCTGCGCGTGCACGACCCTGCCGTCGTCAAGGCCACGGCCGCACAGTTCGCCACCATCCGCCTGATCGACCCGACCAAGGTGCTGGGTTCGTGGGACGACATCACGGCCAAGCACTTCGGCTCCAACGGCGTGCTGGACCAGTTGCTGGCTGCGCGCTAAAGTCGCAGCCCGGCGCTGACTTGGCGGCCGGAACGTACAAAACCGCGATCTTCGGGTCGCGGTTTTTCTATTGGGGGCTTCCACAGCATCATGCAGCGCGCGGCGCGTTGGGCCTGGCGTTCGCTAAACTGCGCGCTTTGCCTGTCATTCACCGCATGGCCGCTGGGTACTGATGTACCGCAGGCCGTCTCCCAAGGCTCGTCTGCACCGACACCGTGAACAGCGTTTCCCCCTCTCCTTCAACCTTGCCGGCCGGTGCGCCACGGCGGCCTCGGTCCCTGTTTTTCAAGCAGACGCCGACGCTGCCGGGCTTTGGCCTGAGCTTTGGCGTGAGCAGCCTCTACATCGCGCTCATCATCCTGCTGCCCATCTCGGCGCTGTTCATCTATGTGAGTGACATGACGTGGGCGCAGTACTGGCGCGCGATCACCGACGCGCGTGTGCTGGCGAGCTACCGCGTGACGCTGCAGGGCGCGTTCTTCTCGACCCTGATCGCCGGGGCGATCGGCCTGCTGCTGGCCTGGATCATCACGCGTTATGACTTTCCGGGGCGGCGTCTGCTCGATGCGCTGGTGGACCTGCCGTTTGCGCTGCCCACGGCGGTCGCGGGGCTGACGCTGTCGGTGCTGCTGGTGCCGGGCGGCTGGATCGGCCAGTTTTTCACGGATGCGTGGCTCGGCCGTTTCCTGCCCGAGGGTTTCAAGATCGCCTATGCCTTCCCCGGCCTGCTGGTGGCCATGGTGTTCACCAGCCTGCCGTTCGTGGTGCGCACGGTGCAGCCCGTGCTGCAGGACTTGGGCCGCGACTTCGAGGAAGCTGCCGAGACGCTGGGGGCAACCAAGCGCCAGGTCTTTGGCCGCGTGATCCTGCCCATGCTGGTGCCGGCGCTGGTGACAGGGGCCTCGCAGGCCTTCATCCGCAGCCTGGGCGAGTTCGGCGCGGTCATCATGATCGCGGGCAACATTCCCTTCAAGACCGAGGTGTCCTCGCTCATGATCTTCGTGCGCCTGCAGGAGTTCGAGTACGGCGCCGCCGCGGCGATTGCGTCGGTGATCCTGCTGGCCTCGCTGGCCATGCTGTTCCTGCTGCAAGTCGTGCAGGCCCGGTTCTTCGGCTGGCAGGGACGGGGGCGCTGATCATGAAAAAACCTCAACACTGGCATCAATGGGCGCTGGTCGCGCTCGGCCTGGCGTGTGCCGGGCTGCTGCTGGTCGTGCCGCTGGCCCTGATCTTCACCGAAGCACTCAAGGGCGGGTGGGGCCTGGTCGTAGCCAGTCTGCAGGCCGACTACATGCTGCACGCCATCGGCCTGACGCTGCTGGCCGCTCTGATCTCGGTGCCGGTCAACCTGGCCTTCGGCATCCTGCTGGCCTGGTGCCTCACGCACTACGACTTCCGGGGGCGCAAGCTGCTGTCGACCTTCGTCGACATCCCGTTCGCCACCTCGCCCGTGGTCGCGGGCCTGTGCTATCTGGTGGTGTACGGCGTGGAAGGCATCGTCGGGCGGCATCTGGCCGCGCACGACGTGCAAGTCATCTTCGCGTGGCCGGGCATCGTGCTGGTCACCATCTTCGTGACCTCGCCCTACGTGGCGCGCATCCTCATGCCGCTCATGCAGTCACAGGGCAGTGAAGAAGAATACGCCGCGCTCACCCTGGGCGCGAGCGGCTGGCAGATCTTCTGGCGCGTGACGCTGCCCAACATCAAATGGGCGCTGCTCTACGGCGTGGTCGTGACCAACGCCCGCGCCGTCGGCGAATTCGGCGCCGTGGCCGTGGTCTCGGGCACCATCATGAACCAGACGCTCACCCTGCCACTGCTGGTCGAGCAGCTCAACAACGACTACAAGACCGCCACCGCCTTCACAGCCGCCTCGCTGCTGGCCTGCATGGCGCTACTGACGTTGTTGCTCAAGACCTTCATGGAATGGCGCCAGCGCCGCCGCGACGCGGGGCAGGTGTTGGTGGCGACGCCGCATTGAGCGACGGATGGTGTGATGCGCGCGTCGCCCTTATCGATTTAAGGTGGCCACTGTCTGGCTGCGTGCAAGATACGCAGCATGCGTACGCTGCGACCCACCACGTCGTAGACCAGGATGTAGTTCTGGTGCGCCACCCATTCGCGAGTCCCGGGAACACGGCCCGGTCGGCCAAGACTGGGTTGATTGATCAGACGGGCGGCCTTCTCGGCAAACAGTTCATCAAGGGCCAAGGCCGCACTGGGATTGTTGGCCTCGATGTAGTCATAGATCGCTTCGCGGTCTTGGATCGCGTGGGTCGTCCAGTGCAATTCCATCATTCGGGCGTTTCAAGCCGGCGGCGCGTGGCCGCGCGGCGTGCCGCGAACTTGGCCTCGACCTCGGCTGCTGGCAGCAGGTGACCGGCATTTGCCGAGTCCAGGCCGGCTTGTACCTGTTGGCGCAGCCACGCGTCATGGTCGGCCAACTCCTGTTGTTGCTGCACGAACTCGCGCATGAAGTCGCGCAGCAGTTGCGCCCCCGTGCGATCGCGAGCTTTCGCCGCCGTGGCGAAGGCGGTCTTTAGTGTTTCATCGACTCGGAACGTGAAGGTTGCCTCGCTCATGGTGTCGCTCTTCCATGTGTTACGCTGTTTATACAGAGTAGCACAATGACTTGATTTGATGCCTTCGCAGACATCGGCCTCGGCAATCCAGTCGTCCGACACTTCGGGGGCGTCGTCTGGATCAATCCAGATGGGCTTCAAATTTTTCGATTTCGCGTTCATTGACTTTCCTCATGGAGATGATGCGGAGAGCCGTGCTGCGTGATTGATCTTGCCCCCGTTTCACGGACACCCCTATAAGCGATTAACTATCGCAATAGGAGGTGGACGATGACCAAGAGCAAGGCAGGCAGAAAGGGGCAGGAGTTCAGCCTGGAGTTCAGGCAGCAGGCACTGTTGCGAGCGGCCACAGAAGGGGTAACCACGGTGGCTCGTGATCTGGGGTTGCAGCCTGCCCAGCTGTACAGTTGGCGCGCCCAGGCGCGGCGGCACGACCAGGACGATCAGGCACAACGCTTGGAGTTGGCCGAACATGCACGGCTCAAACGTGAAGTGGCGCGGCTGGAGGAGGAGAACGCTTTC
>WNDQ01000066.1 GCA_009912175.1 Paracidovorax wautersii | reverse complement strand
GAAAGCGTTCTCCTCCTCCAGCCGCGCCACTTCACGTTTGAGCCGTGCATGTTCGGCCAACTCCAAGCGTTGTGCCTGATCGTCCTGGTCGTGCCGCCGCGCCTGGGCGCGCCAACTGTACAGCTGGGCAGGCTGCAACCCCAGATCACGAGCCACCGTGGTTACCCCTTCTGTGGCCGCTCGCAACAGTGCCTGCTGCCTGAACTCCAGGCTGAACTCCTGCCCCTTTCTGCCTGCCTTGCTCTTGGTCATCGTCCACCTCCTATTGCGATAGTTAATCGCTTATAGGGGTGTCCGTGAAACGGGGGCAAGATCAGCCTTCTCGCGGATGGCCGAGGATCGTTGGTATGCAAGCGCGCGTGGCTTGCGATGGAAACGGTGCGTTGAGCTTGCGCGAGGCGGGCGCCCGAAGAACCCGGCCTGGATTCTAGTCGCAAGAACGGCGCGGGCCTGGACGGCAAGGAGTCCTGCCCGACCCATAGATGCAGGCGCCGGCGGACTGAGCGCATGGCGCGCACAAAGAAAAACGGGCTGCATCGCAAGATGCAACCCATTGATTTCTGATGAATTCTGGTGGCCTGGGGCGGAATCGAACCACCGACACGCGGATTTTCAATCCGCTGCTCTACCGACTGAGCTACCAGGCCTTGGTAAAGAAGCGAGATTGTAGCAAGAAAAATTGGGGCTTCTGGCTTCGTGGCACTTTTTGTGTTCAGGTCGCCGCACGCTTGTTGCGCGAGAGGTCGACGCCCAGCTGTTTGAGCTTGCGGTAGAGGTGGGTGCGCTCCAGGCCGGTCTTTTCGGCCACGCGGGTCATGGAGCCGCCTTCCTTGGCCAGGTGGAATTCGAAATAGGCTTTCTCGAAGTCGTCGCGGGCCTCGCGCAGTGGTTTGTCGAGCGCGAAGGACTGCTCGGCCTGCGGGCCCTGGGCCACGGGTGCCGGCGCGGCGGCGGCGCTGCCGGGGCGCGGTGTCTCGGGGGACAGCGGCTCGGACACGGCGGCGGCGGGGCCATCGGCCGGGAGCGGCTGCGGCTTGGCCTTGGCGTGGTTGTAGGCCTGCGGCGCTGGCTCGGGTGCCTGGGGCTTGGCCAGGCCCTGCTCCACCGCCTTGAGCAGTTTCTGCAGGGTGATGGGTTTTTCCAGGAAGGCGTAGGCGCCGATCTTGGTGGCCTGCACCGCCGTGTCGATCGAGGCGTGGCCGCTCATCATGATGACGGGCATGGTGAGCTGCCCGTTGCCGGCCCACTCCTTGAGCAGCGTCACGCCGTCGGTGTCGGGCATCCAGATGTCGAGCAGCACCAGGTCTGGCTGCTGGCGGTTGCGCGCGTTCCGGGCCTGCGCGGCGTTTTCCGTGAGCTCGACCGCATGACCTTCGTCGTTCAAGATTTCAGAGAGCAGGTCACGGATGCCCAGCTCGTCGTCCACCACCAAGATATTCGCCATAGGTTGTCCTGTCAGTGTGGGCACCAGCGCCCATCGCCGCGCAAGAAAAAAGTTGAAAGCCGGTGCGGAATGCACCAGCGAAGGCGGATCATCCCCACAACAGCGGCACTGTTGTCAAGCAGCAACTTTAAACGAAAGTGAAACTTGCGCGCCACGGATCTGCCCATCGATCACACGATTGGCAATATCGACGCGCGTGCCATGCTCTTCGGCGATTTTTTTGACCATGGGCAGACCCAGGCCGGTGCCCTTGGGCTTGGTGGTCACGTAGGGCTCGAAGGCGCGCTTGAGGATGTGTTCGGCAAAGCCCGGCCCGCTGTCGCGCACCTGCAGGCGCACGCGCTGCGTCTCGGCGTTCCAGAGCGTGCGGATGACGACGTCGGGCAACGCGGGCGGCGGCCCACCGTCGCCCAGGGCTGGACTCGCGCCTTCGGTGGCGTCCTGCGCGTTCTGCAGCAGGTTGTGGACGACCTGCCGCAATTGCTGCGCATCGCCCATGATGGGCGGGCAGGCCGCGTCGAGCTCGGCACGCACGCCCACGCGGGCCTGCTCGGACTCGTAGAGGTGCAGCACGTCGGTGACCAGCGCGTTGATGTCCAGCCGCGCCAGGCTCACGCGCGGCAGGCGGGCGTAGTCGCGGAATTCGTTGACCAGCCGTTTCATCGCGTCGACCTGGTCGACGATGGTCTTGACCGACTTGAGCAGGATGGCGCGATCCTGCCCTTCGAGCTTGTCGTGGAGCTTGAGCTCGAGCCGCTCGGCCGACAGCTGGATGGGCGTGAGCGGGTTCTTGATCTCGTGCGCCAGCCGGCGCGCGACCTCGCCCCAGGCCTGGGTGCGCTGGGCCGAGACGATCTCCGAGATGTCTTCGAGCACCAGCAGCCGCCGTTCGCCCGGCAGCAACGCACCCCGCGCCAGCAGGCTGCTGGTGCCGTGGTCGACCTCGCCATGGCCGGGCGTGAGCTCGAAGGCCTGCTGCCAGTGGTCGATGGCGTGCTGCTCCTGCTCGCCCAGAAAGGCCTGGAACTGCGCCTCGACACCCTGGGCCAGCACGGCCAGTCCGTCCAGGTCGTGCAGGCGCTGCCCTTCGTGCGCGGCCAGCGGCACACGCAGAATGCGGGTTGCGCCCGGGTTGCTGGTGACGATGCGGCCCTGCGCGTCGAGCACCACCACGCCCGAGGTCAGGTTGTCGAGAATGGTCTGCAGGTTGGCGCGCGCGTCGCTGACCTGCCGGATGCTGGCCTCCACCGCCGCGCGCGTATCGGCCAACTGCTGCGTCATCGACGCAAACGACCGGGTCAGGCCCGACAGCTCGTCCCGGCTGGTCATGACGTCGCGCGGTGCCAGGTTGCCGCCGGCCACGTCGCGCACGCCTTCGGCCAGCCACAGCAGCGGCCGCACCAGCTGGTTGCCCAGCAGCACGGCGAGCAGGATGGCGCCGAACACGGCCAGGAACAGGCTCAGGGTGAGCGTGCCGATGTAGACGCCACGCAGGCCGTCGCGCGCCAGCGCGCGCTCCTGGTATTCACGGTAGACGTCCTGCACCTGCAGCGCGTTGGTCACCAGCGTTTCGGGCAGGCGCTGGGTGATCTGCACGTAGCGTGTCTCGGCCCGCAGGTCGAAGCCCGAGGCCGGCACCACCGCCAGCGTCTGCACGCGCACCTGCCGGGCCGACGTGGCCGTGGCGTCGTCCAGGCCTTCGATGGACGACACCGCCTGCTGCGCGCGCGCCTCGCGCATCTGCTGCGACGACGGCCGCCGTGGGCTGAGCTGAAAGCGTGAATCGCCCGCACTGGCCAGCAACTGCCCGCTGGCGCTCCACAGCTGCAGGTCGTCGGCGTCCAGCTGGGAGCGCTGCCGCTCCAGGATCAGGGCGGCCGCGGCGTTGGACGAGCCCGCCAGTTGCTGCGCGCTGGCGCGTCCCTTGTTGGACATGTCGTTGGACAGGGCTTCCAGGCTCAGGCGCCCCAGATTCAGGCCCGAGCCCAGCGCGGTTTCGACCCGGGCGTCGAACCAGGTCTCGATCGAGCGCGAGACGAACTGGTAGGACACGAAGTAGATCAGCAGCCCCGGCGCAAAGCCCACCAGCGCAAAGATGGCCGCCAGCTTGAGCAGCAGGCGGCTGCCGAACTTGTTGCGCCGCACGCGGCTGACCAGCCGGACACCGCCCCACAGGATGATGCCGCCCAGCACGGAGGCCACGCCCAGATTGATGGTCAGCAGGCGGCTGTAGTTGACCTCGTACAGCGCCTGGTTGCTGGTCGCCAGGGTCAGCATGAAGAACAGCACCAGCCCGATGCCGACCATGGCCGCGCCGCCCAGCACCAGCGCCCAGCGCACGCTGCGCGCGTTGTTGAGCAGACGCGGCGGCATGTGGCCGATCGGGGCCGGCACGCCGCCGCTGGCGGTGCGCGGCACGTCCTGGTTCGCGGCGTACTTGTTCATCGCTCGGCGCCAGCTGGCGGCTCGGATGCCGGCACCGCGGCCGGGGCGGGGACGGAGGCCGGCGCCGGCGCGGCCCAGCGGAACTCGACCTGGGCGCCGAACCGCCAGTTTTCCTGGCCCGTCATGCCGATCTGCAGCGGGCGCGGCAGTTGCGAGACGTCGAGCCGAAAACCGAATTCCACCGTGTACACACTGCCGGGCGAAAAGTCGCCGGCACTGCCCACGCGCCAGTCGGGGATCCGCCGCAGCACGGCCAGGGCATCGGCCAGCGAGTCGAAGTTCTGCCCCAGGGCCAGGCCGCCGCCAGGCTGCAGGCGCTCGGCGCTGATGCTCAGGCGCCAGCGGTCGGTCAGCGGCTGGTAGGACAGGCGGTAGAAACGCTGGACGTCGGCGACCACGGCATCGGTCCAGTACCAGCGTGGCTGGACGACACGCGCCTGCGCGACGAAGAAGAGCGGAATGCCCTTGTGCAGCGCCTCCTCGGCCAGTTCAGGCAGGGCGATGTTCATGTTGGCGCTGAGGGTGACGGCCGCCTCGCGCGCCTGGAGCGAGGCTTCCATCACCCGGATCGTGCCGGCCCGCATCTCCTGCGCCTGGGCGGGGGGCGCCCAGACGCCCAGCCAGAACACCGCCGTCAGCGCGGCCAAACCGGCGCTAAGCCGGCATTTTTTCCAGCAGTGCGTAATAAAAGCCGTCATGCTCACGCGGACCATTGTCAGTCATCTGCAGCCCCGGCTGCGCGCGCGGCGGCAACAAGTGCCCCGGCGCCGGCAGCGCCCGGGCATCGCTGTTGTGCGCAAGAAACGCTTGGCGCTGATCCTCACCCTCGGCGCGAAACACCGAACAGGTGCAGTACAGCAGCCGCCCGCCCGGGCGCACCAGCGGCCACAGGCGCTCCAGCAGGCGGTGCTGGATGGTGGCCAGTTGCGCGATGTCGCTGGCGCGGCGCAGCCAGGCAATATCGGGATGGCGGCGCACGATGCCCGAGGCACTGCAGGGCGCATCCAGCAAGATGCCGTCGAAGGGCTGGCCGTCCCACCATGGCGCGACCTCGGCGGCGTCGGCCACCACGATGGCATGGGCGCTCAGACCCAGGCGGTCCAGGTTTTCGTGGATGCGGCGCGCGCGCCCGGCATCCACCTCCAGCGCGGTCACGTCGGCGTCGGCCATCTCCAGCAGGTGCGCGGTCTTGCCGCCCGGGGCCGCGCAGGCGTCGAGCAGCCGCAGGCGGCTGCCCGGCTGCCCCGCCGCCAGCCCGTCCAGCAGCAGCGGCGCCGCCAACTGCGCGGCCGCGTCCTGCACCGCGACCCAGCCCTCGGCGAAATGCGGCAGCGACTGCACCGGCACCGGCTCGTCCAGCACCAGCCCGGCACGGCCAATGCGGCGCGCCGCCAGGCCCGCCTGCGCCAGCAGCGCCTGGTAGGCCTCGGGCGTACAGCGCCGCTCGTTGACGCGCAGCGTGAGCGGTGCGCGCTGCTGGTCCTGCGTGAGGATGGCCTGCCAGTGGTCGGGGTGATCGGCCTGCAGCCGCTGCACCCACCAGCCCGGATGGTTCCAGCGCGCCAGGCTGTCGGCGTCGGTGGCCCGCATCAGGGCCTCGCGCTCGCGCAGCAGGCGGCGCAGGCAGGCATTGATGAACCCGGCCTGGTGGCGCGTGGCCGAGGCGCGCTTGGCGGCCTCGGCCGTCTGGTCGACCAGGGTGTGGTCCGCATAGCCGGCCTGGCCGTCGCTGGACAGCAGCGCCAGCGCCAGGCACAACAGGGCGTCGGCCCGCGGCGCGGGCGCGCGCGGGGCCAGTTGCTGGCGCAAGGCCAGCGCCCGGCCCCAGTGGCGCAGGGCCTCGAATGCCAGCGCCTGCACGCCGGGGCGCGGCACGTCGGTGACCTGCTGCAGCGCATCGGTCAGCGAACGCCCCTGGTGCACGGCGGCCAGCGCCTGGCTGGCCGCCTGCAGCTGGCGCCACAGGGGTGGGGAAAGGGAATCGGTCATACAGAGGAAGAAGACGATGAGGGAGCCGGCGGCACGGCCAGGGCCGGCACCGCCACGGCGCGCGCCGGCTGGAAGCCCATGGCCCAGGCCAGCACGACGGCCGGGAACTGCCGCACGGCCGCGTTGTGCTCGCGCACGCACAGGTTGAATTTTTCGGCCATCAGCCCGTACTGGGCCTGGGCCTGATGCCACTGGCTGGCCAGCAGGAAATAAGGCGCGGCCGCGGCGTCGGCCGCGGGCGCCGCGGCCTCGCCAGCGGGCTCGTCGGCGGACGCGGCCGTGGCGCCCGACGATGACGCCAGCGCCTGCAGCAAGCCCGCCGTTTCCGGCGCGACGGTGGCGCGCAGCTCATCCAGGCGCGCCTGCCAGACGGGCCACAACACCGACTGCGCCGCATTGAGCGCCGCGATGGCGTCGGCCGACAGCGGCCGGCTCTGCGCCACGGCCACGGCCGCGACGTACTGCATCAGTGTGCCGCGCAGCACCGAGCCGGCATCCTCGGCCAGGGCCAGCACGGCGGCGTCGCCGGCAGCGCCTTCGGCCGCCACTGGCTGCCAGTCGAGCGCGGCATGGATCACGCTCGACAGACGCTGCGCAGTCTCGCCGACCGGCGCAAAACTGGCCACCACGGCCGCACGCAGGCGCGCGAGCCGGCTGTGCGCGCCCGTGGCCCAGCAAATCACGATGACGACGGCGATCACCGCGATCCAGATAGTCATGACAAGTCCCTTCTCGGTGGGCAGCAGTGCTAGCCGGGCCCCATGATAGAGGGGCCGCCCCAAAGAAAACGCCTCCCGCCCTGGCATGCAGAGCGGGAGGCGTGATCAACCGGTACCCCTCATCCCGGGCGGGACGAAGGGCTGCCGATCATTCGCCAGCCGGCGTGTCGCCCGAGCTCTCGGCCGTCGCTTCGAGCGCAGCCGTTTCGGCCGCTTCGGCTTCGGCGATGGAGCGGCGCTCGGCCTCGTCCATGGCTTCCTTGGCCTTGCGCGCTTCGTGGTAGGCCAGGCCCGTACCCGCCGGAATCAGGCGGCCCACGATGACGTTTTCCTTCAGGCCACGCAGCTCGTCGCGCTTGCCCATGATGGCAGCCTCGGTGAGCACGCGGGTGGTTTCCTGGAAGGACGCCGCAGAGATGAACGAGTCGGTCGACAGCGAAGCCTTGGTGATGCCCAGCAGGATGTTGCTGTAGGTCGCAGCCTGCTTGCCATCGGCGCGCAGCGCGTCGTTGGTGTTGAACATCTCCGAGCGCTCGACCTGCTCGCCCGCGATGTAGGTCGACTCGCCGGGGTTCTCGACCACGACACGACGCAGCATCTGGCGCACGATCACTTCGATGTGCTTGTCGTTGATCTTCACGCCCTGCAGACGGTAGACGTCCTGCACTTCGTCGACGATGTAGCGCGCCAGCTCTTCGATGCCCAGCAGACGCAGGATGTCCTGCGGATCGGCCGGGCCGTCCACCACGGACTCGCCCTTGTTGACCACCTGTCCTTCGTGCACGAGGATGTTCTTTTCCTTGGGCACGAGTTCGTCCCAGACCTTGCCGTCCGGATCGGTGATCTGCAGGCGCACCTTGCCCTTGGTCTCCTTGCCGAAGGACACCGTGCCGGTGATCTCGGCCAGCATGCCCTTGTCCTTGGGCGAACGGGCTTCGAACAGCTCGGCCACACGCGGCAGACCGCCGGTGATGTCGCGGGTCTTCTGGCCTTCGACCGGAATACGCGCCAGTACTTCGCCGGGGCCCACGTCCTGGCCGTCGCGCACCTGGATCAGGGCGCCGACCTGGAAGCCGATCGTCACCGAGTGGTCGGTGCCGGGGATCTTCACTTCGTTGCCCTGGGCATCGGCCAGCTTGACCTGCGGACGCACGACCTTGGTCGAGCCACGACGCTTCGGATCGATCACCACCAGCGTGGACAGACCGGTCACTTCGTCGACCTGCTTGGCCACCGTCAGGCCTTCCTCGACGTTCTCGAACTTCACCTGGCCGGCGAATTCCGTGATGATCGGGCGGGTCAGCGGATCCCAGTTGGCCAGGATGGTGCCGGCCTTGATCGACTGGTCGGCCTTGATCGTCAGCGTGGCGCCGTACGGCACCTTGTGACGTTCACGCTCGCGGCCATGCTCGTCCTGGATGATGATCTCGCCCGAACGCGAAATCACCACCAGCTCGCCACGCGTGTTGGTCACGTAGCGCATGGTCGAGTTGAAGTTGATGATGCCGCTGGACTTGGCTTCCACGCTGGAGGCCACCGCCGCACGCGAGGCCGCGCCACCGATGTGGAAGGTCCGCATGGTCAGCTGGGTGCCGGGCTCGCCGATCGACTGCGCGGCGATCACGCCCACGGCCTCGCCCTTGTTGACCAGATAGCCACGGCCGAGGTCGCGGCCATAGCACTTGGCGCACAGGCCGAAGCGCGTTTCGCAGGTCAGCGCGGTGCGGACCTTGACTTCGTCCACGCCGGCTTCTTCCAGCAGGTCGAGCGCATCTTCGTCCAGCATCTGGCCGGCCGGCAGCAGCGGTGCACGGGTTTCCGGGTGCAGCACTTCCTCGGCCGTGGTGCGGCCGAGCACGCGGTCGCGCAGCGACTCGATGACTTCACCGCCCTCGACGATGGCACGCATGTAGTTGCCGTTGGCGGTGCCGCAATCGTCTTCCGTGATCACCAGATCCTGCGTCACGTCGACCAGGCGGCGTGTCAGGTAACCCGAGTTCGCGGTCTTCAGCGCCGTATCCGCCAGACCCTTACGGGCACCGTGGGTGGAGATGAAGTACTGCAGCACGTTCAGGCCTTCACGGAAGTTGGCCGTGATGGGGGTCTCGATGATCGAGCCGTCCGGCTTGGCCATCAGGCCCCGCATGCCGGCGAGCTGGCGGATCTGGGCGGCAGAGCCGCGGGCGCCCGAGTCGGCCATCATGTAGATGGCGTTGAAGGACTCCTGCTCCACTTCCTTGCCGTGGCGGTCGGTCACCTTCTGCTTGGCGAGCTGGGTCATCATCACCTTGGAGACGGCGTCACCGGCCTTGCCCCAGATGTCCACGACCTTGTTGTAGCGCTCACCCGAAGTCACCAGACCCGAGACGTACTGCTGCTCGATCTCCTTCACTTCCTTCTCGGCGGCCTCGATGATGCCGGCCTTCTCGGGCGGCACCAGCATGTCGTCGATGGCGATCGAGATGCCCGAACGCGTGGCCAGGCGGAAGCCGTTCTGCAGCAGCTTGTCGGCAAACACCACGGTTTCCTTGAGGCCGCAGCGGCGGAACGACGCGTTGATCAGGCGCGAGATTTCCTTCTTCTTGAGCGCCTTGTTGATGTTCTCGAAAGCCAGGCCCTTGGGCAGGATTTCGGACAGCAGCGCACGGCCGGCCGTGGTCTGGACCAGCTTGGTCTCGGACACGAACTCGCCCGTTTCCTTGTCCTTGACCCACTCGGCCAGGCGCACGCTGATCTTGGCAGCAAGCTCCACCACACCGGCGTCCAGCGCGCGCTGGACTTCGCCGATGTCGGCAAACACCATGCCTTCGCCCTTGCCGTTGATCTTCTCGCGGGTGGTCGAGTACAGACCCAGCACCATGTCTTGCGACGGCACGATCGACGGTTCGCCCGAAGCCGGGAACAGCACGTTGTTGGAGGCCAGCATCAGCGTGCGGGCTTCCATCTGCGCTTCCACCGACAGCGGCACGTGCACAGCCATCTGGTCACCGTCGAAGTCAGCGTTGAACGCGGCGCAGACGAGCGGGTGCAGCTGGATGGCCTTGCCTTCGATCAGCATCGGCTCGAAAGCCTGAATGCCCAGGCGGTGCAGGGTCGGCGCGCGGTTGAGCAGCACCGGGTGTTCCTTGATGACCTCTTCGAGGATGTCCCACACCACGGGCGTGCCGGCGTCGACTTCCTTCTTGGCCGCCTTGATGGTCGTGGCGATGCCCATCTGCTCCAGACGGGAGAAGATGAAGGGCTTGAACAGCTCCAGCGCCATCAGCTTGGGCAGGCCGCACTGGTGCAGCTTGAGGGTCGGGCCCACGGTAATGACCGAACGACCCGAGTAGTCCACGCGCTTGCCCAGCAGGTTCTGACGGAACCGGCCGTTCTTGCCCTTGATCATGTCGGCCAGCGACTTCAGGGCACGCTTGTTGGCGCCCGTCATGGCCTTGCCACGGCGGCCGTTGTCCAGCAGCGAGTCCACCGCCTCCTGCAGCATCCGCTTTTCGTTGCGCGCGATGATTTCCGGGGCCTTCAGCTCCAGCAGGCGGCGCAGACGCGAATTGCGGTTGATGACGCGGCGGTACAGATCGTTGAGGTCGGAGGTCGCGAAGCGGCCGCCGTCCAGCGGCACCAGTGGACGCAAGTCCGGCGGCAGCACGGGCAGCACGTCCAGCACCATCCACTCGGGCTTGATCTTGGACTTCTTGAAGGCCTCGATCACCTTCAGGCGCTTGGCGTTCTTCTTGAGCTTGACTTCGGAGCCGCCGGCATTGATGTCGTTGCGCAGGCGTTCGATCTCGGAGTCGAGTTCGATGTCCTGCAGCAGGTCCTTGATGCCTTCGGCGCCCATCTTGGCGATGAACTCGTCACCGTATTCACGGCGCTTGGCGTCGTAGTCGTCCTCGGACATGATGCTGAACTTCTTCAGCGGGGTCATGCCCGGGTCGATCACCACGTAGGCTTCGAAATACAGCACGCGTTCGATGTCGCGCAGCGTCATGTCGAGCACCAGGCCCAGACGCGACGGCAGCGACTTCAGGAACCAGATGTGCGCGCAGGGCGCGGCCAGGTCGATGTGACCCATGCGCTCGCGGCGCACCTTGGCCTGCGTCACTTCCACGCCGCACTTCTCGCAGGTCACGCCGCGGTGCTTGAGGCGCTTGTACTTGCCGCACAGGCACTCGTAGTCCTTGATGGGACCGAAGATCTTGGCGCAGAACAGGCCGTCGCGCTCGGGCTTGAACGTGCGGTAGTTGATCGTTTCGGGCTTCTTCACCTCACCGAAAGACCAGGTGCGGATCTTCTCGGGCGAAGCCAGGCCGATCTTGATGGCATCGAAATGCTCATCGGGCGAAAACTGCTTGAACAGGTCGAGTAGCGATTTCATGGAGCTCTAACCCTTTCCAATTAAGAACGTTCCAGCTCGATATCGATACCGAGCGAACGAATTTCCTTGACCAGCACGTTGAAGGACTCCGGCATGCCGGCGTCGATCGAGTGCTCGCCCTTGACGATGTTTTCGTAGACCTTGGTGCGGCCCACCACGTCGTCGGACTTGACGGTCAGCATTTCCTGCAGCACGTAGGAAGCGCCATAGGCCTCCAGCGCCCACACTTCCATTTCCCCGAAACGCTGGCCACCGAACTGGGCCTTGCCGCCCAGCGGCTGTTGCGTCACCAGCGAGTACGGACCGGTCGAGCGGGCGTGCATCTTCTCGTCGACCAAGTGGTGCAGCTTGAGGTAGTGCATGTAGCCGATGGTCGTCGGGCGCTCGAAACGATCGCCCGTGCGGCCGTCGTACAGGTAGGCCTGCGTGCGGGTGTCGGTCAGGCCCTTGGCCGTGGCGACCTCGTCCGGGAAAGCCAGCTTGAGCATCTCGCGGATGTCGTTTTCCTCGGCACCGTCGAACACCGGCGTGGCAAAGGGAACGCCCTTGGAGAGCTCCTGCGCCATCTCGATGACCTGCGCGTCGTCGAGCTCGCCCAGCTTTTCCTGGTGGCCCGACGCGTTGTAGACCTTGTCGAGGTAGGTGCGCAGCTCGGCCACGGCAGCCTGCTTCTGCAGCAGGTCGCCGATGCGCTGGCCGATGCCCTTGGCGGCCCAGCCCAGGTGGACTTCGAGCACCTGACCCACGTTCATGCGCGAAGGCACGCCCAGCGGGTTGAGCACGATGTCGGCGGGCGTGCCGTCAGCCATGTAGGGCATGTCCTCGACCGGAACGATCTTGGAGACCACGCCCTTGTTGCCGTGGCGGCCGGCCATCTTGTCGCCCGGCTGCAGGCGGCGCTTGACGGCCAGGTAGACCTTGACCATCTTGAGCACGCCAGCCGGCAGCTCGTCGCCCTGCGTGAGCTTCTTGCGCTTTTCTTCGAACGCGAGGTCGAAGCTGTGGCGCGTCTGCTCCAGCGAGTTCTTGATGGACTCCAGCTGGTTGGCGACCTCGTCCTCGGCCGGACGGATGTCGAACCAGTGGTACTTGTCCACGGAAGACAGGTAGGCCTTGTCGAGCTTGGTGCCCTTGGACAGCTTGTTGGGGCCACCGTTGGCCACGCGGCCGGTCAGCAGCTTCTCGATGCGGTCGAAGGCGTCGAGCTCCACGCTGCGCAGCTGGTCGTTGAGGTCCAGGCGGAAACGCTTGAGTTCGTCGTCGATGATCTGCTGGGCGCGCTTGTCGCGCGTGATGCCTTCGCGGGTGAACACCTGCACGTCGATCACGGTGCCCGAAGAGCCCTGGTCCACACGCAGCGAGGTGTCCTTCACGTCGGACGCCTTCTCGCCGAAGATGGCGCGCAGCAGCTTTTCTTCCGGCGTCAGCGTGGTCTCGCCCTTGGGCGTAACCTTGCCGACCAGCGTGTCGCCCGGGTTGACCTCGGCACCCACGTAGACGATGCCGGACTCGTCGAGGCGGCTCAATTGCTGCTCCGACAGGTTCGGGATGTCGCGTGTGATTTCCTCGGCACCCAGCTTGGTGTCGCGCGCCATCACCACCAGTTCCTCGATGTGGATGGAGGTGTAGCGGTCGTCGGCCACCACGCGTTCGGAGATCATGATCGAGTCTTCGAAGTTGTAGCCGTTCCAGGGCATGAACGCGATCAGCATGTTCTGGCCGATGGCGATCTCGCCCAGGTCGGTCGAGGCGCCGTCGGCGATCACGTCACCCTTGCCCAGCACATCGCCCTTCTTGACGATGGGACGCTGGTGGATGTTGGTGTTCTGGTTCGAACGCTGATACTTGATCAGGTTGTAGATGTCCACGCCGACTTCGCCAGCCACCGCTTCCGAGTCGTTGACGCGGACCACGATGCGGGTGGCATCGACATAGTCGACCACGCCGCCACGGCGTGCCGTCACCACGGTGCCGGAGTCGACCGCGGCCACGCGCTCGATGCCGGTGCCCACGAAGGGCTTTTCGGGACGCAGCACGGGCACGGCCTGGCGCGACATGTTGGCGCCCATCAGCGCGCGGTTCGCGTCATCGTGCTCCAGGAAGGGCACGAGCGAAGCCGCCACCGACACGATCTGCGCGGGCGAGACGTCCATGTACTGCACGCGCTCGGCCGACACCAGCGTCGAGTCACCCTTCTCACGGGCCGACACCAGGTCGCCCGACAGGCGGCCTTCGGCGTCCAGCGTCGCGTTCGCCTGGGCAATCACGTACTTGCCTTCTTCGATGGCCGACAGGTAGTCGATCTGGTCGGTCACCTTGCCATCGACCACACGGCGGTACGGCGTTTCGATGAAGCCGTATTCGTTCAGGCGGGCGTACAGGGCCAGCGAGTTGATCAGGCCGATGTTCGGGCCTTCCGGCGTTTCGATCGGGCAGACGCGGCCGTAGTGCGTGACGTGCACGTCGCGCACTTCGAAGCCGGCACGCTCGCGCGTCAGACCGCCCGGGCCCAGGGCCGAGACGCGACGCTTGTGCGTGATTTCGGCCAGCGGGTTGGTCTGGTCCATGAACTGCGACAGCTGCGAGGCACCGAAGAACTCCTTGAGCGCCGCGGAAATCGGCTTGGAGTTGATCAGGTCATGCGGCATCAGCGGGTCTTGCTCGGCCTGGCCCAGACGTTCCTTCACGGCCTTCTCGATGCGAGCCAGGCCGGTGCGGTACTGGTTCTCGGCCAGCTCGCCCACGCAACGCACGCGGCGGTTGCCCAGGTGATCGATGTCGTCGACTTCGCCCTTGCCGTTGCGCAGATCCACCAGGATCTTGACCACCGACAGGATGTCGTCGTTGTCCAGCACCATGGCGCCCGTGGACTCGCCACGGCCGATCTTGGCGTTGAACTTCATGCGGCCCACGCGCGAGAGGTCGTAGGTGTCCGGGTTGTAGAACAGACGCTGGAACAGGACCTGCACCGCTTCTTCGGTCGGCGGCTCGCCGGGGCGCATCATGCGGTAGATGGCCACGCGCGCGGCGAACTCGTCGACCGTCTCGTCGGTGCGCAGCGTCTGCGAGATGTAGGCGCCCTGGTCGAGTTCGTTGGTGTAGAGAACCTGCAGGTCCTTGATGTCGGACGAACGCAGCTTCTTGAGCAGCACTTCGGTCAACTCGTCGTTGGCCTTGGCGATGATCTCGCCCGTGTCGGCGTCGACGATGTTGCGCGCGACCACGCGGCCGATCAGGAACTCTTCGGGCACGCTGATGTGGGTCGTGCCGGACTGCTCCAGCTCACGCGTATGACGCACGGTGATGCGCTTGTCCTTGGCCACGACCACCTTGCCCGACTTGTCGGTGATGTCGAAGCGCGCCACTTCGCCACGCAGGCGCTCGGACACGAACGCCATCTGGGCGCCGTCGTCCTGCAGGCGGAAGTTGTCGTTGACGAAGAAGTGGGCCAGGATCTGCTCGGGGTTCAGGCCGATGGCCTTGAGCAGGATCGTGACCGGCATCTTGCGGCGGCGGTCGACGCGGAAGTACAGCACGTCCTTCGGGTCGAACTCGAAGTCCAGCCAGGAGCCGCGGTAGGGAATGATGCGTGCCGAGAACAGCAGCTTGCCCGAGCTGTGCGTCTTGCCCTTGTCGTGCTCGAAGAACACGCCAGGCGAGCGGTGCAGCTGCGAGACGATCACGCGCTCGGTGCCGTTGATGATGAAGGAGCCCTTGTCGGTCATCAGGGGCACTTCGCCCATGTAGACCTCTTGCTCCTTGACTTCCTTGACCACCTTGGACTGCGAGGTCGAGGATTCACGGTCGTAGATGATCAGCTGCACCTTGGCGCGCACAGCCGACGCGAAGGTCAGGCCGCGCGTCTGGCATTCACGCACATCGAACGCAGGTTTGGCGAGGTTGTACTCGACAAACTTCATCTCCACAAAACCGTTGTGCGACACGATCGGGAAAGCCGACTCGAACGCGGCTTGCAGGCCCTCGTGGGTACGCTTTTTCGGGGAAACACCGGCTTGCAGGAATGCCGTGTAGGCATCGCGTTGCATCTGAAGCAGGTAGGGAATTTCAAGCACGCTTTCGCGGCTGCCGAAACTTTTGCGGATGCGCTTACGTTCGGTATAGGTATAGGAATAGGCCATGAGATCTCCGGTTGAGGCTCTGGCGACTGTCGCGCCTCGTTCATCCAGGACAATGAACGGGCAGACTTGGTGGTTGGCCACTACCAACCAATGGCGGACGGCGACGCATTGCACGTCGCCCGAACCAAGGCATTCTCTGCAGTCACATCAGAGAACACTGCAAAAATGGCTGTCTGCAACCATTTTTGCGGTGCCTTCTTACAAGCACCAAAGGCAGGTGTCGCCACCTGCCTTGGTCTGCCGCACCGGACGGGGAACAAGTCCCCCGTCGGCCAGCAAGAGATGAACGCTGATTACTTCAGCTCGGCCTTGGCGCCGGCTTCGATCAGCTTCTTCAGAGCGGCTTCAGCATCAGCCTTGGCGATGCCTTCCTTCACGTTCTTCGGAGCGCCGTCGACCAGATCCTTGGCTTCCTTCAGGCCCAGACCGGTGATTTCGCGCACGGCCTTGATCACCGAGACCTTGTTGGCGCCGGCTTCAGTCAGCACGACGTTGAATTCGGTCTTCTCTTCGACGGCAGCGGCGCCAGCGCCACCAGCGGCGGGAGCGGCGGCCAGAGCAGCGGCGCTCACGCCAAACTTCTCTTCAATTGCCTTGACCAGGTCGTTGAGTTCCAGGACCGTGAAGTTATCCAGAGCGGTCAGAAACGCGTCTTTATCGAATGCCATTTTGATTTCCTAAATATTGGTTGATGAAGGCAGCACACCGCGATCAGGCGGTTTCTGCCTCGGCGGCCGGCTGTTCTGCCGCGCCTTCGCCCTTTTTCTCGGCCAGTGCCGACAGCACGCGCGCAAAGCCCGTGATCGGCGACTGCAGCAAGCCCAGGAATTGGGCCAGCAGCACTTCCTTGGTAGGAATGTTAGCCAGTTGCTTCACGCCCTCGACGTCCAGGGCCTTGCCACCGAACACGCCGCCGCGGATGACCAGCTTGTCGTTGGTCTTGGCGAAATCGGCCACCACCTTCGCGGCGGCCACAGCGTCTTCAGAGAAGCCATAGATCAGCGGACCGGTCAGCTGGTCACCCAGCACTTCGAAGCTGCTGCCGGCCAGAGCACGGCGTGCCAGAGTGTTCTTCAGAACACTCAGGGTCACACCCTTGCTGCGGGCTTCGACACGAAGCTTCGTCATGCTGGCGACCGTGATGCCACGGTATTCCGCAATCACGAGCGTTTGAGCTTGAGCGGCGAGGCTGGTCACTTCTGCAATGACCGCTTCTTTCTCACTGCGATTCAGACTCAAGGTCTACTCCTTAAAAAGTGCAATCAGGGATGAATCCCCTCTTGCACACCTCAATGCAGCGATCAACTGTCTCAAGAAAATCGAATTTCCATCGCCAGTGGGATCGCCATCTGCGTTGGCTGGTGTTTTAAGCCGGGAGTCGCCTCCCTGCACCAACGGTCTTGGATGGCCCGGCGCAACAACGTTGCACCGGCCCACCGCTCGGGTCAGCCGCCGAGGCGGCCGACCCGAATTTCACGTCACACTGTGATGGACGAGGTTTCGACGCGAACGCCGACACCCATGGTCGACGACACGGCGACCTTGCGCAGGTAGACACCCTTGCTCGTGGCCGGCTTGGCCTTGTTCAGGGCATCGATCAGGGCTGCCAGGTTGCCTTGCAGCTTGTCGTTGTCGAACGAGCGACGGCCGATCGTGCCGTGCACGATGCCACCCTTGTCGACGCGGAACTGGACCTGACCCGCCTTGGCGTTCTTCACAGCCGTCGCGACGTCGGGCGTCACGGTGCCAACCTTGGGGTTGGGCATCAGGCCGCGCGGACCCAGGATCTGACCCAGGGTACCCACGATACGCATGGCGTCAGGCGCGGCGATCACCACTTCGAACGGCATGTCGCCAGCCTTGACCTGGGCAGCCAGGTCTTCGAAGCCCACCACGTCGGCGCCAGCAGCCTTGGCTTCTTCAGCCTTGGCACCCTGGGCGAACACGGCCACGCGCTTGGTCTTGCCGGTGCCATGGGGCAGCACGACAGCACCACGAACCACCTGGTCCGACTTCTTGGCATCCACGCCGAGCTGGACAGCCACGTCGATCGATTCGTCGAACTTGGCGGTCGCGGCATCCTTGACCAGTGCCAGAGCGTCGGTCAGGGCGTACAGCTTGGTCGAATCGACCTTGCCTTGCAGGGCTTTTTGTTTCTTGGTCAGCTTGGCCATTTACAGACCCTCCACCGTCACGCCCATCGAGCGAGCGGAACCGGCGATGGTGCGCACGGCCGCGTCGATGTTGGCAGCATTCATGTCCTGGATCTTCGCCTTCGCGATGTCCTCGAGCTGAGCGCGAGTGATCACGCCAACCTTGTCGGTGTGCGGCTTGGCCGAACCCTTGTCCAGCTTGATGGCCTTCTTGATCAGCGTGGTCGCCGGGGGCGACTTGATGATGAAGGTGAAGCTCTTGTCCGCAAAGGCGGTGATCACCACCGGCAGCGGCAGACCCGGCTCGATGCCTTGGGTCTGGGCGTTGAACGCCTTGCAGAACTCCATGATGTTCAGACCGCGCTGACCCAGGGCCGGGCCGATCGGCGGCGACGGATTGGCCTTACCAGCTGGCACTTGCAGCTTGATGAAGCCGACGATTTTCTTCGCCATGTTTGACTCCTAACGGGTTCCAACGTCACGGCATGGCCATGACTCCCCGCGATTGCAGCTCTTCACAAAGAACATCCCGCGCCGAGCTGTGAGGCGCGGGATGACAACGGATCCGGGGGCCAGTTCCTCAGGTCTTCTCGACCTGGGCGAACTCCAGCTCCACCGGCGTTGCGCGGCCGAAAATCGTGACCGACACGCGCAACTTGTTCTTTTCGTAATTGACTTCCTCGACAGAGCCGTTGAAGTCGGCAAACGGGCCTTCCTTGACGCGGACGAACTCGCCCACCTCGAACTCGACCTTGTGGCGAGGCTTGTCGGTGCCCTCGCGCATCTGGCTGACGATCTTCTGGACTTCCTCTTCGGAAATCGGCGAAGGACGGTTACGGGCACCGCCCACGAAGCCCGTCACCTTGCTGGTGTGCTTGACCAGGTGCCAGGTGTCGTCGTCCATGATCATCTCGACCAGCACATAGCCCGGGAAGAAACGACGCTCGGTCGTGCGGCGCTGGCCGTTCTTGACCTCGACCACCTCTTCGGTCGGCACCATGATGCGGCCGAACTTGTCCTGCATGCCAGCGCGGTTGACACGCTCGGTGATGTTGCGCTCGACCGCCTTCTCCATGCCGGAGTAGGCATGCACCACATACCAACGCATATCAGGGTGCGGCGCGGCACCCTGGCTGGTCGTCTCCGTCGTTTCCACCGAAGAATTATCAGTCGTCATCTTCATCTCCAACCCAGAACCAGGCCGTACAGCACCCATTCCAGCGTTTTATCGGTCAGCCACAGAAACAAAGACATCACCACCACGAATGCAAAGACATACAGCGTCATTTGCAGCGTTTCCTGGCGACCCGGCCAGACAACCTTCTTGACCTCGCGAACCGCATCCCGGCCGAAAGCGATGAGCTGACGGCCATGCTCGCCACTCAGGAATGCACCCGCGGCCGCCACCAGGCCGATCAACAGCGCCGCCCAGCGCACCCAGGCGCTCTGACCGGTCAGCAAGTAATAGGCGACCACGGCCAGCACCACCAGCGCGACGGCGGCGGCGAGCTTGAGCTTGTCAGCCGTGGACGAAACGGTCTCAACCTGAGTAGTAGCCATTGGGCGAAGTTCCAGCGATCAAAAAATGCGCCTCGCTTAAGACGCATAAGCCCGCTAAGTGATTTAGCGGGCTGTATGACCATCTATGGCTTAGATGGTGGCAGGGGCAGTAGGAATCGAACCTACAACCTTCGGTTTTGGAGACCGACGCTCTGCCAATTGAGCTATACCCCTAGATTTTAGCAGGCCTTCGCCTTAGGCGAGGATCTTGGCCACGACGCCGGCGCCGACGGTGCGACCGCCTTCACGGATGGCAAAACGCAGACCTTCTTCCATGGCGATCGGGGCGATCAGCTTGACGGTGATCGTCACGTTGTCGCCAGGCA
>WNDQ01000065.1 GCA_009912175.1 Paracidovorax wautersii | reverse complement strand
GAAAGCGTTCTCCTCCTCCAGCCGCGCCACTTCACGTTTGAGCCGTGCATGTTCGGCCAACTCCAAGCGTTGTGCCTGATCGTCCTGGTCGTGCCGCCGCGCCTGGGCGCGCCAACTGTACAGCTGGGCAGGCTGCAACCCCAGATCACGAGCCACCGTGGTTACCCCTTCTGTGGCCGCTCGCAACAGTGCCTGCTGCCTGAACTCCAGGCTGAACTCCTGCCCCTTTCTGCCTGCCTTGCTCTTGGTCATCGTCCACCTCCTATTGCGATAGTTAATCGCTTATAGGGGTGTCCGTGAAACGGGGGCAAGATCAAACCTCCACGATGTTACTCGCTAGTACCTGAAACTAGTGCGTCTACCAATTCCGCCACCTGGGCATCTCAGGAATAGGCGTATTGTAGCAAGCTTTTCTTGGCTGGCCGGAAAGAAAGCGATTTTTTTGCGGTCGTTTTTTTGGCGCTGGCCGGGCCCTTGAGCGGGCAGGGCGCGGGGCGTTGGCGCGGCCGAAGGTTGGCGGGGGCGCTTCTTTTTTTATGCTTTAATCCGGCCATGTCCCTGAGAACTTTCGGCTCGGCGCATCAACGCAAAAGCCCCGTGAATTTTGCAACTCACGGGGCTTTGACTTGGTATTTAGTAACCGTTGTTGGTGCCCAAGAGAGGACTCGAACCTCCACGCCTCTCGGCGCTAGTACCTGAAACTAGTGCGTCTACCAATTCCGCCACCTGGGCATCTCAGGAAAGAGAGGAATCATATCATAAAACATAAAGCTCCCGCAACTTCGGTCGAAGAATTCGAAGGTACCGTCTCAGGCCACCGGGATGGTCATGGCTTTGTTGTGCGCGACGACGGCGAGGGCGACCTCTATCTGTCACCCAATGAGATGCGCGCGGTGCTGCACCGCGACCGGGTCAAGGCCCGCATCGTCGGCCAGGACCGGCGCGGCCGTCCGGAAGGGCGTGTCGTCGAGATCCTGGCGCGTCCGGCGCAGTGCATCATTGGCCGGCTGCTGCAGGAAAGCGGTGTCTGGCTGGTTGCGCCTGAAGACAAGCGCTACGGCCAGGACGTGCTGATCCCGCGTGGCGCGACCGGCTCGGCCAAGCCGGGCCAGGTGGTGGTGGTCGAGCTGACCGAGCCGCCCGCGCTCTACGGCCAGCCGGCCGGGCGCGTGAAAGAGGTGCTGGGCGAGATCGACGACCCCGGCATGGAGATCGAGATCGCCGTGCGCAAGTACGGTGTGCCGCACGAATTCAGCGCGGCCTGCCTGGCCGAGGCGCGTGCCTTGCCCGACAAGGTGCGACCCGCCGATCACCGCCACCGCGTCGACCTGACCGACGTGCCGCTGCTGACCATCGACGGCGAAGACGCCCGCGACTTCGATGACGCGGTCTATTGCGAGCCGGCCAAGGTCGGGCGCAGCAAGGGCTGGCGCCTGCTGGTGGCCATTGCCGACGTGAGCCACTATGTGCAGACCGGCAAGCCGCTGGACGTGGACGGCTACGAGCGCGCCACCAGCGTGTACTTTCCGCGCCGCGTGATCCCCATGCTGCCGGAGAAGATCTCCAACGGCCTGTGCTCGCTCAACCCCGAGGTCGAGCGCCTGTGCATGGTGGCCGACATGCTGATCACGGCCAAGGGCGAGATCCACGCCTACCAGTTCTACCCGGCCGTGATGTGGAGCCACGCGCGCATGACCTACACCGAGGTCGCCGCCATCCTGGCCAACACGCGCGGGCCCGAGGCCTTCAAGCGCAAGGCGCTGGTGCCGCACTTCCTCAATCTGTATGACGTCTACCAGGCGCTGCTCAAAGCGCGCAACGCGCGTGGCGCGGTCGACTTCGAGACGACCGAGACACAGATCATCTGCGACGACAACGGCCGCATCGAGCAGATCGTGCCGCGCACGCGCAACGACGCGCACAAGCTGATCGAAGAGGCGATGCTGGCGGCCAACGTGTGCGCCGCCGACTTCATCCTGCAGCACAAGCGCACCGGCCTCTTTCGTGTGCACGAAGGCCCGACGCCCGAGAAGAAGGACATCCTGCGCAACTACCTCAAGGCGATCGGCGTCAACCTCACGGTCAGCGACGAGCCCACGCCAGGCGAGTTCCAGGCGATTGCCGCGGCCACGCGCGAGCGGCCCGATGCGCAGCAGATCCAGACCATGCTGCTGCGCTCCATGCAGCAGGCGATCTACACGCCCATCAACAGCGGGCACTTCGGCCTGGCCTACGAGTCCTACACACACTTCACCAGCCCCATCCGGCGCTACCCGGACCTGCTGGTGCACCGCGTGATCAAGTCGATTCTGACAGGCTCGAACTACAAGCTGCCGGCGCTGCCGACACCGGGCGAGGCCTATGCCAAGCTTGAAAAACGCCTGTCTCAGCGCGTGGCCGCGCCGACCGAGCGTCCGCGCAAGCTCAGCGGCGCGGCGCTGGCCGAACAGCAGGCCTGGCAGGCCGCGGGCCTGCACTGCAGCGCCAACGAGCGGCGCGCCGACGAGGCCTCGCGCGACGTCGAAGCCTGGTTCAAGTGCAAGTACATGCGCGAGCACCTGGGCGAGGAGTTTGCGGGCACCGTCACGGCCGCGACCACCTTCGGCATCTTCGTCACGCTCGACAGCATGTACGTCGAAGGCCTGGTGCACGTGACCGAGCTGGGCGGCGAGTACTTCCGCTTCGACGAAGCCCGGCAGGAGCTGCGCGGCGAGCGCACCGGCATGCGCTACGCCATCGGCTCGCGCGTGCAGGTGCAGGTCAGCCGGGTGGATCTGGACGGGCGCAAGATCGACTTCCGCCTGGTGCAGGACCCGACGCTGGCCGCCGCGCTCGACGCCGGCCGGCGTTCGCGCCGCGGGGGAGGAGGCAAGCCGGCCGCCGCAGGCGCTGTGGCGGATGCCGCTCGCCACCCCGAGTCCATTTCCGACAGCCCGACACCGGGCGGCAAGGCCGGGGCCAAGGCCGCGCACCGGGGCAAGGGCAAAGGCGCTGGGGCCAAGGCCGAAGGCGCCGCGTCGGCCGCGAGCGCTGCGGCGTCACAAAAGAGGCACGCACCGCCGCCGCATCTGTCGCCCATCGACGCACTGCGTCAGAGCGTCAAGAAGGCGGCGGCCAAGACCCGCGCGCGGCAGGAGAAATCTGCCAAGTCACGCAAGCGCTGAGAACCTGAACAGGTTCAAGATGGCATGATCTGCAGGCTCCGGATGGAGCCTGTTTTTTTATCGCCGGGCCGCCCCCAAGATAAAAAAGCATCCCCTCGGGGGATCGGGACATCGCGCAGCGATGGACCGAGGGGCCATTTTTATCGCCGGGCCGCCCCAAGATAAAAAGCATCCTCTCGGGGGATCGGGTCATCGCTTAAGCGATGGACCGAGGGGCCAGTTTTCTTTGATCACGACGGGACAACAAGATGACTTCAAGAATCGCAGTGGTAACGGGTGCCGGCAGCGGCATTGGACGCGCGGCCGCGCTGGCCTTGCTGGGCGCCGGCTGGCATGTGGTGCTGGCGGGCCGGCGCGAGGCCTTGCTGGCCGAGGTGGCGCAGGCCGCCGCCAGTCTGCCGGGCGCGGGCCGTGTGCTGGCGGTGCCGACCGACGTGAGCGATCCGCAGTCGGTGCAGCAGCTTTTTGCGCGCGCGGTCGAGGCGTTCGGCCGGGTCGATCTGCTGTTCAACAACGCGGGCGTGGGCAATCCGCCAGGCTCGTTCCTGGACTGGACGACCGAGCAGTGGCGCGGCGTGGTGGACGTCAACCTCAACGGCATATTCTATTGCCTGCAGCAGGCGTTCCGTGTGATGCGCGACCAGTCGCCGCGTGGCGGGCGCATCATCAACAACGGTTCGATCTCGGCCCATGCGCCGCGCCCGAATTCGGCGGCCTACACGGCGACCAAGCACGCGGTGGCGGGCCTGACCAAGACGGCCGCGCTCGACGGCCGTGCCTACGACGTCGCGGTGGGGCAGATCGACGTGGGCAACGCGGTCACGCCGCTGGCCTCGCGCATGGCCAAGGGCGTGCCCCAGGCCAATGGCGAGATCGCGCCCGAGCCGCTGATCGACGTCGACATCGTCGGCCGCTCGGTGCTGTACATGGCCGATCTGCCGCTGGAAGCCAACGTGCTGTTCCACACGGTGATGGCCACCAAGATGCCTTTCGTCGGGCGCGGTTGAGGCCGGCCGACCGGGCCTGTGCTCAGTAGTGCGGCGGGATGTCGTCGCGCGGGTCGCGCGCGGCAGCGCCTTCGCTGCTGCCGGCGCCCTGGCGCTGCACCTGCTGGTTCAACTGGGCCAGTTGCGCGGCCAGGCGGTCGATCTGCTGCTGCTGGCGAAAGATCGTCAGGTTGAGCTGGTCGAGCAGGTCTTCGGCAAAGCCGGCCTTGATTTCGAGGTTGTCGATCCGCTCCTGGGTGCGGGCATCGAGAGGGGCGGAAGCGGTCATGGCGGCACGCGGTGAAAAAGTAGGGCAGAAGCGGCGTGGGCTCAGCGGCCGCCCGCATGGCCCTGGGTGACTTGCAGATAGGCGCGGCGCGTGTCGGGCGAGACGGCCTGCAGCGCCTGCTCGTGGCTGGTCTTGTGGCGTGCGACCATGCGGGCCGAGGCGATCGACCTGGACTTGCAGAACCAGTGGCAGCTGTGCTGCAGCAGGAACAGCTCGGCCGTCATACGAAACGCCTGGTCGCGCGGGCTCAGGCCGCTGGTGTTGGCGGCGCAGGCCTGGATGCCGTCGGCGTGCACGGCCAGCAGCGCGCGCATGTCGAAACTGTTGGCGGGCCAGAGGCGGGTGGCAAAGGGCAGTGGCCAGGCCATGCGGCTCACACGCGCGTCCTCGGTGGACACGCGCTGGAAGTCCTGGGCGAGCTTGCCGATCTGGCCGGCCAGTTCACGCTCGGTGTCGTGCTGCAACTCAAGGATCTGGCCGCGCCGCACCGGCTCTTCTTCGTCGAGCGCGCGCAGGTAGTTGTGCGTGAGCTGCTCCATGAGCTTCTCGATGCGGTAGCGGCCCAGGTGGGCGGCCAGCAGCCGGATGCGCTGGGTCTGTTCATGCACGCGCAGCAGGTACAGCACCACAAAGGCCACGAAGGCGGGCAGAAGAAGGTCCATGAGGCGGGCTCGGGGTCGGGCAAAGCGGTGGAGTTTAGCGCCGGGCGCTGCCGTGTGCCGAATCGCCCGCGGGGTCGGCCGTGGCGCCGTCGACGCGGCGGCGCACGACCTTGGCGCCCACGTGCTGCTGATGGCGTTCACGCGCGAGCGCAACCTGACGGTGGCGTTCCTCGAAGCCGTGCAACTGCTCGGGCGTTTTGCTGCCATGGCAATGCGGGCAGCTCACGCCCGGCCGGTACAGGGGCGAGGCCATGTCAGCGGCGCTGATGGGCAGTCGGCAGCCGTAGCACAGCGCGTGTGTGCCGGGCGACAGGCCCTGGCCGACGGCCACGCGTTCGTCGAAGACAAAACATTCGCCCTGCCACAGGCTGCGCTCGGCCGGCATGGTTTCGAGGTACTTGAGGATGCCGCCCTGCAGGTGATACACCTCGTCAAAGCCGCGCTGGCGCAGCAGTGCGGTGGACTTTTCGCAGCGGATGCCGCCCGTGCAGTACATGGCGTTTTTTTCCACGCAATTCGTCGGCGTGCGCGTCGACCCATTGCGGCAGCTCGCGGAAGCTGCGGGTGCCCGGGTCGAGCGCGCCCTCGAAACGGCCGATGGCGACTTCGTAGTTGTTGCGGGTGTCGATGACGACCACGTCGGGGTCGCGGATCAGGTCGTTCCAGTCCTCGGGCCGCACATAGGTGCCGACCTGGCCGACCGGGTCGACGCCGGGCACGCCCAGTGTGACGATCTCGGGTTTGAAACGCACACGCATGCGGTAGAAGGGCGGCTTGCTGCCGCTGGCTTCCTTGTGTTCGAGTGGCGCCAAGCGCGGGTCGGCGCGCAGCCAGGCCAGGATGTGGCGCACGGCGGCGGGCGCGCCCGCGATGGTGCCGTTGATGCCTTCGTGCGCCAGCAGCACCACGCCGCGCACGCCGTGGGCTTCGCACTCGGCCTGCAGGCGCGGCTGGATGGCTTGCGCGTCGGGCAGGGCGACGAAGCGATAGAAGGCGGCGGTCAGGTAGACCGGGGCGGCGGGAGAATCGGCGGACATGGGGTAGGGCAGGCGGATCAGGCCGGGCTCGGGGCTTCGGCAAACGGGTCGACGGGCGGGGCCGCAGGCGGCAGGGGCGCGGACTTGGGCGGCGCCGGCGGGGCGCTGGCGAGCTGGCGCAGCAGGGGCTGGCGTTGCAGCACCTCGTCGCGCGGGCCGGCATCGGCCACGCGGCCGGCGTCCATCAGCACGATGGCGTCGAAGCGGTCGAGCAGACTCAGCCGGTGGATGGAGGCGACGATGCAGGCATGGCCGAAGGCCGTGGCGATGCGCTCGAACACGCGGGCCTCGGTGGCGGCGTCGAGAGCGCTGGTCGGCTCGTCGAGCAGCAGCAGGCTGCTGTCGCGTGCCGCCAGCAGGCCGCGTGCGAGGTTGAGTCGCTGGCGCTGGCCGCCCGAGAGGTTGAAGCCGCGCTCGGACAGCGGCGTGGCCAGGCCCTGGCCGAGCCGCGCGAGCACGTCGTCAAAAGCGCTGGTGTGCAGGGCCGCGTCGAGCGCGGCTTCGGGCACGGGCTCGCCGAAGGTGAGGTTCTCGCGCACGCTGGCCTCGAAGATCTCGCTTTCCTGCGGGATCAGCGTGGCCATGCCGGCCAGTTCCGTCCAGGGCAGTGGCTGGCCGTCGCGCGCGAGCGTGCCGTCGCGCGGCGCGTACAGGCCCGCGAGCACACGCAGCAGCGTGCTCTTGCCGCCGCCGCTGGCGCCCACCAGAGCGATGCGGCGTCCGCGCGCCAGTTCCAGTTGCACGTCGTGCAGGCCGCCGCGTGGGCCGGTGTCGGTCTTCTGGGCGGGGTCGGCCGTGGTCGGGCGCGGGTAGTCCCAGTGCAGGCCGTCGATGGCCAGCGACTGCCAGCCTGGCGTGCCGGCGTCGGCACCCGCCTGCGGAGCGGGCGCGGGCGCGGGCAGTTCCCAGATCAGGTCGGCGCTGCTGTAGTCGGTGCTCATGCGCGCGAAGTTCTGGAAGTTGCCGGCCATGGTCGAGACCACGGACGCGGTCTGCTGCGCGTATTGGTAAATCATGAAGACCTAGCCCAGCAGCAGCGCCTGGCCGGGCTGGTGCGACTGCCAGATGTAGACCACGACCAGCCCCCAGGTCAGCGCCAAGCCCATCATGTCGACGGCGCACCACTTGCCTTCGTTGAGCGCGACCGAGCGTTTGAGCGGCTCGGACATGGCCGCCATGCGCCCGTGCAGCAGCCGGCGCGAGGCGCGCTGCAGCCGCAGGCCGATGATGGTCGAGGCGTTGCCCAGAAAGTCGAGCAGCGCCGAGACGTAGCGCCGGTCGGCCGCGTTTTCGTCGACGGCCAGCCGCATGAGTGCGCGGTCGAACTTGAGGATGACAAAAAAGATGACGATGTAGCCCGCAATGGCGGCCACGCCGCTGAAGCTTGAAAGCAGCGTGAGCGCGACCAGCGGTCCGAAGAAGTTGACCGTGCTTTGCAGGTAGACGAACTGGTTCTGCGTGAAGTCGCACAGCGCACGGCCGGCCTGGTGCACGCGGTGCTGCAGCTCGCCCGAGTGGTGGGCGTCGTGCCAGGTCAGCGGCGCGGCCGACAGGCGTGCGTAGAGCTGGTCGCTGACGTCCTCGCGCACCTTCACGGCGACGTTGCGCTCCAGGATGCGGCCGGGCCCATGCAGCGCCCAGCCCGCGCTGTAGACTAGCACCAGCGCGCCAATCCAGCGCGCCGAGGCGGCGATGTCGCCCTGCTGCAGTGTGTTGATGGCCTGGGCCGTGAACCACGGCATGGTCAGGCGCACCAGTTGCGAGGCGGTCAGCAGGCTCATGGCCGCGACCAGCATGCCGTGCGCGCCGCGCGCGTGTTGCCACAGCGCGGTATAGAGCTTGCGGACGGCGGAGGAGGCAGGCGGACGGTTCATGCAGGGACGGCCGACAACTGCGGCCCCGTTGGACGGAACGAAGCGCGTATTGTCCACTGGGCGGCGGTCAGAACCTGTTCAAAGAAAAAAGCGGATCGCATGGCCATCCATGTCGATCCGCTGGGGTCTCGCGTCGCGCAGGCTTCATTGCGGCCCGCTGCGGCGTTTTCGTGGGGAGACTCGTATCTGTGGCGCGCCTTATTCTTCGTCAGGCGGGCTGGTGAGCGACTGCAGGTAGTTGGGCAGGCCGACCTTGCCCAGGATGTCGATCTGCGTTTCGAGGAAGTCGATGTGCTCTTCGGTGTCGTCCAGGATCTTGAGCAGCAAATCGCGCGAGACGAAGTCACGCACGCTCTCGCTGTAAGCAATGCCGTCCTTGATCGTGGCCTGCGCGGCGGTTTCCAGGCTGAGGTCGGCCTGCAGCACTTCCGGCACGTCCTCGCCGATGTTGAGCTTGCCCAGGTCCTGCAGGTTGGGCAGGCCGTCGAGCATGAAGATGCGGTCCATCAGCCAGTCGGCGTGCTTCATCTCGCCGATGGATTCCGCGTACTCTTTCTTGGCCAGCTTGTCGAAGCCCCAGTGCTTGAGCATGCGGTAGTGCAGGAAATACTGGTTGATCGCAGTCAGCTCGTTCTTGAGCTGGGCCTGCAGATGGAATATGACTTGAGGGTCGCCTTTCATTGCGCAATCTCCCGTGGGTGCTGCCGCCGCGCGGCAAAATTGGGTGGTGGAACAGGCCGGCGCAATGCGCATGGCCCTGACATTGGTTTGAATTGTCAGGCGGCGGCCGTGGTTTTCCAAATTTTGATAGCGCTAAACCCCCGGCTGGCGCTCTTCGTGCGTTTTAGGTTGATTGGTGTTCTCAATCAGTGGCACCGGGATCGGTCTGAAAGGGCGGGGTCTGGTGGATTTATACGCATTGCGTATGCCTGCTCGTGCATATCTTCTGTGGGCAAGCGGCTACAATGACAAGGTTTAACCATTTTCCATACGCTTAGCGCAGCCCCCGCTTTCATTGGCACGATCCGCACCGCACGGCGACACCGCGCGCGGGTTCGCAGGATGCGGGCGGCGCAGCCCTCTCTTACTGGAGTGACCCCCGTGCTTCCCGTCCTGCCCCCCGCCATTCTTGCGCTCGCAGACGGCACAGTCTTTATCGGCCAATCGATCGGAGCCACCGGCTCCACGGCCGGCGAAGTGGTGTTCAACACCGCCATCACCGGCTACCAGGAAATCCTCACCGACCCGAGCTACTCGCAGCAGATCGTGACGCTCACGTATCCGCACATCGGCAACTACGGTGTCAATGAGGAAGACGTCGAGGCCCGCAAAGTCTTTGCCGCCGGCTTGATCATCAAGGACCTGCCGCTGCTGGCCTCCAACTTCCGCAAGTCGGTCACGCTCAGCGAATACCTGCAGCGCGAGAACACGGTGGCGATCGCCGGCATCGACACGCGCAAGCTCACGCGCCACCTGCGCAGCAAGGGCGCGCAGAACGGCGCCATCGTCGGCCTGCCCGCGGGCACGGCGGTGACCCAGGCCCACATCGACGCCGCCGTGGCCCAGGCGCAGGCCGCGCCCAGCATGGCCGGCCTGGACCTGGCCAAGGTCGTGAGCGTCAAGCAAGCCTACGAGTGGACCCAGACCGAATGGCAACTGGGCGAAGGCTACGGCACGCAGGCCGAGCCGCGTTTTCACGTGGTGGCCTTCGACTATGGCGTCAAGCTCAACATCCTGCGCATGCTGGCCCAGCGCGGCTGCCGCGTGACGGTGGTGCCGGCGCAGACGCCCGCCGCCGAGGTGCTGGCGCTCAACCCGGACGGCGTGTTCCTGTCCAACGGCCCGGGCGACCCGGAGCCTTGCGACTACGCCATCGAAGCCACGCGCACCATCATCGACAAGGGCGTGCCGACCTTCGGCATCTGCCTGGGCCATCAGATCATGGCGCTGGCCTCGGGCGCCAAGACCTACAAGATGAAGTTCGGCCACCACGGCGCCAACCATCCGGTCAAGGACCTCGACACCGGCCGCGTCAGCATCACCAGCCAGAACCACGGCTTCGCGGTCGACGAGAAGACGCTGCCCGCCAACCTGCGCGCCACCCACATCAGCCTGTTCGACAACACGCTGCAGGGCCTGGCCCGCACCGACAAGCCGGTCTTCTGCTTCCAGGGCCACCCGGAAGCCTCGCCCGGCCCGCACGACATTGCCTACCTGTTCGACCGCTTCATCACGCTGATGGAGGCGAAGTAAAAATGCCAAAACGTTCCGACATTAAAAGCATCCTCATCATCGGCGCCGGCCCGATCATCATCGGCCAGGCCTGCGAGTTCGACTACTCGGGCGTGCAGGCGTGCAAGGCGCTGCGTGAAGAGGGCTACAAGGTCATCCTGATCAACAGCAACCCCGCCACGATCATGACCGACCCGGCCACGGCCGACGTCACCTACATCGAGCCCATCACCTGGCAGACGGTCGAGAAGATCATCGCCAAGGAACGCCCCGACGCCATCCTGCCCACCATGGGCGGCCAGACCGCGCTGAACTGCGCGCTGGACCTGTGGCGCCATGGCGTGCTGCACAAGTACAAGGTCGAGCTGATCGGCGCCACGCCCGAGGCCATCGACAAGGCCGAAGACCGCATGAAGTTCAAGGACGCGATGACCCGCATCGGCCTGGGCTCGGCGCGCTCGGGTGTGGCCCACAGCATGGACGAGGCCTGGGCGGTGCAGAAGACCGTGGGCTTCCCGACCGTCATCCGCCCCAGCTTCACGCTGGGCGGCACGGGCGGCGGCATTGCCTACAACGCCGAAGAATTCGAGACCATCTGCAAGCGCGGCCTGGAAGTCTCGCCCACCAACGAGCTGCTGATCGAAGAGTCGCTGCTCGGCTGGAAAGAGTACGAGATGGAAGTCGTGCGCGACAAGGCCGACAACTGCATCATCATCTGCTCGATCGAGAACCTCGACCCGATGGGCGTGCACACCGGCGACTCGATCACCGTGGCGCCCGCGCAGACGCTGACCGACAAGGAATACCAGGTCATGCGCAACGCCTCGCTGGCGGTGCTGCGCGAGATCGGCGTGGACACGGGCGGCTCCAACGTGCAGTTCTCGGTGAACCCGAAGGACGGCCGCATGATCGTCATCGAGATGAACCCGCGCGTCTCGCGTTCGTCGGCGCTGGCCTCCAAGGCCACGGGTTTCCCGATCGCCAAGGTCGCGGCCAAGCTGGCCGTGGGCTACACGCTCGACGAGCTGCGCAACGAGATCACGGGTGGCGCCACGCCTGCCTCGTTCGAGCCCTCGATCGACTACGTCGTCACCAAGATCCCGCGTTTTGCGTTCGAGAAATTCCCGACCGCCGACAACCGCCTGACCACGCAGATGAAGTCGGTCGGCGAAGTCATGGCCATGGGCCGCACCTTCCAGGAGTCCTTCCAGAAAGCCCTGCGTGGCCTGGAAGTGGGCGTGGACGGCATGAACGAAAAGACCCAGGACCGCGAGCTGCTCGAAAAGGAACTGGGCGAGCCCGGCCCCGAGCGCATCTGGTACGTGGGCGACGCGTTCGCCGCCGGCTGGTCGCTCGACGAGGTGCATGACCTCACCAAGATCGACAAGTGGTTCCTCGTGCAGATCGAGGACATCGTCAAGACCGAGCTGGCGCTCGACCGCCTGACCGAAGAGAAGGGCGAGGGCGCGCTGGCGTCCCTGTCCGCCGACGTGCTGCGCGGCCTCAAGAAGAAGGGCTTCTCCGACCGCCGCCTGGCCAAGCTGCTCAAGGCCAGCGAGACGGCGGTGCGCCAGGCGCGCCGCGCGCTCGGTGTACGCCCCGTGTACAAGCGCGTGGACACCTGCGCCGCGGAATTCGCCACCAACACGGCCTACATGTACTCGACCTATGAAGACGAGTGCGAGGCCGAGCCGACGAACAACAAGAAGATCATGGTGCTCGGCGGCGGTCCCAACCGCATCGGCCAGGGCATCGAGTTCGACTACTGCTGTGTGCACGCGGCGCTGGCGATGCGCGAGGACGGCTACGAGACCATCATGGTCAACTGCAACCCCGAGACCGTCTCGACCGACTACGACACCTCTGACCGCCTGTACTTCGAGCCGCTCACGCTCGAAGACGTGCTGGAGATTGTCGACAAGGAAAAGCCGGCCGGCGTGATCGTGCAGTACGGCGGCCAGACCCCGCTCAAGCTGGCGCTGGGCCTGGAGGCCAATGGCGTGCCCATCATCGGCACCAGCCCCGACATGATCGACGCGGCCGAAGACCGCGAACGTTTCCAGAAGCTGCTGCACGGCCTGGGCCTGCGCCAGCCGCCCAACGCCACCGCCAGTACCGAGCCCGAGGCGCTGGAAAAGGCCGCCGCGCTGGGTTACCCGCTGGTGGTGCGCCCCAGCTACGTGCTGGGCGGCCGCGCGATGGAAATCGTGCACGAACAGCGCGATCTGGAGCGCTACATGCGCGAGGCCGTCAAGGTCAGCAATGACTCGCCGGTGCTGCTGGACCACTTCCTGTCCAACGCCATCGAGTGCGACGTCGACTGCCTGCGCGACCCCGAAGGCAAGGTCTTCATCGGCGGCGTGATGGAACACATCGAGCAGGCCGGCGTGCACTCGGGCGACTCGGCGTGCTCGCTGCCGCCGTACTACCTGGCCAAGGCCACGGTCGACGAGATCAAGCGCCAGACCGCCGCCATGGCTTCTGCGCTCAACGTGGTCGGGCTGATGAACGTGCAGTTCGCGATCAAGGAGCAGGACGGCCAGGACGTGATCTACGTGCTCGAAGTCAACCCGCGCGCCTCGCGCACGGTGCCCTTCGTCTCCAAGGCCACGGGCATCCAGCTCGCCAAGGTCGCGGCCCGCTGCATGGCCGGCCAGACGCTGGCCCAGCAGGGCGTGACCGAAGAAGTCACACCGCCGTACTTCTCGGTCAAGGAAGCCGTCTTCCCCTTCGTGAAGTTCCCGGGCGTGGACCCCATCCTCGGCCCCGAGATGAAGTCCACCGGCGAAGTCATGGGCGTGGGCAAGACCTTCGGCGAGGCCTACTACAAGTCGCAGCTCGGCGCGGGCACGCAGTTCCCGCGTTCGGGCAAGGTGTTCCTGACCGTCAAGAACAGCGACAAGCCGCGTGCCGTGGTGATCGCGCGCGAACTGGCGGCGCTGGGCTTCGAGCTGCTGGCCACCAAGGGCACGGCCGCTGCGTTGACCGAGGCGGGCCTGAGCTGCGCCGTGGTCAACAAGGTGACCGAAGGCCGCCCGCACGTGGTCGACATGGTCAAGAACAACGAGATCGTGATGGTCATCAACACCGTGGAAGAGCGCCGCAACGCGATCGCCGATTCGCGTGCGATCCGCACCTCGGCGCTGCTGGCGCGTGTGACGACGTTCACCACCATCTTCGGTGCCGAAGCCGCGGTCGAAGGCATGAAGTACGCCGACGATCTGGAGGTCTATTCGGTCCAGTCGCTGCACGCGCAGCTGCCGCAGACGGCTTGAGGACCGATGCGCCCGTCCTGAAACCGCCGCCGGTCGGGCAATCGCCCGGCCGCTGGTGGCGGGACGCTGGCATCGCCTGGGAATCCAGGCATAATCGACCGAACAACGACACCGCCGGGCCATCCGCCCGGCGGTTTCCTTTTGGAGAGAGATAAACGCTATGGCAACACTACCGATCACGAAACGGGGCGCGGAAAAGCTCAAGGCCGAACTGCACCAGCTCAAGACCGTCGAGCGCCCCTCCGTCATCAACGCCATCGCCGAAGCACGTGCCCAAGGCGACCTGAGCGAAAACGCCGAATACGAAGCCGCCAAGGACCGCCAGGGCTTCATCGAAGGCCGCATCAAGGAAGTCGAAGGCAAGCTGGCCGCCGCACAGGTGATCGACCCGTCCAGCGTGGACGCGGGTGGCCGCGTGGTGTTCGGCGCCACGGTCGAACTGGAAGACGAGGCCAGCGGCGAAGTGGTCAAGTACCAGATCGTGGGCGAGGACGAAGCCGACCTCAAGCTGGGCCTGATCAACGTGGGCTCGCCCATCGGCCGCGCGCTGATTGGTAAGGAAGAGGGCGACACCGCCGAAGTGCAGGCGCCCGGCGGCCTCAAGCACTACGAGATCATCTCGGTTCAGTATCTGTAAGAAGAGAACAGAGGCGCCGGCCAGCGGCTGATGGCGCCCTGATGTGAGACGGCGACGGCGTAAAAAAATGACCCCTTGGGCCATCGCATCGCGATGATCCGATTCCCCAGGGGGATGTTTTTGTCTTGGGACGGCCCGGCGACAAAAAAAGCCCGCAAGGTTTGCGGGCTGGAAAATGAAGCGGTGAGGGCGATCAGCGTTGCGACGAACGCTTGATGCTCTTCTGCAAAGGTTTGGCGCGCTTGACTGTGCCACCGGCCGTCAGGCGCTGGTTGCCCAGCACGCGCAGCGTGCGGACCTCGGGACGCTGGCCGCCGCGCTTGCTGTACTTGAGCACCTTGACGTCGCGCGGGCCCGGCTTGCGGTCCTCGTCGACGGCCTTTTCCTTCGCGGGAATCGGGCGCCACAGCACCAGCAGCTTGCCGATGTGCTGGATGGGCGCGGCGTTCAGCGCCTCGGCCAGGTCGCGCAGCATGCCGTCGCGCACGGTGCGGTCGTCCGAGAACACGCGGACCTTGATCAGGCCGTGTGCCTTGAGCGCGGCGTCGATTTCCTTCTGGACGGCGGCGGTCAGGCCGTCGCTGCCCACCAGGACGACGGGGTTGAGATGATGGGCGTCGGCGCGGTGGGCCTTGCGCTGCGCCGGAGTGAGTTGGATGGCTGGCATGAGAATGGCTGCGTATCTGATTCGCTTGAACAGGGCCGGGCAACAGGGCTGCGAGTGCAGCCCGACCGGCTCCGGCCGGATGGGTTCCGTCGATGGATGAGCCCACCTCGAACAAGGGTCACACAGGGCTGGCAACCGGAGTTGCCGACGGGATTGCCCTCTATTATCGGTGCAACATGAAGATTTCGACGAAATCCAAGAAGGCCAACAAGGCCTGGCTCAACGATCACATCAACGATCCGTGGGTGAAACTCGCCCAGCGCGAGGGCTACCGCGCGCGCGCGGCCTACAAGCTCAAGGAGATCGACGAGACCCTGGGCCTGATCCAGCCCGGCCACATCGTGGTCGATCTGGGCTGCGCACCGGGCGCCTGGAGCCAGTACGTGCGCCGCCGCCTCTCGCCCGAGGGCGCGGCGGTGGGGGCGCTGGATGGCGCCATCATCGGCGTCGACCTGCTGCCCATGGAGCCGGTCGAGGGCGTGCACTACCTGCAGGGCGATTTCCGCGAGCCCGAGGTGCTGGACAAGCTGGACCAGATCGTGCGCGAGCAACTGGCCGAAAGCGGCGCCAAGGGCCGGCCCAAGGCCAAGGTCGACCTGGTGGTCTCGGACATGGCGCCCAACCTCTCGGGCATCGAGTCGTCGGACGCCGCGCGAATCGCGCTGCTGGTGGAGCTGGCCGTCGAGTTCTCCCAGAGCCGCCTGCGCCCGGACGGCGCGCTGGTGGTCAAGCTCTTCCACGGCAGCGGCTACAGCCAGCTGGTCAAGCTCTTCAAGGAAACCTTCAAGGTGGTCAAGCCGATCAAGCCCAAGGCCTCGCGCGACAAATCCTCGGAAACCTTCCTGGTTGGAATCGGTCTCAAGGATCCGGCCTGAAACGGGCGCTATGATTGGCTGGCGCGCTCAAGAATCAGAAGTAACAATAGGCGCCATAGCCAAACTTGCGGCGGGGGCGTGGGCCGGGCCCGGGGCATCGGCCCTTGAAACCCCTAAAATGACCCAAACCTGCCGTGTGTTCCCTGCGTCTGCCGTTCGTTGCCGGGTGCGTCGTTTTTTGCTTTTTACTTGACCGGAGTGTCGTTTGAATAACAACCCATGGTTTTCCAAGATCGCTGTGTGGATGGTGATCGGGCTGGTGCTGTTCACGGTGTTCAAGCAGTTGGACGGCCGCAGCCTGTCCAGCGCCAACGCCATGCAGTACTCCGAATTCCTGGACGCCGTGCACAGCCAGCGCGTGGCGCAGGTGGTGATCCAGGAAGGCACGGGCGGCACCTCCGACGTCCTGGCCACGCTGACTGACGGCACCAAGGTGCGCACGACGGCGACCTACCTCGACCGCGGCCTGATCGGCGATCTGATCAACGCCAAGGTCAAGTTCGACGTCAAGCCGCGCGAAGAGGGCTCGTTCCTGACCAGCCTGCTGATCTCGTGGGGGCCGATGCTGCTGCTCATCGGCGTGTGGATCTACTTCATGCGCTCCATGCAGGGCGGTGGCAAGGGCGGCGCCTTCAGCTTCGGCAAGAGCAAGGCGCGCATGCTCGACGAGAACAGCAACCAGGTGACCTTCGCCGACGTCGCGGGCTGCGACGAGGCCAAGGAAGAGGTGCGCGAGGTCGTCGACTTCCTCAAGGATCCGCAGAAATTCCAGAAACTGGGCGGGCGCATTCCACGCGGACTGCTGCTGGTCGGCCCGCCGGGCACCGGCAAGACGCTGCTGGCCAAGTCCATCGCGGGCGAAGCCAAGGTGCCGTTCTTCAGCATCTCGGGTTCGGACTTCGTAGAAATGTTCGTCGGCGTGGGCGCGGCCCGTGTGCGCGACATGTTCGAGAACGCCAAGAAGAACGCACCCTGCATCATCTTCATCGACGAAATCGACGCCGTGGGCCGCCAGCGTGGCGCTGGCCTGGGCGGCGGCAACGACGAACGCGAGCAGACGCTCAACCAGATGCTGGTCGAGATGGACGGCTTCGAGACCAACCTGGGCGTGATCGTGGTGGCCGCCACCAACCGCCCCGACATCCTGGACGCCGCGCTGCTGCGCCCGGGCCGCTTCGACCGCCAGGTCTACGTGACGCTGCCCGACATCCGCGGCCGCGAGCAGATCCTGGGCGTGCACATGCGCAAGGTGCCGATCGGCCAGGACGTCAACCCGAGCATCATCGCGCGCGGCACGCCCGGCATGTCGGGCGCCGACCTGGCCAACCTGTGCAACGAAGCCGCGCTGATGGCCGCACGCCGCAATGCGCGTGTGGTCGAGATGCAGGACTTCGAGAAGGCCAAGGACAAGATCATCATGGGCCCCGAGCGCAAGTCCATGGTCATGCCCGAGCACGAGCGCCGCAACACGGCCTACCACGAGGCCGGCCACGCGCTGATCGGCCGCTTGCTGCCCAAGTGCGATCCGGTGCACAAGGTCACCATCATTCCGCGCGGCCGTGCGTTGGGCGTGACGATGAGCCTGCCCGCGCAGGACCGCTACAGCTACGACAGCGACTACATGCTCAGCCAGATCAGCATGCTGTTCGGTGGCCGCATCGCCGAGGAAGTGTTCATGAATCAGATGACCACGGGCGCTTCCAACGACTTCGAGCGCGCCACGCAACTGGCCCGCGACATGGTGATGCGCTACGGCATGTCCGAGGCGCTGGGCCCCATGGTCTACGCCGAGAACGAAGGGGAAGTGTTCCTGGGCCGCTCGGTCACCAAGACCACCAACATGAGCGAAGCGACGATGAAGAAGGTGGACGACGAGGTCCGCCGCATCATCGACGCGCAGTACACGCTGGCGCGCCAGCTGATCGAGGACAACCAGGACAAGATGCACGCCATGGCGGGTGCCATGCTCGAATGGGAAACCATCGACAGCGAGCAGCTCGACGACATCATGGCCGGCAAGCCGCCGCGTCCGCCCAAGGACTGGGTGCCACGCACGCCGCCGTCCTCCGGTGGCGACAATGGCGGCAGCGGCGGCGCGACCGCCCCTGTCCAGCCGGAGCCGACCACCACCGCTGCCTGATTTCGGGCATCGGCGGGCCAGGCAAGAAAAATGGGGCTGCGGCCCCATTTTTCGTGGGTCGTCGTGGTGCTGTCCACCAGCCCTGTCTTGACGTCCGCCTGTCTGCCTTGTTCGTACGCCCTGTTTTTGCATGACCGCACCCACGACCTCTTTTGCGCCCGCACTCTGGCGGACCGCCCGGTTCGACCTGGCGCTGCAGACGCCGCGCATCATGGGCATCGTCAACGTCACGCCGGATTCGTTTTCCGACGGTGGCCTGCATGCCGACACACGCGCGGCCCTGGCCCACTGCGAGCGGCTGGTCGCCGACGGGGCGCACATCCTGGACATCGGCGGTGAATCGACCCGGCCCGGCAGTCCGGCCGTGGCGCTGGAAGAAGAGCTGGCGCGGGTCGTGCCGGTCGTGCGCGAGGCCGTCAAGCTGGGCGTGGCCGTTTCGGTCGACACCTACAAGCCCGAGGTGATGCAGGCCGTGCTCGACCTGGGCGCAGACATCATCAACGACGTGTGGGCGCTGCGCCGGCCCGGCGCGCAAGAGGCGGTCGCGCGCCACCCGCGCTGCGGGGTTTGCCTGATGCACATGCACCGCGATCCGCAGACCATGCAGACAACGCCCATGGTGGGCGACGTGGTGGCGCAGGTGCGGGCCTTTCTGCAGGCGCGCGCCGACGCGCTGGGTGCGGCGGGCGTGGCGCGCGAACGCATCGTGCTCGACGTGGGACCGGGCTTTGGCAAGACGGTGGCGCAGAACTTTGCGCTGCTGGCGAGCCAGGGCGAGTTGCTGGACATGGGCTTTGCCTGGCTGGCGGCGTGGTCGCGCAAGTCATCGCTCGGGGCCGTGACGGGCCTGCCGGTCGACGAGCGCGAAGTGCCCAGCGCCGTGGCCGCCGTGCTGGCCGTCGAGCGCGGCGCGCGCGTGGTGCGGGTGCACGACGTGGCGGCCACGAAGGCGGCGCTGGCGGTCTGGCAGGCCATGGCGGATACGCCGCAGGCGGCGGGCAGTCTGATCTTGCCCCCGTTTCACGGACACCCCTATAAGCGATTAACTATCGCAATAGGAGGTGGACGATGACCAAGAGCAAGGCAGGCAGAAAGGGGCAGGAGTTCAGCCTGGAGTTCAGGCAGCAGGCACTGTTGCGAGCGGCCACAGAAGGGGTAACCACGGTGGCTCGTGATCTGGGGTTGCAGCCTGCCCAGCTGTACAGTTGGCGCGCCCAGGCGCGGCGGCACGACCAGGACGATCAGGCACAACGCTTGGAGTTGGCCGAACATGCACGGCTCAAACGTGAAGTGGCGCGGCTGGAGGAGGAGAACGCTTTC
>WNDQ01000064.1 GCA_009912175.1 Paracidovorax wautersii | reverse complement strand
GCTACGCTGGTTTGCGACGCGCTGCGCATGGCGCTGTTTGCTCGCAATCGGCCTCGGGGAGTGATCGTGCATACTGACCGTGGTAGCCAATACTGCTCGCGCGAGCACCGCGCCCTGTTGGAGCAATACGCTTTGATCGCCAGCATGAGTGCCAGAGGCAACTGCTACGACAACGCAGCAATGGAGAGTTGGAACCACAGTCTGAAGGTCGAGGCCATCCATGGTGAACACCTCGCCACACGGGAGCAGGCCAAGGCTCATGTGTTTGACTACATTGAGGTTGACTACAATCGGATCCGGCTGCACTCGACCCTGGGCTACCTCAGCCCAGAGCAGTACGAGCTGGCCAATGTCGCTTAGATAGGTGTCCGTAAATCAGGGGCAAGATCAGTATGCTGGATCCGTTCATCGGCCATGCTGAAGCTCCCACTGACGATTGATTTCCAGGCCACGCTCCGTTGGTTCGGGCCAGAACTGCTCGGGGAGCAACTCGACGGTCTTGTCCGGATAGATGTGTACACCGAGGTAGGTGAGTCGAGGATCTGGCCGCTCCAGCGTTGGCGTGTTTGTAGATTGAACCGTGGTGCCATTGTTTTCAAAGGGCTTGCCATTTGAATCGACACCATCCAATCGCCATGTCACGACCTGAGAGCCCAAACGAACAGGCACGCCAGCAATGACTCCACCCCGCCCCCGATGCGGCTGCCCCCCGGCCAAACCAATGTCATGGCCATTCAGGCGCACATCAAAAATTGGCCGCTCCAAGTAGCTGTACAGATTGACGCTGAAGTAGACGATGTCCTGATCCGACGTTCGGGTCACGCTTTGCCTTTGGGTTGCGGGGTCGCTGTCATCTGGCCTGCATGCCGCCAAGGTCAACGGGCAGCGGCCGTCAGGCAGATGCGGCGGCGCAGCATGCGGTGCGAAGCAATGATGTGGCGTGACATGGGCGGTAGGGCGCGCGTTATTGCGGCATCTGCTCCAGCGCCTCGTCCAGCGTCAGGCTCTGGAGCCGCACCTGGTCCAGCAGCGTTGCGATCACCGGGTCGGTCTGCATGCGCTGGCGGTAGATCAGGCACAGCGCGGTGAAGTTGACCAGATCACGCATGCCCGTCAGGCCGAGCTCACGGGCCGGGCCCAGCACGGCGCGCACAAAGCGGTAGCGCCGCGGCGCGGGCAGCGCTTGGTCGAACAGATGCGGCTGGTTGAGTTCGAGGTGATAGAGGATCTGGTCGGGCACGCTGGCTTCGACCAGCAGGTCTTCCTGCGCCTGGGTGAGCTGCAGTTCCGAGGTGGTGGAATCGGCCACGGGGGCTGGCGGCTGCAGGGCGTCGATGCGATGCAGATGGCCTTCGCGGTCCCAGTACCACCAGGCCAGGATGGGGCCCAGCAAGCTTGTTTGCTGAACCTCATCCAGAGCCGGCCCGGCCACGTGGAGCGTGGCGTCGTCGGCCTGGCCCATGAGGGTGCCGAGGATGGCGGGGTCCCAGAAAGCCAGACCCATGTCCAGTCCGCCTTCGAGCCGCACGTCGGTGAAGCGGCGCAAATGCGCATGAAGCGTGGGCAGCGTGGCCGTGGCACAGATCAAGGTCAATGCCGCTGACGGAACCAGCCGTTGCCAGGTTGGGGCGACTTGCCCAGCTTGCAGCGCCGCTGCGGCGCTGTTGGCAACCTGGAACAGATGAGGACCATGGGCCGCAATGGCCACGCCTTGCTGATCAAGCAGTGACCGGCCCGCGTAGCCGGCCTGCTGCAGGCGCCGCACGATGCCGGCATCCAGCGCAGGATCGGCCAGCAGGAACAACGGCCGTGGGGTCGTGGCATCCTGCTGGGATGCCAGCCAGGTGCGGATGGGGGTGATGTCGAACATGGTGCTCAAACCCCTTTGCTGATGAACGCGGTGCGTTGCGCGGCCCGGCGCATCAGACACTCCACACAAATACTCTGCGGAAACTGCGGCAGCGCAAAGTTGCTCTGAGCCGGCCCCTGCAACGTCCGCATACTCGCGTGATAAGTAATGCTCCCCGGCGCCTCAAACGTAATGTTCCCGCCCTCGATCGTGATGGCCGCCCCCTGCGCCGTCGCAATGCGCACCTTGCGTGCGGCCGCCATCTCGACGGCCGCGCCCGCGCTTTGCAGTGTCAGCTGCTCCTTGGCCTGCACCTTGATCTCGTCGCTTTGCGCCTGCGCGTCGATGGCGTCTTGCACGGCGATGATGCTCAGGCCCGTGGCGGCGTGGTCGGCGCTGGCCGCTGCTGCGACCAGCCCGATGGCCTGGCCGGCGTGCAGCCGGGCCTGGGCGTTCAGGGCCAGGTTGATGGGCCCGCCCGAGGCCAGGGTGATGGTCTCGCCCGCGGTGACCTGCAGGTGCTGGCCGGCGGCGGCCAGCAGTCCGTCCTGGGCGGCGGCGGCGATGACGGCTTCGCCGGTGTGGGGGACGCGGTTCTCGCCCGTGGCCGGGCTTTTGTCGCTGGCCTGGGCCAGGGCCTGGTCGGTGGATTGGGCGTCGACCGTGGTCTTGGCGGCGCGCAGCAGCGCGGCGTGCGGGGCGTTGTCCGCGTCGATCAGGCTGGCATTGGCCTGGTGGCTGCCGGCGTGGCCGGGCAGGCGCACGCTTTGGTGGGTGCTGGCGGCGCCGTCCAGGCTTTGGCTGAGGGTGGTCAGTTGCTGCAGCAGGGCCAGGCCGGCGGCGAAGTCGGCGGTGGGCTCCAGCTTTTCGCCGCTGGGGCCGTGGTAGGTGGTGAGCAAGACGCCCGCGCCACCGCGCAGCGCGGCGTAGCCGTCGGTGCGCAGTTCCAGGCCCTGGCCTCTGAGGCTGCCGCGGTAGTTGTCTTGCTGGTGGATGAGGTGGCCCAGGTTGAGCTGGGAGCTTTGGGTGCTGGCAGCCAGTTGCACGCGCAGTTGCTGGTCGCTGTCGTCAAAGACGAGCTGGCTGTGGCCGGCGTTGGGGCCGGCGGCGCCCAGTTCTTTGGACTTGAAGCCCCACAAGGCACTGGGGTTGCGATGGCCGGCGGCGTCGCTCGACGCTGCGTGCCAGGCCGGGGCGTGGCCGCCGCCCAGGCCGGCCGCCTGGTTGCTCTGGGCGCTGGTGGCGCTGTCGTGGGCCTGGGCGTAGAGCGCGGCGTCGTCTGTTTCTGCTGCGCTGGCCCCGCCGGGGGTAGCGGGCACGCCACCGGCGCCGCGCCCGTTGTAGAGCGCGCCGATGACGATGGGCTGGTCCGGGTCGCCTTCGGTGAATTTGATGAGCACTTCCTGGCCGATGCGGGGCGTCCACTGCCAGCCCAGGCCACTGCCGGCCTGGCGCTGGGCTACGCGCACCCAGCGCGTGGAGCGGTCGTCAGGGCGGGCTTGCTGGCCTTGGCGGGCGCGCTCGTCCTGCCAGTGAAAACGCACACGCACGTCGCCGCGGGCGTTGGTGTAGATCTCGTCAGCGCCGTTGGCGCTGCTGCTGCCGTCGGGGCCGACGACCAGGGCGCTGTGCACGCCGTGGGCCAGCGCGCGAGCGTGCACGAAGGCGCCGGCGCCGGCCTGGGTGGACAGCTGGGGCCGCCAGGGACGCTCGGCGTGGGTGGCCCGAAAACGGTTGGCGTAGCCACTGGCGCGGGCGGCGGCCAGCACGGCTGCGTCCGGGGCGGGACCGGCGGAGGTGGCCAGGGCCTGGTGCCAGGGGGTGGGGTCGCTGTCGAAGCCGGTGTCGAAGCTGGCATCGGCATCGCCTTCATCGGCCACGCCAAAGAACGCATCGCCTGCGGCAAAGGCGGTGCGCTTGAGGTCCAGCACGCCCAGCGTTGCCGCTTCGGTGTCGGGGGCCGGCGGCGGGGTTTCAAAACGCAGGTGATCTTCGGCGGCGCCCAGGCGCGCTTCGATGGCTTGCACGCTGCCGACGGGCAGGTCGTTGAAGCCCGCGTGCTCCAGGGTGTCGAGTACGACGGTGGGAGCGCCCTCCTGCAGGCCCAGCGCGGGGGCTTCCTCGATGGTCAGGCGGGTGCCGCTGGCGGCGGTGCGCAGGCTGGAGCGGCCGATGAAGAGGTCGCTGTAGGCTTCGGCGCCTTCGATCAGGCGCTGCGCGCAGCGCTCGGCGGCGCGGCTGTCCTGCAGGCCTCGGCTGTGGTCGTCGGCGCCCAGCAGGTGGTCGTATTCGATGCGGGGCGCGCGGGCAGCCACGTGGCGGCTGGGCACGCTGGCTTCGTGCAGGCTGCGCGCGTCGGGGTTCCAGACGGCGACGCTGGCGCTGGCAATGGCCAGCCGCGTGCGGCGCGCCAGGGCCTGCACGGCGTCGCTCTGCTCCTGCGCGCCCTGGCGGTGAAAACGCGCGGGCGAGGACGCGTTGGCCGGCACGGCGTCGTCTTGCGTGCTGTCGGCAAAGATGACGATCTCGTGGCCCCAGGCGGCGTCAGGCTGGGCCTGCACACGCCAGCCCAGGCCTTCTTCGGCGAGCAGGCGGCTGAGGAAGGCGTAGTCGCTCTCGCGCCACTGGGTGCAGTAACCGCGGCGCGGGGCCTGTTGCTGCAGGGCCTGGGCGTCGCGGCTGAAGCGCCAGGTGGCGGACTGCGCGGCGTAGGGGGCGAGCACTTGCTCGATGATTTCGAAGACGCTGCGCTCTTGAAAGACCTGGCTGCGCGCCTGCTGCGTGGCCAGCCACAGCCAGGGCACGAGCGTGAGGCGATAACGCGCCAGGCCGCCTTGGGCGCCCAGTTGTTCGGCCTGGCGCACCAGACCGCCGCGCGCGCTCAGGCTGCCGTCGGCCAGCACGGTCTGCAGCACCAGGCCCTGGCCCAGCAGCGTATCCAGCGGCAGGTCGGCCTGCAGGCTCAGGCACAGCAGGCGCAACTCGCCCAACTGGCTCAGTGCTTCTCGGGCGATCCAGGCTTCGACGTGCAGGGCGGCCACGACGCCTTGGGCTGATGACGCATCCCCGCCGGGGCTGCCTGCGGCTTCCTGGCCTTGGCCGCCCGCCAGTTGCAGGCGGTATTGGCGGGCGCTGGCGTCGAGCGTGACGGGGGTCAGGAGCGAGAGGGGGTTGGACATGGGTGCGGGTCAGCGGTGATGTGCGCGAATGCGACCGATTTATACGTCAAAAGCCTTCAAATTGTTTCCAACCGCGTGTCGGACGGCAGGCCGTGATGATTGTCACACTGAAATCAGAGCAGCCTCGCGTGGTCACGGCTGGCGTGGGAACGCCCGGTCCAGCGCCAGGTTGAGCGCCAGCACATTGACGCGCGCCTCGCCCAGCACGCCCAGCGTGGGCTGCGCGGTATGGCGCTCCACCAGGCTGCGCACGGCGGCGGGCGGCACGCCGCGCGCATGGGCGACACGGGCGATCTGCACGTCGGCGGCGGCGGGGCTGATGTCCGGGTCCACGCCGCTGCCCGACTGGGTGACCAGATCGGCCGGCACAGCCGTGGGAGCGATGCCTTCGCGCAGGGCGATGCGCTGGGTCTCGGCGGCGATGCGCTCGGCCAGGGCCGGGTTGCTGCGCGCCTGGTTGCTGCCCGCGGCCGCCATCGGGTCAAAGGCGGCGGCCGAGGGACGCGGCGCGAAGTAACGCACGTCGGTGAAGGGCTGGGCCACCAGGGCCGAGCCGACCACGCGGCCGTCCTGCACCAGCAGGCTGCCGTTGGCTTGCGCGGGGAACAGCAGTTGGCCCAGGCCGATGCCGGCCATCGAATAAACAAAGCCGAACAGCAGCAGCGAGACCGCAGCCAGGCCCACGGCGGGGCGCCAGACGCCCGCGTTGGCCGGCTGCGTGGTGGTCTTGGAAATCGTGGCATTCATGATGGGTGTCCTTGAATCACAGGCCGAACAGACTGGCCAGCGCCATGTCGATGAGCTTGATGCCAATGAATGGCAGCAGCACGCCACCCACGCCGTAGATCAGCATGTTGGTGCGCAGCAGCGTGGTGGCCGAGGCCGGCTTGAAACGCACGCCGCGCAGTGCCAGCGGAATCAGCAGCGGGATGATGATGGCGTTGAAGATGAGCGCGGCCAGTACGGCGCTGGCCGGGCTGTGCAGCCGCATCACGTTGAGCACGGCCATCTGCGGGATGGTGGCGGCGAACAGCGCGGGCAGGATGGCGAAGTACTTCGACACGTCGTTGGCCAGCGAGAACGTGGTCAGCGCGCCGCGCGTGATGAGCTGCTGCTTGCCGATCTCCACCACCGCCAGCAGCTTGGCCGGGTCGCTGTCGAGGTCGACCATGTTGCCCGCCTCCTTGGCCGCCTGCGTGCCCGAGTTCATGGCCAGGCCCACGTCGGCCTGCGCCAGCGCGGGCGCGTCGTTGGTGCCGTCGCCCACCATGGCGACCAGGCGGCCGGCGGCCTGCTCGGCGCGGATGCGCGCGAGCTTGTCCTCGGGCCGCGCCTGGGCGATGAAGTCGTCCACGCCGGCCTCGGCCGCGATGGCGGCGGCCGTCAGCGGGTTGTCGCCCGTGATCATCACCGTCTGGATACCCATGCCGCGCAGGCGCGCAAAACGTTCCTTGATGCCGTGCTTGACCACGTCCGACAGCTCGACCACGCCCAGCGCGTGCCGGTTGCGCGCCACCACCAGCGGCGTGGCACCCTGGCGCGCGACCTGGTCGACCCGCGTGCGCAGCTCGGGCGAGACCTGCCCGCCCTGCGCCTGCAGCCAGTCGGCGATGGCATCGAACGCGCCCTTGCGGATGGCCTCGCCCGGCAGGTCCACGCCCTACATGCGGGTCGTGGCCGAGAACGCCACGAAATGCGCATCGGCCGGCTCCTCCAGCGCCTGCCCTTGCTCGCGCGCCAGGCGCACGATGGACTTGCCCTCGGGCGTGGGATCGGCCAGCGACGACAGCAGCACCGCCTGCCGCAGCGCCACCGGGTCAACACCCGCCACCGCGTGGAACGCCGTGGCCTGGCGGTCGCCGTGCGTGATGGTGCCCGTCTTGTCCAGCAGCAGCACGTCCACGTCGCCGGCCACCTCGACCGCCTTGCCCGACTTGGCCAGCACGTTGGCGGCCAGCGCGCGGTTCATGCCCGCAATGCCGATGGCCGGCAGCAGCCCGCCGATGGTCGTCGGGATCAGGCACACCAGCAGGGCCACCAGCACCACCACGTCCACCTTCACGCCCACGAAGGCGCCGATGAAGGGCAGGCTCACGACCACGATCAGAAAGGACAGCGTCATCACCGTCAGCAGCAGGCCCAGCGCCACTTCGTTGGGCGTCTTCTGGCGGTTGGAGCCTTCGACCAGCGCGATCATGCGGTCCAGGAAACTGGTGCCCGGCTCGGCCGTCACGCGCACCACGATGCGGTCGGACAGCACCTGGGTGCCGCCGATCACGCCCGAGCGGTCGGTGCCAGCCTCGCGCAGCACGGGCGCGGATTCGCCCGTCACGGCCGACTCGTTGATGGTCGCCAGGCCCTCGACGATCTCGCCGTCGGCCGGGACCAGCTCGCCCGCTTCCACGACGACTTCATCGCCCGGATGCAGCAGCGACGCGGCCTGGCCACGGCCGCGCGACTCGGCCAGCGCCTCGGCGAAGTTGCCGAACAGCACGGTGACCAGCAGCGTGGCCGTCACGCTCCAGCCAAAGCCGGGCGAGGTCAGGCCCGCCAGCGTGGCCGCGCCGGTCACCAGCGTGCCCAGCCAGACCACGGCCATCACCGGGTTCTTGACGATGCGCTGCGGCGCCAGCTTGAGCACCGCGTCACGAACGGCCGCGCCCCACAGGCGGGACGGCGCCGTGGCCGGTTCACGCGCCGTGCGCGCGCCGGCGTTTTGTACAGATGTTGTTGTCGTCATGATGAAACCTCTTACCGCACGGCCAGCGACAGTTGCTCGGCAATGGGCCCGAGCGCCAGCACGGGCATGAACTGCAGCAGCGTCAGGATGACGACGATGCCGACCAGGGTGAGCGCGAACGTGGGTGTCTCCACGTGCAGCGTGCCGGGCCCTTCGGGCGCCTGGCGTTTGCGCGCCAGCAGGGCCGCGATGGCCAGCGGGATGATCAGCGACGGGTAGCGGCCGGCCAGCAGCGCCACGGTCGCCGTCAGGTTCCACCACGGCGTGCCGGTGCCCAGGCCCGCAAAGCCCGAGCCGTTGTTGGCGAAGGCCGACAGGTATTCATAGAACACCTGGCTGATGCCGTGAAAGCCCGGGTTGGAATTGCCCGTGTAGGCTGGCAGCGCCAGCGTGAGCGCCGTCAGGCCCAGCACGACCAGCGGCTGCAGCAGCACCAGCACGGCCAGCAGGCGAACCTCGGGCGCCTCGATCTTGCGGCCGAACAGCTCGGGCGTGCGCCCCGTCATCAGCCCGGCGATGAAGACCGCCAGCAGCAGGTAGACCAGGAACTGCTGCAGCCCGCAGCCCACGCCGCCCCAGATCGCGTTGATGAGCATGTTGGCCATGTTGACCAGCCCGGTCAGCGGCGCCGACGAGTCATGCATCATGTTGACCGAGCCGTTGTTGACCTGCGTGGTCAGCGCCGACCACAGCGCCGAGCCGTCCACACCCAGGCGCACTTCCTTGCCCTCCAGCACGGCGGGCGTGGCGGCCGAGGCCGAATACGCTTCGGCCCACAGCGAGGCGCCGGTCGAGAGCACCGACATCAGCAGCATGGTGCCCAGCACCATCACGCCGAAGCGGCGCCGGCCGGTGAAGGGCCCGATCATCATCACCACACCGATCGGCACCAGGCCTATGGCCAGCAGCTCCAGAAAGTTGGACAGCGGCGTCGGGTTCTCCAGCGCCATGGCACTGTTGGGGCCATACCAGCCGCCACCGTTGCTGCCCAGTTGTTTGATGGCCACCAGCGGCGCGACCGGCCCCAGCGGAATCTGCTGCGTGGACGCGGGCGTGGCGCCGACCTGCGCCGCCGGGTCGAGCAGTTGCACCGTGGGGCCGCCCGCCAGCGTGGCCGGCACGCCGTCAGCAGCACCGTCCAGGCCAGCGCCAGCGGCACCAGAATGCGCAGCGTGGCGCGCACCACGTCGACCCAGTAGTTACCGACATCGGCCTCGGCCGGCTGCCCTGCCCCATTCGTCTCGGTCGCGACACCGGCCTCGGGCCCGGCCGCCGTCCGTGCGCGTCCGCCAAACAGCGCACGCAGCGTGGCCACCACCAGCGCCAGCCCCATGGCCGGCGAGACGAACTGCAGCGCCACGATGCCCACCATCTGCGACAGGTGCGACAACTGCGCCTGGCCGGAATAGTGCTGCTGGTCGGTGTTGGTCAGGAAGGAGACCACGGTGTGCAGCGCCAGGTCCCAGCGCATATTGGGCGCCGCGTTGGGGTTGAGCGGCAGCCAGCCCTGCGCCATGAACAGCGCGCCCACGGCCAGCAGCAGCACCCCGTTGCTCGCACCAAAGGCCAGCGCGTAACGGCGCCAGCCCATGCCGGCGCGCGCATCGACGCCCAGCAGGGCGTACACCGGCCGCTCGATCCAGGCGAACAGCGCGTCCGACCGCATCGGCGCGCCACGCATGACGGCGGCCATGTAATGTCCCAGGGGCCATGCGAGCAGCAGGACCACACCCAGGAACAGCAAAAACTGCAACATCTTTCAACTCCGCTCGGACTCTGTCGGCCAGGTCCGCAGTCCGAAGCGGTGGGCCTGGCGCCCGCCATACGAGGTGGGCAAGCGGAGTGTGGTGCGGCGCCTGCGGGCGCGCCATAACGCCACCGTAAATTCGCAGCGGGGGCGGCGCAGCTTTTACGCGTTTTTTATACCGGCCGCGGCGCGGTTTTTCGACAATGCAGTCGTCGTCTTTCCGATGGCAACGCCATGCTTCAAATCATTCAAGACCTTCTGCTCGTCGTCGGCGCCATCGGCGCCCTGACTCTCGCACTGTCCCTGTGCATCAACAAGGGATCCTCCAGGCCCGCAGGCCGGGCCCGCGCCCGCCACGCCGAGCGCGCGCGCCTGCCCTCCTCCCGCGACTGAGCCGCAACTGAGCCCGTCAACGCCCGCGCACGGGCATCACGTCACTCCACCGGTGTGAGCTTGGCCACGCTCAACGCCAGCCACTTCACGCCATGGCGCGGAAAGTTGATCTGCGCGCGCGCATCCGCGCCCGTGCCTTCGAGCGTGAGCACGGTGCCTTCCCCAAACTTGGTGTGAAACACCCGCATGCCGAGCTTGAGCCCATGGCTGGGCGCGGCTTTCTGCACTGGCACGGGGCCGGCGCCGGTCATCGCGTCGTAGGCGCCGAAGTCGCCGTGGCGGCGTGTCGACGACGGCGCGTAGCTGCCCGCATACGGGATCGATCCGCCGCTGCCGCCGAACGCGCTCTGGCGCGGCGCAATCCACTTGAGCGCGGCCTCGGGCAGCTCGTCAAAAAAACGGCTCTTGACGTTGTAGCGCGTCTGGCCGTGCAGCAGGCGCGACTGCGCGTGGCTCAGGTACAGCCGCTTGCGGGCGCGTGTGATCGCCACATACATCAGGCGGCGCTCTTCCTCCAGGCCGTCGAAGTCCGACAGGCTGTTTTCATGCGGGAACAGGCCCTCTTCCAGGCCGGTGATGAAGACCGCGTCAAACTCCAGGCCCTTGGCCGCGTGCACCGTCATGAGCTGCACCGCGTCCTGCCCGGCCTGGGCCTGGTTGTCGCCCGATTCGAGCGCGGCGTGGGTCAGGAAGGCCGCCAGCGGACTGAGCGTTTCGCCATCGGGCGAGACCCCCAGCGCCGACGCCATGGGTTCGTCCAGCACGGGCTGCGACACGTCCAGGCCCTGGCTGGCCGGCGACTGCCGCAGCGACGACGCCAGTTCGTCCACCGGCAAGGCCACAGCGTCGCGGCCAAAGCCCTCTTGCGTGACGAAGCTCTCGGCGGCGTTGACCAGTTCCTGCAAGTTCTCGATGCGGTCGGCGCCTTCGCGCTCTTCGCGGTAGTGGTCGACCAGGCCGCTGAGGTCGAGCACGGCCTCGATGGTCTCGCGCAGCGTGGCGTTTTGCGTGCGCTCGCGCAGCACGTCGATCTTGGCAACGAAGGCGCTCAGGTTGGCGCCGGCCTTGCCGCCGACCGCCCCGACCGCATCGTTCAGCGCCTGGCCGCTGGCACGCGCGGCGTCCTGCAGCTGCTCGATGCTGCGCGCGCCGATGCCGCGCGGCGGGAAGTTGACGACCCGCAGAAAACTGGTGTCGTCGCGCGGGTTCTCGATCAGGCGCAGATAAGCCAGCGCGTGCTTGATTTCAGCGCGCTCGAAAAAGCGCAGGCCACCGTAGACGCGGTAAGGAATGGCCGCGTTGAACAGCGCGGTTTCGATCACACGGCTTTGCGCGTTGCTGCGGTAGAGCACGGCCACCTCGCTGCGCCGCAGGCCGTCGCGCACCAGGTGTTTGACCTCGTCGACCAGCCACTGCGTTTCGTCCAGATCACGCGCGGCCTCGTACACGCGCACGGGCTCGCCCGGGCCGGCGTCGGTGCGCAGGTTCTTGCCCAGGCGGTGGTGGTTGTGGCTGATGAGTTCGTTGGCCGAATCGAGGATGTTGCTGTGGCTGCGGTAGTTCTGCTCGAGCTTGATCTGGTGCTCGACACCAAATTCGCGCACGAAGTCAGCCATGTTGCCCACCCGCGCGCCGCGAAAGGCGTAGATGCTCTGGTCGTCGTCGCCCACGGCAAACACGCTGGCGACCTGCGGCGTGGCCTGGCCTGAAAACAGCTTGAGCCAGGCGTACTGCAGCCGGTTGGTGTCCTGGAATTCGTCGACCAGCACATGGCGAAAACGCCGCTGGTAGTGCTCGCGCACGGCGGCGTTGTCGCGCATCAGTTCGTAGCTGCGCAGCATCAGCTCGCCGAAGTCGACCACGCCTTCGCGCTGGCACTGGTCCTCGTAGAGCTGGTAGAGCTCGATCTTCTTGCGCGTGTCGGCGTCGCGCGCCTCGACGTCGCCCGGGCGCTCGCCGTTTTCCTTGGCGCCGGCGATGAACCACATCACCTGCTTGGGCGGATAACGCTCGTCGTCGATATTGTGCTGCTTCATCAGCCGTTTGATGGCCGAGAGCTGGTCCTGCGTGTCCAGGATCTGGAAGGTCGCGGGCAGGTTGGCCAGCTTGGCGTGCGCGCGCAGAAAACGGTTGCACAGGCCGTGGAAGGTGCCGATCCACATGCCGCGCACGTTGATGGGCAGCATGGCCGACAGGCGCGTCAGCATTTCCTTGGCGGCCTTGTTGGTGAAGGTCACGGCCATGATGCCGCCGGGCGAGGCCTGCCGGGTCTGCAGCAGCCAGGCGATGCGGGTGGTCAGCACCCGGGTCTTGCCCGATCCGGCACCGGCCAGGATGAGCGCGGGCACCGGCGGCAGAGCCACGGCGGCGCGTTGTTCGTCGTTGAGGGCCGCCAGCAGGGGCGAGTCCAGCGCGGCGGCATGCGCATCCGCTGGCGCGCTGAAAAACAGGGAATCTTGGGACATACCTGCATTGTAGAAAGACCGCGTCACCGCAGCCCCGATACGCGCCGCTGAATTCAAGAAGCGCCGCCGTCGATAGGGTCTATCCGCAAACCGTTATGGCGCCACCCGCCCCGCAGGCTTATAGTCACTCACCGGGCCCAAGTTTCTTGCGCCCGGTTTTTTGTGGGCGGCGCTGCGCAAGGCAGTGCCAGCCAAGCGCGCAGCCACAGCCGCCGCGCCACGCCCACAAAGCCGGAGCCAAGCCAAGTGCTCAAGCCATCTTCCCTTTCTGGAGCTTGAGAGACCATGGAAATCTTCGACTACGACAACATCCTGCTGCTGCCGCGACTGTGCCGCGTGGACAGCCGCGCCGAGTGCGACACCAGCATCACGCTGGGCCCGCGCACCTTCCGCCTGCCGGTGGTGCCCGCCAACATGAAGACGGTGGTCGACGAGGCGATCTGTTTTCAGCTCGCACGCGACGGCTATTTCTACGTGATGCACCGGTTCGACCTCGACAACGTGGCCTTTGTGCGCCGAGCGCGCGCGGCTGGCGTGTTCGCCTCGATCTCCTTGGGTGTCAAGGCGCCGGACTACGCCACGGTCGACACGCTGGCCGTCGAAGGGCTGGTGCCCGAGTACATCACCATCGACATCGCGCACGGCCACGCCGACAGCGTGAAGAACATGATTGCCCACATCAAGGCCAAACTGCCCGCCGCCTTCGTGATCGCCGGCAACGTGGGCACGCCCGAGGCCGTCATCGATCTGGAGAACTGGGGCGCCGACGCCACCAAGGTCGGCATCGGCCCGGGCAAGGTCTGCATCACCAAACTCAAGACCGGCTTTGGCACGGGCGGCTGGCAGCTCTCGGCGCTCAAGTGGTGCGCGCGCGTGGCCACCAAGCCCATCATTGCCGACGGCGGCATCCGCAGCCACGGCGACATCGCCAAGAGCGTGCGTTTTGGCGCCACCATGGTGATGATCGGATCGCTGTTCGCCGGCCACGAAGAGTCGCCCGGCCAGACCGTGGAAGAAGGCGGCCAGCGCTACAAGGAGTACTACGGCTCGGCCAGCGACTTCAACAAGGGCGAGTACCGCCACGTCGAAGGCAAACGCATCCTCGAGCCCATCAAGGGCCCCCTGGCCGACACGCTGACCGAGATGGAGCAGGACATTCAAAGCTCGATCAGCTACGCGGGCGGCAAGAAGCTGCTCGACATCCGCAAGGTCAACTACGTGATCCTGGGCGGCGACAACGCGGGCGAGCATCTGCTGATGTAGCGGCACGGCGCGCATTTTCTGCAGGCATCGGGTTCCCACTGATAGTTAAAAAACGACTATCCAGCTGACTTCTTGTCGCTTACCGGGAACAAGGTGCCACGCCTACAGTGCGCGCATACCCGGGCCACTCCAGCAATCAAAAAAACTCCTGGGCGAAGCCGGCCTTGCCCCAAGGCCGATGAACGCCAATGACTGAGGAGTTTGATTCCATGGAAGCCTTCCGCACCCCTGTTGCGACGCCGCCGACGCGCCTGCGCCAATGGTTCAAGACCGGCCTGATCGGCGCCAGCCTGCTGCTGGGCAGCCTGGGCTGGGCCCAGGCGCAGTCGGCCAGCGCCATTCCGGCCGGCCCGCTGGTCAGCACCGAATGGCTGGCCAGCAACCTGACGCACCCCGACATCCGCATCATCGAGGTCAGCGTCAACCCCGGCCTCTACGAGCGCGCGCACATCCCCGGCGCGGTCAACTTCTCGTGGCACAACGATCTCAACGACCGCGTGCGGCGCGACATCGTCACCCAGAAAAACTTCGAGACCCTGCTGTCGACCGCCGGCGTCAAGCCCAACACCACGGTCATGCTCTACGGCGACACCAACAACTGGTTCTCGGCCTGGGCCGCGTGGGTGTTCGACATCTACGGCACGCCCAACGTCAAGCTGCTCGACGGCGGGCGCAAGAAGTGGGAAGCCGAAAACCGGCCGCTGGACAACCGCGTGCCGCAGTACGCGGCCACGCAGTACAAGGTGCCACAGGTCAACACCGAACTGCGCGCCGGCCACATCCCGACGGCCGTCAACGTGCCCTGGGGCCAGGCCGTGCGCGAGGACGGCACCTTCAAGTCGCCCGACGAACTGCGCCGGGTCTACGCCGCCGTCGGCGTGGACGGCAGCCAGCCCATCATCACCTACTGCCGCATCGGCGAGCGCTCCAGCCACACCTGGTTCGCCCTCTCCAAGATCCTGGGCTACCAGGTGCGCAACTACGACGGCTCGTGGACCGAATACGGCAACGCCGTGGGCGTGCCCGTGAACAACCCGGCCGGCACCATCTGGGCCGCCAAGTAAGGCCGTCGACGAGGGCCGCTGCCCCGCGCGACGACCTCGCCCCCCCGAAACCTTGGCCCGCCACACGCGGGCCTTTTTCTTGGGGGGCCAACAAAAACAACGTCCGATTCCCGCCATGCGTCTTCTCTCACCGCTGTCTGCCGCCGTCCTGGCCCTGCTCCTGATCGCCTCGAGCCAGGTGCTGGCCGCCCTGCCGCAAGGCGCCACCCTGGTCTTTGCGCTGTGGCTGGGCGCCGCGCTCGGTTTCGTCTTTCAGCGTTCGCGCTTTTGTTTCTACTGCCACGCGCGCGACTGGTTCGAGGCACGTGATGCGCGCGGGCTGCTGGCGATCATCGCCGCCATCGCCGTCGGCCTGCTGGGCTACACCGTGGTGCTGGGCAGCTGGATGCCGGTGCCAGCGCCCGGCCGCCTGCCGCCCGACATCCACATCGGCCCGGTGAGCTGGGTACTGGCCACGGCCGGGCTGGCCTTCGGGCTGGGCATGGTCGTCTCGGGCTCGTGCATCAGCGCGCACTGGTACCGGCTGGCCGAAGGCTCGGCCGCCTCGCCCTTCGCACTGATCGGCACGGCCGTGGGTTTCGGCCTGGGTTTTCTGAGCTGGAACCCGCTCTACAGCGCCGCCGTGGCCGACGCGCCCGTCATCTGGCTGCCCGCCCACCTGGGCTACGGCGGCGCGCTGGCGCTGCAACTGGCCGTGCTGGGCGCACTGGCCCTGTGGCTGTGGCGCCGCGCGGCCCCAGGCACGACAGCAGCCCCTGCCACAGACGAGGCCGACGGTGCACCCGCCCGCTCGCTGCGGGCGCTGTGGCGGCCGGTCTTCAACGGGCGCTGGCCCTATTGGATCGGCGGCGTGGCCGTGGGCGTGATCGGTTTTCTGGCCATCATCCGCATGCGCCCGCTGGGCGTGACCACCACGCTGGGCAGCGGCACACGCCGCTTTTCCGGCGAACACGGCTGGATCCCCGAGCGGCTCGACGGCCTGGACGGCTTCGCGGGCTGCGCCACCGCCCCCAGCGACCAGTGGCTGACACCGCACGCGGCACTGCTGGGCGGCCTGCTGGCCGGCGGCGTGCTGCTGGGCTGGGGCGCCATGACGGGGCTGGGCTGCTCCATCGGCACGCTGCTGTCGGGCAGCATGGCCGGTGCGCTGTCAGGCTGGGTGTTCGGGGCGGCGATGTTCGCGGCGGTTGGCGTGGGACTGACGGTCCAGCGCCACGTGGTCGGGGTGCTCGGGAAAGGCCGCTGAAGACTGTGGACGAGACACGCGCCGGCCACCATGAAGACGCGCCTCGGTTTTCCCATGGCGGCCTGCCCATGCAGGTCACCTTGCGAAAACCTTATATTGTATGTACACTTTGATCGTGAACATCGAATTCGATCCCGCCAAGAACGAGGCAAACATCGCCGCTCGCGGGATCTCTTTTGAACAGGCTGCCGACTTCGACTTTGACTCTGCGTTCATCAAAGTGGATACGCGCGAAGACTATGGCGAAACACGCTACCAGGCGCTGGGCTACATCGGCGGCCGGCTGCATTACCTGGTGTTCACTGCGCGCAACGATCGGCTCCGAATCATCAGTCTCAGAAAGGCCAACGCCAGAGAGGTGAAACTCTATGACCAAGCGACCTAATCCCACCCTCGTCGACGATGCCAGTCCCGAATGGACCGAGGCGGATTTCAAGCAGGCCAAACGTCTGCACGAGATGCCAGCCGAGTTCCAGCAGACCATCCGGCGCGCGCGTGGGCCTCAGAAAGCGCCCACCAAGATCCCTGTCACCATCCGGCTTTCGCCTGACGTGGTGGAGAAATTCAAGGCCAGCGGCCCTGGTTGGCAAACCCGCGTGGATGTCGTCTTGCGCGAATGGCTGGCCACGCATTGATCCGGCTGCGGCACCGCATTTTCACCGCGCCTCGAATCTATTGGTGATCTCAAGCGGCCGGCGCGCCGCCCACGCTCAATCGTCCGCGATCAACCGTTTGCCCAGGCTGACCGCCTCGTCCTGGCGGTAGCCCAAACGCTCATAGAAGGAGAAGGCCAGCACCTGCTGGTTGCTGCTGCGCACCTGCAGGTTGACCTTGGGGCAGCCCAGGGCCAGCAGCAGCGCTTCGACGCGGGCCACCAAGGCCTGGCCGATGCGCAGGCGCTGGTGGCTGGGAGCGACGGCCAGGTAGTTCATCCAGCCGCGGTGGCCCTCGTAGCCGGCCATGACGGCTGCGCACAGTTCGCCGCCGCGCAGCCCGACCAGGAACAGCTCGGGCTGGACCGTGAGTTTGCGGGCGATGTCCTTGTGCGGATCGTTCCAGGGGCGCACCAGGCCGCAGGCGTGCCACAGCGCGACCACGGCGGCTTCGTCCTGCGGCTCGAAGGGCCGGATCGACAGCGCCAGGGCGGGCTCGGTGCCCGCCATCGTGTCCTCGCGGCTCACGGCGCCTTTACTTGCGCAGCAGCGCCTTGAGCACGGCCTGCAGGCGGCGTGCCGTGGCTTCGTCGTGCGGCGCGCCCAGCACGCGGCCCACGTCCTGGGACCAGGTCTCGGCCGGTGCCGGGTCGTTGCGCGTGAGCAGCTTGAGCTGCAGCGCGCGGCGTGCGTCGAGTTCAGCGGCCGGGGTGGGCACCTCGGCGGCCATTTCCAGGCGCAGCAGGGCTTCGCCGGCATCGGCGGCCGGGGCGTTGCCCTGGCCGACGGCCTGCTGCCACTGGTTGCGGGTCGATGCGTTCACACGCGATCCCAATTGCTGGGCCGTGGGCAGTTGCTCGCCGTCGCGCGACGACCAGGCCGACAGCACCTGGGTGACCACTTCGCCGTGGGCCTGCGCGGCCAGCTTGCGCAGGGCCTGCTGGGCGTGTTCCACCGCATCGCGGCTGGCCTGGAAGGCGACTGACGACAGACGCGGGCCACGCGGAGCGCGGTCGTCACCGAAGCGGCTGCCACGGTCGTCGCGGCGGTCATCACGACGACCGTCGCGGCTGCCGTCGCGCGCATCGCGGCCCGGGCGGCGATCGTCACGGCCACCGAACTTGCCGCCCCGGTCGCCGGGACGCGCGGCGGCCGGCTCGGCCTTGCGGGTGCCGGGCCGGTCGTCGCCACGCACGGCCACGACGGGTTTGCGCGCCACGGTGGCGGGCTTGGCGGCTTCGTCACCGGCAGCGTCCGTGGACGCATCGGCCGCAGCCGGCTCGCCATCGGCACTCTCGGCCTGCGGCTGCGTGGCAGCGGAATCGGCCGTCTTGGCGGCAGCCGCTTCGGCCTGGCCGCGCGCGGCAGCTTCCAGCTCGGCCAGCGCTTCGCGGATGCGCTGCGCGTCGCCGCTGGCACTGGCGGCCTCGACCGCGCGGGCGGCCTCGATCACGCGGCGGTCGACCTCGGTGGTGACGGCAGCGCCCTTCTCACGGTCGGCCGACTTGCGGCTGAACGCTTCGTCGATGGGCTTGCGGAAGGCATCCCACAGGCGCTGCTCCTGACGGCGGTCCAGCGGCACGCGCTGGGCTTCGGCCTGCCAGCGCTGCTGCAGCGCCTTGACGGCGTCGATGCGCAGTTGCGTGGCCTGGCCCAGTTCGGTGGCCTCGGCGATCAGCGCGCGGCGCGCGTCGATGCTGGCTTTCTGCGCGGCTTCCAGCGGGGCATGGGCGGCGGAGATCGCCTCCTTCCACTGGCCATGCAGTTGTTCGTAGAGCTTTTCGCTGAGGTGGCCGGCCTGGCGCCAGCGGTCGCTGAAGCCGTGCAACTGGCGGTTGACGGTTTTCCAGTCGGCGGCGGACTGCGCTTGCGCGGCGGTCCAGGCCTTGACCTCTTCGATCAGCGCCAGGCGCTGGCTCTTGAGGGCATCGGTCTCGGCCTTGGCCTTTTCCAGCCAGGCCTCGACCACCTTGTGCGCCTCGTTGCAGGCTTCGTCGAAACGTTTCCACAGCGCGTGGTTGGCCGGGCCGCCCTGGTCGACCTGCTTCCATTCCTCGCGCAGCTTGCGCAGCGCGTCCTGCATCTTGCGACCGGTCAGGCGCGGCACGAGGGCCTGGCGCTCGACCTGGGGCGCCTCGACGGCCGGGGCGGCTGGCGCGGCCTCGGCGCCTTCGGCTGCGCCGGGTTGTTCTGCGGTCTCGGCGGTTGCGGCGGCGTCAGCCGGGGCCGCAGCCACTGCCGCGGGCGCGGCGGGCCGCTCGAACAGGTTTTCGGCACGGGCCACCAGTTCTTCGCGCAGTTGGTCACCGCGCCAGCGCTGCCAGCCTTCAAGTTCGCCCGCGGCCGACAGCGCGGCGTGCGCGGCGGCTTCGGCGGCCTTGCTGATCTGGTGGCCAAATTCCTTGAGGGCCTGGCGCAGCTCGCCCGCCACCTTGGGCGCGGCCTTGCCCTGGCCTTCGGCCACGGCCTGCTGGACCTTGGCGGCGGCGTCCTGCACCACACGGTCGGCCACCACACGCGCGCCGGGGTCGACCAGGCGCTCGGGCTTGCCACCCTTGGCGGGCTGCGGCGCAGCCTGCGCGGCGGCGGCCAGTGCGGCCACGGGCTCGCCGCGCTCGGCCCGGATTTCGTCGGCCCAGACCGGCACCGGCGGCAGCTCGGCCGTGGCGTCGGCCGAAGCGGCGGCAGTCTGGGTCAGTGCCGAGGCAAAGGCTTCCCACACGACCACCAGTTGCTGGCGCGAGGCGTCGAGCTGGGTCGGGAACTTGGCGTCCACGTTGTCCCATTGGGACTCGGCGGCCAGCGCGTCGGCCTGCTGCTGCCATTGCGACACGTCGGCGGCCAGGGCTTCCTGCACGGCCTGCGCGTCGCGCCAGGGCTTGGTCGATAGGATTTCGATGCGCTGGGCCAGCAGCACGGCGGCCTCGCGGTGAATCTGGGCACGCGTCTGCAGGTCTTCGATTGCTTTAACGCGCTCGGAGAGCTGGTTGCGCAGGCCGGCCAGCGGCTCGCGCGAAAGCGGCGCGCCAGCCTTGGCGGCGTCGCGCTGCCAGGCCATGGCGTCGGCGATGTTCAGGCGCGGGGCCGACAGCAGCGCCTGGGCCCGGGCGGCCCATTCCGCGGCGATCGATTCCTGGTTGCGCAGGCGCTTGAGCTCGTCGAGCTTTTCGCGCAGCGGCTTGGCCGCGCCCTTGTCCTTGACGCTGAGTTCCTTGAAGACTTCCTGCATCTGCTCGGCGCTGGGTTCAGTGGCGAGCCAGTCGCGCACGCGCGCGGCACGTTCGCCAGAGGTGGGCGCCGTGAAGGCGCCGCCGGTCAGCGCGTCGAGCGTGGGGATATCGGAAGCAGATTTGGCGGGCGACTGTGGCACGGCAGTGATGACCTAAACGGTAATGGGAAGAACAAACAGGGCGCTATTGTCGCTGCTTTGGACTGACCACTGGCAAGCAGGCCTGTCGGCACACGTGCAGCGCAGGCAGCAGCGGGCGGCGGCGCCAAGCAAACAATAGTTATACCAAGGATGGGCCGAGCCGTCGTGGCGGCCGCGGGAACGCTGCCAGTTTGTCCTACAGGGGGAAACGCTCATGGTCCGACAGGATGCGCGGGGCATGCCCCCTAAAGTGGGGAAACATCCCTAGCGAGAAAAGGAGCTACGTGTCGCATCCCGGACGATCATATAGCCGCTTATGGAACAGATGCGGGTGAGTCTGATACCAGTTCTTCATGGCCTGCATGGGCGTCTTGCTGCCCAGCGCTGACTGCGGCAGTTGCTGGTTGTACA
>WNDQ01000063.1 GCA_009912175.1 Paracidovorax wautersii | reverse complement strand
TGACCGTGGTAGCCAATACTGCTCGCGCGAGCACCGCGCCCTGTTGGAGCAATACGCTTTGATCGCCAGCATGAGTGCCAGAGGCAACTGCTACGACAACGCAGCAATGGAGAGTTGGAACCACAGTCTGAAGGTCGAGGCCATCCATGGTGAACACCTCGCCACACGGGAGCAGGCCAAGGCTCATGTGTTTGACTACATTGAGGTTGACTACAATCGGATCCGGCTGCACTCGACCCTGGGCTACCTCAGCCCAGAGCAGTACGAGCTGGCCAATGTCGCTTAGATAGGTGTCCGTAAATCAGGGGCAAGATCAGTTGAGCACCAGGCCGGCCTTCATGTCGTCCACGCCCGGCCCGTAGGCGCGGCCCTCGGCCATGCGGAACGGGCGCTGGGCCACGGTGCCCTGGGGGTAGACCGTGTCCATGTGACCGGTCAACAAAATGGGCGCGCCGCCGGCCGTGCCCGGCACGTCGGCGCGCAGGTTGCTGCCGTAGCCCGGCACGGTCTCCAACTGTGCCGTGATGCCCGCGCCCGCCAGGTGACTGGCGATGGCCTGGGCCACGGCGGTCACGCCGGCCTCGTCGCGGCTGCCGCTGTCGATGTTGACCAGCTGTTGCAAAAAATCTTGCATGGCAGGCCCTTGGCCGGCCAGCCAGTCCAGCGCCTGGGCGCGTGTCGTGTGTGCGGAATTCATGGAAGGGGTCAGACGCTGAACAGTCGAAAAACCATGGGGCGCAACGGCCGTGGGCCCGGCGCGGACCTGGGCCCGTGCGGCCCCCGTGCTTTGCGCCTACGATGCACAAAGTGTTGCATGCACCTTTTCTGATTACAATTAATTTTTCAGTGATGTCGTATTTATGACAGATCGATTGCAGACACACCATGCCGCCCTCGGCCTGCTGGCCCGTCTGGCGGCGCATACCGCTGCGCTCACCGGGTCGGAGCGTCTGCTGGCCGACCTGCTCGCGCGCGAGCATCCGCAGGCCCTGCTGGAGTCTGCGACGGCCCTGGCCGTGCGCGCCGGCACCAGCGCCTCGACCGTGGTGCGGCTGTTTGCCAAGCTGGGCTACGGCAGCTACGCCGAGGCGCAGCGCGAGGCGCGCGCCGAAACCACCTCGCTGTTGGCAACGGCAGGGCAGCGTGCGCGCCCCACACTCGGCGCCGGGCGCGATCTGCGCCAGTGTGTCGAGGACGCCTGGCAGCACGACACGCACAACCTCGCAGCCACACGCGACGCCATCGACTGGCAAGTCTTCGAGGCCGCCGTCGCTCTGCTGGCCGATGAACGCCGCCGCCTGTGGGTCTTCGCGCAGAAGAACAGCACGCCCGTGGCGGCCTGGCTGGCGCTGCAGCTCAACATGTGCCGCCCGCAGGTGCAGCAGCTGGGCGCCGCCTTCACCCCCACCGACCAGTTGCTGTGGGTGCAGCCCGGCGACGTGCTGCTGGCCTTCAGCGTGCGGCGCTACTCGGCCGGCCCGGTCCACGCGGCGCGCCAGTTCCGCGCCGCGGGCGGCCAGGTCATCGCGCTGACCGACAGCCCGGCCGCGCCCGTGGTCGCGCATGCCGACCACAGCCTTTACGTGCACACGGCCAACGCCTCGCCCTTCGATTCGTACACGGCGGCGTTTTTCCTGGGCAACGCCCTGGTCTCGTCGGTCGCCCAGCGGCGCAGCGCGGCGGTGGAGCAGGCGCTGGCGCGGCGTGATGCCTTGTGGGCGGAGGTGGAGGGGGATCCGGCGGAGGGGTTGTGTTGAAACCCAGACGCAAACATGCCCCGCAGGCCCCGGGGGCGCTGCGGGGCATGCGGGTGCTACGCGATCAGCGGACCAAGTAGTACGAGGTGTCGATGGTCGTGGGGTAGCCGTCGCTGCCTCGTTGGGACTCGTCGCCAAAGTAGAGTCGGCCACTGCTCACGTCGGCAATGTCCTTCCAGTTTTCGGTCCACTCCGTGTCTGCAATTTGCTGCGTCGTTAGCGGAACGGCTACGCTTGTGCCATTTTGGGTGGCCTCAATGCTCCTGTAGGTTCGTTCCACGCGGATGACGTTGTCGCGGTTGGGAAGGCTGATCTGGCTGGTTTTGAGGTCGTAATTCAGGTGGATCGCGATTTCGTTCTGGGTGCAGGTGCTGTTGGCATAGGAGTAGAGGGTGAACTTGGCCGTGTCGGGGGTCAGGTTCAAGGTAAGGTTTTCCTTGAAGTACACGGTGTTGGAGTCATCGAAAGCAAAGCATTCGGCAACCTCGGGTGTTTTCCAGTCGCCCAGGAATTCATCGAGGTAGCTGGTACGGGTATCGTCGTCGCTGTCCCCGCCGCCCCCTCCGCAGGCCTGGAGCAAAGCCACGAGCAACACGGCGGGCAAAATGCGCGCGACCGCGCGGGTTTTCTTCAAACGAATGGTCATGTGTGTCCCTCCTCAGGTCACATTTCTTGTGATGAACTTCGAGCCCCTTGGTGTTGTGTCCTCGGTGGGTGTAATGGGGGCCCGGCTGTGTGCCGCCCGTCCCCGGGCGGCTGGCTAGCTTACCGTGTGTAACTGACATGACACAAACAAACTGTCACATTGATGGCCGTGACGTTGGTGGTGGCGCTGCCGGAACACTTGCTCGGGAGACGAAAACCATGTTTTGGGGCTGAATTTCTATCAACGTCGGTCAATTTCTACCGGTTCTTGAGGATTCCGCTCGCAGCGAGTCGGGCTTGTCACGGCTGGGTGGCACAGCCTTCTAGAATTCCGCGCCATCTCTGGTGTGTCTCCATGTCGTCTTCCTTCGCTTCCTCTTTGCCATCGCCCCCCGGCATCCTGCTCCAGGACGTCGTGCTCCAGCGCGGCGCCACGCGGGTGTTCGACGGGCTCAGCCTGGCGCTGGACGAGGCGCGCATCGGCCTGATCGGCGACAACGGCGCGGGCAAGAGCAGCCTTTTCCGATTGCTGAGCGGCCTGGATGCGCCCGCAAGCGGGCAGGTCAGCGTCTGCGGCGTGGATGTGAAGGCGCGGCGCGATGAGCTGCCGGGGCTGGTCGGGTTGATGTTCCAGAACCCGGACGACCAGATCATCTTTCCGACCGTGGCGGAGGAATTGGCTTTCAGTCTGCAGGCTCGGGGCGTGCACCGCCGCCAGGCGCGTGAGCAGGCGCAGGCTTTCCTGGCCAATCGTGGTCTGGCCGCCTGGGCTGACCGCGCGGTGGAAAGCCTGAGCCAGGGCCAGCGCCAGCACGTGTGCCTGCTGGCGCTGCTGATTGCCGCGCCGCGTGTGCTGCTGCTCGACGAACCTTTCGCCAGCCTGGACCTGCCGGGCCAGGCGCGGCTGGACGCCGACATTCATGCGACCGCGCAGCAGGTCGTGGTTTCCACCCACGTGCTTGCGCATGTGCGGCATTTCGAGCGGGTGCTCTGGCTCGACCATGGCCGTGTGCGTGCCGACGGCGTGGGCGAGGCGGTCTGCGCCGCGTACGAGGCCGACGTGGCCGCGCGCACGGCCCGTGGCGAACTTCCTGCCTGAGCGAGCGAGCCGGCCATGCGCAGCCTCTACAGCGATCACTCCACCTGGCTGCACGCCGTGCCGGCGGGCGCCAAGCTGGCCGCGCTGGCGCTGCTGGGCACGCTGCTGTTCGTGTTCGACTCGCCGCTGGGCACCCTGGCCCTGTCGGCCGTGGCGCTGGGGCTGTTCGCCTCGCTCGGACGCGCCACGCGGCCGGCCTGGCGCCTGATCGTCATGGTGGGCGTGGCGGCCGTTCTGGTGGCCTTGTTCCACCTGTGGCTGGGGCAGGCCTGGCTGGGCCTGGCCAATGCCCTGCGGCTGGTGAGTGCGGCCATGCTGGGCGCCTTGCTCACGCTCACCACGCGGTTCGACGCGCTGCTGGCCGTGTTCGAGGCGCTGCTGGCGCCCCTGCAGCGGCTGGGCATCCGCACCGAAGGCCTGGCGCTGGGCCTGGGGCTGATGCTGCGCTTCACCGAACATTTTTTCGTGCAGTGGCGCCGTCTGGACGACGCCTACCGCGCCCGCACTGGCCGCGCCGGCGGCCTGCGCCTGCTGGCGCCGCTGACCATCCGCATGCTGGTCACGGCCCGGCGTGTGGCCGACGCGCTGGCCGCCCGGCTGGGGCGCTGACCGCTTTGGCGGGCGGCTTCACCGGATTCACAATCGACCGTTCCTGGAGGTTCGCATGACCGCTCCGTCTTCTTCATTTCCCTCCTCGCGCGCGCTGCCGCTGGTGGCGCTGTTCGCGGCGCTGACGGCCGTTTTTGGCCTGATCCCCAAGATCGACCTGCCTTTTGGCGTGCCCATCACGGCGCAGACCCTGGCGGTGATGCTGGCCGGCTGCCTGCTCGGGCCATGGCGCGGCTTTCTGGCCATGCTGCTGTTCATGGTGGCGGTGGCCTTTGGCCTGCCGCTGCTGTCGGGCGGGCGCGGCGGCTTTGCGGTCTTTGCCGCGCCGTCGGCGGGCTTTCTGGTGAGCTGGCCGCTGGGCGCGCTGGCCGCGGGCCTGGTCATGCGTGTGCTGCCGGGCGGCAGCCCGGGGCGGCTGGCGCTGTCGGCCTTTGCCGCCTCGGTGGTGGGCGGCATCGCCGTGCTCTATGTGTTCGGCATTGCCGGGCTGGTGCTGCTGGCCAAACTCACGCCGCTGCAGGCGGCGACGGCCACGCTGGTCTTTGTGCCGGGCGACCTGGTCAAGTCCGTGCTGTGCGCGCTGGTGGTGCGCACCGTCGCGCGTGGCCTGCCGGACTGGCCGTTCGGCGGCCGCGCCCCATGAACAGACTTTGAGCACGTTCTGAGGGGCCGCCAGCCATGTCGCTGCCGCATTTCGAGACCGTCACCGCGCCGCTGGCGCACTGGGCGCACGAGCGGCCCGACGCCTTGGCCCTGGCCGACGAGACACGCCAGTGGACGTTCGCCGAGCTGCAGGCCGCCGTGCGTTCGCGTGCCGCCGCGCTGGCGCGCGAGCGCGCGCCGCGCATGGCGTGGGTGCAGGACGTGGGTGACACCGCCGCCGGCCTGATCGACTTCCTGGCCATCGTCGCCAGCGGTCGCACGGCCGCCGTGGGCGACCCCGACTGGCCCGCGACCGTGCTGGCGGGCGTGCGCGCCTGGGTCGATGCCGCCCCCGACGATGCGCCGCCGCCCGGGCCGCTGACGCCCTTCTACGTCGGCTTCACCTCGGGCAGCACCGGGCTGCCCAAGGGCTTTCGGCGCCATCACCGCTCGTGGGCCGAGAGTTTCCGCGTCGGCCTTCAGACCTTTGGCGACGGCGCCGCCACACGCATGCTGGCGCCGGGCCGGCTGTCGCATTCGCTGTTTCTGTTCGGCATGCTGCAGGGTCTGTGGACCGGTGCGGGCGTGCGTGTGCAGCGCCAGTTCTCGGCCGCGCGCGCCCTGGCGCTGCTGGACCAGGGGCAGGCCCAGTGCCTGGTGGCCGTGCCCAGCCAGTTGCTGCTGATGCTGGAGCTGGCCGCGCGCCGCCGCCTGGCGCCGATCACGGCCACGCGGCTGGTCATGATCAGTGGCGCGCGCTGGATGCGTGCCCGCACGCCCGCGCTGCGTGCGCTGTTTCCGTTGGCCCGCATCGTCGAGTTCTACGGCGCCTCGGAAACCAGCTTCATGACCTGGGCCGACGCCGACGAGCACCTGCCGTCCGCCGTGGTCGGCCAGCCTTTTGCCAACGTCGAGCTGCGCATCCAGGGCGCCCCGGCGCCCGGTGACGACGGCCTGATCTACGTGCGCAGCCCCATGGTTTTCCTGGACTACGTGGGCGCGGCCGACGGCAGCGCCGCGTTGCGCGAGCCGGACGCCGCGGGCGACTGGCTGTCGGTGCGCGACATGGGCCATGTGGATGAACAGGGGCGGCTGTGGCTGGCCGGACGCCAGCAGCGCATGATCGTCACGCAGGGCAAGAACCTGTTCCCCGAAGCGGTCGAGGACGTGCTGGCCGCGCACCCGGCCGTGGCCGCCGCGTCGGTGTTGGGCGTAGACGACGCGCTGCGCGGCAAGACCGTGGTGGCGCTGCTGCGCCTGGCCGACGGCGCCGAGCCGCCTTCGGCCGCCGACCTGGCCGACTGGTGCCGTGCGCGACTGGAGGCCTTCAAGGTGCCGCGGCGCTTCTGGCGCGTCGACGCCTGGCCGCTGACGGCCAGCGGCAAGACCGATCACGCAAAGCTGGTGGCGGCCGTCGCGGCCCCGGATAAGACGGAGAAGCCATGGCGCACCCCGCTGTGATCGTCGGCTGGGCACGCAGCGCCGTGGCGCCCCATGGTGGCGCCTTGCGGCACTTGACGCCGCATGCGCTGGGCGCGCCCGTGCTGCAGGCCCTGCTCGCGCGCAGTGGCGTGCCGGCCGGCGCGGTCGATGCCGTGGTGCTGGGCAACGCTCTGGGCGCGGGCGGCAACCCGGCGCGCATGGTCGCGCTGGCCGCGGGCCTGCCTGACCGCTGCGCGGCGCTCACGGTCGACACCCAATGCTGCGCGGGGCTGGACGCGGTGTCGCTCGGCGTCGGCCTGCTGGCCGCGGGCCAGGCCGAGGTGGTGGTGGCCGGTGGCGTCGAGGCCTGGAGCCGCGCGCCCATCCGCCAGCACCGGCCGCTCACCGCGGACGAGCCGCCCGTGCCCTATGAACGCCCGGCTTTTGCGCCCGACCCCGCGCGTGACCCGGACCTGCTGGAAGCGGCCGCGCGCCATGCCCTGGCGCAGCAGGTGACACGCGCAGAGCAGGACGCCTACGCCATGCACAGTCATGCGCGGGCGCGGGACCACGCGGCGGGACTGCCGGGCGAAATCGTGCCTGTGGCGGGTCTGGCGTGCGATGCCCATCCACGCGCGCTCACACTGGCGCGGGCGGCTCGCATGCCGGTGGTGGCCGAGGTGGGCGATGCGGCTTTTGCCCTCAGCCCGCTGGCGATTTCGCCGCGTGCCGATGGTTGCGGCCTGGTGCTGCTGGCCACGCCCGCGGCCTGCCGCCGGCTGGGACTGACTGCGCGCGCGGCCTGGCGTGCCGGCGTGTCGATCGGTGCCGAGCCCGAGATGCCCTTGCGCGCCGCCGCGCTGGCCGCACAAACGGCGTTGGCGCGCCTGGCGCTGGATAAACGCCTGCTGGCCGCCATCGAGCTGCACGACGCCTTTGCCGTGCAGGGGCTGGATTTCCGGGCCGCGCTGGGCGTGGACGACGGGGTGCTCAACCGGCGTGGCGGCGGGCTGGCGCGCGGCCACCCGATCGGCGCGTCGGCCGCGATTGCGCTGGTGCGCTTGTTGACCGATCTGGCGCACGACCACACGCCGGGTGCGCTGGGGCTGGCCGCCGTGGCGGGTGCGGGCGGCCTGGGCGCGGCGGCGGTGGTCGAACGGCTGTGAACACGCTCAGAACCTGTTTACGATCTTTTCATGGGGTGCCCATGGCTTCAAAACGCGTCCGATCAAGGCGCAGGGCGCAGGCGATGCCGGTGGCCTCGTCAAGGCCTGCAACGCGGAGCGGGCGCGTTTTGGAGCCATGCCCTTCGGGTTGCCCCGACAGGGCAGCCTCTAGAGGGTTGCAAATCCTCGCCGGGCCACCAGCGGAGGCTGCGGTTTGCGCCTTGCATCCACTGCCCTGGCGGGGCAACGCACCCCATGAAAAGATCGTAAACAGGTTCTCAGGCGGCGCGTCAGTCGAGCACGGTGAAGTAGCTGCTCAAGGGCTCGCGCGCCGTGGCGGTGCGGTTGACGGCGGCGCTGTCGTCGGCATAGCCCAGGGCCAGCCCGCAGACCACGGCCTGGCCGTCGGGCAGGTCCAGCTCGCGCCGGATCAGGCTGGGGTAGGACGCCAGCGCGCCGATGCCGCAACTGGCCAGGCCTTGCGCCTGCGCGGCCAGCATCAGGCCGTAGATCGCCATGCCCAGGTCCATGTAGCAGCCGCTGCCCAGGCGGCGGTCGATGGTGACCACCAGGGCCTCGGGCGCGTCGAAGAACTGGAAGTTGCGCTCGAACTGAGCCGCGCGCCCGGCCTGGTCGTCGCGCGCCACGCCCAGCGCGCCGTACAACGCCTGGGCCGCCGCGACCTGGCGTTTGCGCAGAGCCAGCGGCATGGGCTGCGGGAAGTAGCTGTAGTCCTCGGGCTCGGCCTGGCCGGCGTGAAAGGCGGCCACCAGAGCCTGGCTCAGCCGCTGGCGGCGTGCGCCGCGCACGGCGTAGAAATGGCCGGGCTGCAGGTTGGCGCCGCTGGGCGCGCGGCGGGCGGCTTGCAGCAGGTCTTCGAGCAGGCCGGGCGGCAGCGGCTGGCCGGTGAAGGCACGGGTCGATTGCCGCTGCTGCACCAGGCCGGCGTGGTCGGCGGCATCCGGGGCGCCGGCGTTGGAAAGAGGCGGTGTGGGAAACGTCACAGGGACGAATGCTATCCCTATCCGCCGGCTTGTTTTCCCTGTTTCTTGGGGGCGGCTGCCGGGGCAGGGGCCGGGCGCTGGCCACGCTGGGTGATCCAGGTCTCGAACTCGGCCGGCGGCAGCGGACGGGCGAACAGGTAGCCCTGGGCCGCGTGGTAGCCCTGGCGTTCGAGCAGCGTGCGCTGGCGCTCGGTCTCCACGCCTTCGGCCACCACGGTCAGGCGCAGGCTCTGGCCGATGCGCAGCACGGCGTCGCTCAGGGCCAGGGCGGTTTCGCTGCGGCCTTCGTCCTTGTCGAGCTCGGTCACGAAACTCTTGTCGAGCTTGAGCTCGCTCACCGGCAGGCGCCGCAGGTAGCTCAGGCTGGAGTAGCCGGTGCCGAAGTCGTCCATCGACAGCCGCACGCCCAGCGCGTGGATTTCGCCCAGGGTCTTGAGCGTGGCCGGGTTGGTGTCGAGCAGCATGTTTTCGGTGATCTCCAGCGTCAGGTCGCGCGGCAGCAGGCTGTGGCGTGCAAGCGTGTCGGCGATCAGGGCCGGCAGGGCGGTGCTGTGAAAGCTGGTCGGCGACAGGTTGACCGAGATGGTCGGCACCGTCAGCCCGCGCCGGTGCCAGGCGGCGAGCTGCCGGCAGGCTTCGCGCAGCACCCAGCGCCCGAGCGCGCCGATCATGCCGCACTCCTCGGCCAGCGGGATGAAGCGCGTGGGCGAGATCTCGCCCAGCTCGGGGTCGTGCCAGCGCGCCAGCGCTTCCGCGCCGTACACGCCGCCGCCGCGCAGGCGGACCTGGGGCTGGTAGTCCAGCCGCAGCCGGCCCTGCTCGATGGCCTCGCGCAGCGAGGCCTCCAGCAGCAGCCGGTCCTGCGCGAGCGCGCCCATGTCCTGGCTGAAGAAGCTGATCTGGCCGCGGCCGCCGCCGGCCTTGGCATGGTGCATGGCGCGGTTGGCACGGTGCAGCAGCGTCTGCATGTCGCGCCCGTCGGCCGGAAAGACGGCGATGCCGACGCTGGCGGAAATCGTCACGGTGGCCGTGCCGATGTGGCGCGACTGGCCCAGTCGCGCCTGCAGGCGTTGCACGACCTCTTGCGCGCGCGCCCCATCGCAGGCCGGCAGCACGGCGGCGAACTCGTCGCCCGAGAGCCGGCCGATGAGCTCGGACGGCTGCAGCTCGGCCTCCAGCTCGCGCGCCACCGACCACAGCAGCGCGTCGCCAGCCAGCGGGCCCAGCGAATCCTTGAGCCGCTTGAAGCGGTCGATGTCGATGAACAGCACGGCCAGCGGCTGCTGGCTGCGGTCGGCCCCGGCAATCGCCTGGTCGGCGCGGCCCAGTAGCAGCTTGCGGTTGGGCAGGCCAGTGAGCGTGTCGTAGAACGTCAGCCGCTGGATGCGCGCGCGGCTGCGCTCGCGCTCCAGGGCCAGGGCGCACAGGTGGGTGCAGGCCTCGATCAACTGGCGGTGGAAGGGGTCGGGCTCGCCCGCCTGCCGGTAGTAGAGCGTGAAGATACCCACCACGCGCCCATCCGCCGCGCGGATGGGCATGGACCAGCTCGCGCGCAGGCCATGGGCGCGGGCCAGCTCGCGCTGGCTCTGCCACAGCGGGTCGGTGTCGGTGTCGGTGATCACCACGGGCGCGTTGCGAAAGGCCGCCGTGCCGCAGGAGCCCGCGGCCGGCCCGGCCGCCCGCCCGCGCAGGCCGTCGATGAAGGCGGCGGGCAGGCTGGGCGCGGCCAGCGGCTGCAGCATCTGCCGCTCGTCGACTTCCTGGACGGCGGCCAGCGCCGAGGGCGCGATGCGTTCGACCTCCTGGCACATCAAGGCCAGCACCACGGCCAGCGGGTGGTCGCAAGCCATGGCTTCGAGCACCTGGCGCTGCAGCACTTCGTGCAGCTTGGCGTGGGTGATGTCGGTGATGACCGAGACCGCGTGGCGAAACTGGCCCTGCGCGTCCATCACCGGGTTGGTGACGATGTGGCCCCAGTAGCGGATGTCGCCCGTGCCGTGCAGCAGCGTTTCGGTGCGCAGCGGTCGCCCGGCGCGCAGCAGTTCGCGCCGGGCGGCGGCGTCTTCCGGCGAGCGGTAGGGCGTGAGCACGTCGCTGGCCGGACGGCCAAGCACCTGCTCGACCGGGAAGCCGAACATGCGGCTGAAGGCCGGGTTGACGTAGCGGATGCGGCTTTGCTCGTCGAGCACGAGAACCGCGTTGTCGGTGGCCTCGGCCACCAGCGCGGGCGGGCGCGGCAGCGCCGGGTGCAGGGTTTCGCGATGCAGGCGGTCGGTGACGTCCGTGGCCACTTCCACCACGCCGACGATCCGGCCGGCCTCGTCGAGCAGCGGGGCGCTGGCCGTTTCCAGCCAGCGCACGCCGCCGTTGCGGTGCTGGCGCTGCTGCAGCCCGGCCGCGGTCTCGCCACGCACCAGCGCGTGCCATGGCGCCAGGGCGTTGGCCGGGTCCGCAGGGCCGCTGGCGCACAGGTCGGCGTAGCGAAGCCGGCCGATGTCCTGGGGGGTGATGCCAAGAAAACCGCAATAGCGGTCGTTGGCGCGCAGCAGGGTGCCGTCCAGTGCGAATTCGGCCATGGCGATGGCACGGTTCAAGGCGGCGAGCAGCGTCATGTTCCCATTCCCCCAGATGGATCGAGGCCGGCATGGCCAACACGCGGAGACCGCAAGGGGACCGGGTGCTGCCACGCACGAACTGGCGGTGCCAGGTCGCACGTGCGCAACGTTCAATGCTAGGGCACGGCATGCGCGCCAGAAATCACAAGCTCGCGTGAGATTGGCCGCTTGATCGCTGTTTTTACGCCGCGGCCGACGCCGCTCGCGTCAGCGCCGCAGGGGCAAGGGCCAGGGCCTCAGCCGGCCAGCCATTCGGTGTGGAACACGCCGTCCTTGTCCACGCGCTTGTAGGTGTGCGCACCGAAGTAGTCACGCTGGGCCTGGATCAGGTTGGCCGGCAGCACGGCGCTGCGGTAGCTGTCGTAGTAGGCGATGGCGGCCGACAGCGTCGGCACGGCAATGCCGTGCTGCACCGCGTAGGCCACCACGTCGCGCAGGGCCTGCTGGTAGTCGTCGGCGATCTGCTTGAAGTAGGGCGCCAGCAGCAGGTTGGCCAGCGCGGGGTTGCTGGCGTAGGCGTCGGTGATCTTCTGCAGGAACTGGGCGCGGATGATGCAGCCGGCGCGGAAGATGCTGGCGATCTCGCCGTACTGCAGCGACCACTGGTGCTCGTCCGAAATCGCCTTGAGCTGGGCAAAGCCCTGGGCGTAGGAGACGATCTTGCCCAGGTACAGTGCGCGGCGCACCTTCTCGGCGAATTCGGTCGGGTCGCCGGCGAAGGCTTCGCGCTTGGGGCCGGTCAGGACCTGGGACGCGGCCACCCGCTCGTTCTTGAGCGCCGAGAGGAAACGCGCAAACACCGACTGCGTGATCAACGACAGCGGCACGCCCAGGTCGAGCGCGCTCTGGCTGGTCCACTTGCCCGTGCCCTTCTGCGCGGCCTCGTCCAGGATCACGTCGACCAGGTACTTTCCGTCCTCGTCCTTCTTGGTGAAGATGTCGGCCGTGATCTCGATGAGGTAGCTGCTGAGCTCGCCCCGGTTCCAGTCGGCGAAGGTGCGCGCCAGTGCGTCGTTGTCCAGGCCCAGCGCCTGCTTGAGCACGGCATAGGCTTCGGCGATCAGCTGCATGTCGCCGTACTCGATGCCGTTGTGCACCATCTTGACGTAGTGGCCGGCGCCGTCCGGGCCGATGTAGGCCACGCAGGGTTCGCCCTCGGCGCGCGCGGCGATCTGCTCGAGGATGGGGGCCACCAGGTCATAGGCCTCGCGCTGGCCGCCGGGCATGATCGACGGGCCCTTGAGCGCGCCTTCTTCGCCGCCCGACACGCCGGTGCCGATGAAGTTGAAGCCCTGGGCCGACAGCTCCTTGTTGCGGCGGATGGTGTCCTGGTAGTAGGTGTTGCCGCCGTCGATCAGGATGTCGCCCTTGTCCAGGAAGGGTGTGAGCTCGGCAATCGTCTTGTCGGTGGCTTCGCCGGCCTTGACCATCAGCAGAATGCGGCGCGGTTTTTCCAGCGAGGCCACGAAGGCCTGGGCGCTGTAGGTCGGCACCAGCTTCTTGCCCGGGTTCTCGGCCACGACCTCGTCGGTCTTCTCGCGCGAGCGGTTGTAGATCGCCACGGAATAGCCGCGGCTCTCGATGTTGAGGGCCAGGTTGCGGCCCATGACGGCCATGCCGACGACGCCGATTTGTTGTTGGGACATAAGCAGAAATTGGTGGAACAAAGAGGGGCGGGAGGCGAGCGAGCCGCACGCCGGTGGTGCCCAGCATACGCCGCCTTGGCCGCCGCCGTTGTCGGCGCAGGCCCGGGATCGCAGCCGGCTGTGCCCGCGGAACAGGCATTCTAAGGAACGCGGGGCGCGATTCGGATTGCGCTGTCCATGTCTGTCGCAGGGGCACTGCCGTCACACATGCGCCGCCGCCAGAATCCACTCGCGAAAGGTGCGGAACACGGGCTGCTCGATGCGCTCGGGCGCGTAGCACAGGTAGTGCCCCTGGTCGATGGCCACCGGCCCGCCGCAAGGCATGCACAGCGCGCCGCGCGCCAGGTCGTCTTCGACCAGCACCCGCGGCACCAGGGCGGCGCCCAGCCCGCTGCAGGCGGCCTGGATCAGGGCCGAGTACTGCGCAAAGCGCGGGCCCGAGAGCAGCGGCAGGTGGCTCGCGCCGTGCTGCGTGGCCCACCGGCGCCAGGCGCCTTCGGCTTCCTCGTGGTGCAGCAAGGTGTGGCCGGCCAACTGGCCGGGCTCGTGGATGGGCGATGCGGCCAGCAGCCCGGGCGAGGCGACCAGCACGAATTCGTGGCCCGCGATGTAGTCGGACACCACGCCCGGCCAGTCGCCGGTGCCATACCGGATGGCCGCGTCCACGCCCGGCGCCAGGCTTTCCCCGGCGCTCAGGTGGCGCACGAAACTCAACGTGATGCCCGGGTGCTGGCGGCGCAGGTCGAGCAGGCGCGGCACCAGCCAGGTGGTCAGAAAGGTCGGCACGCTGGCCAGTGTCAGCACACCGCTGCCGGCCTGGCCCGAGCGCAGTGCAAAGGTGGCGGTCTCGATGCGGCGCAGGCCGTCGGCCACTGGGTGCCAGTAGGCCAGGCCCTCACGGGTGGGCGTCAGGCCGCGGCCGCTCTTTTGCAGCAGCGGCACGCCGACAAAGGCTTCCAGCCCCGCCAACTGCTTACTGACCGCGCTGGCGGTGATGCACAGGGCCTGCGCCGCCTGGGTCACGCTCTGGTAGCGCAGCACGGCGTCGAAGGCCAGCAATTCCTGGATGGTGGGGCAGTCGCGTTTCACGGGCAGGCTCCACTGCAACCGTCTTGCATGACAGGGTGATGAAAAACAGTTTCCATTCTGGAAAATAAGGATGTCTTGAATTCAGCCATGGCGATGGCGGATCACCATAGACTTCGCGGCATTGTAGAAAAAATCCGAGGGGCGTGAGTTCCATGATGCTTTCTGGATTGGAAAGGGTTTTCCCGCAAGCCTGGGCACAACCCCGGGCTTGCGGAAACCAGTCGAGGAGCAAGCGACCGTGATTCGTGGCGTGGCCATCATTTATGGCATCTACCTGCTGCTGCCCATCGTGCTGCTGGTGGTGGGCAGCGTCGGCCAGTCGTGGACCAACAGCCTGCTGCCCGAAGGGCTGACGGGCCGCTGGTACCTGGAGCTGTGGGCCGACCCGTCGTTCCGTCGGGCTTTCGTCAACAGCCTGGTGGTGGCCGGCAGCGCCTGCGTGATCAACGCGGTGCTGGCCGTGCCGCTGGCCTATTCGCTCTACCACGGTGCGCGCCGCCGCGGCAGCGCGGCCGCGCGCATCGTCAGCGCCATGCCGGTGGCCGTGCCCACCATCACGCTGGGCTTTGGCTACCTGATCGTCTTCAACAGCGACGCCATGCCCTGGCTGGGCAGCCTGCCGCTGCTGGTGGCCGCGCATGCCGTCCACACGCTGCCCTACCTGACCCACACCGTGCTGGGCGACCTGCGCCACCTGGGGCTGGAGCGCCTGGAGCAGGCCGCCGCCACGCTGGGCGCCACGCCGCGCCAGCAGTTCCTGGGCGTGGTGCTGCCCAGCCTGCGCCAGAGCCTGACCAGCGGGCTGGTCATGGTGGCCGCCATCTCGGTGGGCGAATTCAACCTGACCAATCTGCTGGTGGGCTTCCAGGACCGCACGTATCCGGTGGTGCTGCTGCAGGCCTTCTACGGCGCCACGGGTTTTGCCTGCGCCGCCACTGTCGTGCTGCTGGTGCTGGCCAGTGCCAGCGCCTTTGCTTCGTCCTTCGTTCTGCGCAAAAAAACGCCATGAGCCTGCTCCTCGACCGCGTCAGCTACGTCTACCCCGGCACCGGCCATGGCCTGCACGACGTGTCCATCGACATCGCCCCGGGCGAGCTGGTGGCCGTCATCGGCCCCAGTGGCTCGGGCAAGTCCACGCTGCTCAAGCTGATCAGCGGCCTGGCCACCGGCCACAGCGGCCGCATCTTGCTGGGCGGGCGCGACCTGGCCGGCCTGCCCGTGCATGCGCGCCACATCGGCATGGTGTTCCAGAGCTACGCGCTGTTCCCCCATCTGGACGTGCTGGACAACGTGGCCTACGGCCTGCACCTGCGCAAGGTTGCGCCCGAGGTGCGGCGCCGGCGTGCGCTCGAACTGCTGGAACTGGTCGGCCTGGCCGAGCACGCGCGGCGCGCGGTCACGCAACTGTCGGGCGGCCAGCAGCAGCGCGTGGCCCTGGCGCGCGCGCTGGCCATCGACCCCGGCGCGCTGCTGCTCGACGAGCCGCTGTCGGCGCTGGACGCCAGCATCCGCGGCCATCTGCGCGACCAGATCCGCCAGATCCAGCAGCAGGTGGGCGCCACCACGCTGCTGGTCACGCACGACCAGGAAGAAGCCCTGGCCATGGCCGACCGCGTGGCGCTGCTGCAGGACGGCCGGCTGCTGCAACTGGCCACGCCGCGCGAGATCTACGAGCAACCCGCCAGCCGCGCGGTCGCCGAATTCGTGGGCCTGTCGACGCTGTACACCGGCCGTGTGAGCGCGCCCGGCCGTGTCGACATCGGCTTTGCCGAACTGCAGGCCGACACCGGTCCGCGCCCGGCAGGCTGGCCCGTGCACGTGCTGGTGCGGCCCGAACACGTGATCGCCGATCCCGCGCCCGGCACGCCCAACCGCTTCGAGGGCCGGCCGGGCCGCCAGCGTTACCTGGGCGGCCTGCTGCGCTACGACTTCGACATCGCGGGCGCGCCGCGTCCGCTGCTGGGCGAAGGGCGCGTGGCCGCCACCGCCAGCGTGGCGCTCGATCCGGCGCATCTGCGTTTGCTGGACCAATAAATTTTCTCAACGCTCGATCTTTCGTTCTCCCTCATCCAAGGAGCTTTCACCATGATCCAACGTCGCCACCTCATCCAGGCCGCCGCCGCGCTGCCGCTGGGCCTGCTGGGCGTCGCCCCGGCCTTCGCCTTCGACGGCGCCGAGCTTTATGCCGGTGAACGCGCGCTCTATGAAGAAGCTCGCAAGGAGGGCCTGGTCGTGTCCTTCGACACCGGCCCCGAGTGGGCCAATTGGAAGGCGCTGTTCGCCAACTTCAAGAAGCGCTACCCCGACGTCGAGCTGACCTACAACGACCTGGGCTCGGCCGCCACCGTGGTCGCGCTGGAGAAGACGCGCCGCCGCCCGCAGGCCGACACGGCCTATTACTTCGCCGCTTCGGCGGTCGATGCCGCCGCCAAGGACGTGGTCGCGCCCTACAAGCCGCAGGGCTTCGACACGCTGCCCAGTGTGTTCCGCGAGGCCGACGGCCGCTGGTTCACCATCCACACGCTCAACATCGCTTTTCTGGTCAACAAGAAGCTGGTCAAGAACGTGCCGCAGAGCTGGGCCGACCTGCTCAAGCCCGAGTACAAGAACACCGTGGTCTACCTCGACCCGCGCACGGCGGGCGTCGGCCAGGTCGTGGTGTTCGCCGCCGCCTACGGCAATGGCGGCAGCGTCGACGACATCAAACCCGGCATCGACTACCTGCGCCAGCTGCACACCAGCGGCAATGTGCAGCGCGTGGAAGGCACCACGCCCTACGCCAAGTTCCTCAAGGGCGAGATCCCGATCTGGATCGGCTACGAGAACGACGGGCTGAAGGCCAAGCACGTCGACGGCATGGGCGACGCGGTCGAGGTCGTGATCCCGCGCGAGGCCAGTGTGGCCGCGCCCTATGCGATCAGCCTGGTCAAGAACGGCCCTAACCCGAACGCCGGCAAGCTCTGGCTGAACTACATCATGAGCCCAGCCGGCCAGGGCCTGTTCGCCCAGGGCTTCGTGCGCCCCGCCGTGCCCGGCACCGTGCTGCCCGCCGACGTGCAGGCCAAGATGCCGCCGGCCCCGCAGATCCGCCCGCTCGACGTGGTCAAGGCCTCGGCGCGTAAAGCCGATGTCGATCGTCAATGGGCCGAAGCCGCCTTGAAATGAACGACAAAGGACAGGGTCGATGATGAAGCGGTATGGCGCCTGGCCCGCGTGGCTGTTCATGGGGCTGTTCTTTGTGGCGCCGCTGGTGGCGCTGGTGCCGGAGGCGCTGGCCGATCAGGGCTCGGCGTTCGGGCGGGTGTTCGGTGATCGCCTGTTCTGGGGCGCGTTGCGCAACACGCTGGTGCTCGGGCTGTGTGCGGGCGCGTTGTCGGCGGTGGTCGGCACGGTGCTGGCGCTGGAGCTGGCGCGCCAGCCCGAAGGGCGCCGGCGCTGGCTCATGACCTTGCTGGGGCTGCCGCTGGCGTTTTCGGGGCTGGTCATTGCCTATGGCTTCATCCTGGCGTTTGGCCGCGCGGGTTTCGTCACGCAGTTGCTGGCGTTCCTGGGGGCCGATCCGGCCGTGGTCGGCAACTGGATCTACAGCGTGGTCGGGCTGGGTTTTGCCTACGCCTATTACCTGGTGCCGCGTGTGGCGCTCAGCCTGTACCCGGTCTTTGCCAACCTCGACACGCGCCCGCTGCAGGCCGCGCGCACGCTGGGCGCCACGCGCTGGCGCGCCTTTGCCGGCACGGTGCTGCCCGAGGTGGCGCCCTCGGTGCTTTCCAGTGCCTGCTTGGTGGCGGCGCTGGCCATGGGGACTTACGGCACGGCGCTGGCGCTGGCCGGCACCCAGCTCAATATTCTTCCCCTGCTGCTGCTGCTGGCCAAGGTCAGCGACGGGGGCTCGGACTTCGCGGGCGCAGCCGCGATGTCCCTGGTCTTGATGGTCGTCTGCGTCATCGTCATGGGAATCGGGGATGTCCTCACACGCCGAAGAGAAAGCACGGCCGGTGCCGAGCATTGAAGCGCTGCGCACGCAGCTCGCGCAACATCAGCGGGGCGCGCAGCGGCTGCGCCAGCCGGTCGCCATCATCGGGCCGGGCGACGGCGATGCCGAGGTCTGCGCGGCCGCGCGCCGGGTCGCCGGCGAGCTGGCCCGCGCCGGCCTGCAGATCGTCTGTGGCGGTCGTGGCGGCGTCATGGCCGCTGCATCGCAGGGCGCGGCTGAAGCCGGCGGCGTGGCCATCGGCATCCTGCCCGAAGAGGATTTGCGCGCGGCCAATCCCTATGTCACCGTGGGCATCGCCACCGGCATGGGCGAGATGCGCAACGCCGTGATCGCGCGCAGCGCGGTGTGCCTGATCGCCATCGGCGGCGGCATGGGCACGGTGTCTGAAATGGCGCTGGGCCTGAAGTGGAACAAACGGGTCTTCACCTGGCGGCCCGAGCTGGCGCTGCCCGGCGCCACCGACTGCGACAGCGTGGACGCGCTGCTGCACGTGGTGCTGGCCTGGCTGCTGGCGCAGGCTCAGGCGGCCGTTACAGCGTGAAGTCGTAGTCGACCAGCAGCGGCGCGTGGTCCGAAAACCGCGTGTCCTTCCAGATCGAGGTCTGGCGCGCCAGCGCCGCCAGGGCCGGCGTGGCCAGTTGGTAGTCGATGCGCCAGCCCACGTTCTTGGCCCAGGCCTGGCCCCGGTTGCTCCACCAGGTGTAGGCCTCGCCCAGCGTGTCGGGGTGCAGGTGGCGGTAGACGTCGACCAGGCTGGCCTCCTGCAGCAGGCGGGTCAGCCAGGCGCGCTCCTCGGGCAGGAAACCGCTGTTCTTGAGGTTGCCCTTCCAGTTCTTGAGGTCCTGCTCCTTGTGCGCGATGTTGATGTCGCCGCACAGCACCACCTCGCGGTCCGCGCGCAGCGTGTGCAGGTGCGGGAAGATGCTGTCCAGGAAGCGGTACTTGGCCGTCTGGCGTTCGTCGCCCGAGCTGCCGCTGGGAAAGTAGCTGCTGATGATGGAGAGCTTGCGCGTGGGCGTGTCAAAGCGCAGCTCGACATAGCGGCCCTCATCGTCGAACTCCGGGTTGCCGTAGCCCACCCGCACGTCGCTGGGCTCGTGGCGCGTGTAGATGCCCACGCCGCTGTAGCCCTTCTTGGCGGCGTAGTGGAAGTGGCCTTTCATGGCCCAGGCCGGCGCGGCGATTTCCTCGAAGCGCCCCACGATGTCGGCGCCCTGCGCCTTGAGTTCCTGGACACAAATACAATCGGGCCGCGTCTGGCCCACCCATTCGGCCAGGCCCTTGGTGGCCGCCGAGCGGATGCCGTTGAGGTTGAGGCTGATCAGTTTGAACAAGGATTTCCCCATGTCGGTTAAAGCAGAACCAGCGGCACAAGACCGTCTGGCGCAGGATTTTGTGCAGTTCGCCGTCGACAGCGGCGTGCTGCGTTTTGGCGAATTCAAGACCAAGGCGGGGCGCCTGAGCCCCTATTTCTTCAACGCTGCCCTGTTCGACGACGGCGCCAAGATGAACCGCCTGGCGGCCTTCTATGCGCAGGCCATCCTGAATTCGGGCATCGAGTTTGACATGATTTTCGGGCCGGCCTACAAGGGCATCCCGCTGGCGGCCACCGTCGCCGTCGAACTCGCCCGGCTCGGCCGCAACGTGCCCTTCGCCTACAACCGCAAGGAAGCCAAGGACCACGGCGAAGGCGGCACCCTGGTCGGCGCGCCGGTCCAGGGGCGTGTGCTCATCGTCGACGACGTCATGTCGGCCGGCACCGCCGCGCGTGAATCCATCGCCTTGATCCAGGCCGCGGGCGCCCGGCCGCACGCGGTCGCCATCGCCCTGGACCGCCAGGAAAAAGCCACCGAAAACGGCCAAGACGTGCCGCACAGCGCCGTGCAGTACGTGCGCGATCAGCTCGGCCTGCAGGTCTGCACCATCGCCCGCCTGCAGGATCTGCTGGCCTTCCTCGACAACAGCGCCGACAGCCAGGTCCGCCAGCACCACGAACGGGTGCAAGCCTACCGGCAGGCCTACGGCGTCTGACCGTCCGCTGAACGTCCAAAGAAAAGGGGCTGGCGCATCACGCACCAGCCCTTTTTTTGCCGCCGGGCCGTCCCAAGGCAAAAAGCATCCCCGAGGGGCCTTTTTCGTGGGCTGGAGGCAGCCTCAGGCGCTCGCCGGACGGAAGGCCTTGCCGTAAGTCTCGCGCTCCATGTCGCGCAACTCCACGCTGAACTGCACCCGCAGTGAAGGCGGGTAGTGCAAGGTCTGCAGCACCTCCATCAGGCTCTGGCTGATCGCCAGCTTGGCCTGCGGCGTGCGGCCTGCCAGCAGCAACAGCGTCACGTGCACAAAGCCGTGCCGTGTCTGATCCTCGCCGGGTTCGCCGACGAAGTAGGTGTCCTGCCGCACCGCGCGCGCCTTGATGTCCAACGTGTCTGCCACCTGGCCCGAAGCGGCCACAGCCTGGTTGAGCGCCTTCAAGGCGCCAGAGGTGTCGAAGTCGGTCAGGTTGCCGCTGTACTCGATGATCAGATGAGGCATGGTCTCAGAAGATTCAGGAAGAAGAAGGACTGCGCGCTGGCCAGCCAACCCGCAGGACGAACGCAGACTGTAGCGCTGAAGCGAGGCGGTGGTGGGCCGGTGTGTGTGGCCTTCATGATGTTTTGCTGTGGCTGTGGCTGTGGCTGTGGCTGGAGGAGGGCCGAGCGCTACGCCCCATATTGATCTCTATCTATATAGAGAGACGGACGTCGATAGAGATGCGACACAGGGGGGCACGTGCCATGAACGGCTGGCCGATGCATTGGCGGCTCACAGGGCTCCCATGCGCTTTTCGGCCCGGCATGCCATGCAATCGTAGAAAACTTTGCGCTGAGCGTTGATCTTGCCCCTGATTTACGGACACCTATCTAAGCGACATTGGCCAGCTCGTACTGCTCTGGGCTGAGGTAGCCCAGGGTCGAGTGCAGCCGGATCCGATTGTAGTCAACCTCAATGTAGTCAAACACATGAGCCTTGGCCTGCTCCCGTGTGGCGAGGTGTTCACCATGGATGGCCTCGACCTTCAGACTGTGGTTCCAACTCTCCATTGCTGCGTTGTCGTAGCAGTTGCCTCTGGCACTCATGCTGGCGATCAAAGCGTATTGCTCCAACAGGGCGCGGTGCTCGCGCGAGCAGTATTGGCTACCACGGTCAGTATGCACGATCACTCCCCGAGGCCGATTGCGAGCAAACAGCGCCATGCGCAGCGCGTCGCAAACCAGCGTAGC
>WNDQ01000062.1 GCA_009912175.1 Paracidovorax wautersii | reverse complement strand
GAAAGCGTTCTCCTCCTCCAGCCGCGCCACTTCACGTTTGAGCCGTGCATGTTCGGCCAACTCCAAGCGTTGTGCCTGATCGTCCTGGTCGTGCCGCCGCGCCTGGGCGCGCCAACTGTACAGCTGGGCAGGCTGCAACCCCAGATCACGAGCCACCGTGGTTACCCCTTCTGTGGCCGCTCGCAACAGTGCCTGCTGCCTGAACTCCAGGCTGAACTCCTGCCCCTTTCTGCCTGCCTTGCTCTTGGTCATCGTCCACCTCCTATTGCGATAGTTAATCGCTTATAGGGGTGTCCGTGAAACGGGGGCAAGATCAGCGCGGCGGCACACCCAAGGCCGAGCGCGACCTGCTGCGCGACAGCGGCCTGCTGATGCTGAGTGTGCCGTCCGAGCTGGGCGGCCTGGGCGCTAGCTGGCGCCAGACGCTGGACGTGGTGCGCGGCTTTGCGCGCGTCGACAGCTCGGTGGCGCACCTGTTCGCCTTCCATCACCTGTTGCTGGCGACCACGCAGCTGTTTGCGCAGCCGGCGCAGTGGCGGCCATGGATCGCGCAGACACGCGCGCAGCGCTGGTTCTGGGGCAATGCGCTGAACCCGCTGGACAAGTACACCCGCGCGCAGGCGGTGGAGGGCGGCTATGTGTTCTCGGGCCGCAAGAGTTTTTGCTCCGGCGCGAGCGATTCCGACATGCTGCTGGCCTCGGCGCTGGACGCCAACGACCGCCTGCTGATCGGCGTCGTGCCTACGCAGCGTGCCGGCATTCGCGTGCTGGGCGACTGGGACAACATGGGCCAGCGCCAGACCGACAGCGGCAGCGTGCTGTTCGACGGTGTGCGTGTCGAGGCAAACGAGTTGCTGCTCGACCCCGGCCCGCTGTCGACGCCATTCGCCTGCCTGCGCCCGCTACTGGCGCAGTTGATCCTGGCCAATATCTACCTGGGCCTGGGCGAGGGCGCCCTGGAAGAAGCAAAGTCGTTCACGCTGCAGCAGGGCAGGCCCTGGCTGTTTTCGTCGGCATCCACGGCGAATGAAGATCCATACGTACTCACGCACTACGGTGATTTCTGGCTTGCGCTGCAAGGCGCCCGCCTGCTGCTCGACCAGGCCGGCGCGGCCTTCGACCAGGCCTGGCAACGTGGCACGGCACTGGACGAACAGGCCCGTGGCCAGGTGGCCATTGCGGTGGCTGCCGCCAAGGTCGCCAGCACACGCGCCAGCCTGGAGGTGGCGCACCGCATGTTCGAGGTGACCGGCGCGCGTGCCACCACCGCTACGCTGCGCCTGGACCGCTACTGGCGCAACCTGCGGGTGCATACGCTGCATGACCCGGTGGACTACAAGGTGCGTGAGCTGGGTGACTGGGCGCTGAATGCGCGCGCGCCGGCGCCGAGTTTCTATTCCTGAGTTCGTTTTTGATTCCGGTGGGGCAATCACGACGGCGGGGTGCCTTGCGCAGCGAAATCAAGGAGGAGGCCGTAGGCCGGAGGACATTCGCGGAGGGGAGTACCCGACACCCTGGGCGCGCCCCCAGAACTCAATACACCCGACACCAAACCCTGCTGAATACACAGCATCTCCCCAGCCAAATTGCTGTGTAGCGTTCATTCAATCCCCGCATACCGATCTACCTCCGCCGACTATGGCGGCAGCGCTGCTAGCCCATCAGCAACATACCCGCAGCCTGCTGCGGATTCAGCATGAAGAGTCGCAGAGGTGTTTCTTAAGCTATTGATTCATATCAATAAAGGACCTGGCACGTCATTCGCTTATATCTTTTGAGTTTCGAATAAATCGACGCTCAAAAGTAAAGGCTATATAGAAATGAGTCCAGAACTGAAAGCTGCGGCAGCGGCCGCACTGAGCCGCCGGCGATTCATGGGTACGGCGGCCGCTTTGGGCGCTGCGGGCGCCCTGGCTGCTTGCGGCAAGCAAGACGCCGCCGCACCTGCGTCGCCATCGCCATCGCCCGCCGCAGCGGCCGCGACGGGCGCGGGTGACAAAAAATACGCGGGCCAGTCGCTGAACCTGCTGTTCAACCAGCCCCATGCGCTGGCGGGCAAGCTGCTGGCGCAGGAGTTCGAGGCACTCACGGGGGCCAAGGTGACCGTCACGCCGGTGCCCTATGACCAGTTGCACGCGCAGGCCACGCTCGACGTTCAGTCGGGCGCCAATCAGTTCGACGTCATCGATTATTTCTATCACACGCTGGGCGCGCTGGTGGCCGACAAGGTGGTGGTGGATGTCACCGACTGGATCGCCCGCGACGCCGCGCAGATCGAGCCGGATGACTTCCTGCCCTCGCTCTACGACACCTACACGCTGCGCAATGGCCGCCGCTGGGGCCTGCCTTACGACGGCGACACGCACGTGCTGTTCTACAACACGGAGATCTTCGCGCGGCACGGCTTGACGGCGCCCAAGACCTGGGACGACTACTACAACGCAGCCCGGCTCATCACCGAGAAAGAATCGGCCAACGGCATCTATGGCGCGGCCGTGCAGGGCTTCAAGATTCCGGTCATCGTGGGGTCGTCCTATACCAACCGGCTGGCCGGTTTTGGCGGCAGCTTCTTCACGCCCGACGGCCAACCCGCCTTGACCAGTCCGCAGGCAGTGGCCGCCGCAGAAGAGCTGGCGCGCATCGTGCCCTATGCCTTGCCCACGCCCGCCGAAACGGCATTCGAGCACGCCTTGCCGGCCTTCCTGTCGGGCAAGGCGGCCATGATCGATTTCTGGACCGACCTGGGCGTGACCGCGCAAGACCCCAACTCATCGAAGATCGTCGACAAATGGGCCCTGGTCCAGTTGCCGGTCGGCGGCGACAACAAGACACCGCGCGCGGCATTGAATGCCGGCTTCGGCCTGGGCATCACGGCCGGCACCCAGAAGACCGAGCTGGCCTGGGCATTCATCAAATGGGCCACCAGCAAGGACATCGCGCTGCAGCAGGATGTGCTGCCGGGCAGTGGTATCGACCCCAACCGCACCTCGGTGCTGAACCATCCCGACTACATCAAGGCCGCGCCCTTGCTTCAGCCTGAGTTGAAGGCCGCCATCGGCAATGCGCTGGCCTGGCCGCTGCAGGCCCAAAGCCCCAAGCTGATGGACGCGCTCACCGAGCAGCTCGCGCTGATCGTCTCGGGCCAGAAGAAGCCGCGCGAGGCGCTGGAGGCGGCGCAGGCAAGCTGGGTGCAACTGCTCGCCGCGTAAGCCGTGTCGACGCTGAGATCACTGCCGGGACGTGGGTTCGTGCGAGGCCAACGCAGCGCCCCGCGCTGGATGCTGACGCCCGCAGTCCTGAGTTTGGCGCTGGTGTGCGCGGTGCCGGCGCTCTACACGCTGGCCCTGGCGCTCACCAGGTCCACCCTGGGGCAACCGCTGGCCGCCTGGGCCGGATGGCGCAACTTCGCGTTGCTGGCGCAGACCCCCGACTTTGCGTTCACCTTGCTGCGCACCGTGCTGTATGCGGTGCCGGCCAGCCTGCTGCAGTTGGGCCTTGGGTTGCTGATTGCTCTGCTGTTGCAGGCCTTGCGGCAGGGACGTTGGGTGCAAAGCCTGATTCTGTTGCCGTTGATGACGCCGCCGGTGCTCGTCGGCGTAGCCTGGAAGCTGTTGCTGGCCCCGGCGGGCGGCCTGCTCAACGGCACCCTGCTGCGCCTGGGATGGGTGAGTGATCCGGTGTCGCTGCTGGGCGCCGAAAGCTGGGCCTTGCCCGCCGTGATGCTGGCCGACAGCTGGCAGTGGCTGCCTTTTGTGGTGGTGCTGTGCGTGGCTGCGTTGCAGGCCCTGCCAACGGATGTGTACGAGGCTGCCGCGCTTGATGGGGCGAGCCCCCGGCGGATATTTCTCAAGATCACGCTGCCCCTGCTGGCGCCCGCGCTGGTCGGCATCTTTTTGCTGCGCGTGGTGATGTCGCTCAAGACCTTCGATCTGGTCTACATCCTCACCGCCGGCGGGCCGGGGCGTGCCACGACATTGGCCAGCTACGAGGTGTGGAAGGCGGGTCTGCAGAACTTCGACATCGGGCTGGCGGCCGCGCAGACACTCGCCTTTTGCGTCCTGGTGGCACTGGTGACGTGGCCGATTCTCAAGGCGCTGGCGTGGGTGGAGCGGCGCACGGGCTAGGCCTGGTTCACCGAAACAACGACGACATGACCATGACCCATGCATCCACCGCGCAGCCCCCCGCGCATCTTCGCCCGTCGGCGACCCAGGCCCTCGGCAAGGCCCATGCGGGCCAGCGGATCCACGCCCGTCCATGGCTTCGTGGCGCGGCGTTGCGCCTGGCCCTGGCGGCCGTGCTGGTCTTTTGCCTGCTGCCGATCGCCTTCCTGGTCGCGACATCGTTCAAGACGCGCGACGAGGTGTTGTCGGGCCACTTCCTGCCGCTGGCGCCCATGCTTGCCAACTGGTCCAAAGTGTTCGAGATCGCGCCGCTGCATTGGCACTTGTTCAACTCGCTGGCGGTGGCATTGATCAGCGTGGCGGTGACGCTGCTGATCGCCGTGCCGGCGGTGTATGCCGTGGTCAAGTTGCGACGGGGGCCCGCGCTGGCCGGCGTGCTGCTGTCGAGCTATGTGGCGCCGCCCGTGGTGGCGCTGCTGCCACTGTTTTTCATGATGCGTTATGCGGGGCTGAACAACAGCCTTCTGGGGCTGGGCCTGGTGGACGGCCTGATGAACGTGCCGGTCGCGTTCTGGCTGCTGCGCAGCTTCTTCAAACAGATCCCGCTGGCGCTGGACGAAGCCGCCTGGCTGGATGGCGCGGGCTACTGGCGCACGCTCTGGCGCGTGAACCTGCCGCTGCTGTGGCCGGGTCTGGTGGCGACCGCACTGATCTGCCTGATCCTGACCTACAACGAATTCCTGCTGGCTTCGGTCCTGAACAACCGGTCCGACATGCGCACGATCACCGTTGCCATCTCGCTCTTTCAGGGCGAGCGGGTCGTGAACTTCGGGCAGATGGCGGCGGCCTCGCTGGTGGGCATTGCGCCGGTGTACCTGGTGGCGCTGGCCTTTCAGAAACATCTGATCGGCGGCCTGAGCGCGGGCCGCTGAGCGGCCTCATCCCCTTTCATCGAAGTTCTTCTTTCATGTCCCAAATTCAGATCAAGGGTTTGCTCAAAAGCTATGGCGCCACGCCGGTGCTGCGCGACGTCGACCTGCACATTGCCGAGGGCGAATTCGTCGTGCTGGTCGGGCCCTCCGGCTGCGGCAAGTCAACGCTGCTGCGGGCCATTGCCGGGCTGGAAACGGTCAATGGCGGCACCATCGCGTTCGACGGCGAGGTGGTCAACCACCTGCCGCCGCAGCAGCGCCGCCTGGCCATGGTGTTCCAGAGCTACGCGCTGTATCCGCACATGACCGCGTACGAGAACATGGCCTTCGGCCTGCGCGAGCAAGGCCAGAGCCAAACGCTGATCGCCCAGCGCATCGCCAAGGCCTCGGCCGCGCTGCACCTGGACGACTACCTGGGCCGCTACCCCCGCGAGCTCTCTGGCGGGCAACGCCAGCGGGTGGCGATGGGGCGGGCCATGGTGCGCGAGCCCAGGGCCTTTCTGTTCGACGAGCCGCTGTCCAACCTGGATGCACAGCTGCGTGTGCAGATGCGCGCCGAGATCCGCGCACTGCAGCGGCAACTGGGCACGACCACCGTCTACGTCACGCACGACCAGGAAGAGGCGATGACCATGGCCGACCGCATCGCGGTGCTGCGGGCGGGCCGCATCGAGCAGGTGGGCGACCCGTTGACGTTGTATGACGAACCCGCCAACGAGTTCGTGGCGCGTTTCATCGGCTCGCCGCCCATGAACCTGATCGATGCCCGCTGGGCGCAAGGGCAGCTGCTGCTGGGCGAAGGCATCCACCTGCCCGCGCCGGGCGGTGCGGCGGGGCGCCACGGCGACGCCGTGCGCCTGGGTGTGCGGCCCGAGCACCTCTTGCTGCACAGCGGCGACGCGCCCTTGCCGCCGGACGCGCCGCAACTCCGGTTGCGGGTGTCGGCGGTCGACTCCCTGGGCTCGCTCACGGAGCTGCACGGCACCGTGCCGGGCGCGTTCGACCCCCAAGCCTGGCTGGCGCGGATCGCCGGTCGCCACCGCACGCGCGCAGGCGACGAGGTGACGCTGACCTGGAACCCCGCGCACGCCCATTTGTTCGACCCGGCGTCAGGCCGGCGCCTGCCGGCTGCCAGCCAGGCGGAACGGGCGCATCCACACCCTTTGAACCACCCACGCCTCAAGGAAACAGCATGACCACGACCTTCGACTCCACCGCAGAGTATTCCGCGCTGGCCGAGAAATTCCGTCCCATCTTTCAGCGCATCGCCGACACGGCGCTGGAGCGCGAGCACAAGCGCCAACTGCCTTTCGAGCCCATCACCTGGCTCAAGCAGGCCGGCTTTGGCGCGGTGCGGGTGCCGGTGGAGCAGGGCGGCGGCGGCGCGTCGATCCCGCAGCTGTTTCAGTTGCTGATCGAGCTGGCCCAGGCGGACTCGAACGTGCCGCAGGCCTTGCGCGGGCATTTTGCATTTGTGGAAGACCGCCTGAACGCGCCGCCCGGCACGGCCCGCGACGTGTGGCTGCAGCGTTTTGTGAAGGGCGAGTTGGTGGGCAATGCCTGGTCTGAAGTGGGCGCCGTTGCGATTGGCGACGTGATCACCAAGATCTCGCAGCAAGACGGCCAGTGGGTGGCCAACGGTCGCAAGTTCTACAGCACGGGCAGCATCTTTGCCGACTGGATCGACCTGTACGCCCGCCGTGCCGACAACAACGCCGACGTGATCGCCGCCGTCAGCACCCACCAGCCCGGCGTGGTGCAGCACGACGACTGGGACGGCTTTGGCCAGCGCACCACGGGCAGCGGCACCTCGGTGTACGAGAACGCCCGCGTCGACGAGGAAAACATCTTCCCCTTCGAGACCCGCTTCAAGTACCAGACGGCGTTCTATCAGCTGTTCCACCTGGCCACGCTGGCCGGCATTGGCCGCGCCATCGAACGCGACGTGAGCCAGCAGGTGCGTGACCGCCAGCGCATCTACAGCAGCGGCAACGCGCCGCACGTGAGCCAGGACGCGCAGATCTTGCAGGTGGTGGGGCAGGTGTCGGCGCTGGTGTATGCCGCGCAGGCCACGGCCCTGCGTGCCACGTTGCCGGCTCAGCGGGCCTACGAGGCGCGACTGAGCGGCGATGCGGCAGCCGAAAAGCAAGCCAACATCGACGCCGAGATCGAGTCGGCCCAGGGCCAGATCGTGGTGTCCGAGCTGGTGCTGCGCGCCGGCACCGACCTGTTCAATGCGCTGGGGGCCTCGGCCGCCAGCACCACCAAGGCGCTGGACCGCCACTGGCGCAACGCGCGCACCGTGTCTTCGCACAACCCGATCGTCTACAAGGCGCGCATCGTGGGCGACTGGCGCGTGAACGGAACCGAGCCGCTGTACGTGTGGCAGATCGGCAATGGCCCCGGCCGCCAGGCTGAATCCGCACCGCGTTCCTGAGCGTCCGTTCGTTTTTTTCCCTTCTTCTCTTTGGAGTTCACCATGACCACGCCGACCCTGGACCGACCCCGCGTCAACTCGCCCGAGCCCTTTGCACCGCGCCCGCGCCCGGCGCAACCCGCCCACGTCATTCGCAGCGATGCCGAAGCGGTGACCGTGGCCCGGCGCCTGGCCGCCGAGTTCGGTGCCGAGTCGGCGCTGCGCGACCGCGACGGCCTGCTGCCCTTGGCCGAGCTGGACGCCTATTCGCAAAGCGGCCTGTGGGGCATCACCGTGCCCAAGGCCTATGGCGGGGCTGGCGTGTCCTTTGCCACGCTGGCCGAGGTCATCCGCATCCTGGCCGAGGGCGACTCCAGCCTTGCCCAGATCACGCAGAACCACCTGGCCTTGGTGGGGCACATCGACCTCGACGGCACGCCCGAGCAAAAGCAGGAATTGTTTGGCCTGGTGCTGCAAGGCATCCGGTTCGGCAATGCGTTCTCCGAAAAGAACAGCAAGACCGTGGCCGCCTTCGAAACCACCCTGGTGTTCGACGGCGACGATGTCGTCGTCAACGGCCAGAAGTTCTACACCACCGGCGCGCTGCTGTCGCACATCGTGCCCATCGTGGTGGTGGACCCGGCGCAGGGCAAGGGCTACCTGGCCTTTGCCGAGCGCGACGCGCCGGGCCTGACCGTGCACAACGACTGGTCGAGCTTTGGCCAGCGCACCACGGCCTCGGGCTCCATCCAGATCGTGAACGTGCGTGTGCCGCGCAGCCGCCTGGTGCCCGTGGCCGCGTTTGACCGTCCCACGGCGGCCGGCGCCATCTCGCAGATCATCCAGGCCGCGATCGACGCGGGCATTGCCGCCGCCGCCATTGCCGAGACCATCGCCTTCGTGCGCACCCGCAGCCGGCCCTGGATCGACAGCGGCAAGGAGTCCGCCGCCGAGGACCCGTTCACCATCAGCGCCATTGGCGACCTGACGCTGCGCCTGCACGCCGCGGAGGCCTTGCTGGAGCGCGCCGGCCGTGCCATCGACCGGGCCGTGGCGGACCCGAGCGAGGACAGCGTCAACGCCGCCACCCTGGCCACGGCCGAAGCCAAGGTGCTGACGACCGAGGTGGCGATCAACGCCTCCAACAAGCTCTTCGAGCTGGCGGGCACCCGCTCCACGCTGGCCGAGCACAACCTGGACCGCCATTGGCGCAATGCCCGCGTGCACACGCTGCACGATCCGGTGCGCTGGAAGTTCTACCACCTGGGCAACTACCAACTCAACGGCGTGCACCTGCCGCGCCACGCCTGGAGTTGAGAGAGGGGCTGTTGCCGTCATGACCAAGACCATCCGCTTCAACGCCTTCGAGATGAACTGCGTGGCGCACCAGTCCCCGGGCTTGTGGACGCACCCGCGCGACCGCTCCTGGGAGTACAAGGACCTGCGCTACTGGACCGACCTGGCGCAGGTGCTGGAGAAGGGCATCTTCGACGGTATCTTCATCGCGGATGTCATTGGCTATTACGACGTCTACAAGGGCGGCAACTACCACGCGCTGCAGCAGGCGGCGCAGATCCCCGTGAACGATCCGCTGCAACTGGTGGCGCCCATCGCCATGGTGACCGAGCACCTGGGCATCGGCATCACGGCGTCGACCTCGTTCGAACACCCTTACACCTTTGCGCGGCGGCTTTCCACGGCGGACCACCACACGAAGGGGCGCCTGGGCTGGAACATGGTCACCTCCTACCTGGAAAGCGGGGCCAAGAACATCGGGCAGGGCGGGCTGCGCAAGCATGAGAACCGCTACGAGGTGGCCCAGGAATACGTGCAGGTGCTCTACAAGCTTTTCGAGGGCAGTTGGGAGCACGATGCCGTGGTGCGCGACCGCGCCAAAGGCATCTTCGCCCACCCCGAGAAGATCCACGAGATCGGGCACAAGGGCAAGTACTTCGAGGTGCCCGGCTACCACCTGTGCGAACCTTCGCCGCAGCGCACGCCGGTGCTCTACCAGGCGGGCGCCTCGGGCCCGGGCAAGGCCTTTGCGGCCCAGCACGCCGAGTGCGTTTTCGTCGCAGCTCCCACACAGAACGTGCTGAAGAACTATGTGCACGAGGTGCGTGAGCAGGCCGCGGCGGCGGGGCGCGATGCGCGCAAGCTGCTGATCTACAACCTGGTCACGGTGATCGTCGACGAGACCGACGCCAAGGCGCAGGCCAAGTTCGAGGACTACAAACGCTACACCTCGTACGACGGTGCGCTGGTGTTCATGTCGGGCTGGACCGGCATCGACTTCGGCCAATACGCCCCGACTGATCTGGTGCGCAAGGTCGAGACCAATGCCATCGTCTCCGCCGTCGAGCATCTGGCCGGCGGCGACAAGGCCTGGACCATCGAGGAACTGGCGGTGTGGGGCGGCGTGGGTGGCCTGGGGCCGGTGTTCGTGGGCTCTGCCAGCACGGTGGCCGACATCCTGCAGCAATGGGTGGAGAACACCGACGTGGATGGCTTCAACCTGGCCTATGCGCTGGCGCACGAAACCTTCGAAGACGTGGTGACCTACCTGGTTCCCGAGTTGCAGCGCCGCGGCGTGTACCCCACGGCCTACACACCGGGAACGTTGCGCGAGAAGCTTTTTGGCCAGGGGGCGCTCTTGCCGCAGAGCCACCCTGCGCATGCTTATCGCGATATTGAGCGCGTCAAGCGTGAGCAGGCAGTGGCGGCCGCAGAGTTGTTAAGGCAAGCTAAGGTGGCATAGAGGTGTTTGGGCAGCAGGGGGCGCTGGGGCGCGATCCCGCCGATGGGGCACCTTGCTCCGCGAATGTCCCCCGGCCTGCCTCCTCCTTGATTTCGCTGCGCAAGGCGCCCCACCGTCGTGATCGCTCAACGCTGCTGGTGAATTGCCAAAACCGGCACAGCGCTCGCCGCGCGCAGGGTGTCGGGTGCTTCCCGCAGCGCAATCCAGGGTGCCCCGTCATCGTGATCGCTCAACACCGCTGTTGAATCGCCGAAATAGGCACAGCGCTCGCCGCGCACAGGGTGTCGGGTACTCCCCGCAGCGAAATCAAGGAGGAGGCCGAAGGCCGGGGGACATTCGCGGAGGGGAGTACCCGGCGCCCTGGGCGCCCCCCGAACCTCAACACACCCAATGCCCCGCAAACTGCTGATCAGGCAGCAACCAACCCTTCGAATTGCTGTTCAGCGCTCATTCGAAGCCCGCATACCGATCTATCCCTGGCAACTATGGCCACCACATTGCTGGCCAATCAGCAACTCACCCGCAGCCTGCTTGCAGTTCAGCACGCGCGGCAATGGCGATTGGAATGCAAGTCATTGATTCAAAACGATAAATAAAGTGGCACGCCATTCGCATAGAGACAAGGTGCCGCGAGTCATCGCAGCGTCCAAACAGAGGTCATCTCAACATGAGCCACAAACTGAAAGTCGTCGCCGTCTCCGGCAACCTGCAACGTCCCTCGCGCACGCTGGTGCTGGTGGAGCAACTCCTGGCCGCGCTGGGTGATGTGGTGCCGATCGAGATGCAGTTGATCGAGCTGGGCGACATCGGCCCGCAGTTCGCGGGCACGCTGTACCGCAGCCAGTTGCCGGCCGCAGTCGAGGCCCAGGTGGCGGCCATTGAATCTGCGGACCTGCTGCTGGTTGCCAGCCCGGTGTACCGCGGCTCGTACACGGGCCTGCTCAAGCACCTGTTCGACTTCGTCCACCACGAGGCCCTGACCGACAAGCCCGTGCTGCTGGCGGCCACCGGCGGCAGCGACCGCCATGCGCTGGTGATCGACCACCAGTTGCGCTCGCTGTTCAGCTTCTTCCAGGCGCTCACTCTACCCATCGGCGTGTACGCGGTCGAGAAAGACTTCGACGGCTACGAGATCGCCAGCCCGGCGCTGCGTGCGCGCATTGCGCTGGCCGCCGAACGTGCCGTCCCCCATCTGCGCGACATCGCACCTGCCGCCCGCGGCAAGTCCGCGCCAGTGGCATTGGCCGCCTGATGCCGTCCCCGTTTCAACGTTCACCGAGGAGCCTTCCATGAGCCAAGCATCGTCCACGCCCGCCGCCGTCAAGTTCGCCTAGTGGGTGCCCAACGTCAGCGGCGGCCTGGTGGTCAGCACCATCGAGCAGCGCACCGACTGGAGCCTGGAATACAACCAGCGCCTCGCGGTTGCGGCCGAAAAAGCCGGCTTCGAATACGCGCTGAGCCAGATCCGCTTCACCGCCGGCTATGGCGCCGAGTACCAGCACGAATCGGTGTCCTTCAGCCAGGCGCTGCTGCATGCCACCACCAAGCTCAAGGTGCTGGCCGCCATCCTGCCTGGCCCGTGGAACCCGGCCGTGGTCGCCAAGCAGATCGCCACCATCGACCACATCTCCAACGGCCGCATCGCCATCAACGTGGTCAGCGGCTGGTTCAAGGGCGAGTTCCAGGCCATCGGCGAGCCCTGGCTGGAGCACGACGAGCGCTATCGCCGCTCCAACGAATTCATCTGCGCGCTCAAGGGCATCTGGACGCAGGACAACTTCACCTTCAAGGGCGACTTCTACCGCTTCAGCGACTACACGCTGAGCCCGAAGCCGGTGCAAAAGCCGCACCCCGAAATCTTCCAGGGTGGCAGCTCGCGCGCCGCGCGCGACAACGCGGCCAGCGTGTCGGACTGGTACTTCACCAACGGCAACACGCCCGAGGGCCTGAAGGCGCAGATCGACGACATCCAGGCCAAGGCGGCACAGAACGGCCACACGGTGCGCATCGGCGTGAACGCCTTCGTGATCGCCCGCGACACCGAGGAAGAAGCCCAGGCCGTGCTGGCCGACATCATCAAGCACGCCCACGTCGAGGCCGTGCACGCCTTTGGCGACGCGGTCAAGCAGGCCGGTAAGGCCTCGCCCGAAGGCGAGGGCAACTGGGCCAAGTCGACCTTCGAGGACCTGGTGCAGTACAACGACGGCTTTCGCACCAACCTCATCGGCACGCCGCAGCAGATTGCCGAACGCATCGTGGCGCTCAAGGCGATTGGCGTGGACCTGATCCTGACGGGCTTCCTGCACTTCATCGAAGAGGTGGAGTACTTCGGCCAGAAGGTGCTGCCGCTGGTGCGCGCGCTGGAGGCCGCACAGGCCGGGCAGCGCGATCCCGCCGCCGTCGAAGCCGTGGCCTGAGCGCGGGAGCCGGCCATGCCCAGCGCTAGCCTGGATACAGCGCCGCCACTGGCGGCCCGGCGCAGCCTTGAGCCACCTCCGCGTGCGCGCGGCGGCTTCGTGCCCAACGCGCGGGCGGCGGATGCCGCCGCCGCACCGGTGCTGCGGCTGTCCGGCATCGATCTGTCCTTTGGCGGCGTCAGTGCGCTGGCCGGTGTGGACCTGTCGATTGCCGCCGGCGAGATCCGCGCGGTGATCGGCCCCAATGGCGCGGGCAAGAGTTCGCTGGTCAATGTCATCAGCGGCCTGTACCGGCCCGACCGGGGCCGGGTCTGGATCGGCGGGCAGGACTTTGCCCAGGTGCCAACCGCCAGGCTGGCGCGCCTGGGCGTGGCGCGCACCTTCCAGAACCTGGCGCTGTTCAAGGGCCTGAGCGTGCACGACAACATCGTGACCGGCCGCGTCGATGCCGGCCGCGCCAGCTTTGTCGAGCAGATGCTGGACCTGGGCCGCGCCCGCCGCGAGCGCCTGGATGCCCAGGCGCAGGCCGACGCGATCATCGGTTTTCTGGGCCTGCAAGGCGTGCGCGAGCGGCTGGCCGGCAGCTTGCCCTACGGTCTGCAAAAGCGGGTGGAGCTGGCCCGCGCGCTGGTGGCGCGGCCCCGGCTGCTGCTGCTGGACGAACCCATGGCCGGCATGACCGTGACCGAGAAGAGCGAGATGGCGCATTTCGTGCGCGCCTCGCGCGACGAGTTCGGCACCACCATCATGCTGATCGAGCACGACATCGGCGTGGTGCTGGGCCTGTCGGACCGCGTGGCGGTGCTGGACTACGGCCGCAAGATCGCCGACGGCACGCCGGCCGAGGTGCGCGCAAACCCCGCCGTGATCGACGCCTATCTGGGCGTGGCGCATGACGGCGACGAAACGGAAGAGGGCGGCCGTTGATGGAAGATTTCTCTTTCCTCCTGGAAGTGCTGATCGGTGGCCTGCTGTCGGGCGTGATGTATTCGCTGGTGGCCATTGGCTTCGTGCTGATCTACAAGACCTCGGGCGTGCTCAACTTCGCGCAGGGCGCGCAGCTGCTGTTTGCCGCGCTGACCTTTGTCAGCCTGGTCGAGCGCGGCCTGCCTTTTGCGCTGGCGCTGCTGCTGACCTTTGTGCTGATGCTGCTGCTGGGCCTGGCGATCGAGCGCGTGGTGCTGCGCCCGCTGGTGAACCAGCCGCCGATCACACTGTTCATGGCCACGCTGGGTTTGTCCTATGTGATCGAGGGCGTGGCGCAACTGCTGTGGGGCACGCAGGTGCATGCGCTGGAGCTGGGCATCTCGGATGCACCGCTGGATTTCTTCGGCATCCTGGTGTCGAGCTTTGATTTGTTCGCCGCCGCCACGGCCGGCCTGATGGTGGCGCTGCTGGCGGCCTTCTTCCGCTACACCCGCGTGGGTCTGGCCTTTCGCGCCGTGGCCGACGACAGTTTTGCGGCCATGGCAGTCGGCCTGCGCCTGCCGCGCATCTGGGCCACGGTGTGGGCCACGGCCGGCGTGATCGCGCTGGTGGCCGGCCTGCTGTGGGGCGCGCGGCTGGGCGTGCAGTTCTCGTTGTCGCTGGTGGTGCTCAAGGCGCTGCCGGTGCTGGTGCTGGGCGGCTTCGATTCCATCCTGGGCGCCATCGTGGGCGGCTTGCTGATCGGCGCGCTGGAGAAGCTGGCCGAGGTCTACATCGGGCCTTTCGTGGGCGGTGGCATTGAAAGCTGGTTCGCCTATGTGGCAGCGCTGGCCTTTCTGCTGGTGCGGCCGCGCGGGCTGTTCGGGCAGAAGCTGGTGGAGAGGGCTTAGCGTGAAAGCTTGGTGTCTGGATCCCTCTTTTGACGGGGCGCTCGGGGGCACGTTCGAGGGCGATCACGCCGACGGGCTGCCTTGCTCCGCGAATGTCCCCCGGCCTGCGGCCTCCTCCTTGATTTCGCTGCGCAAGGCAGCCCGCCGTCGTGATCGTTCAGCGTCGCAGTTGGATCTGAACGGCAAGCCCAGGCACAGCGTTCGCCGTGCGCAGGGCGCCGGGTACTCCCCGCAGCGAAATCAAGGGGGAGCCCGAAGGGCGGAGGACATTCGCGGAGGGAAGTACCCGGTGGCCTGTGCACGCCCCCGGGAAGCCGCGACCCAAAGGACAACCGACCCCAGGGCATCAACATGAATTCCCCTTCCGATAAAAGCGCATCCCCGCGCCTGTCATCCACGGGCTTTCAGGCACTCGTGGCACTTGCCATTGCTTTCGGCGTGGTGCCCTTCGTCGCCACGGGCTACTGGTTCGACGCCATCCTGACACCCTTCCTGGCGCTGTCTTTGGCGGCGGTGGGGCTCAACCTGCTGACGGGCTATGCGGGCCAGCTGTCGCTGGGCACGGCAGCCTTTATGGCGGTGGGCGCCTTTGCGGCCTACAACTTCAACCTGCGGCTGCCGGGGCTGCCGCTGCTGGCCAGCATTGCGCTGGCGGGCCTCGCGGCCCGGCCATCGGCGTGGTGTTTGGCCTGCCCAGCCTGCGGCTGCGTGGCTTCTATCTGGCGGTGTCCACGCTGGCCGCGCAGTTCTTTGTGCAGTGGGCGCTGACCAAATTCAGCTGGTTCAGCAACGACAACGCCTCGGGCGTGATCGATGCGCCGCCGCTGGCCGTGGCCGGCTTCGTGTTCGAGACGCCGGTGGCGCGTTACTTGTTTGCGCTGGGCATCGTCACGGTGCTGACCGCACTGGCCTGGCGGCTGGTGTTGACGCAGACCGGGCGCAACTTCATTGCCGTGCGCGACAACGAACTGGCCGCGCGCGTGATCGGCGTGCCGGTGCTGCGCACCAAGCTGCTGGCGTTTGCTGTGTCGTCCTTCATCGTTGGCGTGGCCGGCGTGCTGTGGGGCTTTGTCTACCTGCGCACCGTGGAGCCAACGGGCTTCAACCTGGACCGCTCGTTCCAGATCCTGTTCATCATCATCATCGGCGGCCTGGGCACCATTCGCGGGGCCTTTCTGGGGGCCGCGCTGATCGTGGTGTTTCCGCTGCTGTTGTCGCGCCTGGGCAGCTTTCTGCTGGGCGGCTGGTTCGACTCCGGCGTGCTCGACATGAGCCAGCGCATCGTGCTGGGCGCACTGATCCTGTTCTTCCTGATAGCAGAGCCGCAAGGCCTGGCCGCGCTGTGGGCGCGGCTGGTGTCAAGGCTGGGGCCGCGGCAAGCACGCGCCGCCTGAGCCCACCGTTTTCGTCGCAACTTCCATCACAACACTCCACCCCGAGGGCTTTCATCCATGTCATTGCTCAAGACACTACGCAGCGCGGCCGTGGCCGCCACCCTGGCCGCGGCCATTCTGCCGTTCGCGCATGCCGACGGCAACGAACAGTTCTTCCCGCTGCAGAGCTACCGCGTTGGCCCGTATGCGGCCGGTGGCACCGGCTTCTTCGGCGGCTTCATCGACTACCTGAACCTGGTCAACACGCGCGACGGCGGCGTGGGCGGTGTCAAGCTGACCTGGGAAGAGGGCGAAACCCAGTACGAAGTCGAGCGCGGTGTGGAGGTCTACGAGCGCCTCAAGCAGCGCCCCGGCATTGCGGCCTGGAACCCGCTGTCGGTCGGCATCGCATATGCGCTGATCGACCGCGTCACCGCCGACAAGGTGCCGCTGCTCACCATCAACCACGGCCGCACCGACACCACCGACGGGCGCGTGTTCAAGTACGTCTTCCCGCTGCTGCTCAACCCCTACAGCGAGACCTCGGGCATCGTCAATTACATCGGTGGCAAAGAGGGCGGCATCGACAAGCTCAAGGGCAAGAAGATCGTGGTGCTGTACCACGGCTCGCCCTACGGCAAGGAGACCATCCCGATCTATGAACTGCTGGCCAAGAAATACGGCTTCACCGTGCAGCAGATCGAGGTGCCGCACCCGGGCAACGAGCAGCAGTCGCAGTGGCTCGCCATTCGCCGCGCCAAGCCCGACTACGTGGTGCTGCGCGGCTGGGGCGTGATGAACCCGGTGGCGCTCAAGACCGCGCAGAAAACCGGCTTCCCGGTGGACCACATCATCGGCAACGTCTGGTCCAACTCGGAAGAAGACGTGATCCCGGCGGGCGACGCCGCCAAGGGCTACGTGGCCATCACCACCGTGGCGGCCGGCGCGCAGTACCCGGTGCTGCAGGAGATCACCAAGACCGTCTACGGCGCGGGCAAGGGAAACCTGCAGGACCCCAAGCCCATCGGCAGCGTCTATCACAACCTGGGCGTGCTCAACGGCATCTTGAACGTCGAGGCCATCCGCATCGCACAGGCCAAGTTCGGCAAGCGCACGCTCACGGGCGATGAGGTTCGCTGGGGCTTCGAGAACCTGAAGATCGACGAGGTGCGCGCCGCCGCGCTCGGCGCCAAGGGCCTGTTCCATTCGATCAATGTGACCTGGGACAACCACGAAGGCGACGGCCGCGTGGCCTTCCAGCAGTGGGACGGCAGCAAGTGGAACGTGGTCTCCGACTGGATCGCACCGGACTGGAAGCTGCTGCGCCCGATCATCGAGAAGTCTTCGCTGGCCTACGCCAAGGAGAAGAACATCAAGGTGCGCACGAGCATCGACGATTGAGATGACATCCCCCTTGTTGCGCATCGACGCCGTCGAGGCCACGTATCAACACACCATCGTGGCCCTGCACGGCATCAGCCTGGACGTGCGTGCGGGTGAAATCCACGCGCTGCTGGGCGCCAACGGCGCGGGCAAGTCGACCACGCTCAAGGCCGTGTCCAACCTGCTGCCGGCCGAGCGCGGGCAGATCACGGCCGGGCGCATCGTCTTCGACGGGCACGAGGTGGCGCGCACCCGCCCGGCCGACCTCGTGCGGCTGGGCCTGGTGCAGGTGCTGGAAGGGCGCCACTGTTTTCGCTCGCTGACCGTGGAAGAAAACCTGCTGACCGGCGCGCTCGGCCGCAGCGCGCGGCGGGCGGAGGCGGCCGAGGATCTGGCGCGCGTCTACGCCATCTTCCCGCGCCTGAGGGACAAGCGCCGCACGCTCGCGGGCCTGGCCTCGGGCGGCGAGCAGCAGATGACGGCCATCGACCGTGCGCTGATGTCGCGGCCCCGCCTGCTGGTGCTGGACGAACCCTCGATGGGGCTGGCGCCGCTGGTGGTGCGCGACATCTTCGAGCGCTTGCGGCAGCTCAACCGCGAAGAAGGCCTGTCGATTCTGGTGGCCGAGCAGAACTCCACCGTGGCGTTGCAATACGCCGACCGCGCCACGGTGCTGGAAGCGGGCGTTTCGGTGCTGAGCGGCCCGGCGGCCGAGCTGCGGCAGCGGGCGGATGTGCAGGCGGTCTATTTCGGCCAGGGTGTTGCCGGGCGCGAGGCGGTGGTTGACGGCGTGGTCTAGGGCTGGGGCAAACGATCCTTCGTACATCCTTCGTACAATCACGCCCTTTTGTACGAACGATCAAGCAGCACCCATGGACATCGTCATCAACGAAAAACTCAAGGCCTACATCGACCCCCTCACGCCCGAGGAACATGACGCGCTGGAGCGCAGCATCCTGGCCGAGGGGTGCCGGGATGCGCTGGTGCTGTGGGGCGATGTGCTGGTCGACGACACAACCGCTTTGGCATCTGTCAGAAGCACGGCCTGCCGTTCCAGACCGTGCAGAACACGCGGTTCCAGTCGATGGAAGACGTGCACCTGTGGATGATCGACCAGCACCTGGGCCGGCGCAGTGTGTCGGATTTCCAGCGGGGCGTGCTGGCGCTGCGCAAGCGCGAGATCCTGCAGGAGCGCCGCCGGCGGCGGCTGGATGACATGGCCCAGGCCACGCCAGCGGACGTGTCGCCCGCAGCGGGCGACGCCGACCTGCCGCCGTGGGAGGGCGAGGCGAGCATCGTCGCCGTGGCCCCCGAAACCCTGCCGCCCGAGGCCGCGCCGCTCAACAGCCGCGAGGCGATTGCACGCGCGGCGCGCCTGAGCAGCAGCCAGATCGTGGCGGTCGAGAAAATCCACAAACAGGCCGCACCCGAGCTGGTCGCCGCGCTCAAGGCGGGCGACATCTCGCTGGCCGCCGCCGCGGTCGTGGCCACGCTGCCGGCCGAGGAACAGGCCGCCGCCGCGCGCGCCGGCAAGGACGAACTCAAGCAGGCCGCCAAACGTGTGCGCGAAGCCAAACGCAAGCCGCGCGAGGAAGGCGCCGACGCCCCGGCCGACACCGACGAACTGGCCGCGCTGCGCAAACGCGTGACCGAGCTCACCGAAGAGAACGAGGGCCTGCGCCTGCAGGTTGCGCAGCTTCAGGCCGAACTGGGCGCCGCGCGCGGTTGATCACGGCCAGCCATCAGGAGCTCTGGCAGCTGTAGCTGTCCGCCGCATTCAGGTCGCCGTTGCCCTTGTACTTCGGAAAGTCCGGGTATTTGCACAGGGGGCGAGTCAGCACGGGCGTCTGGGTGACGGGGTCCAGCTTCTTGGCCACGATGTTCTGGGTGGAGGGCTTGGTGCCCAGCTCCCGCCACTTGGTGACGGCATCCAGGAGGTCGACGGTGTCCGGACCGACGCCGCCCGCGCAATGCTGAACGCCGGGCTGGAGGAAGAACTCCATCGAGGCGTCCCGCGTGGACGTGCCGCCCACGACGGTCGCGACATCGTTGAAGTACTTGATCGATCCCTTGTAGCTGATGGCCCAGTCATTCGTGCCGTGGGCCAGGATCAACTTGCTGCCTCGCTTGAAGAAGGACCGCAGGTCTGGCGTCGCATCGAGCGTGGTGGCGGCAAGCCGCAGTTCGGGGGCGTAGAGCTCCGGGTCGAAGGTCAGCACGTTGAAGGCCGGATCGCCCGTGATCCAGTACTTCACCAGACCGCTGCCGAACTGGAACTGGTAGCCGGTGCCGCCGGCGATGGAGCCCGTCACCCACAGCGGCCAGCCCAGGTCTTCGCCACCAGGGCCCCAGCCGGGATACACGCTGCTGCCGTCCGCGCGCTTGAGCTCGGAGTAGATCGTGTTGGCGGTCGCGACCTGGGCGTCGGTCAGGCATGTCGGCCCGTCGCCGGCCGTGCAGCGAAGCACCGCGGGATTGAAGGTGCAGGCGGCCGGGTTGCTCACGATGCCGTCGGTGGCACCGTCCAGCGCGTCGCACTGCGCGGTGACGGCCTTGGCGATGAGCGAGACCTTCGCGTCGCTGAGCTGGCCGCCCGGCGCCGCCAGCGCCTTGCCATTGGCGACGAAGGCCTGGAACAGTTCGGTGAAGGAGTAGGCCGGTGCACGCACGACGATGCCGTCGAAGTCGTCAGGGAAACGGGTGGCCTGGATCAGCGCCTCGCGGCCGCCATTGGAGCAGCCTTCGAAGTAGCTGAAGGCGGCATCCGAGCCATAACGCTGGTGAACGATTTCCTTGGCGACCTCATGGACCGAGTGGATCGAGAGGTAGCCGAAATCGGCCTGGGCCGTGGGGTTGTTCAGGAAGTCCGAGGCGTCCAGTACGCCCCCCTGGCGCCCGCCATCCGAGCCCACGAGGACGTAGCCTGAGGTCGTGCCGCTGGGCGAAGAGGGCGCGATGGTGATGCTGCCGTCCCAGCCACCGTCGCCGGAATACAGGAGCTTGTTGTTCCACACGGTGGGAAGTCGCACCTCGAAATTGAGCGTGCCGTGCAGGGTGCCCGTGACCTTGCAGTACTCCGCGGACTCTGTCGTTGCTGCAACAATTTTGGCCTTGTTCAGTGTCGCGCCACCGACAGAGGCGCCGGCAAAGGCCGCGCACTGGTCCTGCGCCGAGGCGGCTGGTGTTGGCGTGTTGTTGTCGCTGTCGCCACCGCAGGCGACCAGCACGATGGGCAGGCTCAGCAAAGCGCAAGCGGCCATCGAGAGAGGGTTTTTCATGATGTGTCTCCTGTTCGTCTTGCCACATAAAGTCAGGCGGCTCAGACCAGCGCCTGCGCAACGCATGCTAGGCACGAAGACTCGCAAAGAAAGTGTTTTCCATGACAAACCACACGCAGACCATCGCCATGCTGAGAGCCGCCGCCTGGGCTCGCGGCCTCTCGCCGGAGCAGTTGGCGCGCGTCGAGCGCGAAACGCAGGACCGTTTCTATTCGGCGGGTGAAATGGTCTGCCAGAAGAACAGCGCGGCGACGCATTGGATCGGCGTTGTCGAAGGCATGGTCAAGGTGGACGTCCTTTCGGCCGACGGTCGAAGCACCACCTTGAGCGGCATTTCCGATGGCGGCTGGCTTGGAGAGGGCTCGGTGCTCAAGAGTGAATTGCGTCCTTACGGCGTTGTTGCGCTGCGCGACAGTCGTATCGCATTGATGCCAAGTCAGACCTTCCGCTTCTTGATTGCCAACAGCCTGACCTTTTGCCACTTCATGATCAACCAGCTCAATGCCAGACTGGGTCAATTCATTGCGCAGGCCGAGAGCTACCGCATGCACGATGTCAGTTCGCGCGTGGCGCGCTGATCTTGCCCCCGTTTCACGGACACCCCTATAAGCGATTAACTATCGCAATAGGAGGTGGACGATGACCAAGAGCAAGGCAGGCAGAAAGGGGCAGGAGTTCAGCCTGGAGTTCAGGCAGCAGGCACTGTTGCGAGCGGCCACAGAAGGGGTAACCACGGTGGCTCGTGATCTGGGGTTGCAGCCTGCCCAGCTGTACAGTTGGCGCGCCCAGGCGCGGCGGCACGACCAGGACGATCAGGCACAACGCTTGGAGTTGGCCGAACATGCACGGCTCAAACGTGAAGTGGCGCGGCTGGAGGAGGAGAACGCTTTC
>WNDQ01000061.1 GCA_009912175.1 Paracidovorax wautersii | reverse complement strand
GCTACGCTGGTTTGCGACGCGCTGCGCATGGCGCTGTTTGCTCGCAATCGGCCTCGGGGAGTGATCGTGCATACTGACCGTGGTAGCCAATACTGCTCGCGCGAGCACCGCGCCCTGTTGGAGCAATACGCTTTGATCGCCAGCATGAGTGCCAGAGGCAACTGCTACGACAACGCAGCAATGGAGAGTTGGAACCACAGTCTGAAGGTCGAGGCCATCCATGGTGAACACCTCGCCACACGGGAGCAGGCCAAGGCTCATGTGTTTGACTACATTGAGGTTGACTACAATCGGATCCGGCTGCACTCGACCCTGGGCTACCTCAGCCCAGAGCAGTACGAGCTGGCCAATGTCGCTTAGATAGGTGTCCGTAAATCAGGGGCAAGATCAAAGTGCGTGCTGGCGCCTCAGGGAATGCGCCGGAACAGCAGCATGTCTTCCTGCCGGTCGGCCAGGCGCTGCACCGGCTCGATCAGCGACCAGCGGTGGCGCGTGTCGCGGTAGGGCAGCGCGCGCTGGGCGTCGGGCGTGGTGATGAGGTAGGCGCAGTTGGCGTCGTCCGATGCCTTCTTGACCGGGTAGCGGCCATAGAACTGAACGGCCGAGACCTGCGCCGCCGTCAGCCCGTGCAGTTCGATGCAGCTGGCCGGGGCCGTCAGCAGCGGCGCCAGCCGCGCCATCTGCTGCTGGTAGCTGCGCGCGAAGTCGACCGGCGCCAGCCACAGCGTCAGCAGCAGCACCCAGCACAGCGTCATGCCGCTGGCCGGCAGCACCAGGCTTTTCCAGATCACCGGCTGGTGGCGGCCGATGCGCCACTTCACCAGCCACACCCAGGCCAGCGACACGGCCAGGCCGCAGGCCAGCGCCAGCAGCGCCACCTCGGGCTGGTAACCCGGCACCAGGCGCACCACGTTGTGGTGGATCTTGGGCGGCCAGCCGGTCTGCAGCGCGATCCAGGCCAGCCAGGCAAACAGCGCGCAGCCCGTGAAGAACAGCAGCGTGAACCAGTCGATCAGGGCCGAGACCGTGCGCTGCAGCGTGGGCAGCGCAAAGGCCACCAACGCCGCCAGCGCGGGCAGCGCGGCCAGCAGCGCGCGGTCGTCGCCGCCGCGCAGAAAAGCCGCGGCCAGCGCGACCAGCCCGAACCACAGCGGCAGCACGATGTGGCGCTGCAGCACCTGGTGCCGCCAGCGCCACAGCGCCCACAGCGACAGCAGCCAGGTCGGCCAGGTGAACCACAGCAGCAACTGCCCCCAACTGCGCCACGGCGTCAGATCGCCCCAGTAGGCCAGCGCCTGGCCCAGCCGCGCCAGCGTGGCGGTCGGCAGCAAGGCGTGCGGCAGCAGCAGGAGCAGCGTGAGCAGCAGGCCCAGCCCGGTGGCGATGGGCAGTTGCCACCAGGTCCGCCAGGTGGAGGGCAGCCGCTGCGACAGGCGCTCGAACGAGGCCGGCGGGCTTTGGTAGGTGCGCGGCCAGGCCAGCAGGCAAGCGCCCACGGCCAGCAGCCAGCCCTGCAGCACGGCGCCATTGAGCGCCAGGCCGACGATGCCCAGCACCTGGGCCAGCACCGGCCAGCCACGCACATAGGGGCTGGCCGCTGTGCCGTAGAAGATCAGCGCCAGCATGGCCAGTTCGACCAGCGCGGAGGTGGTTTCATGCCCGATCTGGCCCAGCCCCAGGCAGGCGATGAGCGCCAGCAGGCCGCCGTCGGCCAGCGCGCGTGCGTAGTCGCGCGGCGAGGCTTCGCCGCCAAAGGCAAAGCTCACCGGCTGCGCCTGCGGATCGCGCGCCAGGTAATAGACCGCGTACCACGTGCAGTACAGCGCCAGGCCCAGCAGCAGGCCGAAGGGCACGCGCGCGGCAAAGTCCAGCGGCACCCAGGCGGGTGCCAGCTCCATGGCCCAGGCGCCCAGCCAGTAGGGCAGCAGCACGCCCGTGGGCGCGGGCTGGTCCAGCAGCATCGGCTGCCAGGGCGAGGCCAGGCCCTGCGCGAGCTGCTGCATGTAGCCGAAGGCCACGATGTCGGCGTTCTTCCAGGGCTCGCGGCCCACGAAACCCGCCAGCACATACACCACGCAGACCAGCAGCAGCACCAGCCGGGGCAGGGGCCGCACGGCGGACTGGGCGACGATGGCGGGGGAAGGATGATTCATATCGGTCGAGAGTGAGGCTGGAACTGCTGCGCCTCACGGCGCTGGCCCGGGCATGGGCCACCAAAGGCCACGGCCGGCTCGGTGCGCGGCACCGGCCCGCAAGCCTAGCATGGTCTGCCCGGCGGTGGCGGGGCCGGCATGGCGCGGGAAATGGCGCGGCCAAAAAGAAAAGGCAGCACGCGTTCGCGGCTGCCTTTTTCGACAACGCTGCGGGTGGCTGGCCTGGCCGGCCATCCGCAGGCGGTGTGCGCTTACTTGGTCGCGACGCCCACGCGTGCGAACTTGTTGCGGAACTTCTCGACGCGGCCGCCCATGGTGTCCACCGACTTTTGCGTGCCGGTGTAGAAGGGGTGCGATTCGCTGGAGGTGTCGAGCTTGAACAGCGGCAGTTCACGGCCGTCGTCGAGCTTGATCGTTTCGCGGGTGTTGGCGCACGAGCGGATGATGAACTGGGTGTTGTTGGACATGTCCAGGAACACCACTTCGCGGTAGTCGGGGTGAATGCCTTGCTTCATGGGAAAAATCCTCGGGCCCTCGGGGCCAATCAGATGCGGGAGCCGCTTTTCAGGACCCCAGGCGAACCACTCGGCTGGTGAAGAAATCCAAAAAGCACTTTCTGCGAACCGGGCATTATCGCACAACGCCAGCGCCGGCAGCAAGGCCCGGCCTGCGGCGGCGCCAGAAACGGGCAGGGGCGCTCATCGAGCGCCCCTGGTTGGTGATGCAGGGGGCCATGAGCCCCCGGTCGGCTGGCTTCAGCCGCCGCGCCGCATCATGTCGAAGAACTCGACGTTGGTCTTGGTGGCCTTCATGTTCTTGATCATCAGCTCCATGGACTCGATCTCGTCCATGCTGTAGATGAACTGGCGCAGGATGCGGGTCTTTTGCAGGATCTCGGGGGCCAGCAGCAGTTCCTCGCGGCGCGTGCCGCTCTTGCTCAGCTCGATGGCCGGGAACACGCGCTTTTCGTAGAGGCGGCGGCTGAGGTGGATTTCGCTGTTGCCGGTGCCCTTGAATTCTTCAAAGATCACTTCGTCCATGCGGCTGCCGGTGTCCACCAGTGCCGTGGCGATGATGGTCAGCGAGCCGCCTTCTTCCACGTTGCGCGCGGCGCCGAAGAAACGCTTGGGGCGCTGCAGCGCGTTGGAATCCACACCGCCTGACAGCACCTTGCCCGACGAGGGCACGACGTTGTTGTAGGCGCGGGCCAGGCGGGTGATGGAGTCCAGCAGGATCACCACGTCCTTCTTGAGCTCGACCAGGCGCTTGGCGCGCTCGATCACCATTTCGGCCACGTGCACGTGGCGGGCGGCGGGTTCGTCGAAGGTCGAGGAGATCACCTCGCCCTTGACCGAGCGCTGCATCTCGGTGACTTCCTCGGGGCGCTCGTCCACCAGCAGCACGATCAGGTGCACGTCGGGGTTGTTGGCCGAGATGGCGTGGGCGATGTGCTGCATCATCATCGTCTTGCCGCTCTTGGGCGGGGCAACGATCAGCGCGCGCTGGCCGCGGCCGATGGGGGCGATGATGTCGATCAGCCGGCCGGTGATGTTCTCTTCGGTCTTGAGTTCGCGCTCCAGCCGCATCTGCTCCTTGGGGAACAGCGGCGTGAGGTTCTCGAACATCACCTTGTGCTTGTTCGACTCGGGCGAGTTGCCGTTGATCTTGTCGAGCTTGGTCAGCGCGAAGTAGCGCTCGCCGTCCTTGGGCGTGCGCACCTCGCCTTCGATCATGTCGCCGGTGTGCAGGTTGAAGCGGCGGATCTGGCTGGGCGAGATGTAGATGTCGTCCGTGCTCGCGGTGAAGCTCGTGTCCGGGCTGCGCAGGAAGCCGAAGCCGTCGGGCAGCACTTCGAGCACGCCATCGGCAAAGACCTGTTCGCCAGCGCGCGCGCGCTTCTTGATGATGGCGAACATCAGCTCCTGCTTGCGCATGCGGCCGGTGTTTTCGATCTCAAGGGCTTCCGCCTGCTTGAGGACTTCGGACACGTGCTGTGCCTTGAGTTCGTTCAGATGCATAGAGTCCGCTCCTGGCGGAAAAGACCAACTGTGATCGGGGGAGGGAGGGATGGCTGGGGGCGGGCGCCGCAGGCTTCGTGAGCCGTGTGGCGGGCCGGCGCGGCTGGACAGCCTTCGAGCCAGTTTTCGGGCCAATTGGCCGGGGCAGGGCGCCGCTGCAGGATTTGTGATTCGAAGCGCAGGCCCCAGGCAATTGGCGGATTATAGACAGTAAATCCCGTGCGAGGCAAAGGGCCTGTGACACGGCCGGCGCGTGTGAGTGCCGGACCAATGCAACAGGCCAGTAGCGCTGGCCTGTCAAGGTGTTTTCAGAGGAGATGCCGCCGCGCGCGGGCGCGGCGCGGCGGTCAGGCCAGTTGCTGGTCCAGGAAAGCCGTCAATTGAGCCTTGTTGAGCGCACCGACCTTGGTGGCGGCCAACTGGCCGTCCTTGAACAGCAGCAGCGTGGGAATGCCGCGGATGCCGAACTTGCCGGGGACTTCGCGGTTCTCGTCGACGTTGAGCTTGGCGATCTGCAGCTTACCCTGGTAGGTCTGGGCCACGTCGTCGAGCACGGGGGCGATCATGCGGCAGGGGCCGCACCATTCGGCCCAGAAATCAACCAGCACCGGCGTGCTGCTTTGGATGACATCGGCTTCGAAGGCGGCGTCGGTGGTGTGCTTGATGAGTTCGCTGGCCATGTGTTTTCCTTAGGACGGGTCCGCGCCCGGCGTCGGATGCGGACGGTGCGCAGGGTGGGAACACCTACAGTGACGGCATTTTGACAGAAAGCAAGAGGCAGGGCCTTGGCTGCCGCGCAATGCCTTGCTATCGCGGCGATAGCCGCTGCGCATGACCCTGTCCGGTGGCGAGCTCGGCCAGCGCCTGCACCGACAGCGGCGCGCTGCCTTCGGCCTTGTTGTTGATGGTCACGAAGGCCGGCCAGCCGCGCGAGGTGGTGCCCTGGATGACACGCGCCAGCTCCTGGCGTGTGCGCTCGTCGACGTCATGCAGCCGGTCGAACGGTTCGTACAGGGCCTTGGCCGCCTCGTAGCCGTAGGCGCCGTGCTTGCGGTGCAGGTTCCAGCGGCAGACCATGGGGCCGGGCCAGAGCGCGCGCAGCATGAAGAGCTGGTCCTCGATGGGCGGCATCTTGGCGTGCAGGCCCAGGCAGTAGGTGGCGCCGTGCTGCTTGAGCACGGCCGCCAGTTGTGGCGCCACGCCCGGCTGCAGAAAGGCCGCGTCGCGCACTTCCACCGCCACGACGGGCGCGGCGGCCAGGCCATGCTGCGCGACGTTGGCCTCCAGCGCCTGGCGCACGGCGGCCAGCAGGGCCGACAGGCGGTCGAGCAGGCCCGGCATGTCCTGCAGCCAGCGTGCGGGCAGGGGGCTGATCTGGAACACCAGCACGCCGGCCTTGGCGCCCAGGCCTTCGACGGCCGGGCGGATGAAGGACTCGACCGCCAGCGCCGGATCAAGAAAGGCCGCGTTGAGCTGCCGCCCCTGGCCCTGCTCGCCGCGCACCAGTGCGTCGGCCACCAGCGCGGGCGCTTTCACGACGAAGCGGAAATCGTCCGGCACCTGCTGCGCATAACGCATGTACTGCAGCACCGACAGCGGCTGATAGAAGGCGCGGTCCAGGCTGACGCTGCGCAGCAGCGGGTGCTGCGCATAGGCCGCCAGCCCTTCGCGCGAGAGTTTGGAGCCCGCGTGCTCGTCCTGCCAGACCAGCCCTTTCCAGCCCGGAAAGTGCCACGACGACGTGCCCAGGTGCAGCCCCGGCGGCAGGCTGGCGGCCAGCGCCTGCAACGCCGGCGTGGGCACGATGGCCTGCACGCCCCGGCGTTGCCGACCGGCTGGCGTGGCCTCGCTTTCGTCACCCGCGCGCTGGCTGTCCTTGCTGCCCTTGCTGCTTTTGCGAGGAGGCGGCGCGGGCGGTTCGTCGTCGGGAAACAGGCTGCCTTGCATCGAGCGGGTCAGCGCATCGGCGTGCGGTCAGGGCGCCGGCGTCTTGGGCTTGAAGTCGCAGTAGGCCGCCACCGAGCAATGCCAGCACTGCGGCTTGCGGGCCTGGCACACATAGCGGCCATGCAGGATCAGCCAGTGGTGCGCGTGCACCATGTAAGGCTTGGGAATGCGCGTGAGCAGCTTGAGTTCGACCTCCAGCGGCGTCTTGCCCGGTGCCAGTCCGGTGCGGTTGCCCAGGCGAAAGATGTGCGTGTCGACCGCCATGGTCGGCTCGCCAAAGGCCACGTTGAGCACCACGTTGGCGGTCTTGCGGCCCACGCCGGGCAGCTTTTCCAGTGCCTCGCGCGTGCGCGGCACCTCGCCGCCGTGTTGCTCGACCAGGATGCGGCAGGTCTCGATCAGGTGCTTGGCCTTGCTGCGGTACAGGCCGATGGTCTTGATGTACTCGCTCAGGCCGTCCACGCCCAGGTCCAGGATGGCCTGCGGCGTGTTGGCCACCGGGTAGAGCCGGCGCGTGGCCTTGTTGACGCCCACGTCGGTGGCTTGCGCCGACAGCAGCACGGCGGCCAGCAGCTCGAAGGGCGTGCTGTATTCGAGCTCGGTCTCGGGCTCGGGGTTGGCGGCCTGCAGCGTGGCGAAGAAGGATTCGATGGCCTCTTTCTTCATACGGGATCGTGGCTTTGTTTTGGGGAGGAAAGAAGGGCGGCGGCCGCGCGGTTTCAGGCCTTGGGCTTCTTGGCCGGGCGCGACCAGTTGGGGATGCTGAGCTGCCGCCCGCGCGCCACGCTCAGCGCGCCAGCCGGCGTGTCCTTGGTGATGGTCGAGCCGCCGCCCACGGTGCCACCCGCGCCGATGGTGACGGGCGCCACCAGCACGCAGTTGCTGCCCACGTGCACGTCGTCCTCGATCACGGTGCGGTGCTTGTTGGCGCCGTCGTAGTTGGCCGTGATGCTGCCGGCGCCGTAGTTCACGCGTGCGCCCACGGTGGCGTCGCCCAGGTAGGCCAGGTGGTTGGCCTTGGCGCCGTCGGCCAGCGTGCTGTTCTTGACCTCGACGAAGTTGCCGATGTGCACCTCGGCACCCAGCCGCGCACCGGGGCGCAGCCGCGCGAAGGGCCCGATCAGCGCGCCAGGGCCGACGTTCACACCGGCCTGCTCGCCGTCGATGTGGGTGTAGGGGTGGATCACGGCGCCGGCCTCGATAACGGCGTTGCCGATCACGCAGTTGGCGCCGATGCGCACGCCGTCGCCCAGCGTCACGTTGCCATGGAAGACGCAATTGACGTCGATCTCGACGTCCTGCCCGCAGACCAGCGCGCCGCGCACGTCGAGGCGTGCCGGGTCGGCCAGGCGCACGCCTTGCTCCAGCAACTGGCTGGCGATGCGACCCTGGTAGGCGCGTTCGAGTGCGGCCAGTTGCGCGGGGCTGTTGACGCCGGCCACCTGGATTTCGTCGTCGATGGCCACGGCGGTGACCGGCACGCCGTCGGCCACGGCCAGGGCCACGATGTCGGTCAGGCAGTACTCGCCCTGGGCGTTGTCGTTGCGCAGTTGGCCCAGCCACTGGCGCAGATGGACCGTGGGCACGGCCATCAGGCCGGTGTTGGTTTCGCGGATGGCGCGCTGGGCGTCGCTGGCGTCCTTGTGCTCGACGATGGCGCGCACGGCGCCGGCCTCGTCGCGCACGATGCGGCCGTAGCCGCTCGGGTCGGCCAGCGCGATGGTCAGCAGCGCCAACTGGCCCTGCGGGGCTTGCGCGCTGGGCGCGGCCGCTGCCACCAGTTGCTGCAGCGTGGCCGGCTCGGTCAGCGGCACGTCGCCGTAGAGGATGAGGGTGGTGCCGTCGCCGGGCGGCAGTTGCGGCAGCGCCTGCTGCACGGCGTGGCCGGTGCCTTGTTGCGGTTCCTGCAGGACGGTGGCGAGTTGCCCGGCCGTGAAGGCGGGCTCGAAGCGGCGGCGCAGGTGGGCGTCGACTTCGTCGGCGCCATGGCCGGTCACGACCACGGTCTTGAGCGGATCGAGCGCACGCGCGGCCGTCAGCACATGGCCCAGCATGGGCCGCCCGGCCAGGCCGTGCAGCACCTTGGGCAGGCGGCTTTTCATGCGCGTGCCGCGGCCGGCGGCGAGGATGACGATGGAGAGCGGGGCGGTGTGGGAGGCGGACATGGCGGCGTGGGGATGAACAGCCGGCAATGGTAGCGGCTCCCGCGCCGGCTCAGGGGTCTACTTGGGCGGCATACGAATGGCGCCGTCCAGCCGGATCACCTCGCCGTTGAGCATGTCGTTGTCCAGGATGTGCAGCACCAGCTTGGCGTAGTCCTGCGGTGTGCCCAGGCGCGAAGGGAAGGGGATGCTGGCGGCCAGCGCGTCCTGCACCTCCTGCGGCATGCTGAACAGCATGGGCGTGCCGAAGACGCCCGGTGCGATCGTCATGTTGCGAATGCCCAGGCGCGCCAGGTCGCGCGCGATGGGCAGCGTCATGCCGGCCACGCCGCTTTTTGACGCCGCGTACGCGGCCTGGCCGATCTGGCCGTCGTAGGCCGCGACCGAGGCGGTGGAGATCAGCACGCCGCGTTCGCCCGTGGGCTCGGGCGGGTTGCCGGCCATGGCGGCGGCGGCCAGGCGGATCATGTTGAAGCTGCCGATCAGGTTGATCGACACGGTACGGCTGAAAGAGGCCAGCGCGTGCGGGCCACTCTTGCCGACGGTCTTTCCGGCCGGCGCGACGCCCGCACAATTGACCAGCCCGGCCAGCATGCCCAGGGTTTGTGCAGCGGCCACGGCCTGCTGGCCGTCCGCTTCCTGCGTGACGTCGCAGTGCACGAAGGCGCCGCCGATCTCGCGCGCCAGCGCCTGGCCGCGCTCGTCCTGCACGTCGGCGATCACCACGCGGCCACCGGCTGCGGCCAGCGCACGCGCGCTGCCTTCGCCCAGGCCGGAGGCGCCGCCGGTCACGATGAAAGCCTTGTCCTTGATCTGCATCGGGTCTCCAAACTTTTTGAAAGTGAAAGAGGGTGTTTACGTTGACGTAAACGTCAATGTAACCGAGCGGACCCCAGGGACCGAGGTTTTCCTGTCCGGTGCGTTACTGCGCCGTCCAGCCGCCGTCGACCTGCCAGGCCACGCCGCGCACGTTGTCGGCCGCGGGCGAGGACAGGAACACGGCCAGCTCGCCCAGTTGTTCGGGTGTGGTGAACTGCAGCGACGGCTGCTTTTCGCCCAGCAGGTCTTTCTTGGCCTGCTCGACGCTGATGCCTTCGCGCTGGGAGCGGTCGTCGATCTGCTTTTGCACCAGCGGCGTGAGCACCCAGCCGGGGCAGATGGCGTTGACCGTCACGCCGGTGGTCGCGGTCTCCAGCGCCACGGCTTTGGTGAAGCCGACGATGCCGTGCTTGGCCGCCACGTAGGCCGACTTCTGGGCCGAAGCCACCAGCCCGTGCGTGGAGGCGACGTTGATCACGCGGCCCCATCCCGCTTCGAGCATGGCGGGCAGCGCCAGGCGCGTGGTGTGGAAGGCGCTGCTGAGGTTGATGGCGATGATGGCGTCCCATTTCTCGACCGGGAAGTCCTGCGCGGGCGCCACGTGCTGGATGCCGGCGTTGTTGACCAGAATGTCCACGTGCCGGCCGCCGAACTGGCTGGCCGCAAACGCCATCAGGTCGGCGATCTCGGCGGGTTTGCTCATGTCGGCGCCATGATGGGCCACCTGCACGCCCAGCGCCGCGACCTCGGCCTTGGGCTGGCTGGTGTCGCCAAAGCCGTTGAGCACGATGTTCACACCCTGGCGGGCCAGCGCCAGCGCAATGCCCAGGCCGATACCGCTGGTCGAGCCGGTCACCACGGCCGTTTTTCCTTGAAGCGTCATGGGTTTCTCCTATCGTTGAAAGAACGCTGTCTCGAATACCGATCTTGAATACTGAATAAGGTTGGCTTGAAAAAAAGCCAATCGACCCCACCATGATGCGTTAACTTCGGTGCGTGCGGCGCGCCCGTCGCCCATCGGCCCTAGGGACAACACTGCCCCATGCGCCGGTTGCAAGGCGGCAGGGCTGGCCGGCATGGCCTAAAGTTGGCACCTGCGCGCCAGACCGTGATTTCTCAGGATCGACCGGGCCGCTTTTTTTCGACCCGCTGCGCAACTTGCCTTGCCCGGACGACCCGCATGTTTTGATCGGATTGCCTCATGACCCAGCCCCGCCTGCACCACCTTTCCTGCCCCGACGCGCAGCGCGGGCACCGGATGGCCTGGTGGCAATGGGGCGAGGCCGACAGCGAACAGGTCGTGGTCTGTGTCCACGGCCTTACGCGCCAGGGACGCGACTTCGACGTGCTGGCGCAGGCGCTGGTGGAACACGCGGCCAGGCAGGGAAGGCGGTTGGCCGTCGTCTGCCCGGACATCGCCGGGCGCGGCAAGAGCGACTGGCTGCCCGACCCCATGGCCTATCAGGTGCCGACCTATGCCGCCGACATGATGCAACTGCTCAGGGAACTGGCCGGGCAGGTGCGCGGGCGTGTGTTCGACTGGGTTGGTACCAGCATGGGCGGCCTGATCGGCATGGGCGTGCTGGGCACGCTGGCCCAGACCAAGGCCGCCCACGCGGCGCTGGCCACCGAGGCGGACGGCCTGCCGCGGCTGCGCCGCCTCGTGCTCAACGACGTCGGCCCCGCCCTGCAGTGGCAGGCCTTGCAGCGCATTGCCAGCTATGTGGGCGTGCCGGGGCTGCAGTTCACCACGCTGGAAGAGGGCGCGGCCTATCTGCGCAGCGTCTCGCCGGGCTTTGGTCCGTGCACCGAGGCCCAGTGGCTGGCGCTGTCGCAGCCCATGCTGGTGCAGGCCGACAACGGCACCTGGCGCCTGCACTACGACCCAGCCATCGCCCAGGCCTTTCGGCTGCTCACGCCCGAGATCACGGCCCAGACCGAAGCGGTGCTGTGGGCGCTCTATGATCGGATCGACAACCCCACGCTGGTGCTGCGCGGGGCCGACTCGGACCTGCTGTCGGCCGAGGTGGCGCAGGCCATGGCCTCGCGTGGCCCGCGCGCACAAGTGATCGCGTTTGAAGGCGTGGGCCATGCGCCTACACTGGTCAGCGCCGATCAGGTGGGCGCCGTGAGCCGGTTTTTATTGGATGATTGAGGATGACCGTGCAAGAAGTAACCCACACGCCCACCCCCATCGTGGCGCAGCCTGAGCGTCTGCTGGACGTGTCCTATCCGGTCAGCGCAGTCGTGGCGGCGGCCTCGCAGGAATTCGCGGCCAGCCAGGCCGAGCAGGCCCAGTCGCTGGCGCGCGCGCGTGCCTTCGCCGAGCCGCTGATTGGCAGCGAAGTGCTGTCCACCGGCGAAAACGCGCTGGCGCACGCCGATGCCGTGGCCGCCATCCTGCGCCACATCGGCGGCTCGGCCGCCATGCAGGCGGCCGCCTATCTGGTGTACGCCTGCGACCACCTCAACAAGCCGGGCGAGGTGATCGCCAAGGCCTTCGGCTCGGACTACGCGCAACTGGCACTGGAGACCACCAAGCTCGTCCAGGTGCAGAAACAGGCGCGCCTGGGCCAGACCCGCAACGGCCCGGCCGGCGCGGGCGGCCATTCCCAGTCCGAAGCCGTGCGCCGCATGCTGCTGGCCTTCTCGCGCGACCTGCGCGTGGTCATGCTGCGCCTGGCCTCGCGCCTGCAGACGCTGCGCTACTACGCGGCCACCAAGCTGCAGCCGTCGCCCGCCATCGCGCGCGAATCGCTGGAGGTCTTCGCCCCCCTGGCCAACCGCCTGGGCATCTGGCAGATCAAGTGGGAAATGGAAGACCTGTCCTTCCGCTTCCTGGAGCCCGACACCTACAAGTCCGTGGCCCGGCTGCTCGACGAAAAACGCGTCGAGCGCGAGGCCTATATCGAAACACTGCGCGAGCAGGTCGCACAAGGCCTGGGCGAGCTGGGCCTGAAGGCCACCGTGCACGGCCGCCCCAAGCACATCTACAGCATCGTGCGCAAGATGCGCGGCAAGTCGCTGGACTTCGACCAGGTGCTCGACATCCTGGCCCTGCGCGTGGTGGTGCCCGAAGTGGCCAACTGCTACACCGCGCTCGACTGGGTGCACCACGCGTTCACGCCCATCCCGTCCGAGTTCGACGACTACATCGCCAAGCCCAAGGTCAACGGCTACCAGTCGCTGCACACCGTCGTGCGCGACAGCGTGGGCCGGCCGGTCGAGATCCAGATCCGCACCCAGGCCATGCACGACCACGCCGAACACGGCGTCGCCGCCCACTGGGCCTACAAGGAAGCGGGCTCGGCCGGCTACTCGGGCGTGTCGGCCGACAGCGAGTACGACACCAAGATCGCCATCCTGCGCCAACTGCTGGCCTGGGAGCGCGACCTCTCCAGCGCACGCATGACCAGCCTGGGCGCCGACGGCCTGTTCGACGATAGCATCTACGTCTTCACACCCGACGCGGCCATCATCGACCTGCCCAAGGGCGCCTCGTCCGTGGACTTCGCCTACGCGCTGCACACCAACCTGGGCCACCGCTGCCGCGGCGCCAAGGTCGACGGCACGCTGGTCACGCTCAACACCGCCCTGCAGAACGGCCAGACGGTCGAGATCATCGCCAGCAAGGAAGGCGGCCCCTCGCGCGACTGGCTCAACCCCGAGCTCGGCTTTCTCACCAGCCCGCGCGCCAAGGCCAAGGTGCGCGCCTGGTTCAACGCCCAGGTCGCGCACGAGAACGTCAGCAAGGGCCGCGAGGCGGTCGAAAAACTGCTGCAGCGCGAAGGCAAGACCTCGACCCGGCTCGAAGACCTGGCCGCGCAACTGGGCTTCAAGACCGCCGAAAGCCTGTTCGAAGTGGTCGGCAAGGACGAATACTCGCTGCGCAACATCGAGACCCTGCTGCGCCCGCCGGCCGACGACTCCGAGGAAGAGATCGAGGTCCTGCTGCGCAAGTCCAAGGCGCAGGACCAGAAAAGCGGCGTGCTCGTGGTCGGCATGGACTCGCTGCTCACGCAGCTGGCCCGCTGCTGCAAACCCGCGCCGCCCGACGAGATCCGCGGCTTCGTCACGCGTGGCAAGGGCGTGAGCATCCACCGCGCCAACTGCTCGAACTTCCGCGAACTGGTCTCGCGCAGCCCCGAACGCGTCATCGAAGTCCAATGGGCCGAAGGCGGCGGCAACAACACGCCCGCCTTCTACCCCGTGGACATCGCCATCGAAGCGGTGGACCGCCAGGGACTGCTGCGCGACATCTCGGAAGTGTTCTCCAAAGAGAACATGAACGTCATCGGCGTGCAGACCTCCACCGTCAAGGGCGTGGCCTGGATGACCTTCACCGTCGAAGTCACCCACTCCGGCCGCCTGTCCCACGTGCTTGGTGGCGCCGTCGCCCGCATCGCGGGTGTGCGCCACGCACGCCGCCAATGACGGGGGAGGCCGGTCGTCGCGACAAGGATTCGCAAGAAATTCCAAGAATTTCGCGCTCGAGCCAGAACACGCAAAAAACCGCGCTACAATAGCGTTCTCGAACAGATTACAGGCGCGTAGCTCAGCTGGTTAGAGCACCACCTTGACATGGTGGGGGTCGTTGGTTCGAGTCCAATCGCGCCTACCAACGAAGACCTTCGGAAAAGACATTGAAGCTCAATGCACTTCCGGAGGTTTTTTCTTTTTCCGAACCGTCGTTGACGTTGACGACCGCTTTCGGCCCCTCTTGCCGGCACTGGCGATCTCCCTAGAATCGTCTCCTGACAAGGCATCGTGGGGGAGATCGTGATGTTTCGATGGATGGGACTGACATTACCTCTCGTGCTGGCGGCTTGCAGCACGGCAACGCACGTGAAGTTCGACTTGCCGGCGCCGCCATCGCAAGCGGCGCCCCTGTCTGTGCAGGATCTGCGCCCGGCCGGCGAGCGCCAACCCACCGTGGTGCGAGATCGGGCAGGGGAGAGCACCTGCCTGGGCGACGCATCTTTCCTGCCTGCGCCGCCCGCGGTGGTTGGCGCGTGGGCCAGCGCGTTCATGAGCCCTGGCGTTGATCAGAATCGACTGGAACTGCATGCGTTCCGGGTGTGCATCCTCAACCCCAATGCGCATGCGGATTCTGAAAAAACGACGGCGACACTCGGTGCCGGCCTGTCTGGCGCCATGACCACTGGCGTGGCGATTGCCGTGGCGCCGCTCGTCGGGGCCGGCCTGACGAGCTTGTCTTTCGCCGGTGACAGGACCGTCGATGTGCGGGTGGATGTCACCCTCAATGGGCAGCGTATCCAACGCGAAGCGGCCAAGTCCTTTTCGTATGGACTGAATGAGGACGAGTTGCGCTCGACCATCAACGAGGCGCTCAACCGTTTGGCCGCCGAGTACCAGGAAAAACCCCGCTGAAGTCGGCGCTGCGCGCTCATGTCCGGCTCGGAAAGCCCACCAGGCGCAGACCCGGTATCCCAACGGCCGAGCGATAGTGGACAGGCGGGATTGCCGCCACCAGAATTTCCATTCCCCTTTTTTCGACGGAAGGTGACGGCATGGAGACCAACGAGATTCAACGTGGGCGCCTGATTGACCACATCCAGTTGGTGGTGAGCGACCTGGCTGCGAGCCGGCGCTTTTATGACGCGGTTCTGGCTGTGCTTGGCGTACCGGTGGCGGGCGAGGGCGATGGTTTTTTCTGGGCGGATGAGCTGGTTGTGAGCAGCGCTTCGAGCCCTGCCGCGCTGGGTGTGCTGACCGGTCGGCATCACCTTGCCTTCCAGGCGCGCGACGAAGCCATGGTGAAGGCTTTCCATGAGGCGGCGCTGGCCCATGGCGGGCGTGACCATGGCGCGCCCGGGCTGCGGGACTATCACCCGGGTTACTTTGCGGCGTTTGTTCTGGACCCCGACGGCAACAACATCGAAGCGGTCTACCACGGCCCGGCCGAGCGCAGCGCGGCCTCGATCCACATCACGTTCTGACGCCGACGCCGCCCAAAGGGCGGTGTGTGTTTCTGCGGGAAAACCCGTAATCTGAGCACCAAAGGTGGCATCACCCCTCAAGTCTCGGTAAGATGCTTGTAATTTAGTTACCTGTAATTCTTTGTTTTTGGTAACTGATGGACAAGACTCTGACAGGACCCGCGATGACTTTGCATCCCTCTCTTGTGGCCGTGACGGCGCGAATCCGCCAGCGCAGCGCGCCGCTGCGGCAGGCTTACCTGGCGCGCATCGATGATTATGCGGCGCGCCCGCGCGGCGCCGAGCGCCTGGGGTGTGCCAATGTGGCCCATGCCTTTGCGGCCATGCCCGGCAACGACAAGCTGCGTGTGGTGACGCAGCGTGCACCCAACATCGGCATCGTCAATGCGTACAACGACCTGCTGTCAGCCCACAAGCCGCTGGGCGAGTACCCGGCGATCATCAAGGACGAGGCGCGGCTGCACGGCGCGACCGCGCAGGTCGCCGGTGGCGTGCCGGCCATGTGCGATGGCGTGACGCAGGGCACGCCGGGCATGGAGTTGAGCCTGTTCTCGCGCGATGCGATTGCGATGGCGACGGCGGTCTCGCTCAGCCATGACGTGTTCGATGCCGCGCTCATGCTGGGCGTGTGCGACAAGATCGTGCCGGGGCTGCTGATCGGCGCCTTGCACTTCGGGCATCTGCCCACGGTGTTTGTGCCGGCCGGGCCGATGACCTCGGGCCTGTCCAACAGCGCCAAGTCCAAGGTGCGCGAGCAGGCGGCCCAAGGGCTGGTGGGGCGCGATGCGCTGCTGGAGGCCGAGTCCAAGGCCTACCACGGCGAGGGCACGTGCACGTTCTACGGCACGGCCAACAGCAACCAGATGCTGCTGGAGGCCATGGGCCTGCACGTGCCGGGCACGGCCTTTGTCGTGCCGGGTGATTCGATGCGTGAATCGCTCACCCGCGAGGCGGCGCGCACGGTGCTGCAGATCACGCGCGAGGGCCGCTATGCCCCGATCGGCCACGTGGTCGACGAGCGCTGCATCGTCAACGCGATGGCGGCGCTGCTGGCCACGGGCGGCTCGACCAATCACCTCATCCATTGGGTGGCGGTGGCGCGCTCGGCCGGCATCATCATCGACTGGGACGACTTTGCAGCGCTGTCGAAAGTGGTGCCTCTGCTCACGCGTGTCTATCCCAACGGTTCGGCCGACGTGAACCAGTTCCAGGCCGCAGGCGGCCCGGGTTACGTGATTCGCGAGCTGCTGGACGCAGGCCTGATGCACGAGGACGTGTTGACGGTGCGCCACGGCGGCATCCGCGAGTTCACGCGCGAGCCCATGCTGTTCGGCGAATCGCGTGCCGTGGTCGGCCAGCGCGGTGGCGCGTCGCAGCCGGCGCTGGCCTGGCGCGACATCGGCCCTTCGCGCGACACCAGCGTGGTCCGGCCGGCCGGTGCGCCGTTCAGCGCCACGGGCGGTCTCAAGCTGCTGTCGGGCAACCTGGGGCGCAGCGTCATCAAGATCTCGGCGGTACCGGAAGATCGCCACGTCATCGAGGCACCAGCCAAGGTGTTCGATACGCAGGAAGACCTGCAGGTCGCTTTCAAGGCGGGTGAGCTGGAGCGGCTGTGCCAGTCGCACCCGTCCAACGGCCTGATCTGCGTGGTGCGCTGGCAGGGGCCGCAGGCCAATGGCATGCCCGAGCTGCACAAGCTCACGCCGCCGCTGGCCGTGCTGCAGGACAAGGGCTACCGCGTCGCGCTGGTCACCGACGGCCGCATGAGCGGCGCATCGGGTAAAGTGCCGGCGGCCATCCACGTCTCGCCCGAGGCGCTGGCCGGCGGCCCGCTGGCCAAGGTGCGTGATGGCGACATCGTCCGGCTCGACGCAGCCGCGGGCACGCTGGCCGTGCTGGCCGACGAGTCCGAGTGGCAGGCACGCGTGCCGGCCCAATTGAGCGAGGCCCACCGCCAGTCCAATGGCCATGGCATGGGCCGCGAATTGTTTGCGGGCATGCGCCGTCATGCCCTGAGTGCAGAAGAAGGAGCTTGTACATGGCTGTGAACGCCACCCCCTCGTCGGCCGCGCCGCTGACGCCCCTGGCCGTCATGCAGGACGCGCCCGTGATTCCGGTGATCGTGCTCGACGACGTGGCCCATGCCGTGCCGCTGGCGCGCGCACTGGTGGCTGGCGGCATCCGGATGCTCGAAGTCACCTTGCGCACGCCCGCCGCGCTGGCCTGTATCGAAGCGATTGCTCGCGAAGTGCCGGACGCCGTGGCCGGTGCTGGCACCGTGCGCAGCGCGGCCGACGCCCAGGCGGCATTGCGCGCGGGCGCTCGTTTTGCCGTCAGCCCGGGTTACACGCCTGCGCTGGGTCAGGCTTGCCGCGATCTGGGCCTGCCCCTGCTGCCGGGCGTGGCCACGGGCAGCGAGATCCTGCAGGCGCAGGAGGCCGGCTACACCCAGCTCAAGTTCTTTCCCGCCATGCAGGCGGGCGGGCCCGCCATGCTCAAGGCCTGGGGTGGCCCGTTTGGCGACGTGATGTTCTGCCCGACGGGCGGCGTCAGCCCGACCAATGCGGCCGAGTTTCTGGCGCTGGCCAACGTGGCCTGCGTGGGGGGCTCGTGGCTGACACCGGCCGACGCGGTGCGTGCGGGCGACTGGGGCCGGATCACCGAACTGGCGCGTGCAGCCAGCACCTTGCCGCGCGCCAGTCTGAAGCGTAGCTGAACGGCAGGTTCATCAAGAGGTCATGGCGCACGGCCACACTCGTGTGCCATGACGCTGCGACAAATCCCGATGCTGTTGGTGATCGTCTTTGGCTGGCTGGCGCTGGTCATCGACGACGATGTCATGCTCCGCAACCAGATGGCCCTGGCGGCCCTCGTGGCGCTGGTCGTGGCTGTTTTCACGCTCTGGGTGAGCGCACGCAAGTAAAACGATCCCCTCGGTCCATCGCTTTGCACGCTTCAGGCGACCCGGCGATAAAAATGGCCCCGTTCACACCACGGGGCCATTTTTTTGCAGGATGTGACCGGATTTCGGCCTGTCTTCAGAACCGGTAAGTGGCGCTGGCCACGACATTGCGGCGCGGTGCCCACCAGCAGTCGCCGCGCGACAGGCAGGTGCTGACGTATTGCTTGTCCGTCACGTTGTTGACATTGAGGACGTAGCGCCAGTTGCGGTTTTCGTAGGCCAGCAGCAAGTCGCCCACCACGACGGACGGCACGCGCGGGCCGTCGCCGTCATGGAAGTTGGACAGGTAGCGCAGACCCGCCCCGAACGAGAATCCCCCTTGGCCCGCGATCGCGAAGCGGTAGAGGCCCCAGGCTGCGGCCTGATGGCGCGGCAGGCCTTCGAGCGCCTTGTCGATATCGGTGTAGTTGTAGTGCGCGATCACGGAGAAGGCAGCACTGAGCTGGGACTTGAATTCGAGCTCCAGGCCTTGGGTGCGGGTCTTGCCGGTCTGCAGCGAGTAATTGACATCGGCAGGGTCCGGAACTTGTCGGTTTTTCTCTCGCAAGTCGTAGATCGATGCGGTGAACTGAGTGTTGCTACTGTCGGGCAAGTATTTGACGCCTGCTTCGAGTTGTTGACCTTCGAGCGGTTTATAGCGGGCGTTTTCTTTGTTGAGACCTGTGATCGGACTGAAGGATTCGGCGTAGCTCACATAGGGCGTCCAGCCCTTGGCCAGCTTGTACATCAGGCCCAGGCGCTTGGTCGTATCGCTGGTCTTGTCGTCGGCCGAGCCGGCCACGCCGTTGACCGCACGATCATGGCGCAGGCCAGCCACCACAATCCAAGGGCCCCAGCTCATCTGATCCTGTACATACAGGCCGGTCTGGCGCTGCACGTTGCGCGGCCGGGGCGTGCGTGGCGACGTTGCAAGGTTGCCGTACACCGGCGCATAGGCGTCAATGGTGCTTAACAGGGACGGGGCGCTGTCCCTGTCTTCGGACTGGCGGTTCCAGTCCAGGCCGAACAGCACCTGGTGGCGCACGGCCCCGGTGGCCAGCTTGCCTTGCAGATGCGTGTCGGCAGTGACCATGCGCGTGCGAGTGATGCTATCCGCGTAGTAACGCCCGATCGTGCGCTGGGCGGGGTCCCGCCAGCCCGTGGTGAAGTCAGCCCAATGGTAGGCACTGGTGTTCTTGTTGTTTGCCAGACGCAAGTTCTGGCGCACCGTCCATTGGTCGTTGAAGGCGTGCTCGAACAGCCACCCGAAGGACTTGCGGTCGGTGTCATAACGGTCACCGGGCTCGCCAATGAAGCGGCTGAGCGGCAGTTGCCCGTTGGGGTTGGGCAGCAGCGTGCCCGACCACGGCAGGAATTGCGCGGTAGTGCCCGATCGGTCCTGCTGCAAGTAAGCCTGCAGGGTCAGCGAGGTGGACGCATTGGGACGCCAGGCCAGCGAGGGCGCGAGCAGCCGGCGGTCGTCGGACACGTGGTCGACCTGGGTGTCGGCCTTGCGGGCCAGCGTCACCAGACGGTAGGACCACTCGCCGTCGGCCGTGAGCGGCCCCGTCAGGTCGGCCTGCAATTGCCGCCGGTTCCAGCTGCCGAGTTGCAGGCCCACTTCACGCTGCGTCTCTTGCAGGGGGCGCTTGCTGACCATGTTGACGACACCGGCGACGGTACCGGCGCCGAACAGTACGCCGGCCGGCCCACGCAGCACTTCGATGCGTTCGAGCGTGTACGGATCGGTGCGTGCGGTGCTGGTGTAGTAGTTGTAGTTCTGCCGCAGGCCGTCGAGGTAATAGTCAGGGGAACCGCCGCGTACCCCCACGCCGTCGGAGCGGCTGTCCAGGCCGTAAGCATCGGAGCGCACCCCGGCTGCATACGACAATGCCTCCTGGAAGGTGGTGGCGCCCTGGTCGATCATCTGGTCACGTGTCACCACCGTCACGGACTGCGGCGTTTCCGACAGCGGCGTGTCGGTCTTGGTCGCCGTCATGGCCCGGCGAGCCTGGTAGCCGATCACCGGACCCGTTGCCGATTCCTCCTGGGCTGCTGCCTCGACCCGCACTTCCGACAGGGTGGGCGTGCTCTGGGCGTGGGCTGGCAGGGCTCCCAAGCTGGCGGCCAGGCCCAAGGCGGTCGCCAGGCGTGTACGTGTGAGCGCCAATGCTGCGCGCGTGTCGTTCATGGCGTCCATGTTTTAGTAATAGAAATCTAATTGATAGAAATTCTTATTATAAAAAGTACACAAAGCAGATACATGTCGCCCGAGCGCAACAACACCATGGCGCGTCAGGAAAATGAAGGACGATGGCGGGTGTCTGGCTGGCTTCGGCCGCCAGCGATGGAATGAGGGGACGCCCCTGAGGGTTAACCTCGTCCGGGTCTGGTGCATGCCCTTCTAGAATGAGAGCAGTCCGCAGATTCGGCCAGGCAGGAGGTACCAGTGCCCGACACACGAAAGAAAACGCGACCCTCGGGTGACCAGGACGAGGCGATCCGCAAGATCAAGAAGTACTCCAACCGGCGTCTGTACGACACCGCCACGTCCAGCTACGTGACCCTGGCCGAGATCAAGCAGCTCGTCATCGAGGCCCAGCCCTTCATCGTGCACGACGCCAAGACCGGCGAAGACCTCACGCGCAGCATCCTGCTGCAGATCATCCTGGAAGAAGAAACCGGCGGCATGCCCATGTTCAGCGAACAGGCGCTGGCCAACCTCATCCGCTTCTACGGCCACGCCATGCAGGGCTTCATGGGCCAATACCTCGAGCGCAACGTGCAGTCCTTCATCGAACTGCAGAACCGCCTGGCCGAGCAGGGCGCCGGCTTCACACCCGAAACCTGGGCACAGTTCGTCAACATGCAGACCCCGCTCATGCAGGACATGATGAACAGCTACATGGAGCAGAGCAAGTCGGTCTACCTGAAGATACAGGAGCAACTGCAACGCCAGACTGAGCAGCTCATGGGAGCCTTTGGCATGAAGCGCTGATTCGATGAGGGGCTGGCGCATACCAGCCCGCTTCTGCGAAAATAGAGGGTTAACTTTTCCAAGAACGACCCCGCTATGAATTCCGTTGCCGCCAACGCCAGCCCCACCTCGGCTGCCCCCAAGGTTGGCTTTGTGAGTCTCGGGTGCCCCAAGGCGCTCACGGACTCCGAACTCATCCTCACGCAGCTCAGCGCCGAGGGTTACCAGACCTCCAAGACCTTCGAGGGGGGCGGATCTGGTGATTGTCAACACCTGCGGTTTCATCGATGACGCGGTCAAGGAAAGCCTGGACACGATCGGTGAGGCGCTGGCGGCCAATGGCAAGGTGATCGTCACCGGTTGCCTGGGGGCCAAGACGGCGCAGGCGCTGGGCGAGGAGGGCGGTGGCGAGGCCAACCTCGTGCGCCAGATCCACCCGAGCGTGCTGGCGGTCACGGGGCCGCATGCCACGCAGGAGGTGATGGACGCGGTGCACACGCACCTGCCCAAGCCGCATGACCCGTTCATCGACCTGGTCCCGGGCGGTTTTGGCGAGGCGGGGCTCAAGCTCACGCCCAAGCACTATGCCTATCTGAAGATCAGCGAGGGCTGCAACCACCGCTGCACCTTCTGCATCATCCCGAGCATGCGGGGCGACCTGGTCAGCCGGCCGATTGGCGATGTGCTCAAGGAGGCGCGCGCGCTGTTCGAAGGTGGTGTCAAGGAACTGCTGGTGATCAGCCAGGACACTTCGGCCTATGGCGTGGACGTGAAGTACCGCACCGGTTTCTGGGACGGCCGCCCGGTCAAGACACGCATGCTGGAGTTGGTGCAGGCGCTGGGCGCGCTGGCCGAGCCCTATGGCGCCTGGGTGCGGCTGCACTACGTCTACCCGTATCCGAGTGTGGATGAAATCATTCCGCTGATGGCGCAGGGCCTGGTGCTGCCTTACCTGGACGTGCCGCTGCAGCACAGCCCACCCGGACGTGCTGCGCCGCATGAAGTGGCCGGCCAGCGGCGAGCGCAATCTCGAGCGCATCGCCAAGTGGCGCGAGATCTGTCCGGAACTGGTCATCCGTTCGACCTTGATCTTGCCCCTGATTTACGGACACCTATCTAAGCGACATTGGCCAGCTCGTACTGCTCTGGGCTGAGGTAGCCCAGGGTCGAGTGCAGCCGGATCCGATTGTAGTCAACCTCAATGTAGTCAAACACATGAGCCTTGGCCTGCTCCCGTGTGGCGAGGTGTTCACCATGGATGGCCTCGACCTTCAGACTGTGGTTCCAACTCTCCATTGCTGCGTTGTCGTAGCAGTTGCCTCTGGCACTCATGCTGGCGATCAAAGCGTATTGCTCCAACAGGGCGCGGTGCTCGCGCGAGCAGTATTGGCTACCACGGTCA
>WNDQ01000060.1 GCA_009912175.1 Paracidovorax wautersii | reverse complement strand
CTATACAACCAAAGGCGACCTCATTCGAGTCTGGAAGACCAGACGCCGGATGAGGCATACTTCGCGACGCTGCCTGCGATCAAATCGTCAGCATGACTGCTCCGGCGGTCCCACTTAAAAATCTCGGGCCCCTGTCCGAACAAGCGGCGCCACCTCTGTCGAGCCGAACATCGCGATCACGTGCTGCACGCCCATCGCCGTGGTTTGCGGCCACGGCAGGCGCTCGTCAGGCGCGATCACCGAGCCGTCGGCGGACTTCTCGGTCCAGTTGAACATTCCCATGGTTGTCATTGCTCCAGAAAAAAGTGGCGCAATGCTAGAGGGTGTTATGCACTTTTTCCACCCCGCGCAGGGAAAACATACGATTCAGGCCAGCCGTGCGATCGAGTCCTCGGCACGGTCCAGGTGCTGCCCCAGCGCGTCGATGCAGGGCTGGAAGCGCGGCTGCCAGCTGCGGGTTTGTGCCAGGCGACGCTGGAAGGTGCGGGCCAGCGCGGCGGCGCGGTGCCAGGTGGCGTTGTCCACACTGGCGTGCAGATCGGCCGGCCGCAGCGTGTCGGGCAGCCCGCCGCCGCTGCGCGGGGCAAACGCCATAGGCGTCATGTCGTAGGCCGGTGCCAGGTCGTAGGGGCGGCCCTGCTCGGTGATGAAGGAGAGGTTGCCGTTGTGCATGTCGGTGTTGCCGATCAGCCGGCCAAAGGCCCAGAGCAGGGCGGCCAGCCTGGCGGCTTCGGCCTGGATCTGGCCTTGCGCGGCCAGGCGGCTGGTGATGTTGGCCCAGCCCGTGTTGCCCGCGCCGACAAATTCCGCGTCGAGCGCCGTCAGCGGCAGCACGCCGCGCCGGCCCCGTTCGCCGACGCGGTCAAAACGTTCGACCTCCAGAAAACGCTGGCCGGCGTGGTCGACCAGGCGTGTGCGGGCCGCGGGCACACCGGCCTCGCGCAGGGTTTCCAGCGTCAGGTGCTCGGCCTGCAACAGGTCGCGCCAGCGCTCGCTGACGGGGCCGGCTTCGGGTTCGCTGAACTTGACGATCACGTGGCGCGGGCCGTCGGGCGTGTCGGCATAGGCGGTGAACTTGGGCTGTTCGCCCCCAGCGGACGAGCCGGGCGGCAGCTCGCCCTGGGCGGCTTCGTGGGCCCGTCGTGCATACACCGCGGGCTTGTCCGTCAGCGCGATCGGCTCGGGTAGCGGGGCGGCCAGGAAGTCGTTGCGGGCCTGTTCGCCCAGCAGCAGGTTGCCGACCAGGTCGTGCCCGTGCGCCATGAGCGCGCGCAGCGCATGGGTGTCCGACCAGTCCGCCAGCCGGGGCGGCAAACCTTGCTGGCCGCCGTGGCGCAGGGCGTAGGCGCGGCCCAGGTAGCCCTGGGGTCGCATGTCGTACAGCCACCAGGGCAGTCCGTCGCTGTGCAGCGTGCCGCCGCCGGTCTCGCGCATCACAAAACCCTCGGGCCGCACGGGCACGAGTATGCCCAACACGCTGATCTGGCCCTGGACGTCCACGCGATAGACGGCGATGTCCGGCAGCCCACGCAGCGCATCGCGCAAGGCGTACTGAATAGATCGGGCCGCGCCCAGGCGTACCACTTCTTCGCCCAGAGTGGCGAGGGCGCGCGAGACGGTGGGCTGGCTCACGCCCAGCCGTTCGCCCAGCGGCCGTGCGGGCATGGGGCCGCCGGCCAGGTGGGTTTTGATCTGTTCGGAATACGACGGCAGGGGCATGAAAGCAGGTGCGGGATGAAGGTCGTGAATGGATTTATGAATAGATGCTTGAATAGATTTTAGACAAAAACCACTCGTAACCGCAAACGACGATTTCCGGCACAAATGATGATTCTTGATGAAATCGCATATCTCGGTTCCAAACCATCGTTTGCCTCAACAACCGCTTGTCTCTAGCATCGGCCCCAGTTTTGTTGAAATCATTGAACTGACACTGGAGACACCATGGCCGCCAAAGCCTCTTTCGACTGGGCCGACCCCTTTTTGCTGGAGCAGCAGCTCAGCGACGACGAACGCCAGATCCGCAGCGCGGCCGAGGTCTACTGCCAGGAGCGGCTGGCGCCACGTGTGCTCGAGTCCTTCCGGCATGAGCGCATGGACACCACCATCTTTCGCGAGATGGGCGAGATCGGCCTGCTCGGCCCCACCATCCCCGAGCAGTACGGCGGCCCGGGCCTGAACTACGTGGCCTACGGCCTGATCGCGCGCGAAGTCGAGCGGGTTGATTCGGGCTATCGCTCCATGGCCAGCGTGCAGAGTTCGCTGGTGATGGTGCCGATCTTCGAGTTCGGCACCGAGGCGCAGAAGCAGAAGTACCTGCCCAAGCTGGCCAGTGGCGAATGGATCGGCTGCTTTGGCCTGACCGAGCCCGACCACGGCTCCGACCCCGGCAGCATGGCCGCGCGCGCGCACAAGGTCGACGGCGGTTATCGCCTCAAGGGCAGCAAGATGTGGATCACCAACAGCCCGGTGGCCGACGTGTTCGTGGTCTGGGCCAAGGAGGTCAGCGCCAGCGGCGCGGTCGGGCCGATTCACGGCTTTGTGCTTGAAAAGGGCTGGAAGGGCCTGTCGGCGCCCGCCATCCACGGCAAGGTCGGCCTGCGCACCTCGATCACGGGCGAGATCGTGATGGATGACGTCTTCGTGCCCGAGGACAACGCCTTCCCCGAGGTGCAGGGCCTCAAGGGCCCGTTCACCTGCCTCAACAGCGCGCGCTACGGCATCGCCTGGGGCGCGATGGGCGCGGCTGAATTCTGCTGGCACACCGCGCGCCAGTACACGCTGGACCGCCAGCAGTTCGGCCGCCCGCTGGCCGCCAACCAGCTGATCCAGAAGAAGCTGGCCGACATGCAGACCGAGATCGCGCTGGGCCTGCAGGTGGCGCTGCGTTTTGGCCGCATGAAGGACGAGGGCACCGCCTCGGTCGAGGGCACTTCGCTGATCAAACGCAACAACTGCGGCAAGGCGCTGGACATCGCGCGGCTGGCGCGCGACATGCTGGGCGGCAACGGCATCAGCGACGAATTCGGCGTGGCGCGCCACCTGGTCAACCTTGAAGTGGTCAACACCTACGAAGGCACGCACGACGTGCACGCGCTCATCCTGGGGCGCGCGCAGACCGGCATCGCGGCCTTCGCTGGCTGACGGGCGCGTGGCGATGACGGCCGGCGCCCTCTCGCACCTCAAGGTGCTCGACCTCTCGCGCATCCTGGCCGGGCCGTGGTGTACCCAGATCCTGGCCGACCTGGGCGCCGACGTCGTCAAGGTCGAGCGCCCCGGCGCGGGCGACGACACGCGCGGCTGGGCGCCGCCCTACGTGCAGGACGAGGCCGGCACCGACTCCGTGCAGTCGAGCTACTACACCGCCTGCAACCGCAACAAACGCTCGGTCGCCATCGACATCGCCCAGCCCGAGGGCCAGGCGCTGGTGCGGCAACTGGCCCTGCAAAGCGACGTGCTGGTCGAGAACTTCAAGACGGGCGGCCTGCAGCGCTACGGGCTGGATTACGCCAGCCTGCACGCGCTCAACCCGCGTCTGGTCTATTGCTCGATCACCGGCTTCGGCCAGACCGGGCCGTACGCCGAGCGCGCCGGCTACGACCTCATGATCCAGGCCATGAGCGGCCTGATGAGCATCACCGGCCGCGCCGACACCGAGCCCGGCGGCGGGCCGCTCAAGGTGGGCGTGGCCGTGATCGACCTGTTCACCGGCACCTACGCCGCCAGCGCCATCCTGGCCGCGCTGGAGGCGCGCCGCGCCACCGGCCAGGGCCAGCACATCGACATGGCGCTGCTGGACGTCGGCATGGCGGTGCTGGCCAACCAGGCCGCCGCGTTCCTGAACACCGGCGTGGCGCCCGGGCGCATGGGCAACGTGCACCCCAGCCTGGCGCCCTACGAGGACTTCCCGACCGCCGACGGCGCCATGCTGCTGGCCATCGGCAACGACGGTCAGTTCGCGCGGTTTTGCCACGCCGCCGGCGCGCCGGCGCTGGCCGCCGACGCGCGTTTTCTCACCAACACGCTGCGCGTGAAACACCGCGCCGCGCTGATCCCGCTGCTGCACGCCGTCACACACACGCGCAACACGGCCGACTGGATCGCGCTGCTGGAAGACAAGGCCGTGCCCTGCGGCCCCATCAACGACATCGGCCAGGCCTTCGACGACGCCCAGGTGCGTGCGCGCGAACTGGCCGTCACCCAGCGCCGCGCCGACGGCCTGGCCATTCGCAGCGTGGCCAGCCCGCTGCGCCTGTCGGCCACGCCGCCCGTGCTGCGCCACGCGCCGCCCGCGCTGGGCGAACACACGGCCGAGGTGTTGGCCGAGCTGGGCGTGGACGGCGCGGCGCTGGCCGACTGGCGCGCACGCGGCGTGGTGGGTTAAGCCGGCAGCGGGTACGCATGCGGATGCATGCGTACCGTGCACATGCGTACAAATGCCGATGGTGGCGCCTGCGCCCCGCGGCGACAGTCTCCGAACACACCAGAGCGACGGCACGCGCCAGACATGCCGCGCCCTGCACACCTGAGGAGACAACCATGACGGACCGCCGCTTGTTCATTCGCCTGCCCCTGGCCCTGATGGCCGGCACGGGGGCCTGGCGCGCTGCGCGCGCACAGCAGGCCGCGCGCCTGGAGACGGCTCGCATCATCGTGGGCTTTCCGGCCGGCGGCACGGTCGACGTGCTGGGCCGCCACGTGGCCGAGCGGCTGCGCGGGGGCTATGCGCGCGCCGTGCTGGTCGACAACAAGCCAGGTGCGGCCGGGCAGATCGGCATCCTGGCGCTGCGCGACAGCGCGCCCGATGGCGCCACGCTGCTGCTCACGCCCTCGTCGATGCTGTCGATCTACCCCTACACCTATCCCACGCTGCGCTACAGCGTCGACGACGTGGCGCCCGTGTCGGTCGGCGCCTACATGGACCATGGCGTGGCGATCGGGCCGGCCGTGCCCGCCTCGGTGCGCACGCTGGGTGAGTTCATTCAATGGGCCAAGGGACACCCGGACCGCGCTAACTTCGGCAGTCCCGGCGCGGGCTCGATGGCGCACATGGTGGGCATCCTGCTGGGCCAGTCGGCCCAGCTCGACTGGCGCCACGTGGCCTACCGGGGTGCGGCGCCGGCCATCCAGGACCTGCTGGGCGGCCAGATTTCGGCCTACTGCGGCCCGGCCGGCGATTTCATCGCGCATGCGCCCGCGGGCAAGCTGCGCGTGCTGGCGGTGGCGGGCGGCAAACGTTCGACCTTTTTCCCGCAGGTGCCCACGTTGAGCGAGTCCGGCCACGCGCTGGCGCTGCGCGAGTGGTATGGCCTGTTCCTGCCGGCCAGAACGCCGCCCGCCACGGTCGAAGCCGCCTCGGCCGCGGTCCGTGCCGCGCTGGCCAGCCCCGAACTGGTCGAGCAGGGCCGCCAGCACGGCCTGGAGATCCAGTCCTCGACCCCGCAGGAGCTGCAGGCACTGCTGCGGGCCGACGTCGCGCAGTGGCGCGGGCTGGTGCAGCGTACCGGGTTCACGGCCGAGTCCTGACGACGGCGGGGGCCGCCCCGGCATCCCCTCATGCGCAAGTTGCATTGTCCTTGGAGCCGATTCGGCGCCATGATGACGGCCGTCGACACCGACTCTGTCACCGTTCAACGACCAACGAGACCATCATGTCCGCCAAGACACATCCCTCCCGTCCCCTGTCCTTTGCCAGCGCCGATCCCGACAGCGCCTGGGCGATCTACCTCACGCAGGTCGACCGCGTCGCGCCCTACCTGGGCCACCTGGCCAAGTGGGTCGATTCGCTCAAGCGGCCCAAGCGCTCGCTCATCGTCGACGTGCCGGTCGAGATGGACGACGGCACCGTGCGCCACTTCGAGGGTTTCCGCGTGCAGCACAACCTCTCGCGCGGCCCGGGCAAGGGCGGCATCCGTTTCCACCCCAACGTCAGCCTCGACGAAGTGATGGCGCTGTCGGCCTGGATGACGGTCAAGACGGCCGCCGTCGGCTTGCCCTTCGGCGGTGCCAAGGGCGGCATCCGCGTCGATCCCAAGGAACTCTCGCCGGGCGAACTCGAGCGCATGACGCGCCGCTACACCAGCGAGATCGGCATCATCATCGGCCCGCAGCGCGACATTCCCGCGCCCGACGTCAACACCAACGGCCAGATCATGGCCTGGATGATGGACACCTATTCCATGAACACCGGCCACACCGCCACCGGCGTGGTAACCGGCAAGCCCGTGCACCTGGGCGGCTCGCTGGGCCGCGTCAAGGCCCCCGGCCGCGGCGTGTTCGTGACGGGCAGCGAAGCGGCCAAACGCATCGGCCTGGAGCTCAAGGGCGCCAAGGTGGCCGTGCAGGGCCTGGGCAACGTGGGCGGCACCGCCGCTGAACTGTTTGCCGGCGCCGGCAGCACCATCGTGGCCGTGCAGGACCACACCGGCACCGTCGTGGCGCCGGAAGGTTTCGACATCGCCGAGGCGCTGGCCGTCGTCAAGCGCGAAGGCGGCATCGCCGGCTACGCCAAGAACCACAAGGGCGCCGAGCTGATCGACAACGAGAAGTTCTGGGACGTCGAGGCTAACATCCTGATCCCCGCCGCGCTTGAAGGCCAGATCACCGAAGCGCGTGCCCAGCGCATCAAGGCCAAGCTGGTGCTCGAAGGCGCCAACGGCCCGACCCTGCCCGCAGCCGACGACGTGTTCGAAAAACGCGGCATCCTGGTCGTGCCCGACGTGATCTGCAACGCCGGCGGCGTGACGGTCAGCTACTTCGAGTGGGTGCAGGACTTCAGCAGCTTCTTCTGGACCGAAGACGAGATCAACGTGCGCCTGGACAAGATCATGCGCGACGCGCTCGAGCACATCTGGACCACCGCCACCCAGCACAAGATCGGCCTGCGTACCGCCACCTTCCTGGTCGCCTGCGAACGCATCCTGATGGCGCGCGCCGAACGCGGCATCTACCCCTGATCCCGGCGCGGTTCCTTCCGCAGCCGAACGCCGTGGTGCTTCCTGGCGCCACGGGGGTTTTTTTGTCGCCGGGCCGCCCCAAGACAAAAAGCGTCCCCGTGGGGGACCGGGTCATCGCAAAGCGATGGACCGAGGGGCCATTTTTTGTTGGGGGGGACACGCCCGCTTCGGCGGCATGGCTTTACATCGATCCGACAGCATTTGGTGCGAACTTTGTCTAGAATGATTTGCATTTATTGCTTCAACGACCGAGATGCTGTACGAATCCAGCCTGACAGACCCGGCGATTGCCGGACCGGACCGCGGCACCGGCTCGCGTCCGGCCCGCGCCGGTGAACCGGCGGCCCCGGCCCTGCCGGCATTTGCCCAACTGCTCGACCGCTACCAGCCTGGCGACGATCTGTTCGCCTCGCCGCGCGGCACCTGGCTGGGCCAGGGCGTCGTCGCCGCGCTGCCGGCCGACACGCCGCCCGCCGCCACACACGCGCTGGGCGCGCAGCGGCTGCGTGACCAGGTGGCCGAACTGCTGCAGCAGGCCACGCGTGCGCAGCAGGGCGAACAGGCGCTGGTCATGGGCGCCGTGCCCTTCGACCTGCGCCAGCCCGCCGCCCTGCGCGCGCCGCAGCGCCTGACGCGCGGTGCCGCGCCGCAAGCGGCGGCGCAGCCGGCCGCCGTCGGTGCCATCCGGCCCGTGGCGGCGCGGCCCGAACCCGCGCCCGCCGTCTACGAAGCCGCGGTCGATGCCGCGCTGGCCCGTTTTGCCGAAGGCTCGCTCGACAAGGTCGTGCTCTCGCGCACGCTGGCGCTCGAACTGCCCACCGCGCCCGACAGCCGCGAACTGCTGCGCCGCCTGGCCGCGCTCAACACGCGTGGCTACACCTACGCCGTGCCGCTGGAAGCCGTGGGCGATCAGCCCGCCGGCGCTTTCCTGGGCGGCACGCCCGAGCTGCTGGTGCGCCGCATCGGCCGCCATGTCTACGTCAACCCGCTGGCCGGCTCCACGCCGCGCGGGCGCTCGGCCGATGAAGACACCCGCCTGTCGCAGACCCTGCTGCAGTCGCCCAAGGACCGCCACGAGCATGCCGTGGTGATCGATGCCGTCGTGCGCGCGCTGCGTCCGCTGTGCCGCAGCCTGGACGTGCCCGCCGGCCCGTCGCTGGTCTCCACCGACGCGCTGTGGCACCTGTCGACCGTGCTGCAGGGCGAGCTGGTCGACGAGGCCACGACCTCGCTCGACCTGGCTCTGGCCCTGCACCCGACGCCGGCCGTGTGCGGCCACCCGACCGCGCGCGCCTTCGAGGCGATTGGCGAGCTCGAACCCTTCGAGCGTGGCCTGTTCGCCGGCTTCGTGGGCTGGTGCGACGCGCGTGGCGATGGCGAATGGGCCGTCACGCTGCGCTGCGCCGAAGTGCGCGGCAGTGCCGTGCGCCTGTATGCGGGCGCGGGCGTGGTCGCCGGCTCGGTGCCGGCCTCGGAAACGGCCGAGACGCAGACCAAGTTCAGCACCATGCTGCGTGCCCTGGGCATCGCGCCCGACGCGCTGTAAATTGCCGCATCCTTGCCCAGGCCCTGCGCCCAACGGCCAGGGTCTTTTTCCATGAGCCGACCGACACGCCAACCGACACCATGAGCATTCCCGTCATCACGCCCTACGCCATGCCCGACCAGCCCGTGAAGAACCGCGTGGACTGGAAGCCCGATGCCCGCCGCGCCGCCTTGCTGGTGCACGACATGCAGGCCTACTTCCTCAACAAGTTCGACACCGCGCAGGCGCCCGTGCCACAGCTCGTGGCCCAGTCGCGGCGCCTGCGCGATGCCTGTGATGCGGCTGGCGTGCCGGTCTTCTACACTGCCCAGCCGGTGGAGCAGCCGGCGGGCGACCGTGCGCTGCTCAACGACTTCTGGGGGCCGGGCCTGACGCAGCCGCAGTTCCATGCGCAACAGCCCATCATCGACGTGCTGGCGCCGCGCCCGCACGACACGGTGCTCACCAAGTGGCGCTACAGCGCCTTCCAGCGCAGCGACCTGCGCGAGCGCCTGCGCGCCGCTGGCCGCGACCAGCTCATCATCTGCGGCATCTACGCGCACATCGGCTGCATGGCCACCGCGCTCGAAGCCTTCATGCAGGACGTGCAGCCGTTTTTCGTGATCGACGCCGTGGCCGACTTCTCCGAAGCCGAGCACCGCATGGCGGCCGACTACGTGGCGCGCCGCTGCGGCGTGAGCCTGCTGGCCGACGAGGTCGTCGGCAGCCTGGAGCGTGCGCGATGAGCGCCGCCCGGCCGCCCGAAGGCGCTCCGTCCGGTGCCGTTGGCGAATTTGCAAGCCAGCACGTGCTGGTCACGGGCGCAGCCAGCGGCATCGGCGCCGCACTGGTGCGTGAACTGCTGAGCCAGGGCGCGCGCGTGAGTGCGCTGGACGTGGACGAGGCCGGCCTGCAGGCCCTGCGCGCTGACGCGCCGCAGCCGGGCGATCTGCTGGCGCTGCGCGTGGACGTGGCCGACGGCCCGGCCGTCGACGCCGCCGTGGCGCAGGCCGAAGCGGCACTGGGCGCCATCGACTGCCTGGCCTGCGTGGCGGGCGTGCTGCAGATGGGCCGCATCACCGAACTGACCGATGCGCAGTGGCAGCGCACCTTCGCCATCAATGCCGGCGGCGTCTTCAACACCTGCCGCGCCGTGGCCGCGCGCATGGTGCCGCGCCGGCACGGTGCCATCGTCAACGTCAGCTCGAACGCCGCGACCACGCCGCGCGCCGCCATGGGCGCCTACGCGGCCTCCAAGGCGGCGGTCACGCAGCTCAGCCGCTGCCTGGCGCTGGAGCTGGCCGAGCACGGCATCCGCTGCAACGTGGTCTCGCCCGGCTCGACCGACACCGAGATGCAGCGCGCCATGTGGCGCCAGGGCTCCTCGCGCGAGGCCGTCATTGGCGGCGACGCCGCGCGCTTTCGCATCGGCATTCCGCTGCGCAAGATCGCCACGCCCGAAGAGATCGTGCAATCCATCCTGTTCCTGCTGTCCGACCGCGCCAGCCACATCACCCTGCACGACCTGCGTGTCGACGGCGGGGCCACACTCGACCAGTAGCCTGACGCGCTGCGCGGGCAGACCTCACGGGCCGGTGCCGACAGGGACCGGCCCGTTTTTTTTGTGTTGATTTTGGGGGCGCCAGTGTGGCGATTGCGGGTTTGCACGAATTGCATGCTGCGGTGCGAAAACGCACAGACGCAGCATGAGGCCCGGCGCAGAATTCTTTCCATGCCAGCGACAAAACGAATTCGTTCCATGCGCCGCTGACATGTTGCAAGCAAACATCCAAAGGAAACTACCATGAACAAGAAACTCGCCGTCATCCTCGTTGCCGCTGCTGCCGGCCTGGCTTCCACCGCCAGCTTCGCCGAAAACCTCGACAACCCCGCCTTCCCCGCCGTGCAAGGCACGCCCGTGAGCCGCGCCCAAGTTCAAGCTGAACTGGCCCAGTACGAACGCGCCGTCGCCAGCGCGCCCGCCACGGCCGAAGACGCCGCCCCGGTGGCTGCCGAAACCGGCGCCCCGGTCAGCCGCGCGCAAGTCGCCGCCGAACTGCAGCAATACCAGCTGCAAGCCGCCAGCGGCCCCGCCACGGCTGAAGACCCGGCTCCGCTGTAAGCCCAGCCACCACGCCACGTTCGCACGGCACTGTGCGGCGTGTGCCCGACAACATCTCCACCCGGCCCAGCCCGATCGCAGAAAGCGAAGAAGACCGGGGCCGCAGCGCCACCAGGCGCCGCGGTTTTCACTGTTGTTCATGATTGCCGGCCGTCCTTCGGGATTGCCGGTTTTTTTGTCGCCAGGGGCGAGCGCCCCGGGACACAACACTCAACCCGCCAGCCCGCGCAACGGGCTGCGCCGCAATGCCCCTCCCACCAGCGAGGCGGTCGCGCAAATGCCGGCCACGATGGCGCCGGCCACCGCCAGCGCCGCCGGCAGCGGCAGGCCGCGCGCCCAGGCCGCCAGCGCCGTGTGCTGCAGGCCTGCAACGAACAGCGGATTCAGGCAGAACACCACCAGCGAATAGCGTCCCAGATAAGCCAACGGCCGCAGTGCGGCCAGGCGCGCCAGGGGCTGCAGCGCACGCTCGTGCAGGCCATAGACCGCCGCCGACACCAGTGCGATGGCTGGCAGCAGGTAAGGCCCGGTGGGCCAGTCGGGGTCGTAGGTGGCCGACAGCGCCAGCGGCGCGGCCAGCAGCAGCACCAGCGCGGCACTGGGCGACAGCCGGGCCAGGGCGGCACGCCAGCGCGCCGTGTTCTGGCGCAGGTACACGCCCAGCAGCACGTAGGGCAGCCAGTAGATCACCAGCCGGTCGCTGGCCGCCGGCAGCCAGGGCCACTGTTGCCAGGCCCAGGGCAGCGCCAGCAGGGCCGCGGTGTAAAGCCCGAAGACGGCCGCCACCACGGCGCCCGGCACGCGCCAGCGCGCCAGCAGCGGCACCACCTGGAACAGGATGATGAAGAAGTACTGCCCGGCCCAGCCGTCGCCGCGCGCATAGCGCCACAGCGTGGCCAGCACATCGGGTTCTCGCCAGTCGCCCAGCGCCACCCCATAGAGCGCGCTGTAGGCCACGAACGGCAGCGCCAGGCGGGCGAACCGCTGCGCCACGGTGGCGGCGTATGAGCGCAGCGCCAGGCCGCCCCCAGCCGGCGTGTCGCGCAGCCGAAGGCGAGGGGACTCCAGCGAACCCGGGTCCGGTACGCGGGCGCCATAGAAGGCATAGGCGCAGATGAAGATGGGCACGGCCCAGCGAAAGTAATAGCCGATGCCGAAATACGACGCCGCCGGCAGCACCAGCCCCGTGGCGTGGATGGCCACCACGCCCACGATGGCCCAGCCGCGCAGCAGGTCGATCGCGGCGTCGCGCGGGGCTGCGGCGGCGGGGACCGGCGCGGCACGGGCGCCGATGGAGGATGGGGAAGGCGTCACGCTCCCATCGTAAACAGGCGCGGGCCGGCCACGCAGCCCACCCGCTCCAAAGCGCGCGGACAGGCGCTCAGGACTGCGAAGGCGGCACCAGCGCGGTGTCGGTCAGCCGCACGACACGGCCGTTGCGCTGCCCCGTGGCCTGGCCGGCTTGCCAGGCCAGCTGTCCGTTGACGATGACGCTGTGGATGCCTTGGGCGGGCCGGGTCGGCGCTTCCCAGGTGGCGCGGTCGGCAATCTGCTGCGCGTCGAAAACGGTGACATCGGCAAAGGCTCCAGGCCGCAGCACGCCGCGGCCGGGCAGCCGGAAGTGGCGGGCGGTGAGTCCGGTCATCTTGTGCACCGCCTCTTCCAGCGCGAACAGGCCGACCTCGCGGCAGTAGTGGCCCAGCACGCGCGGGAAAGTCCCCCACAGCCGGGGATGCGGGATGGCATCGTGCGGCAGGCCGTCGGAGCCGATCATGGTGCGTTCGAAAGCCAGCACGCGGCGCACATCGGCTTCGTCCATGAGGAAGTAGATGGCGCCGGCCGGCTGCAGCCGGTCCGCGGCGGCTTCCTGGGACACGCCCCAGCGCGTGGCGATCGCATCCAGGTCCTGGCCCGCGCATTCCGGGTGAGGCTGGGACTGGGTGATGCGGATGCGGCTGGACATGGCGATGCGGTCCTTGCGCAGGATGGTCGACCCGGCGCAATAGGGGTAGCAGTCCAGCGCGATGGGCTGGCTGGCCATGGCCGCCCGGATGTGGGCCAGGGTCTGCACCGAACGGCCGTGGTTGCGCGGGCCGATCAGTTTGTGGTGCGACACCACCACCGGAGCCTGGCCGGCGCGGCCGATGGCAAAGGTCTCGTCCAGCGCCGCGAGGATGTGGTCGCCCTCGTCACGGAGATGGCTCGCATACACGCCGCCGAAGGGCGCGAGCACCTCGGCCACCTGGGCCATCTCCTCGGTGCTGGCCGGCATCGCCGCGGGATAGGCTGTCCATGGCGGCCGCCCGCAAGGTGGTGTGCCCGACCAGGCAGGCCGCGTTCACGGCGGCGGGCGCCGCTTCCAGCCGCGCCAGGTAGCGGTCGTCGTGGGTGTGCGCGTCGATGAACCCGGGGGCCACCACCAGGCCGCCGGCATCGATCTCCTGCGCGCCGCGGCAGGCCGACAGGTCGCCGATGGCGGCCACCCGGGCCCCGCGCAGGCCGACATCGGCCGCGCGGCGCGGCGCGCCGCTGCCGTCGATCAAGGTGCCATGGCGCAGCAGCAGGTCGAAGTCGGCCATCGTCGAGACGTTCTCAGTCCAGCGTGGCGCCCGAGCGCTTGATCACGTCGGCCCAGACCGGGCGTTCCTTACGGGCCAGGTCGAACAGGTCCTGGCGGGGGCCGGTGTGGATGTCGTAGGCCTGGGTCTCGAGCTGCTGCATGACGGCGGGCGACGCCAGGGCCTTGTTGATCGCGGCATTGAGGAAGTCCAGGATCTTCGGGTCCAGCCCGCCGGCGCCACGTAGCCGGTCCAGGCCACGGCCCGGTAATCGGGCAGGCCGGTTTCGGCCAGCGTGGGCAGCTGCGGCAGGCGGCTGTCGCGGACCGAACCCGTCACGGCCAGGGGCACGAGCTTGTCGCCCTTGAGATGTGGCGCGATAGAGGTGATGTTCTCGAACACCATGTCCACCTCGCCGCGCAGCACGGCCAGGTCGGCCTCCACGCCGCCCTTGTAGGGCACGTGCATGATGGACACGCCGGCCATGGCCTTGAACATTTCGGCGCTCAGATGGCCGGTGGTCCCGTTGCCGCCGGAGGCCACCGTCAGCTGGCCCGGCTGCTTCCTGGCCAGCTCGATCAATCCAGCCACGTCCTTGACGCCCAGGCTGCTGCGCACGGCCAGCACGTTCTGCACCGAGCCGGTCCAGGCCACGGGGGCCAGTTGCCGGTCGGCGTCGTAGGGCAGGCTTTTGTAGAGCGACTGGTTGATGGCCAGCGTGGCCACGTTGGCATAGCCGATGGTGTAGCCGTCGGCCGGCGCATTGACCACGGCCTGGGTGCCGATGATGCCCGAGGCGCCCACGCGGTTCATCACCACGACCGGCTGGCCGATGTCACGGCTGACCGCATCGGCCAGCAGGCGCGAGATGATGTCGGGCGTGGTGCCGGTGTTGAACGGCACGATGAGGCTGATGGGCCGGTCCGGATAGGCGGCCTGGACGTGGCCGCACAGCGTGAGCCAGGCCAGGGTGGCCATCAGGCCGCGCAGCAGGCGGTGCGGGAAGGGGCGGGAGGAAGAAGCGGACATGGTCGGCACTTTCTGAAAGGCGGTGGAGGGCGGGCAGTCTCCTGGACGATGGCGCCGCGGCACGGCGGCATCGGTCTTGTTGGTATGGGAATGTGTTCAAGGGGTGTCCGGCGGTGCGGCAGGCTTCAGCCCTGCGGTTGCCAGGTGGCGGGTTCGCTGCTGCCGACCTGGCTGGTGATGCGCGCATAGGCCTCGAGGCGGCGGTGCTGCGCGAAATTGAAGATGGTGCTGCGGCCCAGCTCGCACATCGCCAGGTCGCAGTCGGCCACGATCAGCTCGTCGCCCCAGCTGGTGGCCATGGCCATGATTTCGCCCTGCGGGTTGGCAATGATCGAATGCCCCATCAGCTCGAAGCCGTCCTCGTTGCCGGCTTTGGCCACGCCCACGCCGAAGGTGGCGTTCTGGTAGCAGCCGGCCTGGATCGACAGCTGCGAATGGAAGTTGCGCAGGTAATGGGCCTCGAAGCCGCGGTTCTCCTGGTTCACGGCGGGCGTGTTGTAGCCCAGCATGACCAGCTCGACCTGCTGCAGCCCCAGTTCGCGCCAGGCCTCGGGCCAGCGGCGGTCGTTGCACAGCAGCATGCCCATGTTCACGCCCGGCAGGTCGCCCGCCGGCGCGCGGACCACGGGAAAGCCGAGGTTGCCGACCTCGAAGTAGCGCTTTTCGAGGTGCTGCACCTTGCGGATGGTGGAGAACTCGCGGTGGCCGGGCAGGTGGACCTTGCGGTACTTGGCGATGATCTCGCCGCTGGGCGCGATGATCACGGCCGTGTTGAAGCGGCGCTTGCGCAGCCGGCCGGCCTCGTCCGGTTCGTGGGCGATCTCCGCGTAGCCGAGGTAGCAGGTCAGGCCGAAGCGGCGGATCGCGTCGAACAGGGGCTGGGTGGCGGGCGAGGGCAGCGTCTGCTCGTACCAGTCGTCGGCCTGGTCCAGATCCTCCACGTACCAGCGCGGGAAAAAGGTCGTCAGCGCCAGTTCGGGGAACACCACCACGCTGGCGCCGCGCCGATGGGCCTGTTCGAGCAGGCGGACCATGCGGGCGACGACGACATCGCGGCCCTCGGCTTTTTGAATCGGGCCGAGCTGGGCAGCGGCCACGGTGATCACACGTTTCATCTCGATACTCCAGTTGTACGGGTCACGGTTGTTTGCCTACCACCCCAGCAGCACGCGGCCCACGGCCATCGACACGGCGGCCTGCGTGGGTTCGACCACCGGCACGCCCGTCGCCTGCTGCAGGGCCTCGCGGAACGCGGCCATGCCGGCGCAGCCCATGACCAGCACCTGCGCGCCCTGGTCGCGCACCAGCGACTGGCCGACCGCGACCATGCGCGCCAGCGCGCGTTCGCTGTCCGCCAGTTCGACCACACCCAGGCCGATGGCCTGCTCGCCGGCCAGCCGGTCGAGCACGCCCATGGCGCCATAGGCCCGCAGGTGGCGTGCGATGGAGGTCTCCAGGATCGCGATCACGCCAAAGCGCTGGCCCAGCGTCAGCGCGGTCAGCACGCCGCATTCGCTGATGCCGAAGACCGGAATGCCGCGCTGCGCGTGCAGGGCTTCGCGCACGGCGAACAGCCCGGGGTCGCTGAAGCAGGCGATCACCACGGCGGCGCAGTCGTCCGGCAGGTCCAGGCAGAGGTCGATCAGCGGCAGCGTGACGCGCTCGACGTCTTGCTGGCTCTGCACGCCGGGCGGGCCGCTGTGCAGCGTGCGGCATTCGATGCGCGGTCCACCCGCCACGCGCAGGCCCTGCAGCGCGGCGTCGAAGCCTTGTGTGACGGCTTCGGTGCTGTTGGGATTGATGACGTAGATGGCGGGTGTGGGGCGCGTGGCGGTCATGCGGGACGGTCGCGGCAAGAAGGAAGTCCCGAATCTAAGCCGTTGCGAGCGGCATGGAGATTGCTTATATGTCGGTTCCGATTAACTTCCTGTTAACCCCTTGAGGAGGGCCGAGGCATGGCTTCCCTGAACCTGCGCCAGATCGAGGTGTTCCGCGCGGTGATGACCACCGGCACGATCGCCGGCGCGGCCCAGATGCTGTTCGTCTCGCAGCCCGCGGTGAGCCGGCTGCTGTCCTATACCGAGCAGCGCGTGGGCTTCGCGCTGTTCGAGCGCATCCGGGGACGGCTGTTCGCCACGCCGAGGCCAAAAAACTGTTCCACGAGGTCGAGGAGCTCTACCGCTCGGTGCAGCGTGTCAACGCGCTGGCCCAGGACCTGGCCCGCAACCGCAGCGGCATTCTCAACATCGTCTCCAGCCCCAGCGTGGGCCAGAGCTTCATCCCGCAGGCCATGGCGCAATTCCGCCGCCAATTCCCCGGCTGCAAGCTGACATTCGCGTGCCACAGCTACGAGCATCTGGGCGAGCGGCTGTTCAACCACCAGGCCGACCTCGGCATCATCAGCCTGCCGATGACGCACCCCAACCTCGAGGTCGTCCCCCTGTGCCAGAACCGGCTGGTCTGCGCGCTTCCCTACAACCATCCGCTGGCCGGCAAGGCCGTGCTCAGCCTGGACGACCTGGTCGACGCGGACATGATCGGCTACGGCAACGACACGCCGCTGGGACGCATGATCGGCCTGTACTGCCAGCGCGAGCAAAAAGAACTGTCCTACGTCGTCGAGGTGGGATCGCCGCAGAACGCGGGCAGTCTGGTCGCCATGGGCGTGGGCCTGGCGCTGGTCGACGAGTTCACGGTGCGCAGCTGGGCGGGCTCGCATCCCCTGTGGGTGCGGCCGCTGCGGGATGCGCCCGTCCTGCAGGCCAATCTGGTCCATCTTCGTTATGAGCCGCTGTCGCAGCTCACCCAGAGCTTCATCGCCGTGCTGCGCGAACAGGTGCGGCAGCAGGGCTTTCACGCGGCGCCGGTGGCCCAGCCGTGCGCCGAGGCCGCCAGCCATTAACGGCTTGTTAACCCAGCCCCACAAAACGGACAGCGACAAGGCCTGGGACTCCGCGAACAATCGACCGCAGACGACGCAGCCATCGTCACCGCCGCTCCCAGCCATGGGGTAGCGAGCCGCGGCCGTCCGGCGCATGCCGGGGCCCGTTGCCGGTGATGCGTCCTGTCCCCGTACTTTTCACCACGACACCGCCATGGCCTACGACCTGACCATTCGCAACGGGCGCATCACCAGCGCCACGTCGACGTTCCACGCCGACATCGGCATCGACGGCGGCAGGATCGTGGCCATCGAGCCCGGACTGGCGCCCGGCCGCCGCGACATCGACGCCAGCGGAAAGTGGGTGATGCCCGGCGGCATCGACAGCCATGTGCACATCGAGCAGTTCTCGAGCATGGGCGTGATGTGCGCCGACGACTTCCACAGCGGCACGGTCTCAGCCGCCTTCGGCGGCACCACCACGGTGATTCCGTTCGCCGCCCAGCACCGTGGCCAGGCCGTTGCCGATGTGGTCGCCGACTACGCGCGGCGGGCGCGCGAGCGGGCGGTGATCGACTATGGCTTTCACCTGATCCTGTCCGAGGTCACGCCGCGCATGCTGCAGCACGACCTGCCCGAGGCGATTGCCGGCGGCATCACTTCGCTCAAGGTCTACATGACCTACGACGCGCTCAAGCTCGACGATTTCCAGCTGCTCGACGTGATGGAGGCCGCCGGCCGCGAGGGCGCCCTGGTGATGGTCCACGCCGAGAACCATGACATGATCCGCTGGATCGCGCGGCGCCTGCTGGCGCTGGGCCACAAGGCGCCCAAGTTCCATGCCGTGGCGCACGACGCCCTGGCCGAGAGCTAGGCCAGCCAGCGCGCCATCCAGCTCTCGCGCCTGCTGGACGTGCCCATCCTGCTGGTCCATGTCTCGGCCACCGAAGCCATCGCCGCCGTCCGCGCCGCACGTCTGCTGGGCAGCAAGGTTTATGCGGAAAGCTGCCCCCAGTACCTCTTCCTCACCGCCGAGGACCTGGACCTCGACGGCCTCGAGGGTTCCAAGTTCTGCTGCAGCCCGCCGCCGCGCGACGCGCGCGCCCAGGAGGCCGTGTGGCAAGGATTCGCCGACGGCACGCTGGGCCTCTACAGCTCTGACCATGCGCCCTACCGCTTCGACGCCAGCGGCAAATTGCCCAAGGGCGACGCCACCACCTTCAAGGAGATGGCCAACGGCGTGCCGGGCATCGAACTGCGCCTGCCGCTGATGTTCTCCGAGGGCCTGCTCAAAGGGCACATCAGTGCCGAGCAGTTCGTGCGGCTGACCGCCACCAATCACGCCCGCATGTACGGCCTGGCGCACTGCAAGGGCGACATCGCGCCGGGCCTGGACGCGGACCTCGTGCTGTGGGACCCGGAACTGCGGCGCACCGTCCGCTGGACCGACCTGCACGACAACGTCGGCTACACGCCCTACGAGGGCCGCGAGATCACCGGCTGGCCGGTCACCGTGCTGTGCCGCGGCGAGGTGGTGGTCGATCATGGCGAGCTGCACGCGCGGGCCGGCCAGGGCCGGTACATCGCGCGGCGCTGCCCGCAGCCGCTGGCCGACGGCGCCGCACAACCCGCGCCCTCGGGCGCCGCCCGCTGGCTCGGCCTCAAGGGCAAGGCCTGGAGTCCGACCGCATGAGTACATCGACCCGCACCCTGGGCATCGCCGTCGCGCAGATGGGCCCCCTGCACCTGGCCGACAGCCGCGAGGCCGCGGTCCGGCGCCTGAGCGACATGCTGCGCGAAGCCGCCGCGCGCGGCGCACGCTTCGTGGTGTTTCCCGAGCTGGCCCTGACCACCTTCTTCCCGCGCTACTGGTACGAGGACGAGGCCGAGGTCAACGCCCGCTTCTTCGAGGCGCAGATGCCCGGCCCCGCCACGCAGCCGCTGTTCGAGCTGGCGCGCGAGCTGGGCGTGGGTTTCTACCTCGGCTATGCCGAACTCACGCCCGAGGGCCGGCGTTTCAACAGCGCCATCCTGGTCGACGAGCACGCGCGCATCGTGGCCAAGTACCGCAAGATCCACCTGCCCGGCCACGCCGACCACAAACCCGCCGCGCCTTTCCAGCACCTGGAGAAAAAATACTTCGAGGTCGGCAATGGCGGCTGGGGCGTGACCGACATGCTGGGCACGCGCATCGGCCAGTGCCTGTGCAACGACCGCCGCTGGCCCGAGACCTACCGTGTCATGAGCCTGCAGAGCGCGCGCATCGTCGCGCTGGGCTACAACACGCCGTCGCACAACATCCACTGGGACGAGCCGGTCCATCTGCGCATGTTCCACCACCTGCTGTCGCTGCAGGCCAATGCCTACCAGAACGGCCTGTGGGTGGCCGCCGCCGCCAAGTGCGGCAGGGAGGATGGCCACCACATGATCGGCGGCTCGGCCATCGTCGCGCCCACCGGCGAGATCGTCGCCCAGGCCCAGGGCGAGGAGGACGAAGTCATCTTCGCGCGCTGCGACCTGGCCCTGGGCGAGCAGTTCCTGCAGCACGTCTTCAATTTCGCCAGGCATCGCCGTCCCGAGCACTACCGCCTGATCACCGAGCGCACCGGCGCCGGCCTGCCGCTGCCCCCCGACGCCCTTTCCACCGAAGCCCCAGGAGCCTGACCATGCCCCCTGCCTTGCGCCCCATCCTGCTTGCCTCTGTCTTTGCCGTGTCCTGGCTGGCCGCGGCCGCCCAGGCCAGCGCCCCCTTGCGCACCGGCGTCGACGCGACCTTCGCGCCGCACGCCATGGTCAAGCTCGGCGGCGGCCTGCAGGGCTTCAACATCGACCTGGGCCAGGAACTGGCGCGGCGCATGGGCCGCGCGATCGAGATCGACGGCACTGAGTTCTCGGGGCTGATCCCCGGCCTGAATGCCAAGAAGTACGACTTTGTGCTGGCGCCCGTCACCGCCAACGCCGAGCGCGCCAAGACCCTGCTGTTCACCGAGGGCTACCTCAACACCGATTTCGCCTTCGTGGTGAAGAAGGGCGCCCCCGACATCCAGAGCCTGGAAGCGCTGCAGGGCAAGACCGTGGCGGTGAACAAGGGCTCGGCCTACGAGCAGTGGGCGCGCGAGAACGCGCCCCGCTACGGCTTCAAGTTCGACGTCTACGGCAGCAACGCCGACGCCGTGCAGGCCGTGCAGTCGGGCCGCGCCGACGCCAACCTGGCGGGCAACACGGTTTCGGCCTGGGCCGCCAAGCAGAACCCCGCGATCAAGACCAGCTACACGATCAAGACCGGACTGGTCTGGGCGCTGGCCTTCCGCCAGGACGACAAGGCCGGCCGCGACGCCGCTGGCCTGGCGCTCAAGTGCATGAAGCAGGACGGCACCGTGGGCCGGCTGGCGCAGAAATGGTTCGGCTTCACACCCGAGGCCGGCAGCGCCGCCGTGACCGTGGGCACGGGCCAGGGCGTGCCTGGCCTGGAGGGCTACGACCCCACGCCCGTCGTCCTGAACTGCCCGTGACCCGCGCGCCCGAACCCGCCCTTGCCTTGCCCGCCCATGCAGCCGCATCCCATTCTTGAAATCGTCGGTCTCGAAAAAGCCTATGGCGCTCACCGCGTGCTGCACGACGTGAACCTGCGGGTGCGGCCGGGCCAGCTGGTGTCGGTGATCGGCCCTTCGGGCTCGGGCAAAAGCACCATGCTGCGCTGCTGCAACCGCCTGGAGGAACCCACGGGCGGGCAGATCGTGATCGACGGCGTGGACCTTCTGCATCCGGCCACCAACCTCAATCAGATGCGCCAGCGCATCGGCATGGTGTTCCAGCAGTTCAACCTCTACCCCCACCTGAATGCGCTGGGCAACGTGGCGCTGGCCCTGCGCAAGGTGCAGCGGCATCCGCGCGCCGCCGCCGAGGCGCTGGCCATGCAGGCGCTCGACCAGGTGGGCCTGGCGCACAAGGCGCGCAGCTTTCCCAGCGAGCTCTCGGGCGGGCAGCAGCAGCGCGTGGCCATCGCGCGCGCCGTGGCGCTCAAGCCCAAGGTCATGCTGTTTGACGAACCCACCAGCGCCCTGGACCCCGAACTGGTGGGCAGCGTGCTCACGGCCATGCGCGAACTGCGCGACAGCGGCATGACCATGCTGGTGGTCACGCACGAGATGGCCTTTGCGCGCGCGGCCTCGGACAAGGTGGTGTTCATGGACGGCGGCGTGGTGGTCGAGGAAGGGCCGCCCGGGCAGATCTTCGGCGACCCGCAGCACGCGCGCACACGTGGCTTCGTGAGCCGCTTCACCGAAGGGGGATGACGGCCGTGGATGCCCAACGTTCGGCCTGGGACGCGTTCGTCTTCACTTTCTTCAACGGCGAGGTGGCGCGCCAGTACCTGCCCGACGTGGTTCACGGCCTGGGGGTCACGCTGGCCGTGAGCCTGTGCATCGTTGTCACGGGCGTGGCGGGCGGCCTGGCGCTGGCCATGCTGCGTGCGTCGGGCCGGCGTGGCATCGGCCTGGCGGTGGTGGCGTTCGCCGACATCTTCCGCGCGCTGCCGCCGCTGGTGCTGCTGATGCTGTTCTTCTTTGCCTTCCCCTTCATCAACCTGTCGATGTCGGCCTTCACGGCCACCTGGCTGGCCCTGTCGCTGGTGCTGGCCGCCTATGCCGAGGAAAGCATCTGGGCCGGGCTGGCGGCCCTGCCCGCCGGCCAGCGCGAGGCCGCGCGTTCCTGCGGCATGAGCGCCTGGCAGGCCCTGGTCCACGTGCAGGTGCCGCAGGCCTTGCGCATGGCCGTGCCGCCGCTGACCAACCGCGTCATCTCGGTGGTCAAGAACACGGCGCTGGGCTCGGTGATCGCGCTCAACGAGGTGCTCAACCACGCCCAGTCGGCCAGCAGCAATGCCGGCAACCCCACGCCGCTGGTCATGGGCGCGGCGGCCTATCTGCTGTTGTTCATTCCCGTGGTGCTGCTGGCGCGCTGGCTGGAAGCGCGCTGGCCGAGCAAACGCTGAGCCCGGAGCACGCCATGCAAGAGTTGCTGACCAATTTCTTCAACGGGGAGGTCTACGCGCAGACCTTCCCCTTTCTGCTCACGGGGCTGTGGACCACGCTGTGGCTGTCGGCCCTGGTGATCCCCATCGGGCTGGCTTCGGGCCTGCTGCTGGCCCTGTGGATCACGCAGACGCCTTCGCGCTGGAGCCGCCGGCTGGCGGTCGCCTATGTGGATTTTTTCCGCGCCTTCCCGCCCCTGGTTCTGCTGATCCTGATCTACTTCGGCATTCCGTTCACGGGCTGGGAGATTCCCAAGGTCGCGGCCGTGTGCATCGGCTTCATGCTCAACAACTCCAGCTATTTCTGCGAGGTCTTTCGCGCCGGCATCGAGGCCGTCCCGCGCGGCCAGACCGAGGCCGCGCGCTCCACCGGCCTCACGCAGTGGCAGGCGCTGCGCCACGTGGTCATTCCGCAGGCCACGTGATCTTGCCCCTGATTTACGGACACCTATCTAAGCGACATTGGCCAGCTCGTACTGCTCTGGGCTGAGGTAGCCCAGGGTCGAGTGCAGCCGGATCCGATTGTAGTCAACCTCAATGTAGTCAAACACATGAGCCTTGGCCTGCTCCCGTGTGGCGAGGTGTTCACCATGGATGGCCTCGACCTTCAGACTGTGGTTCCAACTCTCCATTGCTGCGTTGTCGTAGCAGTTGCCTCTGGCACTCATGCTGGCGATCAAAGCGTATTGCTCCAACAGGGCGCGGTGCTCGCGCGAGCAGTATTGGCTACCACGGTCA
>WNDQ01000006.1 GCA_009912175.1 Paracidovorax wautersii | reverse complement strand
GCTACGCTGGTTTGCGACGCGCTGCGCATGGCGCTGTTTGCTCGCAATCGGCCTCGGGGAGTGATCGTGCATACTGACCGTGGTAGCCAATACTGCTCGCGCGAGCACCGCGCCCTGTTGGAGCAATACGCTTTGATCGCCAGCATGAGTGCCAGAGGCAACTGCTACGACAACGCAGCAATGGAGAGTTGGAACCACAGTCTGAAGGTCGAGGCCATCCATGGTGAACACCTCGCCACACGGGAGCAGGCCAAGGCTCATGTGTTTGACTACATTGAGGTTGACTACAATCGGATCCGGCTGCACTCGACCCTGGGCTACCTCAGCCCAGAGCAGTACGAGCTGGCCAATGTCGCTTAGATAGGTGTCCGTAAATCAGGGGCAAGATCACCCCTCGTTTCATCGCTTCGCGATGCCCCGATCCCCCACGGGGATGTTTTTTTGTCTTGGGGCGGCCCGGCGACAAAAAACGGCCCTCGCGAGGGCCGTTTGCCTTTGGACCCATGGCTTCAGGTGGCCTGCAGCACACCCCGTTCGAGCTGGTCGCGCTCGATGGATTCGAACAGCGCCTTGAAATTGCCTTCGCCGAAACCATCGTCGCCCTTGCGCTGGATGAACTCGAAGAAGACCGGGCCCAGCACCGTGCCCGAGAAGATCTGCAGCAGCAGCCGGCGCTGGCCGTTGGCGGCCGAGCCGTCGAGCAGGATGCCGCGCGACTGCAGGTCTTGCGCGTTCTCGCCGTGGCCGGGGATACGTTCGTCGAGCATCTGGTAGTAGGTCGCGGGCGGCGCCTTCATCATCGGCACGCCCGCGGCCCTCAGGCGGTCGACGGCGGCGGGCAGGTCGTCGGTCAGCAGCGCGATGTGCTGGATGCCTTCGCCGTTGAACTGCATCAGGAACTCTTCGATCTGGCCCGAGCCCTTAGCCGATTCCTCGTTGAGCGGAATGCGGATGCGGCCGTCCGGCGCCGTCATGGCCTTGGAGACCAGGCCGGTGTATTCGCCCTTGATGTCGAAGTAGCGGATCTCGCGGAAGTTGAACAGGTGCTCGTAGAAATGCGCCCAGTAGGCCATGCGGCCGCGGTAGACGTTGTGCGTGAGGTGGTCCACCACCTGGAGGCCATGGCCCGTGGGGCGGCGCTCGACGCCGGGCAGGAACTTGAAGTCGATGTCGTAGATGGACTGGCCGTCCTCGTAGCGGTCGATCAGGTAGAGCGGTGCGCCGCCAATGCCGCGGATGGCCGGCAGGCGCAGCTCCATCGGACCGGTCGGCACCTCCACCGGCTGCGCGCCGCGCGCCAGCGCGCGTGCATAGGCCTGGTGTGCGTCCTTGACACGAAACGCCAGCCCGCAGGCGCTGGGGCCATGTTCGGCCGCAAAGTAGGCCGCCGCGCTGTGCGGCTCGCGGTTGACGATGAAGTTGATGCCGCCCTGGCGGTAGAGCGAAACGTCCTTGGAGCGGTGGCGCGCGACTTCGGTGAAGCCCAGCAGCGCAAAAGTCTGTTCGAGCACGCCGGGCGTGGGCGAGGCGAACTCGACGAACTCGAAGCCGTCGAGGCCCATGGGGTTGTCGAAAAGGTCGGGCATGGGGCGGTCTCCTGGCGATGGGTGAATGAACCCACTGTAGACAGGGGTGGCCGCAGAAAAATTGCGCGGGGGACTCAGTAAAACCCTAGGATGTGCATGATTTCTGCACAAAAGAAAACGAGGTGGCTGTGATCGATCTGGATGATGTTGATTTACGCATTCTTCGCGCGATTCAAACCCAGGGGCGCGCCACCTACGACGAGTTGGCGCCGCAGGTCGGCCTGTCGCCGTCGGCCGTGCTGCGGCGCATCAAGCGCCTGGAGGCCGAGGGCGTGATCGCGGGCTACCGCGCCGTGATCGACCCGGCGGCCGTGGGCATGGCGCTGACCGCCTACATCACCGTGCGGCTGGAAAAACACAGCGTGGACGCACGGCGCACCCCACTCGACCAGTTCCGCGCGGCGGTCCAGAGCTGGTCCGAGGTGATCGACTGCGTGTCGATGACGGGCGAGATGGATTTTTTGCTACGCGTGGTGGTGCGCGACATGAAACACTTCTCGGACTTCCTGTCCGAGACGCTGCTGCGCCACCCGGCCGTGCGCGACTGCCGCTCCAGCTTTGTGCTGGAGTCGATCAAGAAGGAAGGCGGGCTGGCGCTGTGAACGGCCTGGCTCGGGCGTTTTATTCCGCGTCGGGCTGCTGTTGCGGATGCGCCTGCTGAAAGGCCGGCAGCTCGGCGCAGGCGGCGTCGGCGGCCACCAGGCGTGGGCAGTTCGTCAGGTCGACGCCGAAGCGCCGTGCGTTGAACAGCTGCGGCACCAGGCAGCAGTCGGCCAGCGTGGGCTGGTCGCCGATGCAAAAGCGATCGCCGCTGTCGCCGTCCGCAGCCAGCGTGGCTTCGAGGGCTTCCAGGCCGGTCTGCATCCAGTGGCGTATCCACTGCTGGCGGGCCTCGTCGGCCACGCCCAGGGTCTGCGTCAGGTAGTGGAGGATGCGCAGGTTGTTGATCGGGTGGATCTCGCAGGCAATGGCCAGCGCCACCTCGCGGATGCGGGCATGCTGCCAGGCGTCGCCCGGCAGCAGCGGGGGCGTGGGGTGGCGTTCGTCGAGGTATTCGATGACGGCCAGCGACTGGTGCAGCCTGCGCTTGTCTTCCACATAGGTCGGCACCAGGCCGAAGGGGTTGAGCGCGCGGTAGGCGGGCAGGCGCTGCTGGCCGCCGTCCTTGAGCAGGTGCACGGGCACCGCGTCGTAGCCCAGGCCCTTGATGTTGAGCGCGATGCGCACGCGGTAGGCGGCGGAGCTGCGGAAGTAGGTGTAGAGCGTGCGGGAGGCTGTCATGGCGTGGGCTCCGGTCAGCCGATCACCGTGCCGGTGGCTTCGCCCAGCCCGATGCGCCGCGCGCCCGGCCGCTCGCACCAGCCGCGCAGCACGAGCGTGTCGCCGTCTTCCAGGAAGGTGCGGGTCTGGCCGTTGGGCAGCGTGATCGGCTGCTTGCCGCCCAGGGTCAACTCCAGCAGCGAGCCGGCCGCGTCGGGCGCGGCGCCCGAGAGCGTGCCCGATCCGAACAGGTCGCCCGGCTGCAGGTTGCAGCCGCCCACGGTGTGGTGCGCCACGAGCTGCGCGGCGCTCCAGTAAGTGGCGTCGGCGGCGTTGCCCCGGGTCAGCCGCGTGGGCGGCTGGCCGGCCTCGCGCATGGCGCGGGTCTGGATCAGCACTTCCAGCGAGATGTCGAGCAAGCCGTGCGCGCGGTTGGCCGCGCCGTCCAGGTAGGGCAGGGGCTGCGGGTCGCCCTCGGGTCGCGCGAAGGGGCGGCGAAAGGGCGCGAGCGCTTCCATCGTGACCAGCCAGGGCGAGACGGTCGAGGCGAAATTCTTCGACAGGAATGGCCCGAGCGGCTGGTATTCCCAGGCCTGGATGTCGCGCGCCGACCAGTCGTTGAGCAGGGCGACGCCGAACAGGTGTTCCTCGGCCTGGTCGATAGTGATGGGCTCGCCCAGCGCGTTGCCCTGGCCGATGAAGTAGGCCAGTTCCAGCTCATAGTCCAGCCGCCGGCTGGGGCCAAAGCTGGGCGCGCTGGCATCGGGTGCCTTGGTCTGGCCGTGCGGGCGCCGGAAGGCCTGGCCGCTGGGCACGATGGACGAGGCCCGGCCGTGGTAGCCGATGGGCACCCACTGGTAATTGGGCATGAGCGGCTGGTCAGGACGGAACAGCCGGCCCACGGTGGTGGCGTGGTGGATGCCGGTGTAGAAGTCGGTGTAGTCGCCGATGCGGCAGGGCACGGCCAGTTCGGCCGCGGCCTGTGGCACGATCGCACGCGACCAGGCCGCCTGCTCGGCGCTGCCGGCGCGCAGGCCGGCGCTCAGGCGCTGGCGCAGGGCCACGCGCGCGAGGCGGGCCAGCGCCATCAGGGCGTTCATGTCGTCGCGGTCGAACAGGCCGGTGGCGCGCAGGTCCAGGATCTGGTCGCCGATGGCCACGCCGATGCGCCAGGCACCGTCGCTGCCGGCGGCGCGGTAGCGGCCGTAGGGCAGGTTCTGGATGGGGAAGTCAGCGTCCGGCCGGTTGGCGCTGTCGACCCAGCTTTGCAGCGCGAGGTCGTGGGTGGCATCGAGGGTGTTCAGGCTCATGGTTTTGCGGGATTGAAGTGTTTGGGCACGTCCAGCCAGCACTGGTGGTAGTTGGCCTGCAGCGTCGAGGACGCGAGTGCGGCGCTGGTCGGGCGCAGGACGTGGCGGGTTTCGAACATGAAGGCCATGGTGTCGCCCACCTTGTGCGGCCGCGTGGTGTCGGCCTGGCTGGCCTTGTCGACCGTGGCGGCGTCGGGGCCGTGGCCGCTCATGCAGTTGTGCAGGCTGGCGCCGCCGGGCTGGAAGCCGTCGGCCTTGGCGTCGTAGGCGCCGTGGATCAGGCCCATGAACTCGCTGGCGATGTTGCGGTGGAACCAGGGCGGGCGGAAGGTGTTCTCGGCGGCCAGCCAGCGCGGCGGGAAGATCACGAAGTCTATGGTGTCCACGCCCGGCGTGTCCGAGGGCGATTGCAGCACCAGGAAGATGGACGGATCGGGGTGGTCGTAGCTGATCGAGCCGATGGTGTTGAAACGCCGCAGGTCGTACTTGTAAGGGGCGTGATTGCCGTGCCAGGCCACCACGTCCAGCGGCGAATGGTCGAGCCGCGCACGCCAGAGGTTGCCGCCGAACTTGGCGATCAGGTCGAAGTCGCCGTCGATGTCCTCGTACCAGGCCACGGGCGTCTGGAAGTCGCGCGGGTTGGCCAGGCCGTTGGAGCCGATCACGCCCAGGTCGGGCAACTGGAACGGCGCGCCGTAGTTCTCGCACACATAGCCGCGCGCCACGCCGTCGGGCAGCTCGACGCGGAAACGAATGCCGCGCGGGATGACCACGATCTCTTGTGGCTCGGCCTCGATCAGGCCGCATTCGGTGGCGATGCGCAGGCGGCCGTGCTGGGGCACGATGAGCAGTTCGCCGTCGGCGTCGTAGAAAAAACGCGTCATGTCGCGGTCGGCCACGTATTGGTGGACGGCCGCGCCGCTTTGGGTATGCGGATCGCCATTGCCGGCCATGGTGATCAGGCCGTCGACGAAGTCGGTCTGGCCGGGGCCGGCGGGCAGCGCCAGCGGATCCCAGCGCAACTGGTTGGGTGTGGTTGCCAGCGTGTCGTAGTCGGTGCTCAGCCGGCCGTTGTCGATGCGCTCGAAGGGCGTGTGCGCGGCGCCGGGGCGGATGCGGTAGAACCACGTGCGCCGGTTGTGCGCGCGCGGCGCGGTGAAGGCCGTGCCCGAGATCTGCTCGGCATACAGGCCGTAGGGGCAGACCTGCGGCGAGTTGCGGCCCACGGGCAAGGCGCCGGGCAGGGCCTCGGTGGCCCATTCGCTGGCAAAGCCGGACTGGTAGGCCCGTTCGTGCGGGGAGGTGGTCGGCATGAGAGGTCTCCTGGATCGTTGCTGCCGATTCTTCCGCCCCGAGACTATCTGTGCAACGATAGCAGGTCAATACAGATCATTCAGGATGTGAATAGCCATGGTGCAGGACCTGCGCGACATCGACCTCAACTTGCTGGTGGTGTTCCATGAAGTGATGGCCACGGGCGGCATCTCGCCGGCCGCACGCCGCCTGGGGCTGTCGCAGCCGGCCGCCAGCAATGCCCTGGCGCGGCTGCGGCAGAGCCTGGGCGACGAGCTGTTCGTGCGGGCCGGCGCACGCATGCAGCCCACGGCGCTGGCCGTGCAACTGGCCGGCCCGGTGGAGGCGGCGCTGGCGCTGCTGCAGGACGGCCTGCGTTACCGCGCGGCCTTCGATCCGGCCACCGACACGCGCCATTTCCGCGTGGCGATGACCGACGTGGGCGAGGTCTATTTCCTGCCGCGCCTGCTGCCGCTGCTGCAGGCCCGCGCGCCGGGCGTGCGCCTGCATGCCGTGCAGGCGACGGGCGCGGCGCTCAAGGCCGGCTTGCAGGACGGCAGCATCGACCTGGCACTCGGCCCGTTCGAGGACATGCCGGCCAGCTTTTTCCAGCAGCGGCTGTTCCGCCAGTCCTGCGTCTGCCTGTTCAACCAGGCCCATGCCTTTGCGCAAACGCCGCCGCGCACGCTGGCGGCCTACCGGCAGGCGCGCCACCTGTCGGTGGCCAACGCAGCCAGTCCTTACGTCGAGATCCAGGCGCGCATGGAAAAAGCCGGCATCGCCATGGCGCGGCACGACCAGGTGTCGAGCTTCCTGACCGCGCCCTTCGTGGTGGCAACGTCAGACTGCGTGGTGACGGTGCCGCTCAAGCTGGCCGAACATTTCGCTGATTCGCTGGCGCTGCGCTGGATCGAACCGCCGCGCCTGCCCACACTGGCCACCCACTGCTTCTGGCACCAGCGCGTCCACCAGGACGCGGGCCACGCCAGGCTGCGCGGTCTGATCGCCGAGCGCTTTGCGGACGCGCCGGTCAGTCCGCGTGCCAGTTGATGACCTGCAAGGTGGCGCACGGCCGTAGCCACGATCACGTTCATCAGTTTGTGCGCGCCGATGGGTGTGCCTTGGCGACGCCGGTCGCAGTCTGTTCCTCGCGCAGCGGAAAGTCGGGGAAGGCGCCGGCCAGCGCTATGAAGCCGGCCGGCCAAGTGTCGTTGGCGTGGCGGCGGATCAGTTCGGCCACCCAACGGCTCGTGGACATGCCGTGGGCCTGCGCTGCCTGCGTGGCCAGCGTCTCCGTCGCTTCGTCGAGGTGCAGGGTGATCTGGGGCATGGATCTCTCCCGGGAAACGTCTATGTAAAAGTAAGTGCCTCTGGCAACGCTGGAAACCGGCCATTGTGTCTCTCCACGGGCCCGCTTTATGCGGGCTGCGTGACGAAAAACCACAAAACGCCCGCTGGATACGCAATTCCAACCGTCCGTCGGCATGCACTTGAATAACTGTACATAATTACAGTTTTTCGTGGGGTCACTTCGTGTTGCCAAGGGCAGCCGAGGAGGGCGCCACCTAGAATGTTTCGCCTCACGCACGCAAAGGTTTCCATGACGCAGAACGGTTCGATCCGCATTCGCGGTGCTCGGCAGCACAACCTCAAGAACATCGACATCGACATCCGGACCGGCGAACTCACGGTGGTGACCGGGCCGTCGGGCTCGGGCAAGTCCAGCCTGGTGTTCGACACGCTGTACGCCGAGGGCCAGCGGCGTTATGTGGAGACGTTTTCGGCCTACGCGCGCCAGTTTCTCGACCGCATGGACAAGCCCGCGGTCGACCGTGTCGAGGGCGTGCCGCCGGCCATCGCCATCGACCAGACCAACCCGGTGCGGTCCTCGCGCTCCACCGTGGGTACGATGACCGAGCTCAACGACCACCTCAAGCTGCTGTTCGCGCGCGCGGCCCAGTTGTTCGACCGCAAGACGGCGCTGCCCGTCAGCCACGACACGCCGGCCTCGATCTACCAGGCCCTGCAGCGGCGCAGCGCCGCGCAAGGCGACCCCCGGCTGGTCATGACGTTTCCCGTGGAGCTGCCGGGCGGCACGTCGGCCGAGGAAGTGACGCAATGGCTGTCGGCCAGCGGCTTCACGCGGGTGCAGGCGCAGCGCGAAATTGCCACGCCGACCGGCCCGCACACGCTGCTGGACGTGGTGGCCGACCGCTTCCGCCTGGGCAACACCGAGCAGGCGCGTGCGATGGAAGCCATCGAAGTCGCGCTCAAGCGCGGCAGCGGCCGCCTCAATGTCTACGTGCTGCCGGCCGAAGGCGAGGGCGAGCCCGAACGCTGGCGGTTTTCCACCGGCCTGCACTGCCCCGAGTCCGACATCCGCTACGCCGATCCGGCGCCCGCGCTGTTCTCCTTCAACTCGGCCCAGGGCGCCTGCCCGGCCTGCCGCGGGTTTGGCCGTGTGATCGGCGTGGACTACGGCCTGGTCATTCCCAACGACAAGCTGTCGCTGCGCGCCGGTGCGATCAAGCCCTTCCAGACGCCGGCCTGGAAGGAGTGCCAGGACGACCTGATGCGCTACGCCGAGGACGCGGGCGTGCCGCGCGACACGCCCTGGGCGCGCCTGACCGAGGAGCAGAAACGCTGGGTGATCCAGGGCGCGCCGGGCTGGAAGGGCAACTGGAACAAGCAGTGGTACGGCATCAAGCGCTTCTTCGAATACCTCGAAAGCAAGACCTACAAGATGCACATCCGCGTGCTGCTGTCCAAGTACCGCAGCTACACGCCGTGCGAGACCTGCGGCGGCGCACGCCTGCAGACCGAGTCGCTGCTGTGGCGCATCGGCTCGCGCGAGGACGCCGACGCCGTGCTGCCGCCGGCCCAGCGTTTTCTGCCGGTCGGCACGGACTGGCGCCGCGAGCAGGTCGAGGCGCTGCCCGGTCTGTGCGTGCACGACCTGATGCTGCTGCCCATCGACCGCCTGCGCCGCTTCTTCGACGGCCTGCGGCTCGACGCGCTGCTGACCGACGCCGAGGTGCAGGCCGCGCAACTGGTGCTGGGCGAGATCCGCACGCGGCTGCGTTACCTGTGCGAAGTCGGCATCGGCTACCTCACGCTGGACCGCCAGAGCCGCACGCTGTCGGGCGGCGAGGTGCAGCGCATCAACCTGACCACGGCGCTGGGCACCTCGCTGGTCAACACGCTGTTCGTGCTGGATGAGCCCAGCATCGGCCTGCACCCGCGCGACATGAACCGCATCACCGAGGCCATGCTGCGCCTGCGCGACGCCGGCAACACGCTGGTGGTGGTTGAGCACGACCCGGCCGTGATGCTGGCGGCCGACCGCATGATCGACATGGGCCCCGGCCCCGGCGAGCGCGGCGGCCAGATCGTCTTCGACGGCCCGCCTGAGCAACTGAAGTCCGCCGACACGCTGACCGGCGCCTACCTGGGCGCGCGCAAGGTGGTGGGCATGGGCGTCAAACGCATGGTGACCGACAGCACGCCGCGCCTGATCCTGGAAGGCGCGCGCGAGCACAACCTGCGTGGCCTGAACGTCGACTTTCCGCTGCAGCGGCTGGTGGTGGTGACCGGCGTGTCGGGCTCGGGCAAGTCCACGCTGATCCAGGACGTGCTGGCGCCCGCGCTGCTGCGCCACTTCGGCAAGCCGACCGACGCGCCGGGCGCGCACGAGCGCCTGCTGGGTGCCGACCACCTGGCCGACGTGGTCTACGTCGACCAGTCGCCCATCGGCAAGACCGCGCGCTCCAACCCCGTGAGCTATGTGGGCGCCTGGGACGGCGTGCGCGAGATCTTCGCGGGCGCGCTGCTGTCCAAGGAACGCGGCTACACCGCCGCCAAATTCAGTTTCAACAGCGGCGACGGGCGCTGCCCGACCTGCGGCGGCTCGGGCTTCGAGCATGTGGAGATGCAGTTCCTGTCGGACGTCTACCTGCGCTGCCCCGACTGCAACGGCCAGCGTTACCGGCCCGAGGTGCTGGAGGTCACGATCGAGCGCGGCGGGCGTGTGCTCAACGTCGCCCAGGTGCTCGACCTGACGGTGAGCGAGGCCGCGCAGTTGTTCGCGCGTGATCCCGAGGTCATCCGTGGCCTGCAGCCCATCGTCGACGTCGGCCTGGAGTACGTCAAGCTCGGCCAGCCCGTGCCCACGCTGTCGGGCGGCGAGGCGCAGCGCCTCAAGCTCGCGGGTTTCCTGGCCGAGGCCGCGCGCAACGGCAGTTCCAGCCGCCAGCCCGTGGCGCGCAAGGGCACGCTGTTCCTGTTCGACGAGCCGACGACGGGCCTGCATTTCGACGACATCGCCAAACTCATGCGTGCGCTGCGCCGGCTGCTCGAAGCCAGCCATTCGCTGATCGTGATCGAGCACAACCTGGACGTGATCCGCGCGGCTGACTGGCTGATCGACCTCGGCCCCGAAGGCGGCGAGGGCGGTGGCCTGGTCGTCGCCCAGGGCACGCCCGAGGAGGTGCGCCGCCACGCCACCTCGCACACCGCGCAGGCCCTGCGCGAGTACGACACGACGCTGGGCGTGGCCGGTGCCGCCACGGCGGTGCGTGAACGCCAGGCGCACTACGACGTCGCCGTGCCCGGCGCTGCCGTGGACGACGGCTCGGTGCCGCTCAACCGCGGCCATCGCAAGCTCTCGGAAACCATCCAGATCGTCAACGCGCGCGAGCACAACCTCAAGTCCTTGTCGGTCGCCATTCCGCGCGGCAAGTTCACGGTGGTCACGGGCGTGTCGGGCTCGGGCAAGTCCACGCTGGCTTTCGACATCCTGTTCAACGAAGGGCAGCGGCGCTACCTCGAATCGCTCAATGCCTACGCGCGCTCCATCGTGCAGCCAGCCGGCCGGCCTGAGGTTGACGCCGTGCACGGCATCCCGCCCACCGTTGCCATCGAGCAGCGGCTGAGCCGGGGCGGGCGCAAGTCCACGGTGGGCACGACCACCGAGGTCTGGCACTTCCTGCGCCTGCTCTACGTCAAGCTCGGCACGCAGCACTGCGTGCACGACGGCGCCGTGGTGCAGCCGCAGACCGCCGACAGCATCGCCGCGCAACTGCTCAAGCGCTACAAGGGCCGGCACATCGGCCTGCTGGCGCCGTTGGGGGTCAACCGCAAGGGCGTCTACACCGAACTGGCCGACTGGGCACGTCCGCGCGGCTATCCCCATCTGCGTGTGGATGGCGAGTTTTTGCCGACCACGGGTTTCCCGCGCATCGACCGCTTCAAGGAACACACCATCGAACTGCCTGTGGCCGACGTGGTGGTCTCCGCCGCCCACGAGGCCGAGCTGCGCCGCCACCTCGCGCATGCGCTGGACCTGGGCAAGGGCGTGGTGCACGTGCTGGCGCCGCTCGACGGCCTGCGCGAAGCGATGGAGGCCGGGCGCAAGGTAGCCGGGCTGGGCGAGGTCGAGGTCTTCTCGACCAAACGCGCCTGCCCGGTCTGCAGCACCAGCTACCCCGAGCTGGACCCGCGCATGTTCTCGTACAACAGCAAGCACGGCTGGTGCCCGGACTGCGTGGGCACGGGCGTCAAGCTCAGCCAGTCGCAGCGCAAGGCTTTTGACGACTCCGTGCAGGACGACAAGGACCGCGGGCGCGAGCAGAGTTTTGCCGAGCCCGAGGTCGACGACGTTGCCGAGGAAGCCTGCGCCACTTGCCACGGCACGCGGCTCAACGCCACGGCGCGCGCGGTCCGGTTCCAGGGCGTGGCCATCACCGACATCGCCGGCCTGTCGGTCGACGACGTGCAGGCCTGGGTCGACGGCCTGGCGATGGACGATCGCAGCAGTGTGTCCCCGGGTGCTGCTGATGCCGAGCCCGTTCCGCAAGGCGAAGCCGCAATCGTGGAGCGGACGGGCATCGCCTTGAGCACGCGAGAGCAAGGCATCGCGCGCGACCTCATCCCCGAGATCGCCGGCCGCCTGACCTTTCTGCGCGAGGTCGGCCTGGGTTACCTCACGCTCGACCGGGGCGCGCCCACGCTCTCGGGCGGCGAGGCGCAGCGCATCCGCCTGGCCGCGCAGCTCGGCAGCAACTTGCAGGGCGTGTGCTACGTGCTCGACGAGCCGACCATTGGCCTGCACGCGCGCGACAACCAGATCCTGCTGCGCGCGCTGCACACACTCAGCAGCAAGGGCAACACGCTGGTGGTGGTCGAGCACGACGAGGACACCATCCGCCGCGCCGACCACGTCATCGACATCGGCCCGGGCGCCGGCAAACGCGGCGGCCGCGTGGTCGCGCAAGGCACGGTGGCCGAACTGATGGGCGATGCCGACTCGCTCACCGGCCGTTTCCTGGCGCGGCCCATCCACCATCCGCTGCACGCGCGCCGCGCCGTGGCGATGAAGGACGAACACGCCGTGCAGTGGCTGTCGCTGCAGGGCGCGACGCTGCACAACCTGCAGGGCGTGAACGTGCAGGTGCCGCTCAAGCGGCTGGTGGCCGTCACGGGCGTGTCGGGCTCGGGCAAGTCCACGCTGGCGCGTGACGTGCTGCTGGCCAATGTGCAGGCCGCCGTTGCGCAGCGCACGACCAAGGCCGGGCGTGAGGCCGACGACGCTGGCAAGCGGCCCAAGTGGGCCGGCTGCACTTCACTCGATGGCTACCAGGCCATCGACCGTGTGCTCGAAGTCGACCAGACCCCCATCGGCAAGACGCCGCGCTCCTGCCCCGCGACCTACATCGGCTTCTGGGACACCATCCGCAAACTCTTTGCCGAAACGCTGGAGGCCAAGGCGCGTGGCTACGGCCCGGGGCGTTTTTCCTTCAACACCGGCGACGGCCGCTGCCCGGCCTGCGAAGGCGCGGGCGTGCGCACCATCGAGATGAGCTTCCTGCCCGACGTCAAGGTGGCCTGCGACGTCTGCCACGGCGCGCGCTTCAACACCGAAACGCTGGCCGTCACCTGGCGCGGCAAAAGCATCGGCGACGTGCTGCAGATGGAGGTCGACGAAGCGGTCGACTTCTTCGCCAGCATGCCCAACATCAGCCACCCGCTGCAACTGCTCAAGGACGTGGGCCTGGGCTACCTGACCCTGGGCCAGCCTTCGCCCACGCTGTCGGGCGGCGAGGCGCAGCGCATCAAGCTGGTGACCGAGCTGAGCAAGGTGCGCGACGACATCACCCGCCGTGGGCAGAAAGCGCCCCATACGCTTTATGTGCTCGACGAGCCGACCGTCGGCCTGCACATGGCCGACGTCGAAAAACTCATCCACGTGCTGCACCGGCTGGTCAACGGCGGCCACAGCGTGGTGGTGATCGAGCACGACCTCGACGTCATCGCCGAGGCCGACTGGATCATCGACCTGGGTCCCGAAGGCGGCAAGAACGGCGGCCGCGTTGTGGCCGCCACGACCCCCGAGCGCGTGGTGGAACTGGGCACGCACACGGGCGTGGCCTTGGGGCCGGTGCTGGGGCGGCAGGGGTGACCTGGCTGGGGGCGCAAGCGCACTTCGTGTCCCGGCGCCGCGCCAGGCCAGGCACGGGTCTGGGACAATCGGGGTTTTGATACACCACAGGGGAATGCATGGCGCGAGCCAATGAATGGGCCGGCAAGGTCCTGGCGCTGGTCAAGGGCGGTAACTCGGCGGCGGCCATTGCGCAGATCAAGGTGGCGCCCAGCGTGAAGGATCTGCGCGCCCTGCAGAAGGCCCTGGCCGCGCTGCAGCCGGCTGGTCGCTGGCGCGACGTGGAGACGGCGATCAGCGACAACATCGACGCCTTGTCCGCACCGCGGCTGCACCGTTCGCCCTGACGCTTTTGCCCATGCCTTTTCTCTCACTCGGCCTGACTCCCGCGCTGGTCCACGCGGCCGGCGCGCTCGGTTTTCTCACGCCCACGCCGATCCAGGCTGCGGCCATTCCTGCGGTGCTGCAAGGCGCCGACGTGCTGGGCTCGGCGCAGACCGGCTCTGGCAAGACGGCGGCTTTTGCCCTGCCGCTGCTGCAACGGCTGCAGGCGGGGCCGCAGCACACGCCACGGCGCGTGCGTGCGCTGATCCTGGTGCCCACGCGCGAGCTGGCCGCACAGGTGGGCGAGGTGCTGCGCAGCCTGGCCCAAGGCCTGCCGCAGCCGCCCAAGGTGGCGGTGGTGTTTGGCGGTGTCTCGATCAACCCGCAGATGATGGGCCTGCGCGGCGGCGCCGATGTGGTCGTGGCCACGCCGGGCCGCTTGCTGGACCTGGTGGATCACAACGCGCTCCGGCTGTCCGCCGTGGAGCTGCTGGTGCTGGACGAGGCCGACCGCCTACTGGACCTGGGCTTTGCCGAGGAACTCCAGCGTGTGCTGGCCTTGCTGCCCAAGCGTCGCCAGAACCTGTTCTTCTCCGCCACCTTCCCGCCCGCCGTTGAGGCCCTGGCGGCCGGCCTGCTGCGGCAGCCGGTGCGTGTCGAAGTCGTCGCCGAGCCGGGCAACGAGCCCGCCATCCTGCAGCGGGTGATCCAGGTCGACGCCGGCCGGCGCACCGAGCTGCTGCGCCACCTGATCGAAGAAAACGACTGGGACCGGGCGCTGGTGTTTGTCGCCACGCAATACGCCACCGAGCACGTGGCCTGGAAGCTCTACAAGAACGGCATCTTCGCCACGCCTTTCCACGGCGGCCTGAGCCAGGGCGCACGCAAGCAGGTGCTGGAAGAGTTCAAGGCCGGCCGCTGGGACGTGCTGGTGACGACCGACCTGGCCGCGCGCGGCATCGACATTGCGCAGCTGTCGGTGGTGGTGAACTACGACCTGCCGCGTTCGGCGGTCGACTACGTGCACCGCATCGGCCGCACCGGCCGCGCGGGCGAAAGTGGGCTGGCGGTGAGTTTCACCAGTGCCGACACCGAGGCGCACATGCGCCTGATCGAAAAACGCCAGAACCTGAGCCTGCCGCGCGAGCAGATCGCGGGCTTCGAGCCGGTCGAGGTCGAGTCCCAAGAAAGAGCCGCCGAGGCACCCGGCACCGGCGGCATCAAGGGCAAGCGCCCCAGCAAGAAAGACAAGTTGCGCGCCGCAGCAGCGGCCGCCGCCGCCGCGCGCGGCGATTAGTCGAGGTCGGCGGCTTCGGCGGGTGGCGCTGCCGGCCGTGCCTGGCGCACGCCATGCGCGGCCAGGATCTCGGCGTAGAAGCTGTTGGCCGCGTCGCGGGCCGCGGCATCGATCAGGGCCGTGAGGCTGGCCAGGTGCACCCGTTCGGCGGCCGTTTCGGTCAGGCCGAACTTGCAGTCGAAGTCCCAGTAGTCCACGCCGGGCGGGAGTTCACGGCGGCGTTCGCGCTTGATGTACTTGCGGATTTCGTGTTTGACGGCGTCCAGAACCCGGTCGCGGTTCTTGCCTTCGATGTTGAGCTGAAAAGTTTTCTTCATGGGCGATCGTACCTTGTCGGCGCATGCGCGTTGCGCGCCTGCCGGCGGCGCTCGTGGAAATTGGCCGGCAAGCCCCAGCGCACTGTGGCACGATGTGCTTGTCCCAACGCCGGATGCCTTGATGAAATCGACCCTCTGCGCCTTTGTCTTTTGCCTTGCCACCGCAGGGGCCCTGGCCCAGGCCGCGGCTCCTGGACCGACCGTGCGGCTGCGCGGCACGGAGCAAGAGGTGAGCGCCACCCGTATCACCGTCAAGGACCGCAGCAGCGGCGAGACCGTCGCGCTGGCGCTGCCGGCGACGCTGGTGGTGCAGGAGGTCTATCCGATTGCCCTGGCCGATATTCTGCCGGGCAGTTTCATCGGCACGGCGGCCTTGCCACAGCCTGATGGCACCCAGCGCGCCATCGCCGTGACCGTCTTTCCCGAGTCCGCCCGTGGCGTTGGCGAGGGCCATCGGCCCTTTGACCTTGAACCTGACAGCACCATGACCAATGCCACCGTCGCCGATGTGGCCTCGGCCCCAACGGGTCGCCGGATGCAGCTCAAGTACAAGGGCGGCGAGCAAACCCTGGTGGTCCCGCCGGGAACGCCCATCGTGACGTTCCGGCCGGGCGACCGCAGCCTGCTGGTGCCGGGCGCCAGCGTGTCGCTGACCGCCCAGGAGATCGGCGGCCAACCCACCGCGACCCGTATCAACGCCGGCGCCAAGGGCTTTGCGCTGCCGTACTGAGAGTCCAAGGAAGACCGGTTGCGCGCCGCAGCGGCCCTTCCTTTTGTCGCACAGACCCTCGTTACTTCAGGTCAAACCGATCCAGGTTGGTCACCTTGGTCCAGGCCGCGACGAAGTCGTCGATGAACTTGCCCTGCGCATCGGCGCTGGCGTAGACCTCGGCCTGGGCGCGCAGGATGGCGTTGGAGCCGAACACGAGGTCGACACGCGTGCCCGTCCACTTGCGCGCGCCGGTCTTGCGGTCGTGGCCTTCGTACAGGTTGGGGTCGTTCGCGACGGCTTTCCATGCCGTGCCCATGTCGAGCAGGTTGACGAAGAAGTCGTTGGTGAGTTGGCCGGGGCGTTGCGTGAGCACGCCGTGCGTAGCGCCGTCCACGTTGATGTTGATGGCGCGCAGGCCGCCGATCAGCACGGTCAGCTCGGGCGGGGTCAGCGTCAGCAACTGGGCCTTGTCGATCAGCAGGTGCTCGGCCGGCACGATGTAGTGCGCCTTGAGGTAGTTGCGGAAACCGTCGGCGTAGGGCTCCAGCGCGTCGAAGGCTTCGACGTCGGTCTGATCCTGCGTCGCGTCGGTGCGGCCGGGGGCGAAGGGCACGGTCACCTTGCGGCCGGCGTTCTGGGCGGCCTGTTCGACGCCGGCGTTGCCGGTCAGCACGATCAGGTCGGCCAGCGAGACCTGCTTGCCGCCGGTGGCGCTGCGGTTGAAGTCGTCGCGGACGCCTTCGAGCACGCCGAGCACCCGGGCCAGTTGGTCGGGCTGGTTGGCCGCCCAGTCCTTCTGCGGGGCCAGGCGGATGCGCGCGCCGTTGGCACCGCCGCGCTTGTCGCCGCCGCGGAAGGTCGAGGCCGAGGCCCAGGCGGTGCCGACCAACTCGGACACCGTCAGGCCCGAGGCCAGGACCTTGGCCTTGAGCGCGGCCACGTCGGCGTCGTCGACCAGGGCGTGCGTGACGGGCGGCACCGGGTCTTGCCAGAGCAGGTCTTCCTTGGGCACTTCGGGGCCGAGGTAGCGCGACTTGGGACCGAGGTCGCGGTGGGTCAGCTTGAACCAGGCGCGGGCGAAGGCTTCGGCAAAGGCCTGCGGGTTGTCGAGGAAGCGGCGCGAGATCTTTTCGTAAGCCGGGTCGAAGCGCAGCGACAGGTCGGTGGTCAGCATCGTGGGCTTGCGCTTCTTGGCCGGGTCGTGCGCGTCGGGGATGATCTCGGGCGCGTCCTTGGCGGTCCACTGATGGGCGCCCGCTGGCGACTTGTCGAGCACCCATTCGAACTTGAACAGGTTCTCGAAGAAGTTGTTGCTCCACTGCGCGGGCGTGGTGGTCCAGGTCACTTCCAGGCCGCTGCTGATGGCATCGCCCGCCTTGCCGCTGCCGAAGTTGCTGGTCCAGCCCAGGCCTTGTTCTTCCAGGCCGGCGGCTTCCGGTTCGGGGCCTTTGTGCGATTCGGGCGCGGCGCCGTGGGTCTTGCCGAAGGTGTGGCCGCCGGCGATCAGCGCGACGGTTTCTTCGTCGTTCATCGCCATGCGGCGGAAGGTCTCGCGGATGTCGTGCGCGGCGGCCAGCGGGTCGGGGTTGCCGTCCGGGCCTTCCGGGTTCACGTAGATCAGGCCCATCTGCACGGCGGCCAGCGGGTTCTCCAGTTCGCGCTCGCCGCTGTAGCGGCTGTGCGGGTTGTCGCTCTTGGCCAGCCAGGTGGTTTCGCGGCCCCAGTAGACGTCGTTGTCGGGCTCCCAGGTGTCTTCGCGTCCGCCGGCAAAACCGAAGGTGCGAAAGCCCATGGTTTCCAGCGCCACGTTGCCGGTGAGGATGAACAGGTCGGCCCAGGAAATTTTCTGGCCGTATTTCTGCTTGATCGGCCACAGCAGGCGGCGGGACTTGTCGATGTTGACGTTGTCGGGCCAGCTGTTGAGCGGGGCAAACCGCTGCTGGCCGCGCCCGGCGCCGCCGCGGCCGTCGCCCAGGCGGTAGGTGCCGGCCGAGTGCCAGGCCATGCGGATGAACTGCGGGCCGTAGTGGCCGAAGTCGGCGGGCCACCAGTCCTGCGAGTCGGTCATCAGGGCGCGCAGGTCTTTCTTCAGCGCCTCATAGTCCAGCTTCTTGAATTCCTCGGCGTAGTCGAAGCTGCCGCCGAGCGGGTCCGACTTGGCCGAGTGCTGATGCAGCAGATCGACGCGCAACTGGTTGGGCCACCAGTCGCGGTTGGAAGTGCCGTCACCCGAGGTTTGTTTGGGGGTGGCGGTCTGGGCGGCCTTGCCCGAATACGGGCATTGGGCGGGACGATCGGTCGACTGGCTCATGGGACGAACTCCTTGGTTTTGGGGTCGCATTCATCTTAGGCGCCGTCGGGTAATAGTTGTTATCGAAAGTACTTACTCTGTTGATTTAATGAATCTATTGATTGGGCTGAATGCTTCGATACGCCCCATCCACGAGGTCGTTCTTCTTCATTTTTCTGTCATTCAGTGGCTGCTGTCGGTGACCCGTCGGGTCTTGATCAGGCACGACGGCGCGCCGTCGTTCTGCAGTGCACCGTCGACGAAGACCTTGACCTTGCCGGGCTCGAACGGCGTCCAGGTTTCGTCCGAGGTCAGGGGCGCGGTCACGACCACGGCGATGCGGTCGTCGGGGCTGTTGGTCTGGGCGAAGTCGATGCGCACGTCCTCGTCGGCCAGACGGGCCTGGTTGAACGGATGGCGCCGCTCGATGTAGTAGAGGTTCGTGGTCGCGTGCGCCCACAGTGCCTCGCCGTTGGAGAGCAGGAAGTTGAAGGTGCCGTGCGGCGAGATCTGGCTGGCCAGCTCCTGCAGCGTCAGCGTGAGCTCGGCCACGCTGGGCACGCCCGCGTGGGACTTGGCCAGCTCCTGCATGATCCAGCAGAAGGCGCGTTCGCTGTCGGTCTCGCCGACCGGGCGGAAGGCCGCGTGCAGGTGGGGGTGAAAGTCCTTGAGGTTGCCGTTGTGCGCGAACACCCAGTAGCGGCCCCACAGTTCACGCACGAAGGGGTGGCAGTTTTCCAGCTTGATGCCGCCTTGCGTGGCCTTGCGGATGTGGGCGATGACGTCGCGGCTCTTGATCGGGTAGCTGCGGATGAGCTGCGCCACGGGCGACTGCAGCGCCGGCTGGTGGTCGACGAAACGGCGCAGGCCATTGCCCTCGAAGAAGGCGATGCCCCAGCCGTCGGTGTGGTCGCCCGTGTGGCCGGCGCGCTGGGAGAAGCCGGAGAAACTGAAGGTCACGTCGGCGGGAAGGCTGCAATTCATGCCCAGCAACTGGCACATGGGGGAAGTCCTGTGAAAAAAATCGAGCGAAAGAGGAAGGCGAGTCGGCGTTGAAAACTGGTTTTAAACAGGTTCAGTGGATTTTCAAACCCTATTGTTATTCGTTTTTCAAATAAGAAGGGTTATTGGAGGCGGGCCGCGCCTGCCAGGCGGCCGCCACGGCCAGCACACACAGCGCGGCCAGGAACAGGAAGACGTCGTCGAAGGCGCGCAGCCGCTCCGGCGAGAGGTCGCCACCCATCAGCGTCTGGCCGCGCGCGCCCAGGCGCCATTCGAGCACGATGCCGCACAGACTCACGCCGACGGCCCCGCCGAGCATGCGCACGAAGTTGATGACGCTGGCGCCCTGCGGGATCAAGGGCCGCTCCAGCGCGCGCATGGTGCCCAGGTTGAGCGCCGGCAGGATAAAGCCCAGGCCGACGCGGCCCAGCACGGTGTAGAGGCTGAGCGCCAGCACACCGGACGCCAGCCCCAGCGTCGGCATCAGCGCAAAGGACAGGCCCAGCAGCACCAGGCCCAGCATGATGAGCCGGTGCGAGGGCTGGGCGTCCGCCAGGCGCCCGCCGAACGGAATGACCGCGGCCAGCATGAGCCCGGCCGGCAGCATGACGGTGCCCACAAGCGTGGGCGGCAGGCCCATGCCCAGCAGCATGTAGACCGGCAGCAGGTAGGTCGAGCCGAACAGCGCGGCGCCGTAGATGAAGGCGACCCCGCAACTGAGCGCGAAGGTGCGCGAGGCAAACACGGCCATCGGCATCAGCGGCGGGCGGCCCATGCGGTGCCGGCGGCGTTGCCAGGCGACGAAGACCGTGCCCAGCCCCAGCGCTGCGGCCAGCAGGGCGACGGCCTTGGCCGGCGAGCCGCCGTGCAGCCCCACCAGGCCATTGAGCAGCGCCAGCGTGCCCAGCCCCGCCAGCAGCAGGCCCAGCCCGTCGAGCGACTGGCCGCTCGCGCCCGAGCCCGGCCGGGTGCCGTCGGGCGTGGTGGCCGGCACCCAGCGGCCGCTCAGCGCCAGCGCCAGCACGCACAGCGGCACCACCATGAAGAAGATCGAGCGCCAGCCCCACAGGTCCAGCAGGATGCCGCCCACGCTGGGCCCGAGCGCCGGCGCCAGCACCACGCCCATGGTGAACAGGCCGGTGGCCTTGCCCTGCTCGAAGGGCTGGAAGGTGCGCATGATGAGGATGGCGGGAATCGGCTGGACCACGCCCGCGGCCAGCCCCTCGGCCACACGCGCGGCCAGCACGATGTCGAAGTCCGTGGCCAGGCCGCCCGCCAGGCCGCCGAGCAGCAGCAGCGCCATGGTCGCCTGGTAGGTGCGCCGCCAGCCGAAACGCCCGAGCAGCCAGGGCGTGGTGAGCATCGACACCGTCATGGCCAGCATGAAGCTGGAGGTGGCCCACTGCGCGCGCTCCTGGCCCAGCACGAAGTGCTGGCTCATGCCGGGAATGGCCACGTTGATGATGGTCGAGGACATCACCGAGGCCATGGTGCCGATCATCAGCGTGAGCAGCACCAGCCAGCGGCCCGTGGGTGAGGGCGATGCCGGTGCAGGTGCAGTGGTGGGTGCGGCGGGTGTGGTGTTCATGGGGCAGGCGGTGCCAGGGGCGTCTCGTTGGCCACGCCGCCGGCGACGTGCCCGGCCGGCACGTGCCGCGCGGCGGCGTCGACGTGGCCGGTCTGGTCGTCGAAGAAGAAGTCGGGCGCGAACTCGCGCAGGAAGGGGCCCTTGTCGAGCCCGCCCAGGAACATGGCCTCGTCCACCGCGATGTTCCACTTCATGAGCGTGCGGATGGCGCGTTCGTGCGCGGGCGCGCTGCGCGCCGTCACCAGCGCGGTGCGGATGCGCAGGCGCGGCGTGCTGGCCTGCTGCAGGCGGTGCAGGGTGGCCAGCAGGGGCTTGAACGGCCCGTCGGGCAGGGGCTGCGCGACCTTGCTGGTCTCGTGTTCCTGGAAGGCCTGCAGTCCGCCGGCCTGGTAGATGCGCTCGGCCTCGTCCGAAAACAGCACGGCATCGCCGTCGAAGGCAATGCGGACCTCGTTCGGATGGGCCCGGCTGGCCAGCACCGAGGTGGTCGCCACACGCGCGGCCGGAAAGCCCAGCAGCAGCGCTTCACGCACGTCGTCCGGGTTGGCCGACAGGAACAGGTGGGCGTTCAGCGGCCGCAGGTAGCTGAAGGGTGGTGCGCCGTTGGTGAAGACGCCGCGTTCGAGCTTGATGCCGTTGGCCGCGCTGGAGCGAAAGACCCGCATGCCGCTGACCGGGTCGTTGCGCGAGAGGATCACCACCTCGACCAGCGGCGCGATCGTGTTGAAGGCCAGCAGCTTCTGCACCAGCGAGAACGCCACGCCCGGCTGGGCCGGCTGGTCCAGCCGCGTGAGCTGCAGCGCCTTGTAGGGCTCGGGGTCGGCCGGATCGAAGATCAGGTTTTCCTCCTCGAAGTCGAAGAGCGCGCGCGAGGAGATGGCAACGACGAGTTTGCCGTCGAGCGACTGGGGCATGGCGAGTGGACCTGGCGTTGGTGGATGCAAACGGGAGCGCTTGCGTCCTCATCATAGGCAGTTGCCGGGCTGGCTGGCCCGTTGGCTGGCGTGGAACCGCACGGGACACGCTCTAGACCACCGCGCGTCCTGCGCCTTGCATCCGGGCCTTCGCATGGCTTGCGCGGGGGCGGGAAAAGTGCATAACACGCTCTAGAATTCTCCCGACCCGCTGCGGAAAGCGGTGGCCAGAGGGATGACGCAGGACGTGCGAGGAAGAAGGGGAGGGCTGGATGGATCAAGGCAAGGGAAGCGGGCGGCTGTCCGATCACGAGTCCGGTTTGGAACAGGATCTCCAGCGCCTGCTGGACGATCCCCGGTATGACGGCCACCCGCTGCACGGGGCGCTGTCGCAACTGTGGGCGCAGTACCGGGCGCTGGCGGTGCGGACCGAGCAGGCCGTGTCAGGTCTGGCGCCCGGCCACGCGGGGGCGGTCGACGAGCAACTGGCGCGGCAGTTGCGCCAGTTCCAGAAACTCGCGCGCATCTCCGACCGCTACCAGGCGATGATGCGCGACCTCAATGCCGCGCTCACGCAGGCGTCGACGCACGACGTGCTCACGCGGCTGCCCAACCGCCGCCTGCTGATCGACAAGCTCAAGGAAGAGACGGCGCGCAGCCGCCGCACGCTGGAGCCCTTTGCGGTGGCGATGCTCGACCTGGACGGGTTCAAGACGGTCAACGATGACTACGGCCACGAGGCTGGCGACGCCGTGCTGGCGCAGGCCGCGCGCACGCTCAAGGCGCAGCTGCGCGACAACGACGTCTGCGGCCGCTGGGGCGGCTAGGAATTCATGGTGCTGCTGCCCAGCGCCAGCGCCGAGGCCGCGCGCGCCGTGATGGAGCGCATCCGCCTGGCCATTGCCGCGCTGGAGATCCAGTACGAAGGCCAGCACCTGTCGGTCACCATCAGCGCGGGCGTGGCCGTGCAGAAGTCCGGCGAGGACTATGTGGCCACGGTCAACCGCGCCGACGCCGCGCTGCTGCGCGCCAAACGGCGCGGGCGCAATTGCTGGGACATCGAGCCGTAGCGGGCGCGATCAGGCCTGGCGGGCTTCGACGATGGGCTGCCGCGCCTGCAGCCGGTCGAGGTGGGCCTGCAGCGAGCCCAGCGCCACGGGCCAGAGCTCGTGTGCGACATCGCCGTAGACGTGGGGCAGCAATTCCTGCGCGGTGGCGCCGGGGTGGCGCGCCAGGGCCTCGGCCACTTTCTGCTCGCGCTGCAGGCGGTGGCGCCGCAGCGCCACGATCGCCTCGGCCGCCGGGCCGATCGCATGGCCGTGCGCGGGCAGCAGCGTGGAGACGTTGTGCTGCTCGCACAGCGACAGCAGGCGGTCGAGCGACTGCAGGTAGTCGGTCATGTTGCCGTCGGGCGGGCGGATCACGGTCGTGTTGCCGCCCAGGATGTGGTCGCCCGTAAAAAGCAGGCCTTCTTCCTCGAACAGCAGGCACAGGTGGTTGGCCGCGTGGCCGGGCGTGTGCACGACACGCAGCGTGTGGCTCACGCCAAAGCCCACCAGCGGCAGGCGTTCGCCGTCGTGCAGTTCGCGGTCGGGCTTGAAGCGGCTGCCGGCGTCGGCATGCGGACCCGAGGCCAGGCCCAGCACCGGCGTGGCATGCCGGGTGCGCTGCTGGCAGGCGGCCTGCAGCAGCGCCGCCGCCGGCGCGTGGTCGGGGTGCGAGTGGGTGCAGACGATGGCGTGCACATCGCCGCCCGTGGCGGCCAGCAGCCGCTCGACGTGCGTGGCGTCGGCCGGGCCCGGGTCGATCACGATGTAGCCCGAGGCGGCCATGCCGACGATGTAGGTGTTGGTGCCGGGGCCGGTCATGGCGTCGGGGTTGGGCGCGGTCAGGCGCCGCAGGTTCTTGAGCAGCGCGACGGGCTGGTCGTGCCGCCAGGCCAGCTCGTGCACGATCTGGCCGTCGGGGCAGACCATGGCCAGCTCGCCGTAGGGCGGCTCGTGTTCCATGTAGCGTGCCTCGCGGCCGTCCAGCAGGCCCGCGCGCGGGCAGCTCATCCACTGCGGGGCCTCGCCGCGGCAGACGTGCAGCACGTCGTCGACGCTGCCATGGCGGCACAGCCACTGCAGCGTGCGGTAGGTGGGGAAGATGATCAGCATCTCGCCCGCGTCGTGGCGCGCCAGGGCCACGGCCGGCTGCACCCACACGGGCTCGAACTGCTCCTGCTCGTCGGCCACGGCTTCCTGGCCGGCGGGCATGCACGCGACCAGAAAGGGCACGTCGAAACGTTTGGGCAGGTCGCGGTCGGTGATCCAGTGGGCCAGCACATGCACCTGGTCGGCCGCCAGCACCAGCCCCATGGCACTGCATTGCTGGATGAAGGCGCTGGCGCTGGCCGTGCAGGCGGCGCGGTCGAGCTGCGCCACGTCGTGCGCGCTCACCGGCTGGCCGTTGGCGTCGTAGGCCAGCAGCACGCCGAGTTCCTCGAAGCTTTCGCGGATGGCGGTGATCGCCTGGGTCAGCCGCAGCGCGCCCTGGCTGGGGCGCTGGGCCGTGATCGCATGGGCGTCGGCGCTGTCGTCGGCCGTGTCCACGCCGCCGCCCGGAAAGACGTAGGCGCCGGGTGCGAAGCTGGCGTGGGGGGAGCGCCGTGTCATCAGCACCTCCAGCCCCTGCTCGCCGTCACGCAGCAGGATGATGGTGGCGGCCGCTCGCAAGGCGACTGGGACACGGGGCGGGTAAAGCAGATGAGCGGGCCGGACCATATACGGATGATTCTGCCCGCCGCCTTGTGGCGCCAGCCTTGTGGCAAACCCGATGGGGCTTGGGCAGGCCGGCGCCGGTGGGAGGATAATTGCGGGATGCGATTGTCATTCACGAAGATGCAAGGGGCGGGCAACGACTTTGTCGTGCTCGATGAAACGCGCGGCCCGCTCCAGGGCAAGACGCTCACGCCGCTGCAGTACAAATTCCTGGCCGACCGGCATTTCGGCATCGGCGCCGACCAGATCCTGATCGTCGGCCCGTCGCCCGAGCCGGGCATCGATTTCAGCTACCGCATCATCAATGCCGATGGCGGCGAGGTCGAGCAGTGCGGCAACGGTGCGCGCTGCTTTGTGCGCTACGTGCGCGAGCAGGGTCTGACCGACCGCCAGGCCGTGCGTGTGCAAACCAAGAGCGGCGTGATCGAGCTGCGCAGCCGCGACGACGGCCGCGTGACCGTCGACATGGGCGCCCCGGTCTTTGCGACGGAGCGTGTGCCCTTCGATGGCCAGGGCCTGCATCCCGAGCCGGTGGGCGCCGGGCAGCGCTGGCCGCTGGTCCTCACGCTGCAGGGCGAGGAGGTGGTGGTGCCCGTGGCCGTGCTGTCCATGGGCAACCCGCATGCCGTGCGCCGGGTCGACGACGTCGACACCGCGCTGGTGGCCGAGATCGGCCCGCTGATCGAATCGCACCCGCGCTTTCCCCAGCGTGTGAACGTCGGCTTCATGCAGATCGTCGACCGTGGCCACATCCGCCTGCGGGTCTACGAACGCGGCGCGGGCGAGACCCTGGCCTGCGGCACGGGCGCGTGCGCCGCGGTGGTGGCCGGCATTCGCGCCGGCCTGCTCGACGGCGAGGTCGAGGTGGAAACCCGCGGTGGCCATCTGACCATCGAATGGTCCGGCCACGAGGGCGACGCCGTGCTCATGACCGGGCCGGCGCAGACCGTCTTCACGGGCGAGATCGACGTGCCGGACTTCTGATCGGTTCGCCGCGCCTGTTTTTTTCCGAAGCCCGCGCCGCGGGCTTCGTCGTTCTGGACCGCCGGCCCGTGCCGTTTTTTCGGGCTTTCGTTCGCCGGGCGGGCCATTTTTTCGGTTATCTTCGCCAGCAAGAATGGGTGAGTGTCGCTGCCGCAGCGTGGCTGTGCCGTGCCCGTTCGTCCGTGGGGCGGGGCCATGCGAGCGCCTTGCCTTTCCTTCCCCCGCCTTGGCCGCCCGGCCAACCCGATCCGGAGATCGAAAGATGACGACGCTCACCCTCAAGCTGCGCCTGCTGGCCGCTGCCCTGTGTTTCACCGCTGCCGCCGGCACGGTCCCGCTGGCGTCGGCCGAGACGGTGCGCTGGTCGCGCTCGTCGGACGCGGCCACGCTGGACCCGCACTCGGTCAACACGGGCACCAACATCAACGTCTCGCACCAGCTCTACGAGCCGCTGGTGCTGCGCGACATTCAGGGCAAGCTGATTCCGGCGCTGGCCACCACGTGGAAGCTCACGTCCGATCCCACGGTCTGGGAATTCAAGCTGCGCCCGGGCGTCAAGTTCCACAACGGCGCGACGCTGACAGCCGACGACGTGGTGTTCTCGCTGGAGCGCGCCATGGCGCCGTCGTCGGGTTTCAAGTCGCTGTTGGCATCCATTGAGAAGATCAGCGCGAGCGACAACCTGACCGTCCAGATCAAGACCAAGGGCCCCAACCTGATCCTGCCGGACAACCTGGTCAACATCTTCATCGTCAACGCGGCCTGGTCCAAGGCCAACAAGGCCGAGCTGCCGCAGGACGAAAAGAGCGCCGTCGAGAACCACTACACCCGCAACGTCAACGGCACCGGCCCCTACGTGCTGGCCTCGCGCGAGCAGGACGCGCGCACCGTGCTCAAGCTGTTCCCGGACTACTGGGGCAAGGGCCAGGTGCCGCTGCAGGTGACCGAGCTGGTGTTCCTGCCCATCAAGTCGCCGGCCACGCGCGTGGCCGCGCTGCTGTCGGGCGAGGTCGACTTCCTGCAGGACGTGCCGGTGCAGGACATTGCGCGGCTGCAGGGCACGCAGTCGCTGCGCGTCAACGAAGGGGCGGAGAACCGCACCATCTTCCTGGGCCTGAACGTGGGTGCCGAGCCGCTCAAGTACGCTGACGTCAAGGACAAGAACCCGCTGGCCGACCCGCGTGTGCGCCAGGCCTTCAACCTGGCCATCGACCGCGACGCGATCAAACGCGCCGTCATGCGCGGCATGTCGCAGCCCGCGGGCATCATCTCGCCGCCCTTCGTGCACGGCTACGAAAAAGCCTTCGACCAATACCCCAAGCCCGATGCCAACCAGGCCAAGAAACTGCTGGCCGACGCCGGCTACCCGAATGGCTTCGGCATCACGCTGCATTGCCCCAACGACCGCTACGTCAACGACGAGGCGATCTGCACGGCGCTGTCGGGTTTCCTCGGCCGCATCGGCGTGAAGGCGACCGTGGCGGCACGGCCCATTGCACTGCACTCGGCCGCCATCAACTCGGCCGACACCGACTTCTACCTGTTCGGCTGGGGCGTGCCGACCTTCGACTCGGCCTACATCTTCGACTACCTGGTCTACACGCGCGGCAAGGACGGGCGTGGCGCGACCAACGCCACGCGCTACAGCAACCCGGCGCTCGACCGCCAGATCCTGTCGCTGTCCTCGGAAAGCGACGTGGCCAAGCGCGACGCGACGCTGCATGACATCTGGAGCGTGGTGCAGAAGGAGCAGATCTACATCCCGCTGCACAACCAGGTGCTGCATTACGCGATGAAGCGCACGCTCGACATTCCGATCGACCCGATGAACTACGTCTTCTTCAAGAACGTGAAGGTCGGCGCCAAGTAAACGGGCGCGCGTTCCATGCTGATTCAGATCCTGCGCCGGCTCGGCCAGTCCGTGCTGGTCCTGCTGGTGGTGTCCTTCATCGCCTTCGTGGTGTTCCGCTACATCGGCGACCCGACCGTCAGCCTGCTGAGCGAGGACGCCTCGGTGCAGGAGCGCCAGGCCATGATGGCCAGCCGGGGCTTCGACCGGCCGGTGCCCGAGCAATACCTCGGCTACCTGCGCCGCGCGGTGCAGGGCGACTTCGGCGTCTCGTACCGGCTGCGCCGCCCGGTGGTCGAGGTGATCACCGAGCGCCTGCCCGCCACGCTCGAGCTGGCGCTGGTGGCCGCCACGTTCTCGGTCGTCGGGGGCGTCGTGCTCGGGGTGTACACCGCCATCCGGCGCCAGAGCTGGCTCTCGCGCGGCATCATGGCGACCTCGCTGGTCGGCGTGTCGCTGCCCACCTTTCTGATCGGCATCGGGCTCATCTACCTGTTCGCGGTCGAGCTGCGCTGGCTGCCCTCGTTCGGGCGCGGGCAGACGGTGAACATCGGCGGCTGGCAGACCGGGCTGCTGACGGCTTCGGGCTGGGCCTCGCTGCTCATGCCGGCGTTCACGCTGGGCTTTTTTAAACTCACGCTCATCATGCGGCTGGTGCGCGCCGAGATGCTGGAGACACTGCGCGCCGACCACATCCGTTTTGCGCGGGCGCGCGGCCTGCCGGAGCGCCGCATCCACTACGGCTACGCGCTGCGCAACACGCTGATTCCGGTGATCACCATCGCCGGCCTGCAGATCGGCTCGCTGATCGCCTTTGCCATCGTGACCGAGACGGTGTTCCAGTGGCCCGGCGTGGGCCTGCTGTTCATCTCGTCCATCCAGGCGGTGGACGTGCCCGTGATCGCGGCTTACCTGCTGCTGATCGCCGTGCTCTACGTGAGCATCAACTTCCTGGTCGACCTGCTGTACCTGCTGGTCGACCCGCGCCTGCGCCGGGGCTGATCCCGTAACCGGATTGCCGATGAACGCCAAGTCTTCCTCTTCTTCCCATGCCGACCCCGACGGGCTGGCCCGCCGCCGCTCCTGGCGCCAGTCCGATTCGCCCGTGCTGCGCAGCTGGGCCGGCTCGCGCATCGCGCAGGTCTCCTCGGTCGTGCTCGTCCTGTCCTTGCTGGCCGCACTGCTGGCGCCCTGGCTGGCCGTGCAGAACCCCTACGACCCGGCCACGCTCGAGCTGCTCGACGCCTTCACGCGGCCCACGCAGGAGGGCCTGTCGGGCGCGCGTTACCTGCTGGGCGCGGATGACCAGGGGCGCGACGTGTTCTCGGCCATCGTCTACGGCCTGCGCATGTCGGTGGCCGTGGGCGTGTCGGCCGTGCTGCTGTCGCTGCTGATCGGCGTGCCGTTGGGCATGGCGGCCGGCTACTTCGGCGGCTGGTTCGACAGCGCGGTCATGCGCATCGCCGACGTGCAGCTCACCTTCCCGGTGCTGCTGGTGGCGCTGCTGATCTTCGGCATCGCGCGCGGCATCCTGCCGGCGGGCTACCGCGACGACATGGCGGTCTACGTGATCGTGGTGGCGATCGCGCTGTCGGACTGGGTGCAGTACGCGCGCACCGTGCGCGGCGCCGTGATGGTGGAAAAACAGAAGGACTACGTGGCGGCCGCGCGGCTGATCGGCCGCTCGCGCACGGCCATCCTGGCGCGCCACATCCTGCCCAACCTGGCCGCGCCCGTGCTGGTGATCGCCACCATCAGCTTCGCGCTGGCCATCGTCACCGAGTCCACGCTGTCCTACCTGGGCGTGGGCCTGCCGCCCACCGAGCCCTCGCTGGGCACGCTGATCCGCATCGGCCAGGGCTTTCTGTTCTCGGGCGAATGGTGGATCCTGCTGTACCCGGCGCTCACGCTGCTGGCGCTGGCGCTGTCGGTCAACCTGGTCGGGGACTGGCTGCGCGACGCACTCAACCCCAAGCTGCAATGAAGGGCGCGTCCATGGCTGTTTCCCTTGAGGCGACCCATCGCCCTGCCGCCCGTGCCGAGTCCGCGCCGCCGGTGTTGCGTGTGCGCGACCTGGACGTGGCCTTCGACACCTACCGCGGCACGGTGCAGGTGCTGCAGGGCGTGTCCTTCGAGATCGCGCGTGGCGAGATCCTGGGCGTGGTCGGCGAGTCGGGCGCGGGCAAGTCCATGACCGGCCTGGCCGTGATGGGCCTGATCGAGCCGCCCGGGCGCATCGCCGGCGGCACGGTCGAGCTGCAGGGCGAGCGCATCGACACGCTGCGCGGCGAAGACCTGCGCCGCGTGCGCGGCCGTCGCATCGCCATGGTGTTCCAGGATCCGCTGACCAGCCTCAACCCGGTCTACACCATCGGCCGGCAATTGACCGACACCATCCGCACCCACCTGCGCGTGAGCAATGCCGAGGCGCGCGAGCGTGCCATCGCATTGCTGGCCGAGGTCGAGATCCCGGACCCCGCGATCCGCTTCACACAGTACCCGCACCAGCTCTCGGGCGGCCAGCGCCAGCGCGTGGCCATCGCCCTGGCGCTGTGCGCCGAGCCCGAACTCATCATCGCCGACGAGCCGACCACGGCGCTGGACGTGTCGGTGCAGGCCCAGGTCATTCGCGTGTTCAAGCGTGTGTGCCGCGAACGCGGCATGTCGGCCATGCTGATCACGCACGACATGGGCGTGATCGCCGAGGCCGCCGACCGCGTGGCCGTGATGTACCAGGGCCAGGTGGTGGAAAGCGGGCCGGTTCGCGCGGTGCTCGACCACCCGCAAGCGGCCTACACCCGCGCGCTGATGGCCGCCATTCCGCCGCTCGCGCAGCGCCTGCACCGGCTGCCCGTGCCCGGCGTGGGGGCCGAGCCAGCGCAGCCATCAACCGTGCGGGCCACACCGCCAGCCGTGCCCGCAACAGCAACCGAAACCGCGCCCTTGCTGGCCATCAAGGCCCTGTCGCGGGACTTCGACCTGTCGGCGCCCTGGCTGGCACGGGTGCTGGCGCGCGAACCGCGACGCGTGTTGCGCGCCGTCGATGGCGTGGGTTTCGAGATCGCGCGTGGCACCACTTTTGGTTTGGTGGGCGAGTCGGGCTCGGGCAAATCCACTGTGGCGCGCATCATCGCGGGCCTGACGCCGCCGACGGCCGGGCAGGTGGTGTTCGACGGCCTGGACCGCTGGGCCGGCGGCCAGTCGCAGGCGTCCATGCAGGCGCTGCGGCGGCGTTTCCAGATGATCTTCCAGGACCCCTACGCCAGCCTCAACCCGCGCTGGCGCATCGACCGCATCATCGCCGAGCCGCTCGAAGCCCTGGGCCTGACGAACGGCCCCGACGAGACCGAAGCCCGCGTGGCCGAGGCGCTCGCCCACGTGCGCATGCCGCTCGATGCGTTGCGGCGCTACCCGCATCAGTTCTCGGGCGGCCAGCGCCAGCGCATCGCCATTGCGCGCGCGCTGGTCAGCCGGCCCGACTTCATCATCTGCGACGAACCCACGTCCTCGCTCGACGTGTCGGTGCAGGCGCAGGTGCTCAACCTCATGCGCGACCTGCAGGACGAGTTCGGCCTGACCTACCTGCTCATCAGCCACAACCTGGCCGTCATCCGCTACATGTGCGACGACGTGGGCGTGATGCAGCGCGGGCGGCTGGTCGAGCAGGGCACGGCCGAGGCCGTGCTGGCCGCGCCGCAACATGCGTACACACGCGAGCTGATGGCCGCCGTGCCCGGCCTGGGCTGAACCGGCGCCGCGGGCCTGCGGGCGGGCTGTGCGGGCCGGACGTGATGGCGTATGCTGCAAGCCATCTCGCTTCATCTCGCTTTTGGGCCACCGGGCCGCCGACACGCATGAACCCCATCACCGAAGACGACATCGCCCATTTCCTCTACAACACGCCGGATTTTTTCGCGCGCCACGCCGAACTGCTGTCGGCCGTGCAACTGACCAGCCCGCACAGCCACCGCGCGGTCAGCCTGCAGGAGCGCCAGGCCGAGCTGCTGCGCGACAAGATCAAGCAGTTGGAGCTGAAGATGGCCGAGCTGATCCGCAACGGCCGCGACAACGGCCGGCTTGATCTGCGGCTCGAACAATGGGCCCAGGCACTGCTGCGCACGCGCCGCACGGCCGACCTGCCAGGCGTGCTTCTGGCCGAGCTGCAGCAGCGTTTTGACGTGCCGGCCGCGGCGCTGCGCCTGTGGGGCGTGGCCGACGCTGCCGCGCCCTACGCGCAAGGCGTGAGCGACGGCGCCAAGAGCCAGGCCGCCGCGCTGCTCAAACCCTATGTGGGCCCCAACACCGGTTTCGAGGCCGTGGGCTGGTTGCCCGACCCGGCCGCCGTGCAGTCGGTGGCGCTGCTGCCGCTGCGCCTGGCCGAGCCGCAGGCGTCGGACGACGCTGCGCCCCTGGCCCCGGCCTTCGGCCTGATCGTGCTGGCCTCGCCCGACCCGCAGCGTTTTGACGCCGAGCTGGGCACCGACTTCCTGGCGCGCCTGTCGGCGCTGGCCACGGCCAGCCTGTCGCGGCTGCTGGCCTGAACTCAGAACCTGCCGGACAGCAGGGCTCCAAACCCCGGCACGGCAGTGCTCAGCCCCAGGCGCTTGAGCATCATGTAGGCGGTGGCGACCGAGGAAGAAATCACCGGCAGCCCCACGCGGTCCTCGATCGGCTGCACGGAAGGCAGCGAAGGCATCTGCACGCAGGCCGAGGCCACGATCGCATCCACACCCGTGGTCTTGAGTTTGCGGGTGATCTCGATCGGCGCACGCGGGTCCTGGCGGCCGACTTCCAGGTTGTCCGCGATTTCCAGCGAGAGGCTGTCCACCACCTCGATGCCCTCGTGCTCGATGTAGTCGATCACCAGCGCGGTCAGCGGCTTCATGTAGGGCGCCAGGATCGAGACCTTTTTGGCGCCGATGGCCTTGAGGCCGTCCACCAGCGCGCCGGCACTGGTGACCACGGGCGCGGGCGCGGCGTTGTCCACGGTGCGCTGGTGCAGCCGCTGCTCGGAGATGCGGTGGTAGCCGCGGCCCATGCTCATGATCGCCACCAGGCAGGCGTAGCCCAGCACGTCCACGCGCGCGTCCGACAGCTCCAGCGCGCAGCGGTCGCTGTCGGCGTCCATGGCGGCCAGTTCTTCCCGGGTCACGTTCTTCATGCGCATGCGGCTGGCGTGGAAGGTGAAACGTTCGGGCTGGCCGGCCTCGCGCGCACGCAGGATGGCCGGGATCTCGGTCTCCATCGTGGTGTTGGAGCTGGGCACGATCTGCCCGATGCGGTAGGGAGTGGGGCGATGGGTCATTCGGGTGTCCATGGACTGCGCAGGAAAAAGGGGAGCGGCGACGCCGCTCGGGTCGGTCAATCGCCGGAGATGTTGTTGGCCTTGATGATCTGGCCCCAGTACGCGGTGTCGCGCTGTACCAGCGCGGCCAGGGCCACGGGGTCGAGGTAACGCGGCTCCACGCCCTGGGCCTGTGCGCGCGGCAAGGTTTCGGGCGCTGCCAGCGCGGTCTTCAGGCTGCTGGAAAGCCGGTTGACCACGTCGGGCGGCGTGCCCTTGGGGGCGAACAGGCCGACCCAGGCTTCCAGCTCGAAGCCCGGCAGCCCGGCCTCGGCCGTCGTCGGCACGTCGGGCAGCATGGGGTGGCGCGTCTTGCTGGTCACCGCCAGGGCCTTGAGCCGGCCGCTGCGCACGTGGCCCATCACCGACGGCGGCGTGGTGATGAACATCTGCACCTGTCCGCCCAGGACGTCCTGGATGGCGGGGCCCGAGCCCTTGTAGGGCACGTGGGTGATCTTTGTGCCCGTGGTCTGCGCGAACAATTCCGTGCCCACGTGCGACAGCGAGCCGCTGCCCTGCGAGGCGTAGTTGACGGTGCCGGGGTTCTTGCGCAGGTAGGCGATGAACTCCTGCAGGTTGGCCGCGGGGACCGAGGGGTGGACGGCGATCACGTTGGTCGCGGCCACGATCAGGCCCACGGGTTCGAGGTCGGACTGGGCCCAGGGCAGCTTGGCGAACAGGGACGGATTGCCCACGTGGTAGGCGGAGTAGGACGCCAGCAGCGTGTAGCCGTCGTGGGGCGAGCGGGCCACCTGCTGATACGCGATGTTGCCGCTGGCGCCGCCGCGGTTGTCCACCACCAGGGGCTGGCCGAGCAGGCGCCCGAGCGGGTCGGCGGCCAGCCGCGCGGCCGTGTCCACCACGCCGCCGGGCGGGTTGGGCACGACCAGGGTGATGCTCTTGGTTGGAAAGTCCGCTGGCTGCGCCAGGGCGAGGGGCGCCGCGAGGCAGACGCTTGCGGCCAGCGCGAACGATGTGGTCAGGGATGAGCGTGAGAAGGCCATGAAATTTGTCTCCGGTCTTTGTGGTCTTTGGTATGGGTCGCGCCACCGATTCTTCCGGCGTCCTGGCCGCCCGTACAGCCGCATCTCGTTGACTTACCCTTCGCGTTACGTTGAGGATTGCTTCTCATGATCAACCTTCATCGATTCGACTTGGTTTCGCTGCGGCTCTACCTCTCCGTTGTCGAGGCGGGCAGCCTGACTGCCGGGGCGGCGCATCACGGCATCTCGCTGGCGGCGGCGAGCAAGCGCATGGCCGAGCTGGAGCAGCACTGCGCCACAACCTTGCTGCTGCGCGGCAAACGCGGCGTGACGCCCACGCCGGCCGGCCAGAGCCTGTACCGCCACGCACTCGACGTGGTGGCGCGGCTGGAGCAGCTCGCGCTGTCGATGGACGATTTCCGCAGCGGCGCGGCCGGCCAGTTGCGGTTGTGGGCCAACACCTCGGCGTTTGCGGGTTTTCTGCCCCGGCTGCTCGGGGCCTACCTGGCCGCGCACCCCGGTGTCGTCATCGACCTGGAGGACGCGCTCAGCGAGGACGCGGCGCGCGCCGTCTCCAGCGGCACGGCGGAGCTGGCCGTGGTGGGCGAAAACACGCCGCTCGAAGGGCTGCAGAGCCTGGTCTGCGACGTCGATGAACTCGTGCTCGTGGCGCCCCCGGGCCACCCCGTGGCCGCCCAGTCCACGGTCGCCCTGGCCCAGGCGCTGGATCACGACCTTGTCGGGCTGGCGCGTTCGACCTCGCTGATGCGCCGCGTCGCGGCGGAGGCCGAGTCCGTGAGCCGGCCGCTGAAGCTGCGCATCCAGGTGCGCAGCTTCGACGCCCTGTGCCACATGGTGGCCGAGGACCTGGGCATCGCCATCCTGCCGCGCGCCGCCGCGCTGCCGCACGTGGTGGCGCGCGGCCTGCGGCTGCTGCCGATCACCGGCATGCGCACGCAGCGCCGGCTGCTGCTCGTCATGCGTGAACGCGCGCGGCTGTCGGCACCCGCGCAGGCGTTGGTGGTGATGGTGGAGGCGCGGTGGAACTGACCCCTCGGTCCCTCGCTGCGCGATGACCCGATCCCCCACGGGGATGCTTTTCCATCTTGGGGCGGCCCGGCGATGAAAAATAGGCCCCTCGGTCCCTCGCTGCGCGATGACCCGGTCCCCCAGGGGGACGCTTTTCATCTTGGGGCGGCCCGGCGATGAAAAATGCCCGCCACGCTGGCGGACAATCGGAGCATGACTGTTCCCGTTTCTTCTGGCGCCCAGCCACCGGTGGGTGGCGACGATGAGGCACTGATCGCGGCCTACCTCGATCACGTGCGTTTCGAAAAGCGCCTGGCCGAGCGGACCATTGCGCTCTACCGCCAGCACCTGCTGGCGCTGGCGCAGTACGCGCGCGAGGCGCCGGTGGATTTGCTGCAGGTCCATGCCGCGCATGTGCGCCGCTGGATGGCCCGCCTGCACAGCGCCGGCCGCCAGGGGCGGGGCATCGCGCTGGTGCTCTCGTGCTGGCGCGGCTTCTACACCTGGCTGGGCCACGCCGGGCGCGTGCCGGCCAATCCGGTGGCGGGTGTGCGTGCGCCGCGCAGCGCCAAACCGCTGCCCAAGGCGCTGGGCGTCGACGAAGCCATGCGGCTGGCCGACTTTCGTGCCGGCGCCGCTGCCGTGGCGGCCGACCCGGACGACGCCGATGCACCCGCCGAGGGCGCGGACGGCGGCGATGCCTGGCTGGAGGCGCGCGACGCCGCTATGGTCGAGCTGTTCTACAGCAGCGGCCTGCGCGTGAGCGAGCTCACCAGCCTGGACGCGGCGCCCAGCGACACCGCGCGCGGCTGGATCGACCTGGACGAAGGCGAGGTGCATGTGCTGGGCAAGGGCGGCAAGCGCCGCAGCGTGCCCATGGGTAAGCAGGCCGTCCATGCCCTGACGGCCTGGCTGGCGGTGCGCCTGTCGGGCCTGCCGCTGGCCGCGGGCAGCGAGCGCGCGCTGTTCGTGGGGCGGCAGGGCACGCGCCTGACGCGCCAGGCCGTCTGGCAGCGCCTGCGGCAGCGCTCGCTGGCGGCCGGGCTGCCCACGCCCGTGCACCCGCACATGCTGCGCCACAGCTTCGCCAGCCATGTCCTGCAGTCCAGCGGCGACCTGCGGGCCGTGCAGGAGCTGCTGGGCCACACCAGCATCGCCACCACGCAGGTCTACACGCGGCTGGATTTCCAGCACCTGGCCAAGGCCTACGACGCGGCACACCCGCGTGCGCGGGGCGGTGATTCATCGAAAAAGTGAGCAGAAAATCGTCGGAAATCAGGTGTGTCCACCGGGATTTCGTTTGGTGATAATTTGTTCTTGATAAAAGCAGGGGCACTCGGGCCGCAGCGCGCCCGGCTTTGAAGAGGCCGATACACTCCCTTATCTTTCCCGTTTGTCCTGGTTCTCCGCACAAAGGCATCGCACCACCATGAGCCTCATTCCCGCCACCATCCTCACCGGCTTCCTCGGCTCGGGCAAGACCACGCTGCTCAAGCGCGTGCTCTCGGAGCAGCACGGCCAGAAGATCGCCATCATCGAAAACGAGTTCGGCGAAGAGAACATCGACAACGACATCCTGGTCACGGAGTCCAAGGAGCAGATCGTGCAGATGAGCAACGGCTGCATCTGCTGCACCATCCGCGAAGACCTGCGCGAGGCGCTGCAACTGCTGGCCGCCAAGAAGCGCAAGGGCCTGCTCGACTTCGACCGCGTGGTGATCGAGACCACCGGCCTGGCCGATCCGGGCCCGGTCGCGCAGACCTTCTTCATGGACGAGGAGATCGCCGAGAGCTTCCTGCTCGACTCCATCATCACTCTGGTCGACGCCAAGCACGCCGCGCTGCAGCTCAACGAGCGTGTGGAAGCCCAGCGCCAGGTGGGCTTTGCCGACCAGATCTTCATCAGCAAGGCCGATCTGGTCAGTGCCGAGGAGCTCGACGCGCTGCAGCATCGCCTCAAGCACATGAACCCGCGCGCACCGCAGAAGGTGGTGCATTTCGGCGAGGTGCCGATCGCCGACGTGCTGGACCTGCGCGGCTTCAACCTCAACGCCAAGCTCGACATCGACCCGGACTTCCTCAAGGAAGACGAGCACGACCACCACCATCACGACCATGACCACGCGCATGGCGAGCACTGCGACCATCCCTCGCACCAGCACGACCACGGCCACGCGCACGGCCATGCCCACCACCATCACCACGAGGACGACGTCAAGAGCTTCGTCTTCCGCACCCGCAAGCCGCTCGATCCGGCCAAGCTCGAAGACTTCCTGGGCGCCATCGTCAACATCTACGGCCCGCGCATGCTGCGCTACAAGGGCGTGCTCGACATGAAGGGCACCAACCGCAAGGTGATCTTCCAGGGCGTGCACCAGCTCATGGGCAGCGACCTCGGCCCCGAGTGGGGCGCCGACGAAGAGCGCCTGAGCAAGATGGTCTTCATCGGCATCGACCTGCCGCGCGACATCCTGGTGCAGGGGCTGGAGCAGTGCACGGCTTGAGCCGTTTGGGCGCGCCCGAAGTGCAGGCGGGGCCGATTTAGCCGTTGGCTGACAAGAAAAAAACCGCACGGGCCCGCGAACAGGGTATAACGCCTGCCAAGAATTTCCGGGTTGTCGCCGTCCAGGCGCGCCCCGGAGGGTTCTTAGCCCCGCATGTGTTGGCAGATGGAGGGACAGACGTCGTGACGACCTGGAGCAGCAAGACCGCCGTGACCGGCCCGGCCCGCGCCGTGCCGGCTGGTGTGCGCCTGTGCCCGGCCGTTGCCGCCTGCGCCGGCCTGCGCCACAAAAACTCCTACAATCGCCGCCCCGGGTCCTGCAACCGAGCCTGCCATCCGATCGCATCCCTTCGCAGCGACGGGGGTGTCCGCCCCCGCTGTTCTGCGGAATTCCTCAACCCCGCCCGACAACGCGTACGCCGGCTTGCCGGCGTCCCCGCTGCCGACGGGCGCCATCGTCAGATTCGACTCAGCCATGCCTGCACAAGTCAACACCCCCACTGCCACCCTGGTCGTTAAGAAAGACCCGAAGTTGGCCAACAACTGGAAGAGCAAGTCCGCCGAGGAACTGACCGATGCCGAGGTCATTGCCATGCCGGACGACGAATACATGAACGAAAAGCAGCTGGCGTTCTTCCGCCTCAAGCTGCAGCAGCTCAAGCAGGAAATCCACGACAGCGCGGGCCAGACGACCGAACACCTGCGCGAGGACACCGTCGTCGTGCCCGATCCGGCCGACCGCGCCACCATCGAGGAAGAGCACGCGCTGGAGCTGCGCACCCGCGACCGCGAGCGCAAGCTGCTCAAGAAGATCGAGCAATCGATCGGGCGCATCGACGCTGGCGACTATGGTTTCTGCGACGAAACGGGCGAGCCCATCGGCGTGGGCCGCCTGCTGGCGCGCCCGACCGCCACGCTGTCGCTGGAAGCGCAGGAGCGCCGCGAGCTCAAGCAGAAGATGTTCGGGGATTGACTGGCTCTCCCCCGAAGCGCCTGCGGCGCCTCCCCCCAGGGGGCGACAGCACTGAACGGGCAAAGCCCGTCCACGCTGTCACTTGAAAGGGAAAAGGACCGCCGCAGGTGTTTGGGTGCCGGCACGGCTTAGCTTCTGCGAAGCGGCTGTTGCTGGCGACGCACTGTGATCATTCAAGAGCCCACGCCTGGCGGTGGGCTTTTTGCTTTCGGGGGCTGCCGCGCCCTTGTAAAACGGGGCGCGTACCCCTAACTGAGGCCTCCTATGGAGCAATTTCACGGAACCACCATCATCAGCGTGCGCCGGGGCGATTTGGTCGCCATTGGCGGCGATGGACAAGTCACGCTGGGCAACATCGTTGTCAAGGGCACGGCGCGCAAGGTGCGCAAGCTCTACAAAGGGCAGGTGCTGGCCGGCTTTGCTGGCGCCACGGCCGATGCCTTCACGCTGTTCGAGCGTTTCGAGGCCAAGCTCGAGAAATACCAGGGCCACCTGGTCAAGGCCGCTGTCGAGCTGACCAAGGACTGGCGCACCGACCGCGTGCTGCGCCGCCTGGAGGCCATGCTGGCTGTGGCCGACAAGACCACCTCGCTCATCATCACCGGCAACGGCGACGTGCTGGAGCCGGAAAACGGCATCGTGGCGATCGGTTCGGGCGGCTCCTACGCGCATTCGGCGGCCAAGGCGCTGCTCGACAACACCGAGCTGCCGCCCGAGGCCATCGTGCGCAAGTCGTTGGCGATTGCGGGCGAGCTGTGCATCTACACCAACATGAACCACACCGTCGAGACGTTGTAAGGGCCCGATCCGCCCCGCGTCCGACTTTTCTCCACGGATTCCCCATGTCGTCCATGACCCCCCAGGAAATCGTCTCCGAACTCGACCGCCACATCGTCGGGCAGGCCGACGCCAAACGCGCGGTGGCGATTGCGTTGCGCAACCGCTGGCGCCGCCAGCAGGTCGACGAGAAGCTGCGCCACGAGATCACGCCCAAGAACATCCTGATGATCGGCCCCACCGGCGTGGGCAAGACCGAGATCGCGCGCCGCCTGGCCCGCCTGGCCGATGCGCCTTTCATCAAGGTCGAGGCCACCAAGTTCACCGAGGTCGGCTACGTCGGCAAGGATGTGGACGCCATCATCCGCGACCTGATGGAAGTGGCCGTCAAGCAGACCCGCGAGGCCGCCACGCGCCAGGTCCGCACCCGCGCCGAGGACGAGGCCGAGGAACGCATCCTCGACGTGCTCATCCCCATGCCGCGCGAGCCCGGCATCGTCACGCCCGACAGCGCTGCGCGCCAGACCTTCCGCAAGAAGCTGCGCGAGGGCCAGCTCGACGACAAGGAGATCGAGATCGACGTGGCCGAGCAGCCGCGCCAGCTCGAAATCATGGGCCCGGCCGGCATGGAGGAAATGACCGAGCAGTTGCGCGGCCTGTTCTCCGGCGCCGCCGCCACGCAGCGCAAGAGCCGCAAGCTCAAGATCGCCGAGGCGCGCCGCCTGCTGATCGACGAGGAAGCCGCCAAGCTGGTCAACGAGGACGAGATCAAGACCCGCGCGCTGGCCAATGCCGAGCAAAACGGCATCGTCTTCATCGACGAAATCGACAAGGTCGCCACCCGCGCCGGCACCAGCGGGACCGACGTCTCGCGCCAGGGCGTGCAGCGCGACCTGCTGCCGCTGGTCGAAGGCACCAGCGTCAACACCAAGTACGGCATGGTCAAGACCGACCACATCCTGTTCATCGCCTCCGGTGCCTTCCACCTCAGCCGCCCCAGCGACCTGATTCCCGAGCTGCAGGGGCGTTTCCCGATCCGCGTCGAGCTGGGCTCGCTCTCGGTCGAGGACTTCGAGGCCATCCTGACGCAGACTCACGCCTCGCTGGTCAAGCAGTACCAGGCGCTGCTGGCCACCGAAAACGTCACGCTGGACTTCCGCCCCGACGGCATCACGCGGCTGGCGGCCATTGCCCACCACGTCAACGAAAGCACCGAAAACATCGGCGCGCGCCGCCTGGCCACGGTGCTGGAGCGGTTGCTCGAAGAAGTCAGCTTTGGCGCCGCCAAGCTCGAAAACCAGTCCGTGGTGATCGATGCTGCCTATGTCGACGCCCGCCTGGAGGACGTGAGCCAGGACGAGGACCTGTCGCGTTTCGTGCTCTGACGTCGCGCCAACACCGGGCTCGCGATGGCAACGGGCTCCCCACGGGGAGCCCTTTTCCTTTGGCGGGGCGGGCGGCAGGGCTGACGCCGAAGGGGTGTCCAGTCCCGCGCCGCCTTGGGTATCGGGTGACTTATAGGACGATTCCTACAGGGGGCGACAGATGCGGGCGCGCGGTGCGATTCGGCACAGATTGGTGCATTTTTTCAAGCTGAACATTCAATTATTTTGCTAAGTCCTTCATTTATATAAAGAAAATCACTGTTATTTTTTGTAGGACTATCGGCCTAAGTCTTTGATTTCATTGAAAAAAACTGGCGGGCAAGGTTGAGTTTCACGGTTTTCCTGATAGAGTGGGGAAAAGTGGAATTTAGTGGTGGAAAGTGTCTGATCGACGTTTTCCGTGAACAAACCCAGACCAGCGGTGCGACATGTTTCAGGGTGCTTCTTCATTGACGCTCGATGCGAAAGGACGGCTTTCTGTGCCGACCCGGCATCGTGACGTCCTGAGCGCCACTGCCGCCGGTCAGCTCACGGTCACCAAACACCCCCACGGCTGCCTCATGATCTTTGCCCGTCCCGCCTGGGACCAGTTCCGCGAGCGCATCAACGCGCTGCCCGCCCAGGCCCATTGGTGGAAGCGCATCTTCCTGGGCAACGCCTGCGACGTCGAAATGGACGGCACCGGGCGCATCCTGGTCTCGCCCGAGCTGCGGGCGGCCGCCGGCATCACCAAGTCGGCCATGCTGCTGGGCATGGGCTACTACTTCGAGCTGTGGGATACCGCTCGCTACGCGGAGGAAGAGGCCAAGGCCATGCAGGCCGACATGCCCGACGTCTTCAAGGACTTCTCTTTCTAGGCGCGAGGCGGACATGGTTCTTACCCACACCACCGTCTTGCTGCAGGAGGCGGTGTCGGCGCTGCTCAACCTGCACGAGGACGCCAAGCCCGACGCCGCGCCGCGGCGTTTTGTCGATGCCACTTTCGGCCGCGGCGGGCACACACGCCTGCTGCTGTCGCAACTGGCGGCGGCCGACCGCGTGACGGTGTTCGACAAGGATCCCCAGGCCATCGCGGTCGCGCACGCGCTGGCCGACGCGCGTGTGGACGTGCGCCACGAGGGATTCGCCAACCTGGGCGCGCTGCCCGAGGCCAGCGTGGACGGTGTGCTGATGGATCTGGGTGTGAGTTCGCCGCAGATCGACGATCCGGCGCGCGGTTTCAGTTTCCGGTTCGACGGCCCACTCGACATGCGCATGGATACCACCCGCGGCGAAAGCGTCGCGGACTGGCTGGCTTACGCAGAGGTCCAACAAATAGCGGAGGTGATACGTGACTATGGCGAAGAACGGTTTGCTCTTCCAATTGCAAAGGCGATTGTTGCTCGCCGACAGGCGCACGGCCCGCTCGCGACCACTGCCGAGCTGGCCCAGCTCGTGGCTGGTTCGGTCCGGACCCGGGAGCCGGGCCAAAACCCTGCCACGCGCACCTTTCAGGCTCTTCGGATTTTCATCAATGCCGAACTTGAAGAGCTGCAGCAGGCGCTAGCGGCTGCGCTCAAGGTGCTCAAGCCGGGCGGGCGGCTGGTGGTCATCAGCTTCCATTCGCTCGAAGACCGCATCGTCAAGAACTTCATCACGCAGCACTCGCGCGAGGTCTACGACCGCCGCGCGCCCTTTGCCGCGCCCAAGCCGCTGGCCCTGGTGGCCGGCGCGCGCATCAAGCCCAGCGTGCAGGAGGTCGAGGCCAACGCACGTTCGCGCAGCGCCATCATGCGTGTGGCCTTCCGCACGGCACAGCCCTGGGCCGACGTGGCCGGCGTGGAGGGTCGGCCATGACGCGGCTGAACGTCATCCTGCTGCTGGCCGTGGTGCTCAGCAGTCTGGCCGTGGTGCATGCGCAGCATGAATCGCGCAACCTGTTCGTGCAGTACGACCGCGCCAGCAGCGAGGCGCGCAAGCTCGAAGTGGAGTTCAACCGGCTCCAGGTCGAAAAGCGCGCCCAGGCCACTCACCTGCGGGTGGAGCAGCTGGCCAAGGAAAAGCTCATGATGCTCACGCCGTCGCCGGCCATCACGGACTACGTCGGTGTGCAGGTGCCGCAGTACGTGCCGCCCGAGCCCAAGGCCGGCGCCAACACGGGAGCGCGGCGATGAGGCGCAGCGTCCGCTATTCGTCCAGCCCGCTGCTGGCCAGCAAGACCCCGATCTGGCGCAGCAAGTTCATCGTGGCCTGCCTGGCGCTGTGTTTCGTCGGGCTGGGCGCGCGCGCGGCGTGGGTGCAGGTGATCGACCGCGACTTCTACCAGCGCCAGGGCGAGGTGCGTTTTGCGCGCACGCTGGAGCTGCCGGCCAATCGTGGCCGCATCCTCGACCGCAACGGCCTGATCCTGGCGTCGAGCATTCCGGCGCAGAGCATCTGGGCCATTCCCGAGGACGTCGAGCGCGACCCGGCCAAGCTCGCGCGGCTGGCCAAGCTGCTGGGCATGCCGCTGGCCGAGCTCAACAAACGGCTGGCCGACGAGGACAAGACCTTTGTGTGGCTCAAGCGCCAGGTCGACGTGCCGGTGGCGCGCCAGATCGCCGAGCTCAAGATCAAGGGCATCTACCAGCGCGAGGAATACAAACGCCAGTACCCCGAAGGCGAAGCGGCCGCGCACGTGGTGGGCTTCACCAACGTCGAGGACCGGGGCCAGGAAGGCATCGAGCTGAGCTTCAACAAGGAGCTGGGCGGGCGCGCCGGCTCGCGCCGTGTGATCAAGGACCGCATGGGCCGCGTGGTCGACGACGTGGGCGACCAGGTGCCGCCGGTCGACGGCAAGGACATCCAGCTCTCGATCGACAGCAAGGTGCAGTTCTTTGCCTACCAGAAGCTGCGCGACGCCATTGCCGAGAACAAGGCCAAGGCCGGCAGCGTGGTGGTGCTCGACGCCGTGACGGGCGAGTTGCTGGCCTTGGCCAACTACCCCAGCTACGACCCCAACAACCGCCAGAACCTGACGGGCGAGCAACTGCGCAACCGCGCGGTGACCGACACCTTCGAGCCCGGCTCGACCATGAAGCCGGTGACCATCGGCACGGCGCTCGAACTCAAGCGCGTGACGCCGCAGACCCTCATCGACACCACGCCGGGGCGTTTTACCGTCACGGGCTCGACCATCACCGACACGCACAACTACGGCGTGCTGACGGTCGAGGGCGTGATTCAGAAGTCGAGCAACATCGGGGCCACCAAGATCTCCCAGCGGCTGAGCGCGCAGGAGATGTGGAACGTCTACGCGGCGCTGGGCCTGGGGCAGAAGCCGCAGATCGAGTTTCCGGGCGCGGTCTCGGGCCGCGTGCGGCCCTGGAAGACCTGGAAGCCGATCGAGCAGGCGACCATGTCCTATGGCTATGGTCTGTCGGCCTCGCTGCTGCAGATCGCGCGTGCCTACACGGTGTTCTCGCACGACGGCAGCGTCATTCCGGCCACCATCCTCAAGACCTCGGGGGAAGCCGTCGGCACGCGTGTGTTCTCCAGCGCGAATGCCGCCGAAGTCCGCCACATGCTCTGGCTGGCCGCGGGCCCCGGCGGCACGGCGGGCAACTATGCGCAGACGCTCGGCTACTCCGTGGGGGGCAAGTCGGGCACGGCGCGCAAGCAGGCCGGCAAGGGCTACGCGGCGGGCAAGTACCGGTCGTGGTTCGCCGGCATGGCGCCGATCGAGCGCCCGCGCATCATCGTGGCCGTCATGATCGACGAGCCGGGTGGCCGCTCGTACTACGGCGGCACGGTCGCCGGGCCGGTTTTCAGCCAGGTCGTGCAGCAGACGCTGCGCATGATGGGCGTGCCGCCCGACATGGCGGTCAAGCCGCAGGTGTCCGCGCCGGAGGTGGTCGAGCCCGTGGGCGAGGAGCACCCGCTGTGACGGTGATCCTGCACACCCCCGCTCAGGCCGTGCAGTGGCTGCGCGAGCAGGGCGCGCGCGCCTTGACGGTCGACAGCCGCCAGGCCGGCGCCGGCTCGGCCTTCATCGCCTGGCCGGGTGCCGCCACCGACGGCCGCCGCTTCGTGCCGGCCGCGCTGGCCCAGGGCGCAGCCGCCTGCCTGGTCGAGCGCCAGGGCAGCGAGGACTGGCTGGCCCAGTGGCCGGCGGACGCGGGCCCGGTGCCGCGCATCGCCCTGTACGAAGGACTCAAGCCGGCCACGGGCGTGATCGCCTCGCTGTGGCACGAATCGCCCAGCCAGGCCATCGACGTGCTGGCGGTGACCGGCACCAACGGCAAGACCAGCACCGCGTGGTGGCTGGCCCAGGCGCTGTCGGCGCACGGCCAGGGACTGTGCGGTTTTGTCGGCACGCTGGGCGTGGGGCGGCCGCCCGAGGTCGACTACACGGGCCTGACGACGCCCGACCCGGTGACGCTGCACGCGGCCTTCCGCCGTTTTGCCGACGACGGCTACGCGGCCTGCGCCATCGAGGCCTCGTCCATCGGCCTGGCCGAGCGCCGGCTGGACGGCGTGCGCATCAAGGTCGCGCTCTACACGAATTTTTCGCAGGACCACCTGGACTACCACGGCAGCATGGCCGCCTACTGGGCCGCCAAGGCCGAGCTGTTCGGCTGGCCGGGCCTGCAGGCCGTCGTGCTCAACGTCGACGACGCGCATGGCCGCGAGCTGGCCGCCCAACTGGCCGGGCGCGAGGATCTGGCGGTCTGGACCTACGGCGTGGCGCAGGACGCCGCGCGCCTGCGGGCCACGGGCGTCACCTACGAGGACGGTGGCCTGGCCTTCGACGTGACCGAAAGCGGAGCGGTGCAGGCGCGCTGCCGTGTGCAGACGCGGCTGATCGGCGAGCACAACGTCGCCAACCTGCTGGCCGTGATCGGCGGCTGCCGCGCGCAGGGCATGACGCTGGCGCAGGCCGCTGCCGCCTGCGCGCTGCTGGCGCCCGTGCCCGGCCGCATGGCCTGCCTGGGCGGTGCAGGCCAGCCGCTGGCCGTCGTTGATTTTGCGCACACGCCGGACGCGGTCGAGAAGGTCTTGCAGGCGCTGCGGCCGCTCGCACAGCAGCGCGGCGGGCAGTTGTCCATCGTGCTGGGCTGCGGCGGCGACCGCGACCCGATCAAGCGTCCGCTGATGGCCGAGGTCGCCGAGCGCCTGGCCGATGCGGTGACCATCACCAGCGACAACCCGCGCAGCGAACAGCCCATGGCCATCATCGACCAGATGCTGGCGGGCGTGAAGAATCCGTCGGCCGTGCAGGTGCAGCCCGACCGCGCCGCGGCCATCGCCGCCGTGCTGGCCACGGCCCAGCCCATGGACGTGGTGCTGATCGCCGGCAAGGGCCACGAGCAGCACCAGGAGATCGCGGGCGTGAAGCACCCGTTCTCCGATCTCGACCACGCGCGCGCCGCGCTGGCGCGGCGTGTGGAGGTGGCGGCATGAGCGGCTTGAACCTCACGCTGGCGCGTATCCAGTCCTGGCTACAGGCCGCCGGCGAGCCCGCGCGCCTGGTCGGCGACGGCAACACCACGGTGCAGCGTGTGCACACCGACACGCGCTCGCTGGCCGCGGGCGACCTGTTCGTGGCGCTGCGTGGCGACAAGTTCGACGCGCACGACTTTCTGGGCCAGGCTGCCGCCAGCGGCGCCGTGGCCGTGGTGGCCGAGCGTGGTGTCCAGGCCAGTGGCCTGCCCGGGCTCGAAGTGGCCGACGCCCGGCGTGCACTGGGTTTCATCGCTGCGGCCTGGCGTGCGCAGTTCGACATCCCGCTGATCGCGGTGACCGGCAGCAATGGCAAGACCACCGTCACGCAGATGCTGGCGTCGGTGTTGCGGGCCTGGCACGGCGACGACACGCTGGCCACCCAGGGCAATTTCAACAACGACATCGGTCTGCCGCTGACGCTGCTGCGCCTGCGCACGCACCACCGTGCGGCCGTGGTCGAGCTGGGCATGAACCACCCGGGCGAGATCGCCTGGCTGGCGCCGCTGGCCGCGCCCACGGTCGCGCTGGTCAACAACGCGCAGCGCGAGCACCAGGAATTCATGGCGACCGTCGAGGCCGTGGCGCGTGAGAACGGCAGTGTCTTCACGGCGCTGCGCGCGGGCGGCACCGCGGTGTTTCCGGCCGACGAAGGTTTTGTGCCGCTGTGGCGCGAGCTGGCCGCAGGCCACGGCCTGGCCACCTTCGGTTTCTCGGTCGACGCCGATGTGCGCGGCGAGGCCAGCTGGGCGGGCGACCGCTGGCAGGTCCGTGCCACGCTGGCCGGTGGCGCCGTGCTGGCCTTCGATCTGCACCTGGCCGGCCGCCACAACGTGCGCAACGCGTTGGCCGTGGCCGCGTGCGCGCAGGCCGCGGGCGTGCCCGATGCGGTGATTGCCGCGGGCATTGGCGCCTTCCGCCCGGTCAAGGGCCGCTCGCATGCGCGCGTGCTCGACTGGGGCGGTCGCTCGGTGATCGTGATCGACGACAGCTACAACGCCAACCCCGACTCGGTGCGCGCGGCCATCGACGTGCTGGCCGAACTGCCGGCGCCGCGCCTGCTGGCGCTGGGCGACATGGGCGAGGTCGGCGACCAGGGCCCGGCTTTCCATGCCGAGGTCGGCCAGTACGCGGCCGAGCGCGGTATCGAACACCTGTGGACGCTGGGCGAAGCCAGCCGCCACGCCAGCGCAGCGGCCCAAAAAACCGGCGGCGGGGTGCAACCTTGGCACGCCGATTCCATCGAAGCGCTTCAATCCGCGCTGCTCGCGGCGCTGCCCGGCCTGGCCGCGGTGCTGGTCAAGGGCTCGCGTTTCATGGGCATGGAGCGTCTGGTGCAGGCTGTGCTGGACGCACAGCCGGCGGCCTCCGCCCTCGTGTCCGCCCGCATTTCGTCTGACGTTCCCGCTGAAGTTTCCGCAGCACAGATCCCGTCCCCACAAGAACAACAAGGAAAGAAAAACTAACCATGCTGCTGCACCTGTTCAACTGGCTGTCGACGCTCGGTCCCGACTGGAGCTTTCTGCGCGTCTTCCAGTACCTCACCTTGCGTGCGGTGATGGCCGCCATGACGGCACTGCTGATCGGCCTGGCCGCCGGGCCCGTCGTCATCCGCGCGCTGGCGCGGCTCAAGATCGGCCAGCCCATCCGTGCCTACGGCGTGGAATCACACCTGGCCAAGAGCGGCACGCCCACCATGGGCGGCGTGCTGATCCTGCTGTCCATCGCCATCTCCACGCTGCTGTGGTTCGACTGGACCAACCGTTTTGTCTGGATCGTGTTGCTGGTGACCTTTGGTTTTGGCGCCATCGGCTGGGTCGACGACTGGCGCAAGGTGGTCAAGAAAGACCCCGAGGGCATGCGCTCGCGCGAGAAGTACCTGTGGCAATCGGTGATCGGCCTGGCCGCGGCGTTTGCCCTGGCCTTTGCCATCTCGGAAAGCTCCAATGCCCGCGTGTGGGAGCTGTTCAAGGCCTGGGTGATGTCGGGCTTCACGGTCGATTTGCCGCCGCACGCCGACCTGCTCGTGCCCTTCTTCAAGGAAGTGAGCTACCCGCTGGGCGTGACCGGCTTCATCCTGCTGACCTACCTGGTGATCGTCGGGTCGAGCAACGCGGTCAACCTGACCGACGGGCTCGACGGCCTGGCCATCATGCCGGTGGTGCTGGTGGGCTCGACGCTGGGCGTGTTCGCCTACGTCACCGGCAACGCGGTCTACGCGCGCTACCTGCTGTTCCCCTTCATTCCCGGCTCGGGCGAGCTGCTGGTGTTCTGCGCGGCGCTGGCCGGAGCGGGGCTGGCTTTCCTCTGGTACAACACGCACCCCGCCCAGGTCTTCATGGGCGACGTGGGCGCGCTGGCGCTGGGCGCGGCGCTGGGCACGGTGGCCATCATCGTGCGCCAGGAAGTCGTGCTGGCCATCATGGGCGGCATCTTTGTGGTCGAAGCGCTGTCGGTGATGCTGCAGGTCGGCTGGTTCAAGTACACCAAGCGCCGCTACGGCCAGGGCCGCCGCCTGTTCAAGATGGCGCCGCTGCACCACCACTTCGAGAAGAAGGGGTGGAACGAGACGCAGGTGGTGGTCCGTTTCTGGATCATCACCATGCTGCTGTGCCTGCTGGCCCTGTCCACACTGAAGCTGAGGTGAGGACGGCATGAGCAACCCCACCACCTTGCAAGACGTCCACGTCCTCATCCTGGGCCTGGGGGCCTCGGGTCTGGCCATGGCGCGCTGGTGCGCGCGCTGCGGCGCCCGGGTCACGGTGGCCGACACGCGCGAGGCGCCGCCCCAACTGGTGGCCCTGCGCACGGCCGTGCCCGACGCCACGTTTGTGGCGGGCCCGTTCACGGCCGCGCTGATCGACGGCACGTCGGTGCGCGCGGTCTTCCGCAGCCCCGGCCTGCTGCCGGCCGAGGTTGCGCCGGTGCTGGACGCCGCGCGCGCCATCGGCCTGTGGACCGGCGGCGAGCTGACGCTGTTCGCCCAGGCCCTGGCCGAGCTGCGCGACGCACGCCGCTATGAACCACGGGTGCTGGCCATCACCGGCACCAATGGCAAGACGACGGTGACTTCGCTGCTGGGCCAGCTCGTGGCGCGTGCCGGCCGGCGTGTGGCCGTGGCCGGCAACATCGGCCCGACCTTGCTCGACACCCTCACGCAGGCGCTGGATGCCCAGGCCGCGGCGGACGAGCAGGCGCGGCTGGACGCCGAACAGGCCGCTGCCGACGAAGCCACCGCCGAGTCCGCCAAGGACACGCTGGCCGAAATCGACCGTGCACTGGAGGATTCGGCCCGGCTCAACGCCGAAGTGGCCCAGGACGATGCCTCCGGCGACGACGAAGGCCCGGCCGTCGAGATCGCCGCGCCGCCGCCCGCCGTGCCCGAGCTGACGGCCATGCCGCAGGTCTGGGTGCTGGAGCTGTCGAGCTTCCAGCTCGACGGCGTCGACAACTTCGAGCCGACGGCGGCCACCGTGCTCAACCTGAGCCAGGACCACCTGGACTGGCACGGCTCCTTGGACGCCTACGCCCAGGCCAAGTCGCGCATCTTCGGCCAGCGTGCACTCATGGTGCTCAACCGCGAGGACGCGCGTGTCATGGCCATGCTGCCCGAGCCGGTCAAGGTCAAGCTGCAGAAACCCCAGGTCCGCGCCCATGTGACTTTTGGCGCCGACATGCCGCGCCGCCCGGGCGACTTCGGCATCGAGGTGCTCAATGGCATGGCCTGGTTGGTGCGTGCGCAGGAGGCCGACGAAACGCGCAAGAAGCGCCGCGGCGAGGCCGAGGAAGAATTGTTCATCCAGCGCCTGATGCCGGCTGACGCGCTGCGCATCCGCGGCCGCCACAACGCGGTCAACGCGCTGGCCGCGCTGGCGCTGGCCATGGCGGCCGACTGCCCGCTCGCGCCCATGCTCTACGGCCTGCGCGAGTATCAAGGCGAGCCGCATCGTGTCGAGCCGGTCGCGGTGGTCGACGAGGTCGAGTTCTTCGACGACAGCAAGGGCACCAACGTGGGCGCCACCGTGGCCGCCCTCAAGAGCCTGGGCGCCGAGCGCCGGCTGGTGGTCATCCTGGGCGGCGTCGGCAAGGGCCAGGATTTTTCGCCGCTGGCCGAGCCGGTGGCGCTGTATGCGCGCGCGGCGGTGCTGATCGGCCGCGACGCCCCCCTGATCGAGGCCGCGCTGGCCGCCACCGGCGTGGCGCTGGTGCACGCGGCCAGCATGGCCGAGGCCGTGCAGTTGGCCGCCGCACGGGCCCACGCGGGGGACGCGGTGCTGATGTCGCCGGCCTGCGCCAGCTTCGACATGTTCGAGAACTACGGCCACCGCGCCCAGGTCTTCGTCGAGGCCGTGCAGGCGCTGGCCGACGATGGCCTGCCGCTGTCCGCGCATGCCACGGAGGAGCACCTATGAGCGCCCACGTGCCCCGTGGCTACGGCGCGGCCGGCAGCCGTGCCAAAGGCGGCCTGCTGGGCTGGCTGCGCCGTGGCCAGGGGGCCGCGCGCACCGCCGCCGAAGCGCTGCCGGTGCGCATCGACTCCCACGCCTATGCCCGCGCCAGCACGCAGCCGGCGCGCCTGCTGGGTTTTGACCAGGCGCTGCTGTGGGTGGCCGCAGCCATCCTGGCCTGGGGCCTGGTGATGGTGTATTCGGCCTCCATCGCGCTGCCCGACAACCCGCGGTTCGCCAACTACAGCAACACCTATTTCTTCTCGCGCCACCTGACCTCCATCACCATCGGCCTGCTGGTCGGGCTGCTGACGTTCCAGGTGCCGATGCAGACCTGGGAGCGCTGGGCGCCCTGGCTGTTCGTGGGCGCGCTGCTGCTGCTCATCCTGGTGCTGATCCCCGGCATCGGCGTCAACGTCAACGGCGCGCGCCGCTGGATCTCGTTCAAGGTCATGAACTTCCAGCCCTCGGAGCTGGCCAAGATGGCCATCGTCATGTACGCGGCCAACTACATGGTCCGCAAGATGGACGTGAAGGAAAACTTCTTCCACGCGGTCGCGCCGATGGCCGTGGCCGTGGTGGTGGTCGGCCTGCTGCTGCTGGCCGAGCCCGACATGGGCGCCTTCCTGGTGATCGCGGTGATCGCCATGGGCATCCTGTTCCTGGGCGGCGTCAACGCGCGCATGTTCTTCCTGATCGCGCTGCTGTGCGTGGCCGCTTTTGCGCTCATGGTGTTTGCCAGCGAGTGGCGGCGCGAGCGCATCTTCGCCTACCTCAACCCCTGGGACGAGAAACACGTGCTGGGCAAGGGCTACCAGCTTTCGCATTCGCTCATCGCCTTCGGCCGTGGCGAATGGTTCGGCCAGGGCCTGGGCAACAGCGTCGAGAAGCTGAGCTGGCTGCCCGAGGCCCACACCGACTTCCTGATGGCGGTGCTGGGCGAGGAGTTCGGCCTGATCGGCGTGTGTGTGCTGATCGGCCTGTTCCTGTGGCTGACGCGCCGCATCATGAGCATCGGCCGCCAGGCGATCGCGCTCGACCGTGTGTTCTCGGGCCTGGTGGCCCAGGGCATCGGCGTGTGGATGGGTTTTCAGGCCTTCACCAACATGGGCGTGAACCTGGGCGCGCTGCCGACCAAGGGGCTGACGCTGCCGCTGATGAGCTACGGCGGCTCGGCCATTCTGATGAACCTGGTGGCGCTGGCCATCGTGCTGCGTGTGGACTACGAGAACCGCGCGCTGATGATGCAGGGCCGGGGAGGGCGCACGCCATGAGCGCGCACGACACCTCCGGCCAGCGCGTGGCGCTGGTGATGGCCGGCGGCACCGGTGGCCACATCTTCCCGGCCATGGCCGTGGCGCGCGCCCTGAGCGATCGGGGCTGGCGTGTGCACTGGCTGGGCGCGGTGGGCACGGCCGACAAGCCGAGCATGGAAAGCCGGCTGGTGCCGCCGCAGGGTTTCGCCTTCGAGGCCATCGACTTCGGCGGCGTGCGTGGCAAGGGTCTGCTGACCTTGCTGTTGCTGCCGCTGCGCCTGCTCAAGGCGTTTGCCCAGAGCATCGGCGTGGTGCGCCGCGTGCGGCCGCACGTGGTGCTCGGCTTTGGCGGCTATGTCACCTTTCCGGGCGGCATGATGAGCGTGCTGCTGGGCAAGCCCCTGATCCTGCACGAGCAGAATTCGGTCGCGGGCCTGGCCAACAAGGTGCTGGCCAAGCTGGCCGACCGCATCTACACCGCCTTTCCCAAGGCCTTGCCCAAGGCCGACTGGATCGGCAATCCGCTGCGCGCGCCTTTCCTGCGCCAGCCCGCGCCCGCCGAGCGTTATGCGGGCCGCAGCGGTCCACTCCAGCTGCTGGTGGTCGGGGGCAGCCTGGGCGCCCGTGCACTCAACGAAGTGGTGCCGCAGGCGCTGGCACTGCTGCCGCCCGAGCGCCGCCCGCAGGTCACGCACCAGAGCGGCGCGGCCCAGATCGACGCGCTGCGCGCCAACTACGCGGCCGCCGGTGTCGAGGCCACGCTCACCCCCTTCATCGACGACACCGCCGCCGCCTTCGCCGAGGCCGACGTGCTGGTGGCGCGGTCGGGTGCGAGCACGGTGACCGAACTGGCCGCCGTGGGCACGCCCGCGGTGTTCGTGCCCTTCCCGTCGGCGGTGGACGACCACCAGACGGTCAACGCGCAGTTTCTGGTGAACGCCGGCGCCGGCTGGCTGGTGCCGCAGCGCGAGCTCACGGCGCAGCGGCTGGCCGACATGATTTCGACAATGGAGCGCCCGACCCTCATGCAGATGGGGCAGAAGGCCAAGGACATGCAAAAGACAGAAGCCGTGGACATCGTGGTCCAGGCGTGCGAGGAGCTGGCCCGGCCATGAAGCACGCGATCAAACACATTCATTTCGTGGGCATCGGGGGGGTCGGCATGTCCGGCATCGCCGAGGTGCTGCACAACCTGGGCTACACCATCAGCGGCTCGGACCTGGCCGACGGCGCCACGCTGCGCCGGCTGGCCGGCCTGGGCATCCAGACCCACATCGGCCACGCCGCCAGCAACCTGCAGGGCGCCGACGCCGTGGTCATCTCCAGCGCCGTGGGCGACGACAACCCCGAGGTCGCCGCCGCGCGCGCCAAGCTCATCCCGGTGGTGCCGCGCGCCGTCATGCTGGCCGAGCTGATGCGGCTGCGCCGCGGCATCGCCATTGCCGGCACGCACGGCAAGACCACCACCACCAGCCTGGTCGCCAGCGTGCTGCACGCGGGCGGGCTGGACCCGACCTTCGTGATCGGCGGGCGGCTCAACAGCGCCGGCGCCAATGCCAAGCTCGGTTCGGGCGAGTACCTGGTGGCCGAGGCCGACGAGTCCGACGCGTCCTTCCTGAACCTGCTGCCCGTGATGGCGGTCGTCACCAACATCGACGCCGACCACATGGACACCTACGGGCACGACTTCGGCCGCCTCAAGGGCGCTTTCGTCGACTTCCTGCAGCGCCTGCCTTTCTACGGCGCGGCCGTGCTGTGCACCGACGACCCGGCGGTGCGCGAGATCGTGCCGCAGGTCTCGCGGCCGATCACCTCCTACGGCTTCGAGGAGTCGGCCCAGGTGCGTGCCATCGACGTGCGCGCGGTGGGCGCGCAGATGCATTTCACCGTGCAGCGCCGCAACGGCGTGACGCTGCCCGACCTGCCGATCGTGCTCAACCTGGCGGGCCGCCACAACGTGCTCAACGCGCTGGCGGCGATTGCCGTGGCCACCGAACTGGACGTGCCCGACGAAGCCCTGCTGCGCGCGCTGGCCACGTTCAAGGGCGTGGGCCGGCGTTTCCAGCGTCATGGCGACGTGCCGCTGGCCGCGGGCGGCAGCTTCACGCTGATCGACGACTACGGCCACCACCCGGTCGAGATGGCGGCCACGCTGGCGGCCGCGCGCGGCGCGTTCCCGGGCCGCCGCCTGGTGCTGGCCTTCCAGCCGCACCGCTACACGCGCACCCGCGACTGCTTCGAGGATTTCGTCAAGGTCATCGGCCAGGGCGCCGACGCCGTGCTGCTGGCCGAGGTCTACGCCGCCGGCGAAGCGCCCATCGTGGCGGCCGACGGGCGCTCGCTCTCGCGCGCCCTGCGTGTGGCCGGCAAGGTCGAGCCGGTCTTCGTCGACCAGATCGCCGAGATGCCGCGCGCCATTGTGGACAACGCACGCGACGGCGATGTGGTGCTGTGCATGGGCGCCGGCTCGATCGGCGCGGTCGCGGCCAAGGTGGCCGAGCAGTTCGGCGGCGTGGATGCGCCCCCGTCCTTGCCCGCCAAGGAGAAAACGGCATGAACGCGGTGATCCCCTCCCGGAAAGAATCCCCGGACTTCGGCAAGGTGGCCGTGCTCATGGGCGGCGCCTCGGCCGAGCGCGAGGTCTCGCTGATGTCGGGTGCCGGCGTGCTGGCGGCGCTGCGTGCCCAGGGCGTGGACGCGCATGCCTTCGACCCGGCGGAGCGCGACCTGGCCGAGCTCAAGCGGGAAGGTTTTGCGCGCTGCTTCATCGCGCTGCACGGCCGCTTCGGCGAAGACGGCACGGTGCAGGGTGCGCTGGAGTTGCTGGGCATTCCCTACACCGGCTCGGGCGTGATGGCTTCGGCAATCGCCATCGACAAGATCATGACCAAGCGCGTGTGGCTGCACGAAGGCATCCCGACGCCGCGCTACGCGCTGCTGCGCCGGGGCGAGTACGACCGCGCGCGCCTGATGAGCCTGCCCGACGAACTCGGCCTGCCGGTCATCGTCAAGCCGGCGCGCGAGGGCTCGTCCATCGGCGTGAGCAAGGTGCAGGGCTACTCGGAAGTGGCGCAGGCGGTCGATGCCGCCGCGGTGCTCGACGCCGACGTCCTGTGCGAGCAGTTCATCGCCGGCGACGAGGTGACCTGCCCCATCCTGGGCACGGGCGAGAACGCCCGCGCGCTGCCCATCATCCGCATCGTGGCGCCCGAGGGCAATTACGACTACGAGCACAAGTACTTCACCGACGACACGCAGTACCTGGTCCCCAGCGGCCTGCCGGCGCAGGAAGAGGCGCGCATCCAGGAACTGGTGCTCAAGGCCTACCGCACGCTGGGCTGCCGCGGCTGGGGCCGCGTCGACGTGATGATCGACGCCACCACGCGCGAGCCCTCTCTGCTGGAGATCAACACCTCGCCCGGCATGACCAGCCATTCGCTGGTGCCGATGTCCGCGCGCGCGGTCGGCATCGACTACGAAACGCTGTGCGTCGAGCTGCTCAAGACGGCGGCGCTCGACCATCCGCGGCTGGATGCCGCCGCCGTCAACCCGGGAGGCGCCGAGTGAACAGGCCCTGGCCGCCCCAGCCCCAGCCCTTCGACGTCCGTTTCATGAACGGGCTGGCGTCGCTGCTGTTTGCCGCGGCGGCGCTGCTGTGCGCGGGCGCGGCCGTGAGCTGGGTGGTGCGGCAGCCGGTGTTCGACCTGCGCGACGTCGTGCTGCAGGGCGATGTGGACCGCCAGAGCGCCGCGGCCGTGCACGCACAGGTCGCGAGCCGGCTGGCCGGCAATTTCTTCACCCTCGATCTGGCCCGCACGCGCGAGGTGTTCGAGAGCCTGCCGTGGGTGCGGCAGGCCGTGGTGCGGCGCGCCTTTCCCGACGAACTGGAAGTGGTGCTGCAGGAGCACCAGCCCGCCGCCTATTGGGGCCCGGCCGAGAAGTCGACCCTGGTCAACAGCTTTGGCGAGGTGTTCGAGGCGAGCCTGGCCGATGTCGAGGGCGAGAACCTGGTCCTGCTCGATGGCCCGGCGGGCACGGCGCCCGAGGTGCTGCGCATGTCCAGGCTGCTGGCGCCGCTGCTGCAGGACGGCCTGAAGCAGCCGATGAAGTCGCTCACCCTGTCGGTGCATGGCGGCTGGCAGGCCAGCATGGCCAGCGGCGCGCGCATCGAGATCGGGCGCGGCAGCGACGAACAGATCACCGCGCGCGTGCAGCGCTTCGTGGGCACCTTCGCGCAGGCGGGGGCCAAGTACGGACGCACGCGCTCGGAGCACATCGAGACGGCCGACCTGCGCTACGCCGACGGCTACGCGCTCAAGCTGGCGGGCGTGACGACGGGGCGAGAGCAAAAAAACGGGGCGCCGCTAGAGGCAATCCGCACAGAGTCAAACGGAATCAACGCATATGGCAAAAGACTACAAAGACATCGTGGTGGGACTGGACATCGGCACCAGCAAGATCATGGCGGTCGTGGCCGAGATCCTGCCGGGCGGAGAGCTCAAGCTGGTCGGCCTGGGCGTGGCGCCCAGCAACGGGCTCAAGCGCGGTGTCGTGGTCAACATCGATGCCACGGTGGCCAGCATCCAGCAGGCCTTGAAAGAGGCCGAGCTGATGGCCGACTGCAAGATCACGCGGGTCTACACCGGCATCACGGGCAGCCACATCCGCGGCATCAACTCCAGCGGCATGGTGGCCATCAAGGACCGCGAGGTCAGCGCCGCCGACGTCGCGCGGGTGGTCGAGACCGCCAAGGCCATCAACATCTCCACCGACCAGCGGCTGCTGCTGGTCGAGCCGCAGGAATTCGTGATCGACGGCCAGGACGTGCGTGAACCCATCGGCATGAGCGGCATCCGCCTGGAAGCCAAGGTGCACATCGTCACCGGCGCGCAGAGCGCGGCCGAGAACATCGTCAAGTGCGTGCGCCGCTGCGGCCTGGAGGTCGACCAGCTCATGCTCAACCCGCTGGCCTCGAGCCTGTCGGTGCTGACCGAAGATGAAATGGAACTGGGCGTGGCGCTGGTCGACATCGGCGCGGGCACGACCGACGTGGCGGTGTTTTCGGGCGGCGCGATCCGCTACACCTCGGTGATCCCGATCGCGGGCGACCTCATCACCAGCGACATCGCCATGGCGCTGCGCACGCCGACCAAGGACGCCGAGGACATCAAGGTCGACCACGGCTGCGCCAAGCAGCTGCTGGCCGACCCCGACACGCAGGTCGAGGTGCCGGGCCTGGGCGACCGCGGCCCGCGCATGCTCAGCCGCCAGGTGCTGGCCGGCGTGATCGAGCCGCGCGTCGAAGAAATCTACTCGCTGGTGCAGCAGGTCATCCGCGAATCGGGCTACGAGGAGATGCTGTCCTCGGGCATCGTCATCACGGGCGGCAGCGCCGTCATGCAGGGCATGGTGGAGCTGGGCGAGGACATCTTCCTCAAGCCCGTGCGCCGCGGCATGCCGCAGTACACCAAGGCCCTCTCCGACATGGTTGCGCAGCCGCGCGCCTCCACGGTGATGGGCCTGATGGAAGAGGCGCGCCTGAGCCGCCTGCGCGGCCACAAGGTGGCGCAGAAGGCCTCGCCCGTGCAGAACGTCTTCGGCCAGCTCAAGGACTGGTTCGGGCGGACTTTCTAACCAATTGCAAGCAAGCCGGAACCATGCACAGCAAACGCTTTCTCAACCGGAGCAGGAGCCATCCGCCCTGGCGCGACCGATGGTTCTGGCGCTGGCGCTGGCCTTGGCTGGCGCCGCCGGGGACCCCGCCCCCCGTCGCGTTGCACGCAAGCGCACGCAGCAGCCCGCCAGGCGGCAGGACCCGAAGGATCGAGACCGTTTCAGTTCAGAACATCGCAGCACACTTTCAGGAGAACCAACATGCCCATCGAAATGATTGAAGTGGAAGAATTCAACCAAGGCACCCAGATCAAGGTGATCGGCGTGGGAGGGGGCGGCGGCAATGCCGTCGAGCACATGATCGACACCAAGGTGCAAGGCGTGGAATTCGTCTGCGCCAACACCGACGCACAGGCGCTCACGCGCTCGTCGGCGCACAAGCTCATCCAATTGGGCACCAACGGCCTGGGCGCGGGCAGCAAGCCCGACAAGGGCCGCGAAGCGGCGCTGGCCGCGGAAGAAGACATCCGCAACGCCATCGCGGGCGCGCACATGCTGTTCATCACCGCCGGCATGGGCGGTGGCACCGGCACGGGCGCGGCGCCCATCATCGCGCGAGTTGCCAAGGACATGGGCATCCTGACGGTGGGCGTGGTCACCAAGCCCTTCGACTGGGAAGGTGGTCGCCGCATGACCAACGCCGACCAGGGCCTGCAGGAGCTGGAAGCCAACGTCGACTCGCTGATCGTGGTGCTCAACGAGAAGCTGCTGGACGTGCTGGGTGACGACATCACCCAGGACGAAGCCTTCGCGCAGGCCAACGACGTGCTCAAGAACGCCGTGGGCGGTATTGCCGAGATCATCAACGTGCCGGGCCACGTCAACGTCGACTTCGAAGACGTGCGCACCGTCATGGGCGAGCCCGGCAAGGCCATGATGGGCACGGCCGTGGCCGACGGCCCGGACCGCGCCCGCATCGCGGCCGAACAGGCCGTGGCCTGCCCGCTGCTCGAAGGCATAGACCTGTCGGGCGCCAAGGGCGTGCTGGTGCTGATCTCGGCGGCCAAGGGCTCGCTCAAGCTGTCGGAGTCCAAGCTCGCGATGAACACCATCCGTGCCTATGCCTCGTCCGAAGCCCACGTGATCTACGGCACCGCCTACGACGACAGCCTGGGCGACCAGATCCGCGTGACCGTGGTCGCCACCGGCCTGAGCCGCGGCCAGGCGCGCCGCCAGCAGCCCGTGCTCGAAGTCCTGCGCGGCACCGGCACCGACGGCCTGCCCGCCGCAGCCTTCGGCGGCCATGCCCCCGCGGGCGTGCAACAGGCCGACTACGCGAACTCGGCCGTGCCCAGTGTCTGGCGCACCAACCGCACCCAGGCCGCGGCCAAGGTCGACGCGCTGGCTTCGGGTGGCATGGAAGACTTCGAGATTCCGGCGTTTCTGCGTCGCCAGGCTGATTGATTGAGATCCCCCGAAGCGCCTGTCCGCCCAGCGCTCCCGGCCAGAGGCCGGGGCTCTTCGGTCCGTCCAAGTCTGCGCAGGCAGACTTGGAGCCGCGGCCCTCAGCCCCCAGGGGGCCACAGCCGTGAACGGGCAAAGCCCGTCCACGCTGTGACTTGAAAGGCCACCAGGGGCTGAGGCCGCAGCGCTTTCGCTTGGGGAGCGCCCTGGGCTTGCTTAGTCTCAGGCTATCGGCGAATTAGGCCGTGGAGCGTCGGTCCCCGCACGGGTGCGGGGGCCTGCTCGATTAAAATCCACCCCGTGCTGCAACAACGTACCCTCAAGACCATCACCCGCGCCGTGGGCGTGGGCGTGCACAGCGGACAGCGTGTGGAAATCACGCTGCGCCCGGCCCAGCCCGACACGGGCATCGTGTTTCGCCGGGTGGACCTGCCTGTGCCGGTCGACATTCCCGTCAATGCGCTGTCGGTGACCGACACGCGCATGGCCACGACCATCTCGGCGGGTGACGCCAAGGTGCAGACGACCGAGCATCTGATGTCGGCGTTTGCGGGCCTGGGCATCGACAACCTGTATGTCGACATCACGGCCGACGAAGTGCCCATCCTCGACGGCTCGGCCGCGGCTTTTGTGTTCCTGCTGCAGAGTGCTGGCATCGAGCTGCAGAACGCGCCCAAACGTTTCATCCGTGTGCTCAAGCCGGTCGAGATCCGCGAGGGCGAGGGCCACAGCCTCAAGTGGGCGCGCCTGGAGCCCTACCACGGCTACAAGCTGCGTTTCGACATCGAATTCCACCACCCCGTGGTGGACTCCACGGGCCAGAGCGTCGAGTTCGACCTGTCCGAGGGCAACTACACACGCGACATCGCGCGTGCGCGCACCTTCGGTTTCACCAAGGACGTCGAGATGCTGCGCACGCACGGCCTGGCGCTGGGCGGTGGGCTCGACAACGCCATCGTGATGGACGACTACAAGGTGCTCAACGCCGAGGGCCTGCGCTACGACGACGAGTTCGCCAAGCACAAGATCCTCGACGCCATCGGCGACCTGTACGTGGTCGGCAAGCCGCTGCTGGCCGCCTACAGCGCCTTCCGCTCGGGCCACGCGCTCAACAACAAGCTGCTGCGTGTGCTGCTGGCCGACGAAACCGCCTACGAGGTCGTGACCTTCCAGGACGCCGCGCGCGCGCCGCGCGGCTTCGTGCAGCTGGCCCGCGCCTGGTAGTCAGGCGCCCGGCCGTGCTGCTTTTCCGCATCGTCCTCTTTTTGCTGCTGGCGGTGGCTGCGGCCTTGTTCGCGGCCTATGGCGCCACGGGCAAGCCGCGCTACAAGCGCTTGGGGCTGACGGTGTCCAAGTGGACCGTCATCGCCGCGCTCGGCTTTTTCGCCGGACTGGCGATCGAGCGGCTGCTGGCCAATCCGGCCTGAATTCAGGCTGCCGCACTGGCGGCGGGCAATACCGCCGCCAGTGCGGCAGCCACCGGCGTTTCGAGCTTGAAGCTCAGCAGATCGTCGGCGCGTGTGCGCCCGAGGTTGACCGCCACCACCGGTTTGCCCGTCGCGTGCGCGGCCACGGCGTAGCGGTAGCTTGACTGCACCATCAGCGACGAGCCCAGCACCAGCAAGCCGTCGCAGGCCGCCAGCGCCGCCTGCGCGGCGACATGGCGTTCGGCCGGGACCGATTCGCCGTAGAACACCACATCGGGTTTGAGGATGCCATCGCAGACCGGGCAGGGCGGCACGTCGAAGGTCGAGAAATCGCGGCCTTCGAGGTCGGCATCGCCGTCGGGCGCCATGGTGGCCGTGAGTCGTGCCCAGCCGGGGTTGCGCCGCTGCAGTTCGGGCTGCAGGTCCGCGCGCAGCGACAACGCGCCGCAGCCCATGCAACGCACGCGCGCCAGCCCGCCATGCAGTTCCAGCACGCGCTGGCTGCCGGCGGCCTGGTGCAGGCCGTCGACGTTCTGGGTGAGCAGCAGGCCGATGCGTCCGGCCTGTTCCAGTTGCGCCAGCGCCTGGTGGGCGGCATTGGGGCCGGCCTGGCCGAAGAATCGCCAGCCCAGCAGGCTGCGTGCCCAGTAGCGGGCGCGCACCAGCGGATCGCGCATGAAGGGGCCGAACTGAATGGGCGCGGGGCGTTTCCAGCCGCCTTCGCGGTCGCGGTAGTCGGGAATGCCGGAGTCGGTGCTCACGCCCGCGCCGGTCAGCACCATCCAGCGCGTGTGGCGCGCGAAGAGGGCGGGCCAGTCACTGGCCGCGGCAGGCCGCCGGTCGGTGGAGAAGAGGGCGGCTGCGTCGGTCACGGAGGGGCGCGTCCCGTCAGGCCGTGGTCTCGTCGCGCGTACCGTCTTCGAGGTGCTGGGTGTCGGCCCAGCCGACCAGGCTCAGGCCGTCGGGTGTCCACAGCAGGCGGTTGATGGCGGCGTTGCCCAGGTGCCAGCTGCGCGGGGCCTGCACGTCCAGGTGGGTGGCGGCGCGGTAGAGCACGTCCATCACGCCGCCGTGGGCGACCAGCAGGATCTGCTGGCCCGCATGTCGTGCGGCCAGCCGGTGGACCGCCTGCAGGATGCGGTCGCCGAAGACGAGCAGCGATTCGCCGCCGCCGGGCGGGGCGAAATGCGGATCGCGCTTGCGCCAGCGTACGGATTCCTCGGGCCAGCGTTCCTGGATTTCGGCATAGGTCTGCCCTTCGAACTCGCCAAAGCCGCGTTCGCGCAAGGCCAGTTCGTCATGCACGGGCAGCGCCTTGGCTTCGCCCACATGGCGTGCGGTCTGGGCGGCGCGCCGCAGGTCGCTGGTGTAGATGGCGTGGATGTCCTCGTGCAGCAGGGCCTGCGCCACCTGGCGTGCCTGCCACAGGCCGGTGTCGTTGAGCGGAATGTCGAGATGGCTCTGGATGCGGGTGTCGACGTTCCAGGCGGTTTCGCCGTGGCGCACGGCGATGAGGCGGGTGAAATTCATGGCGTCCAGCGCTTAGCGTGTGGCCGCCGGCAGCGGCACGATGACCTGGCGGGTGCCCGCCGGCGGTTGGGGAAAGTCGCGCAGGGCCGCGTCCAGCAGGGCTGGCACGAGCACGTTGCGCGCCACCGGCAGGTCGCTGTGCACGGCATGCCCTTCGAAGACGACCTGGCCGTTGGTCAGGTCGCGCAGCAGCAGTGTCAGTTCGCTGCGTGTTTCGGTTCGGCCCGACGACCAGAAGGGGCCGGCCCAGGCGCCGTAAAAGCCGGGGCCCCAGCCCCGACCCCAGAACGGGTCAGGGCCGTAGAAACCGTAGGGGTCGAGCGGCAGCACGGTCTGGCGCAACTGCACCTGCACGCTGTAGCGCGGCCGCTGGGCGGTCGGCGCATCGGGCGAACCCGCCAGCGCCAGGCCGATCTTCTGCAGCGCCACACGCGCCTGCCGCTCCAGGTCGTCCTGGCCGGCGTCGGCCTGCTGCGAGGGCAGGCGCTCGAAGCGGTAGGTGCGGTCGTTCGCCTGCGCGGGCAGGGCCTGCAGCGTGGAGTAGGCCTGCACGTTGGTCTGCAGTTGCGTGGCCGCGCACGCCGACAGCAGCGCGGCGGCGGCCAGGATCGGCAGCCAGCGGCCCAGCGATGAAAGAGGGGTGTGGCGGGACGCGGTGTTCATCGAAGGGCTCCTGGCGGTGGCGGCGAAAGGCTCAGAGCTTGATCACCTGCACGGCCGGCAGGCCGTTCGGCGCGCGGCCGCTGGCGGGTGTTTCGTCGAAGCTCTCGGGGTCGAAGGCCTTGTCGCCTTCGGGGTTGGCGCGGCCCGTGGTCTTGAGGCCGGCGAAGTCGTGCAGCGTGCGGTCCATCAGGTGCGAGGGCACCACGTTCTGCAGCGCGGTCAGCATGTTCTCGATGTGGCCGGGGTACTGCTTTTCCCAGTCGCGCAGCATGTTGCCGACCTGCTTGCGCTGCAGGTTTTCCTGGCTGCCGCACAGCGTGCAGGGAATGATCGGGTAGTCGCGCACCTGCGCCCAGCGCGTGGGGTCTTTTTCGTCGACGTAGGCCAGCGGGCGGATGATCATGTGCTCGCCGTTGTCGCTGGCCAGCTTGGGCGGCATGCCCTTGAGCTTGCCGCCGAAGAACATGTTGAGGAACAGCGTCTGCAGCATGTCGTCGCGGTGATGGCCGAGCGCGACCTTGGTGGCGCCCAGCTCGGTCGCCACGCGGTACAGGATGCCGCGGCGCAGCCGGCTGCACAGGCTGCACATCGTCTTGCCCTCGGGGATCTTCTGCTTGACGATGGAGTAGGTGTCCTGCGTCTCGATGTGAAAGGGCACGCCCACCGATTCCAGGTAGCGCGGCAGCACATCGGCCGGGAAGCCCGGCTGCTTCTGGTCGAGGTTGACGGCGATCAGGTCGAAGCGAATGGGCGCGCGCTGGCGCAGCTTCATCAGGATGTCGAGCAGGCCGTAGCTGTCCTTGCCGCCCGAGACGCAGACCATGACCTTGTCGCCGTCCTCGATCATGTTGAAGTCGACGATGGCCTGGCCGACCTGCCGGCACAGGCGTTTTTCGAGCTTCTTGTTCTCGAAGGCGATCTTGCGTTCGCGCGCCGCCGCGGTTGCGGCGGCCGTGTCGGTGCCGGCAGCGGTCGGCTCGATGGCGACGGCAAGGTCATCGGTGTCGTCGGCGGTCCAGGCGGAGGTGGCGGTGTTCATGGGGCAGCGGAAAAAACGGATATCTGAAGGGAAAGGCGCAGGGGGCAGTTCACCACTGGCCGGATTCGATGCGGATGGCGACTTCGCAGTCGTCGAAGATTTCGAGCTTGGCGATCTTCACGCGCACACCGACCACGCCGGGCAGCAGCATCAGGCGCTGGGCGACCTTGCCGATCAGCGATTCGAGCAGGTTCACGTGCACGGCGTTGCATTCGTCGATGATGATCTGGCGCACTTTGCGGTAGTCCAGCACATGCATGATGTCGTCGTCGCTCGGGTGCAGCGGCTGGGTGCCGAGGTTGAGCTCGGCATCGACCTGGATGGGCTGCGGCGTGGTTTTCTCGTGGTCGAGAATGCCCAGGTTCGCGTCGAAACGCAAGCCGGTCAGGGTCAGGATCTGGGTGCCTTTGCTCATGATGCTTGGGGATTCGTGTTGGCGGGGATCAGGCCTGTGGCATGTGCGAGAAGTCGCGCTCGAACTTCATGAGGTGCTGGCCGCCGTCGACCAGCAGCGTGGTGCCGGTCAGGGCCTTGTTGCGCAGCGCGAAGGCCACGGCGTCGGCCACGTCGGCCGGCGTGGAAGAGCGGCCCAGCGGCGAGAGGCGGTGCAGCGACTCGAAATGCTCGGGCGAATTCATATAGGGGCTGGGCAGGGTCAGGCCCGGCGCCACGCCGACCACACGCAGCGTGGGCGCCAGCGCCTGCGCCAGCAGCGTCGTGGCCGCTTCGAGCGCGGCCTTGGACAGCGTGTAGCTCAGGAAGTCGGGGTTGGGGTTCCACAGCTTCTGGTCGAGCAGGTTGACCACGCAGGCCTGGCCCGGCTCGGGCGTGGCATCGGCCAGCGCCGTGCGCTCGCGCAGGTGGATCTCCAGCGCCTTGGCCAGCAGGATGGGCGCGGCCGTGTTGGTCTGCCAGTGGCGGGCCATGGTGGCATGGCCGAAGCTGGCGGCGTCGTCGTGCTCGAACACCGAGGCACTGTTGATCACCGCGTCGAGCCGGCCGAAATGGGCCGCCACCTGCGGCACCAGCGCACGCGTGGAGGCCTCATCGGCCAGGTCGGCCTCGAAGGTCGCGGCCAGTTGCAGCGCGTCCAGGCCCTCGGTCAGCGGCGTGTGGGCGGCGCTGCGCACGCTGCAGTCGCTGGCGGTCGTCACGGCCTGCGGGCCGGAGGTGGCGTAGTGCACGGCCACGGCCCAGCCCTGGGCGGCCAGCGTCAGCGAGATTTCACGGCCCAGCCGTCGGGCGGCGCCGGTGACAAGGGCTACGGGGCGGTCGGTCATGGTCGAGGCAGGTGGATCAACGGAGTCGCAGGGGCCGCACAAGCGGTGCGCGTCGGGATGATGAAGGACAATGGCCGCATCCGCCGGGGCTGCGTTTTGTGGCCGGCGGGGCGCGTCGATACAAGGCGCCGGCTTGGCCGGTGGGCCCGAAAGCCGTGCCGACTCCGATGAAAAGCAATGGAAGACCGCCCGATTTTACCGAACCCTCCGCCCAGCGCTGCCGGCGCCACGCCTTTGCTGCGGCTGCTGGCCCGCGCCGCCTCGCGCGACGCGCCATCCCAGGCCGAGCCGGGCGGCTGGCTGCCCTTCGACCGTTTCATGGCGCTGGCGCTGTACGCGCCGGGCCTGGGCTATTACGCGGGCCATCGGCCCAAGTTCGGCTGGCGGCCGCCCACGGCGCAATCGCCCGAGGGCAGCGACTTCGTCACCGCGCCCGAGCTGTCGCCGCTGTTCGGCGCCGCGCTGGCCGTGCAGGTGGCCGACGCGCTGGCGGCCAGCGGCACGGATGAGGTCTGGGAGTTCGGCGCGGGCAGCGGCGCGCTGGCCGTCCAGCTCATCGCCGGGCTGCGCACGCAGGGCGTGGCGCTGAGGCGCTACACCATCGTCGAACTGTCGGCCAGCCTGCGCGAGCGCCAGCGCGCCGCCCTGGCGCCGGTGATGGCCGCCGGCCAGGTCGAGCTGTGCTGGGCCGACGAGCTGCCGCCGCGTTTCGAGGGCGTGCTGGTCGGCAACGAAGTGCTCGATGCCATGCCGGTGCGGTTGCTGGCGCGCCAGGACGGCGTGTGGCGCGAGCGCGGCGTGCGTGTGCAGGGCGATGGCCAGGCGCAACCCGTCACGCTGGCCTGGGAAGACCGGCCGGCCGACGCCCGTCCGCCCGTCGAGCCCGAAGGCCCGCACGACTACCTGACCGAGATCCATCCCCAGGCCGAGGCCTTGGTGCGCACCCTGGCCGACCGGCTTGCGCGTGGCGTGGCCTTGTTCATCGACTACGGCTTTCCCGAGGCCGAGTACTACCACTCCCAGCGCAGCCAGGGCACCGTGATGTGCCACCAGCACCACCGCGCCGACGACAACCCGCTGCTGGCCGTGGGCGACAAGGACATCACCGCGCACGTGAATTTCACGGGCATCGCCCTGGCCGCGCAGGACAGCGGGCTGGCTGTGGCGGGCTACACCAGCCAGGCGCGTTTTCTGATCAACTGCGGACTGGCCGAGCTGATGGCGCAGGCCGACCTGCCCGCACGCGCCATGGCCCAGCGTTTGGTGCACGAGCACGAGATGGGCGAGCTGTTCAAGGTGCTGACGCTGGCGCGCGGCGTCGCGCCGGACTGGGTGCCCGTGGGCTTTGCCCAGGGCGACCGCACCCATCGTTTGTGAGGCCCTGGCCATGATCCGCTGGTTTCTCGTCACCTTCCTCGGCCTGGTCCTGATCAACGGCCTGTGGCCGCTGCTCTCGCGTTTCGGGCTGGGGCGCCTGCCGGGCGACTTGCGCTGGCGCCTGTTCGGCCGCGAGATCTGCCTGCCGATTGCCACGGCGCTGGTGCTCAGCGGCATGCTGAGCCTGCTGATGCGTTGGCTCTGACGTGACACGCCCCTGCTGGACGAGGGCGGGCAGTGTTTCGGGCATCATCGACGTTGACGTGGATGACTGAAGATGACTGGAGAGACAAAAGCATGAAGGCCTGTGTCGATATCGGTGGCACGAAAGTGGCGGTCAGCCTGGCGCGCGATGGCGCGCTGGGCCCTGGCGGGCGACCGGTGCTGGGCGAGCGCGTGAGCGAGCCCACCGCCAAGGAGGGCAGTGAACGGGCCTTGCCGGAGCAGGTGCTGCGCCTGCTGCGCCAGGTGTGCGACGCCCAGGGCGTGGCGCTGGCCGACCTGTCGGCGGTGGGCGTGGCGTCGGCCGGGCCTTTTGTGCTGCGCGATGGGCAGGTGACCGTGGTCAACCCCAACATCTGCGGCGGCCTGGCCGGACCCGAGCGGGGACTGCCCAATGACTGGATGGCCGTGCCGCTCGAAGCGACCCTGCGCGAGGCGCTGAGCCCCCAGACCACGCTGCGCATCGAAAACGATTGCGTGGCCGCGCTGGAAGCCGAGCGTTGCTGGGGCGCGCTGCGTGGCGTGGCCAGCAGCGCTTACCTGACCTGGAGCACGGGCATCGGCATCGGCCTGTGTGTGGACGGCCATGTGCTGCGCGGCAAGAACGGCAACGCCGGCCACGCCGGCCACACCTTCGTGAGCGACCGCGACGGCGAACACGCGCTGTGCGGCTGCGGCAACCGGGGCGACGTCGAAAGCCTGGTCGCAGGCAATGCGCTGGAGCGGCGCATCGGGCGCGATGCCCAGGCCTTGCTGGAAGCGGCCCGCGCGGGCGAGGCGCGGGCCCTGGGCGAGGTCGACGAACTGTGCCGTGTGCTGGGGCGCCTGATCTACAACCTCGTGGCCACGCTGGACCTGCAGCGCATCAGCCTGGGCGGTGCCGTCTACTGGCACCACCGCGACTTCCTGCTGCCGCGCCTGCGCGCGCAGCTCGATGACAAGTTCCAGGCCCTCGTCGGCGACTTCACGCTGGTCACGGCGGGCCTGGAAGACCAGGTCGGCGACTATGCCGCGCTGGCGCTGGTGAGCGAGCCCACTTAAGCGCTGGGCCTGGCGTCATCGCCCGCCGCCAGCGCGACGGCGATGGCCTCGGTGCGCACGGCCAGGATGCGCTCGCCGATCTTCGGGCCCTTCAGGCCCTGCGCGGCCGCGGCCTGCGCGATGGGCGCGGTAGGCACGGCCAGCGCCGCGTCGAGCGCGGCGGCCAGCCGCGCGCGTTGCGGGTAGGGCCGGTCCTCGAAGCCCAGCCGGCCGCGCGCGTCGCATTCGCAGGCCAGCAGCGCCTGGGCAAAACGGTCGGGCTTGCGCCAGGCGTCGCAGCGCTCCAGCAGCCGCGCCACGGCCGTGGCGTTGAACGACAGGCTGGCGTGGACGTTGCCGTGCTCGCGCGCGACCAGTTCGGCCAGCTCGCGGCAGTCCAGCGGCACGCGCAGCCGCTCGCACAGGGGGCCCAGCAGCTGCGCGCTGCGGCCCTCGTGGCCGAGGTGGCGCGGCAGGATGTCGGCCGGCGTGGTGGCCTTGCCCAGGTCGTGGCCCAGGCAGGCAAAACGCACGGCCAGCGGCGCCTGCAGGCGCGCGGCCATGTCCAGCACCATCATCACGTGCACGCCGGTGTCGACTTCGGGGTGGTAGTCGGCGCGCTGCGGCACGCCCCACAGGGCGTCGACCTCGGGCAGCAGCACGCGCAGCGCGCCGCAGTCGCGCAGCACCTCGAACAGGCGCGAGGGCCGCTCGGCCATGAGGCCGCGCGCGATCTCCTGCCACACGCGCTCGGGCACCAGCGCGTCGGCTTCGCCGGCGGCCACCATCTCGCGCATGAGGGCCTGCGTTTCGGGCGCGACGTGGAAGTCCTGGAAACGCGCCGCAAAACGCGCCACGCGCAGGATGCGCACGGGGTCCTCGCGGAAAGCGTCGGTCACGTGGCGCAGCACCCGGCGTTCGATGTCGCGCTGGCCGTGATAAGGGTCGGTCAACCGCAGCGTGCCGTCGGCGTGGGCCTCGGCCGCGATGGCGTTGATGGTCAGGTCGCGCCGGGCCAGGTCTTCTTCGAGCGTGACCTCGGGCGCGGCATGGACCACGAAGCCGCGGTAGCCGCGCCCGGACTTGCGTTCGGTGCGCGCCAGCGCGTATTCCTCGCGCGTCTGCGGGTGCAGGAAGACGGGAAAATCACGGCCCACGGGCAGGTAGCCCTGCGCCTGCAGGTCCTCGGGCGTGGCGCCGACCACCACCCAGTCGCGGTCCTTGACCGGCAGCCCCAGCAGCCCGTCGCGCACGGCACCGCCCACCATGTAGATCTTCATGGCCGCAGTGTAGCGGCGCCGCCATGGCTGAGCGCTCGTTTCGACCCCGTCAGGGGGCCGCGCGGTAAGGTTCTTCGAAGGCGCGGAAGTCGCGTTCGGCCAGCGCGCCGGCGACCCATTCGCGCACGCCGGGCAGCGCCAGCACCGTGTCCATGTAGCGCGCAACGTCCGCGTGGACCGGCAGGCCGTAGGTCTTCAGGCGCGTGACCACGGGGGCGAAGTAGGCGTCGGCGATCGAGAAGGCGCCGAACAGCAGCGGGCCCTGGTGGCGCGCGAGCAGGTCGCGCCACAGGCGCTGCAGCCGCTCAAGGTCGGCTGCGGCTTCGGGCTGCTCGCGCAGCACGCGCGCGCCCACGTCGGGCAGGCTGGCCTCGATGTTCATCGGGAAGTGTGTGCGCAGCGCGCCAAAGCCGCTGTGCATGTCGGCGCAGACGGCGCGCGCCAGCGCCCGCTCGGGGGCCGCCGCCGGCCACAGACCGCGTTCGGGAAACCGCTCGGCCAGGTATTCGGCGATGGCCAGCGAGTCCCACACCACCAGGCCGTCGTCGTCGAGCACGGGCACCTTGCCGACGGGTGTGAGCGCGCTGAGCTGGCGCTTGAAGTCCGACTGCGTCTCGAAGCTGTCGAAACGCACCAGCTGTTCCTGGAAAGTGATGCCGGCCTGGCGCATCAGCACCCAGGGCCGCATGGACCAGGACGAGTAATTCTTGTTGCCGATGTAGAGCGTGAGCATGGGCGGGCAGGCTTGACGGTGAATTGAGTCGCCATGCTAGCGGCCGCTGGCGCGGCCATCGATGCTCAATGCAAGGCCGATTGATGCGCCTCAGGCGCGTAACTGGGCCAGCCCGCCGATCAGCTGCGACTGCGCGAGCCAGTCGGCGTCCGGGTAGTAGCCGAACAGGAAGCCGCCGTCGGCCATCAGGTCGATGAGCGGGCGCGCGACGGCCTGGCGCACGGCCGGGCAGCCCCAGCTGCGGCCCAGGCGGCCCTGGGTGCGGATGATGGTTTCGTTCACGTAGGGCGCGCCGTGCATGACGATGGCGCGGTCGAAGGCGCGGTCGTTGAAGCCCGGCTCCAGCCCGCGCAGGCGCAGCGAATAGCCGTTGCCGCCGGTGTAGGTGCGGCTGGCCGCGAAGGCGCCCAGGCTGGACATGCGGCTGTCCATGACGTTGGAGAAATGCAGCGTCATGTTCTCGCCGCTGTTGCGCCCATGCGCGACCCATTCCTCGTGCAACAGCTTGCGCCGCTGCAGGTCGAAGACCCACAGGCGTTTTTCGGTCGAGGGCAGGCTGTAGTCGATGACGCCCATCACCGTGGGCATGGCGTCGAGCAGGTTGCTGGCGCGGCGCGCGGCATCCAGCGCCTGGGTGGCCAGCAGCAGCGCCTGCGGGTCCAGCCGCGGGGCGGTGGCCGACAGCGACGTTGCCAGTTGCTGCGCGGCGCCGCTGGCCGGGGTGTGCATCACCAGCGTCCCGGGAGCGGCAGGCGTGAGCGCGGGCAGGGGGCGTGTGGCCAGGGCGGACGAGGGGGCTGCGTGCGCGGCACGCGCGGCCAGCAGGGAGGCGGTGCCGCTACCGGCGGCCAGGTGGGCAAGCGCGCGCAGCGTCTTGCGTCGCGAAATCAAATCGGTCATGGCTCACTGAATCAGCATCCGGGCGGCTGACCACATTCGCGGTCAGCCGCCTGCGATGACCATCCGGCTCCCAGCCTTCGACGAGGCGCTTGTTGAGCATTGTTGGGGCGTGAGCATAACGCCGCAGGCCGGAAATCTCGCGATTTCGGGCGTCAGGGCAGGGATTCGAGGATGCGTTCTGTTGGGGCCGCACCACGTGTCAGCGCTTTGCGCCGGTTGGGCACGATGCTGGTCACCAGCACGGTCGTGCCCGGTCTGAGCACGTCGTAGACCCGGCGCATGAAGTCGGGCGGCGCCTGGATGCGGGCCTCCAGGTCCTCGATGCGCGGCGGCTGGCCGACCACCGGGTAGCTGGCCCAGTTGTGGCGTTTGCGCTGCGGGTCGAGCGGGCTGGCCGCGTCCTGCTCGCCCTCGCCCATGACCATCAGGACGGCGCCCTGGAAGTCGAGCCCGGGGTCGGCCGTGAGGGCGGCGGCGCCCATGACCACGCCGTTGCGCAGCACGAAGACCCGCTGCTCGGGCAGGCTGACCAGGATGCTCACGGGGCCGCTGCCGGTGACGCTGTCGTCCCAGAAGTCCTCGCTGTGCACGGCGCTGGCGTGTTCCTGGGGCGTCTGGCTGCGCTCGGGGCTGACGGGCGCGATCATCGCGGGGTAGGCAATGGTGGCCGGGTTGACGCGCGCATCGCTCACCACCACCGTGTCGCCGCGCCGGGTGGCGGCGTAGACCTTTTCGGCAAAGGCCTTGGGCAGCCGCACGCAGCCGTGCGAGGCCGGGCGCCCCGGAATGGCGCCGCCGTGCAGGGCGATGCCGTCCCAGGTCAGCCGCTGCATGAAGGGCATGGGCGCATCGTCGTAGAGGTTGGACTTGTGGTCGCGCGACTTCTGCAGGATGGTGAAAACGCCCGTGGGCGTCTCGTGGCCGTCCTTGCCCGAACTGATGGTGGAGATGCCGATCGCCTTGCCGTCGCGGTAGACATAGGCGCGCTGCTCGTCGAGGCTGACCAGGATGACCAGCGGGCCGGCCGGCGCGGTTTCGGGCTGCCAGATGAACTGGCCGGGCTTGAGTGATTCCGGTGTGCGCGGGGCCGGTGTGCCCGCGGGTGCCGCGGCCCACGACCGTGCCGGGGCGGCAACCCAGGTCACGGCCAACAGCGCCACGCCGCTTGCAACGAAGGTTCGGCGGCGGGTGGCCTGTGCGTCCATCGTCGGAAGATGAGTCATACAACCAGACTAGCGCACCCATGGCTGGCTCTCCATGGGGCGACCCAGGTTTTCCCTGTAGGACAGAGGGCCTTGGCCTGCGCGGACGTGGCGTGCAAACACGTTCTAATGGAGTCCCTTGCTCCGGGCCGTGCGCCCGTTTTTTTCTCATGGCACGACTTCCCCGCCTGGCCCTGGCCGGGCATGTCCACCACATCATCCAGCGCGGCACCGACGGCCAGTCGATTGCCCGCGACGACGATGACCGCGAGCGCTGGCTGGCGCTACTGGGCGAGTGCGCGCAGGCGCAGGACGTGGCCGTGCACGCCTATGTGCTGATGCCGGATCACTTCCACCTGCTGGTGACGCCGCGGGACGCGGCGGGCGTGTCCACGCTGATGCAGGGGCTGGGGCGCCGCTACGTGCGCTATTTCAACGACCGCCACCAGCGGCGCGGCACGCTGTGGGAAGGGCGCTACCGCGCCACCGTGCTGGAGGCGTCGCGCTACCTGCTGCCCGTCATGGTCCACATCGACCTCAATCCCGTGCGCGCGGGGCTGGTCGGCCGCGCCGATCTCTACGCCTGGTCGAGCCACCGCCATTACGCGGGACTGCAGCCGTCGAAGCTGGTCAAGCCGCACCCGCAGGTCTGGACGCTGGGCAACACGCCCTTCGCCCGTGAGGCGGCCTATGCCGAACAGGTGCGCGAAGGGCTGAGCGAGGCCGAACGCGACGCGATCGTGGCGGCCACGCGCCAGGGTTGGGCGCTGGGGGACGCCGCGTTTGTTGCGTCCTTGCAAAAGGAAACCGAGCGGCGGCTGGTGAAAAACCGGGCCGGGCGACCGCGTCGGGCCCCCGTTCTGGACTGATTTTTCTCGACGTTCGCAGCAGTCATGGGTTTGTTGCATCTGTTTTTAATGTGTCCCCGATTATTTCCTGACGATTTTTCTTGGCATTTAATTAGATTCTGACCCTTATTTATTTGCTTGGCACACCTGTTGCAATGCACTATTCTTGCGACTCCCCACGAAGCGTGCCCCCCGTGCGCGCCAGATTCACCGAAAGAGTGTGACCATGAAGAAGCTCCACGATGCGCCCGCCGTCGCGTCCACCGCGCACGCCCCGCTGTCGCCCAGCGCGACCGCCCTCAGCGACCACCAGGAGGCGCAAGCCGAATTCCTGAGCCGCACCGGTCTGTACGACCCTGGCCAGGAACATGACGCCTGCGGCCTGGGGTTCGTGGCCCACATCAAGGGCCACAAGACGCACGCCATCGTCACGCAGGCGCTCAAGATCCTCGAGAACATCGACCACCGCGGCGCCGTGGGCGCCGACAAGCTCATGGGCGATGGCGCGGGCATCCTGATCCAGATTCCCGACCAGCTCTACCGCGAAGAGCTGGCCAAGCAGGGCGTCGTGCTGCCGCCGCCCGGCGAGTACGGCGTCGGCATGATCTTCCTGCCCAAGGAGCATGCCTCGCGCATGGCCTGCGAGCAGGAGATGGAGCGCGCGGTCAAGGCCGAAGGCCAGGTCGTGCTGGGCTGGCGCGATGTGCCGGTTGACAAGGCCATGCCCATGTCGCCCAACGTGCGCAAGACCGAGCCCATCATCCGCCAGATCTTCATCGGCCGCGGTCCCGACGTGATCGTGCAGGACGCGCTCGAGCGCAAGCTGTACGTGATCCGCAAGACGGCCAGCGCCAACATCCAGAACCTCAAGCTCAAGCACGGCAAGGAATACTACGTGCCGAGCATGTCCAGCCGCACGGTGATCTACAAGGGCCTGCTGCTGGCCGACCAGGTCGGCACCTACTACGTGGACCTGCTCGACGCGCGCTGCGTCTCGGCCGTCGGCCTGGTGCACCAGCGTTTCTCGACCAACACCATGCCCAAGTGGCCGCTGGCCCACCCCTACCGCTACGTCGCGCACAACGGCGAGATCAACACGGTCAAGGGCAACTACAACTGGATGTGCGCGCGTGAAGGCGTGATGGCCTCGCCCGTGCTGGGCGAAGACCTCAAGAAGCTCTACCCGATCAGCTTCGCCGGCCAGTCCGACACCGCCACCTTCGACAACTGCCTGGAGCTGCTGGTGATGGCCGGCTACCCCATCGGCCAGGCCATGATGATGATGGTGCCCGAGCCCTGGGAGCAGAACGAGGGTATGGACGCGCGCCGCCGCGCCTTCTACGAATACCACGCCGCCATGATGGAGCCGTGGGACGGCCCGGCCGCGCTGGCCTTCACCGACGGCCGCCAGATCGGCGCCACGCTCGACCGCAACGGCCTGCGCCCGGCGCGTTTCCTGGTGACCGACGACGACCACGTGATCCTGGCCTCGGAATCCGGCGTGCTGCCGATCTCCGAGGACAAGATCGTGCGCAAGTGGCGCCTGCAGCCCGGCAAGATGCTGCTCATCGACTTCGAGCAGGGCCGCATGATCGACGACGACGAGCTCAAGGCGCAGCTCGTCAACACCCGTCCCTACAAGCAGTGGGTCGAGAACCTGCGCATTCGCCTGGACGACGTCGAGGGCGCGGCCAAGGCGCCCGTCAGCGACGTGCCGCTGCTCGACCGCCAGCAGGCCTTTGGCTACACGCAGGAAGACGTCAAGTTCCTGCTCGCGCCCATGGCCGCCAACGGCGAGGAGGGCGTGGGCTCGATGGGCAACGACAGCCCGCTGGCCGTGCTCTCTGGCAAGAACAAGCCGCTCTACAACTACTTCCGGCAGATGTTCGCGCAGGTCACGAACCCGCCGATCGACCCGATCCGCGAAGCGATCGTGATGTCGCTGGTGTCCTTCGTCGGCCCCAAGCCCAACCTGCTCGACATCAACCAGGTCAACCCGCCGCTGCGCCTCGAAGTCTCCCAGCCCATCCTGGACTTCGAGGACATGAAGAAGCTCAACAGCATCGAAGAGCTCACCAACGGCAAGTTCCGCAGCCACCGCCTGAACATCACCTACCCGGTGAGCTGGGGCCGCGAGGGCGTGGAAGCCAAGCTGGCTTCGCTGTGCGCCGAGGCGGTCGACGCCATCAAGGGCGGCAGCAACATCATCATCATCAGCGACCGCGACATCGACGCCCAGCACCTGGCGATCCCCGCCGCGCTGGCGCTCTCGGCCATCCACCAGCACCTGATCCGCGCGGGCCTGCGCACCAGTGTCGGCCTGGTCGTGGCCACGGGCTCGGCGCGCGAAGTGCACCACTTCGCCGTGCTGGCCGGCTATGGCGCCGAGGCCATCCATCCCTACCTGGCGATGGAAACCCTGGTCGACATGCACCGCGACCTGCCGGGCGATCTCAGCCCTGAAAAGGCGATCTACAACTACGTCAAGGCGATCGGCAAGGGCCTGTCCAAGATCATGTCCAAGATGGGCGTGAGCACCTACATGAGCTACTGCGGCGCGCAGCTGTTCGAGGCCGTGGGCATCAACAGCGACACCGTCGAGAAGTACTTCACCGGCACGCCCAGCCGCGTCGAGGGCATCGGCGTGTTCGAGATCGCCGAGGAAGCGATCCGCGTGCACAAGGCCGCCTTCGGCGACGACCCGGTGCTCGAAACCATGCTCGACGCCGGCGGCGAATACGCCTGGCGCACGCGCGGCGAAGAGCACATGTGGGGCCCCGACGCGATCGCCAAGCTGCAGCATTCCACGCGCGCCAACAACTGGAACACGTACAAGGAATACGCCCAGATCATCAACGACCAGAGCCGCCGCCACATGACGCTGCGCGGCCTGTTCGAGTTCAAGATCGACCCGTCCAAGGCCATTCCCGTCGAGGAAGTCGAGCTGGCCGCCGAGATCGTCAAGCGTTTTGCCACCGGCGCGATGTCGCTGGGCTCGATCTCGACCGAAGCGCACGCCACGCTGGCCATTGCCATGAACCGCATCGGCGGCAAGAGCAACACCGGTGAAGGCGGCGAGGACGAGAACCGCTACCGCAACGAACTCAAGGGCATCCCGATCCAGTCCGGCGCCACGCTGCGCAGCGAGATCGGTGCCGAGAACGTCGAGATCGACCTGCCGCTCCAGGCGGGCGATTCGCTGCGCTCGCGCATCAAGCAGGTGGCTTCGGGGCGCTTTGGCGTGACGGCCGAGTACCTGGTCTCGGCCGACCAGATCCAGATCAAGATGGCGCAGGGTGCCAAGCCCGGCGAAGGCGGCCAGCTGCCCGGCGGCAAGGTCACCAACTACATCGGCAAGCAGCGCCACTCGGTGCCCGGCGTGGGCCTGATCTCGCCGCCGCCGCACCACGACATCTACTCGATCGAGGACCTGGCCCAGCTCATCCACGATCTGAAGAACGTGGCGCCGCACGCCAGCATCAGCACCAAGCTGGTCTCCGAGATCGGCGTGGGCACCATCGCCGCGGGCGTGGCCAAGTGCAAGAGCGACCACGTGGTGATCGCCGGCCATGACGGCGGCACGGGCGCCTCGCCCTGGTCGTCGATCAAGCACGCCGGCTCACCCTGGGAAATCGGCCTGGCCGAGACCCAGCAGACCCTGGTGCTCAACGGCCTGCGCAGCCGCATCCGCGTGCAGGCCGACGGCCAGATGAAGACCGGCCGCGACGTCGTCATCGGCGCGCTGCTGGGCGCCGACGAGTTCGGCTTCGCCACCGCGCCGCTGGTGGTCGAGGGCTGCATCATGATGCGCAAGTGCCACCTCAACACCTGCCCGGTGGGCGTGGCCACGCAGGACCCGGTGCTGCGCCGCAAGTTCTCGGGCAAGCCCGAGCACGTGATCAACTACTTCTTCTTCGTGGCGGAAGAGGCGCGCCAGATCATGGCCCAGTTGGGCATCCGCAAGTTCGACGACCTGATCGGCCAGGCGGACCTGCTCGACACGCAAAAGGGCGTGGCGCACTGGAAGGCGCGTGGCCTGGACTTCAGCCGTCTGTTCGCCGTGCCCACGCCGCTCATGGGCACGACGCTGTTCCACACCCAGAACCAGGAGCATGGCCTGGAGCGTGCGCTCGACCAGTCGCTCATCGCCAAGGCCCGCCCGGCCATCGAGCGCGGCGAGAAGGTCAAGTTCATGGAGGTGGCGCGCAACGTCAACCGCACCGTGGGCGCCATGCTCTCGGGCGAGGTCACGCGCCATCACCCCGAAGGGCTGCCGGACGACACCATCCGCATCCAGTTCGAAGGCACGGGCGGCCAGTCCTTCGGCGCCTTCCTGGCGCGCGGCATCACGCTGTTCCTGATCGGCGAGGCCAACGACTACACCGGCAAGGGCCTGTCGGGCGGCCGCATCGCGGTGCGCCCCAGCCTGGACTTCCGCGGCGCGGCGCATGAAAACATCATCGTTGGCAACACCGTGATGTTCGGCGCCACCAGCGGCGAAGCCTACTTCTGCGGCGTGGCCGGCGAGCGCTTCGCGGTGCGCCTGTCGGGCGCCACCACGGTGGTCGAAGGCACGGGTGACCACGGCTGCGAATACATGACGGGCGGCACCGTCGTCGTGCTGGGCAAGACCGGCCGCAACTTCGCGGCGGGCATGTCCGGCGGCGTGGCCTACGTCTACGACGAGGACGGCCGCTTCGCCGAGCGCTGCAACACCGCCATGGTCTCGCTCGACCCGGTGCTGTCGCAGGAGGCGCAGGAAGCCGGCGACGGGCGCGGCACCTGGCACCGCGGCAAGACCGACGAGGAGCAGCTGCGCCAGCTGCTGCAGGACCACCTGCGCTGGACCGGCAGCAAGCGTGCGCGCGAGCTGCTCGACAACTGGGAGCAGTCGCGCGCCCGCTTCGTCAAGGTCTTCCCCAAGGAATACAAGCGTGCGCTGGGCGAGATGTACGCCCGCAACCTGGCGGCCGAAGCCGCCGTCAAGGCGCTGGCCGAGAGCCGCGCTTCTGAAGTCACGCCGGCCACCGCCGACGCCAAGTAATTGCCCGCACGACACGATCATTGAAAGGACAAAGCCATGGGAAAGGTCACTGGCTTTCTGGAACACGAGCGCATCGAAGAGGGCTACCGCCCCGCCGCCGAGCGCCTGAAGCACTACAAGGAATTCGTGATCGGCCTGGAGGCCGAGCAGGCGAAGATCCAGGGCGCGCGCTGCATGGACTGCGGCACGCCCTTCTGCAACAACGGCTGCCCGGTCAACAACATCATTCCGGACTTCAACGACCTGGTTTACCGCCAGGACTGGAAGAGTGCGATCGCGGTGCTGCACAGCACCAACAACTTCCCGGAGTTCACCGGCCGCATCTGCCCCGCGCCGTGCGAGGCGGCCTGCGTGCTCAACATCAACACCGCGCCCGTGGGCATCAAGTCGATCGAGCACGCCATCATCGACAAGGCCTGGGAAGAAGGCTGGGTCCGCCCGCAGCCGGCTCGGCACAAGAGCGGCAAGCGTGTGGCCGTGGTCGGCTCCGGCCCGGCCGGCCTGGCCGCCGCCCAGCAACTTGCGCGCGCCGGCCATGACGTCACGCTGTTCGAGAAGAACGACCGCGTCGGCGGCCTGCTGCGCTACGGCATTCCCGACTTCAAGATGGAAAAGAGCCACATCGACCGCCGGGCCGAGCAGCTCGTCGCCGAAGGCGTGACCATCCGCACCAGCGTGCTGGTCGGCTCCAAGAAGGACGGCCTGGGCAAGGGCAGCAAGGTCACCAACTGGGCCAAGGAAACCATCGAGCCCGAGCAACTGCTGGCCGACTTCGACGCCGTGCTGCTGACCGGCGGCGCCGAGCAGTCGCGCGACCTGCCCGTGCCGGGCCGCGAACTCGACGGCGTGCACTTCGCCATGGAGTTCCTGCCCCAGCAGAACAAGGTCAACGCCGGCGACAAGCTCAAGGGCCAGTTGCGGGCCGACCGCAAGCACGTGATCGTGATCGGCGGTGGCGACACCGGCAGCGACTGCGTGGGCACCAGCCACCGCCACGGCGCGGCCAGCGTCACCCAGTTCGAGCTCATGCCCATGCCGCCCGAGCAGGAGAACAAGGCGCTGACCTGGCCCTACTGGCCCTACAAGCTGCGCACCAGCTCCAGCCACGAAGAGGGCGGCGTGCGCGAGTTTGCCGTCGCCGCCAAGGAATTCATCGGCGAGGGCGGCAAGCTCACGGGCCTGAAGACCGTCAACGTCGAGTTCAAGGACGGCAAGTTCAACGAAGTGCCCGGCACCGAGAAGACCTACCAGGCCGACCTCGTGCTGCTGGCCATGGGTTTTGTGCACCCGGTGGCCACCGTGCTGGAGGCTTTCGGCGTGGACAAGGACGCGCGTGGCAACGCCAAGGCCTCGGTCGATTTCATCGGCGGCTATGCCACCAACGTGGCCAAGGTGTTTGCCGCTGGCGACATGCGCCGTGGCCAGTCGCTGGTGGTCTGGGCGATCCGCGAAGGCCGCCAGGCCGCGCGCGCCGTCGACGAATTCCTGATGGGATTCTCGGACCTGCCGCGGTAACCCGGCCGCAGGGGGCGGCAGACGCTGCTCCGCCGGGTTTCAGAGACAGGCCTCCCCAAAAGGAGGCCTGTTTCTTTTGGGTGAAGCCATGTAAAAAAAAAGAGCGAATTGTCAGCGTGATGCAAGGGCCGAGCAGCTGGCGCTGGCGCGGTTTATGATGCGGTCCCACTCCGATGTTGCCGGTCGCCGGACGGGCGCCAAGGACTCCCGCAGCGATGCATCTGGTCTGATGACAAAAAACCTTATCATCGGTGCTCCCTCTTTCCGGCCGCGCACGGCGCGTCCGGCTACTCGCACCTGATGACCACCACTTCCTCCGATTCCGTCCTCATCGATGGCTGCAACCTGACGTTCGGGTACGGCGATCGCGCGATCCTCCAAGACGTCAGTTTCCAGATCCTGCGCGGCAAGGTCACGGCCTTGATGGGCGCGTCCGGCGGCGGCAAGACGACCGTGCTGCGGCTGATCGGCGGGCAGGCGAAGGCGCAGTCGGGCGAGTTGCGCTTCGACGGACAGGACGTCGGCCAGCTCGACAGCGCCGCGCTGTTTCGCCTGCGCCGGCGCATGGGCATGCTGTTCCAGTTCGGCGCGCTGTTCACCGACATGTCGGTCTTCGACAACGTGGCTTTTCCCCTGCGCGAGCACACCGACCTGCCGGCGGAACTCATCCGCGACATCGTGCTCATGAAGCTCAATGCAGTGGGGCTGCGCGGCGCGCGCGACCTCATGCCCAGCGACCTGTCGGGCGGCATGGCGCGGCGCGTGGCGCTGGCGCGGGCGATTGCGCTGGACCCGGAGCTCATCATGTACGACGAACCCTTTGCCGGCCTGGACCCGATCTCGCTCGGAACCTCGGCGCAACTGATCCGCCGGATGGGCCAGGCGCTGGGCCTGACCACCATCCTGGTGTCGCACGACCTCGAAGAGACGTTCGCCATTGCCGACCAGGTGATCATCCTGGCCAACGGCCGCATCGCGGCGCAGGGCACGCCCGACGAGGTGCGCGCCAGCAGCGACCCGCTGGTGCAGCAGTTCGTGCAGGCGCGTGCGGACGGGCCGGTCCGTTTCCATTACCCGGGGCCGACGACGGCCCAGGATTTCGGCGTGACCGGAGGTGCGGCATGAGCTGGTGGAATCCTGCCGACGTGGGTTTCGCGGTGCGTCGCGGATTGGCCGATCTGGGCGCCGCCACGCGCCTGTTCTGGCAGCTGATCGCGCTCGGGCGCGGTGTGCTGCGGCGTTTTGGGCTGGTGGTCGAGCAGGTGTTTTTCCTGGGCAACTACTCGCTGGTCATCGTGGGGGTCTCGGGCCTGTTCGTCGGTTTTGTCATGGGCCTGCAGTTCTATTACGCGCTGCAGCGCTACGGCGCGTCCGAGGCGCTGGGCCTGCTGACCACGCTGGCGCTGGTGCGCGAGCTCGGACCGGTGCTGACGGCCTTGCTGTTCGTGGGCCGGGCCGGCACGTCGCTGACGGCCGAGATCGGCCTCATGAAGGCGGGCGAGCAGTTGTCGGCCATGGAGATGATGGCGGTCAACCCGGTGGCGCGCGTGCTGGCGCCCCGTTTCTGGGCCGGGATCATTTCCGTGCCGCTGCTCACCGCGGTGTTCAGCGCGGTCGCCATCCTGGGCAGCTGGGTGGTCGGCGTGCAGCTGCTGCGGGTCGATCCCGGGGCGTTCTGGGGCCAGATGCAGTCCGGCGTCGACGTGTTCCGCGACGTCGGCAACGGCGTCACCAAGAGCCTGGTGTTCGGCATCGCCGGGACCTTCATCGCGCTGCACCAGGGCTACAACGCGCTGGCCACGCCCGAAGGCGTGTCCCGCGCCACGACGCGCACGGTGGTCATCGGGTCGCTGGCCGTGCTGGGCCTGGACTTCGTGCTGACTGCCTTGATGTTCAGTTTTTGATGGATGAACGCTGCAGCCGGCAGCATCTTTGCCGGGACGGGCTTGCCAGCCCGTGATCCCGGTTGAATTGGAGAAAAAGGCTTATGCAACGCTCCCGCCACGATCTCTGGGTCGGCCTGTTCGTCCTGCTGGGCGCCGCCGCCATCGTGTTCATGGCACTCAAGGCCGCCAACCTGCTGACGCTGAACTTCGACCGGACCTACGCCATCACGGCGCGTTTCGACAACATCGGCGGACTCAAGCCTGGCGCGGCGGTCAAGAGCGCCGGCGTCAACGTCGGGCGGGTCGAGCGCATCGACCTGGACGGCAAGACCTACCGCGCCAACGTCACGGTGGCGCTGCGCAGCCAGTACCAGTTTCCCAAGGACAGCTCCTTCAAGATCCTCACCAGCGGCCTGCTGGGCGAGCAGTACATCGGCATCGACGCGGGCTACGAGGACGAGAACCTGGCCAGCGGCGCCGTGGTCACGCAGACGCAGTCGGCCGTGGTGTTGGAGAATCTGATCGGGCAGTTCCTATACAACAAGGCGGCCGATGGCGCTTCGTCGACAGGCAATGCCGCGCCGGCTGGCGCGGGCGGCGCGGGCAAGCGCTGAGCCGGGTTGGTTTCTTTTTGTAATAAACGCATCAGAAGATCATCATGAATGCCTCTTTCCTGTCGCTGGCGATCGTGCGCAAGGGCGCGCGCATCGTCGTCGGCCTTGCGCTTCCCCTGGCCTTGGCGGCCTGTGCAACGGGGCCCAATGCCGACCCGCGTGATCCGCTCGAACCCTACAACCGCACGGTCTTCAAGTTCAACGACGCGGTCGATCGGGCGGTGCTCAAGCCGGTTGCCAAGGGCTACGTGAACACGGTGCCGGATCCCGTGCGCACCAGTGTGAGCAACTTCTTCGGCAACCTCAGCGACATGTGGTCGACGGTCAACAACCTGCTGCAGCTCAAGGGCCAGGACACGGTGGAAAGCGCGCTGCGTGTGACCACCAACACCGTCTTCGGCTTCGGCGGCCTGTTCGACGTGGCCACGGCCATGGGCATTCCGCGCCACAAGCAGGACTTCGGCCTGACGCTGGGCCGCTGGGGCGTGTCGCCCGGACCGTACTTCGTGCTGCCGCTGCTCGGCCCCTCGACGATCCGTGACACCGCGGCCCTGCCCGTGGACATGCTGGGCAGCCCGATTGGCCAGATCAACGACATCCCGTGGCGCAATGGCCTCACGGTCGGCCGTGTGATCGACACCCGCGCGACCTTGCTGCCGGCCACCGACCTGCTCGATCAGGCCGCGCTCGACAAGTACCTGCTCGCACGCGATGCCTTCCTGCAATTGCGCACGGGCGGCAAGCGCGAAGAAAACTACGACAACACCGACTACAGCGCAGAACCGGCGGCCGCGCCCGCCGCGCCCCAGCCGGCGCAACCGGCCGGACCGGCGCAGTAAGCCCACCGGGCCGTGCCAGCCCGGAACTGTGGAGCGCCAAGGGCGCTCCAAGCTGCCATGGGCTTGTTAATGAGAAAGAAAAGGAACGCCATGAATCGCCGCCACCTGTTCACCTGGGCCAGCGCCCTGCTGCTCAGCTCTTCCCTGCTGTCCGCACCCGCCGCCTGGGCGCAGAACGTCGAGGCGCCGGATGCGCTGGTCAAGCGCCTGTCCACCGAACTGCTCGACACCATCCGCAGCGATCCGTCGCTCAAGGCGGGGGACGCCAACCGCGTGATGGCCATCGTCAACGACAAGGTCATGCCCCACGTGAATTTCGCGCGCATGACGGCTTCGACCATCGGGCCCGCCTGGCGCGACGCCACGCCCACGCAACGCCAGCAACTGCAGGATGCCTTCAAGAACCTGCTGGTGCGCACCTACGCCGGCGCGCTCAAGCAGGTCGGCAACCAGACCCTGGCCGTGCGTCCGCTGCGTGCCTCGCCGAGCGACACGGAAGTGGTCGTCAACAGCGAAATGCAGGGCGGGCAGGGCGGCCCGATCCAGCTCGACTACCGCATGCAGAAGATGGCTGACGGCTGGAAGGTGTACGACATCAACGTGATGGGCGTGTGGATGGCCGACTCCTACCGCGGCCAGTTCGCGCAAGCCATCAGCAGCTCGGGCATCGACGGGCTGATCAAGCAGCTCAACGACCAGGCGCGCGCGGCCGGCAAGGCCTCCTGACGCCCTGGATGACCCACTGGCCGGCATCCGCTGGATCTGCCCGGCCCCGCTGCAAGGAACTGCCGTGAACACACCCACCGAGACTTCTGCCGCCGCCGTGCCGGCCGCGCCGCTCGTGCTGCCCGCCGAACTCACGCACCAGCAAGGGCGGGTGGCGCAGGCCATGCTGATCCAGACCATCCGTGCGCAGCGCACGGGCGACGTGGTGCTCGACGGTTCCCAGCTCGTGCGCTTCGACTCGACGGCGCTGGCCGTGGTGCTGGCCTGCCGCCGCGCGGCCCTGGCGCAGCAGCAGAACTTCGCGGTGCGCCAATTGCCGCCGCATCTGCAGGAACTGGCCACCTTGTATGGCGTGCAGGACCTGCTCGACGGCGAGCGGCCAGCGTCGGCCGCGGCCTGAAGCGCCCGCCATCTGCCCCCCGCGCGCCAGCGCGGGCATCCCTCTTTTCTAAGGGCTTGCCATAGCAAGCCCTTTCTCGTGCTGGGGCTACAGTCAAGCTAGGCTTGGATTCCACCAGGCCGTTGCCATCAACGATGGGCGAGAAGAGGGCCTGTTCATGAGTAAAAAGCCGCCGCGTCGTACTGCGGAGCGGATACTCGAAGTTGCGCTGGACCTGTGCAACCGCTTCGGCATGACCAATGTGTCGACCACGCAGATCGCGTCCGAGATGCGCATCAGTCCGGGCAACCTCTACTACCACTACGCGTCCAAGGACGACCTGATCAACAAGCTGTTCGACCAGCACGAATGTGCCGTGCTGGCGGTGCTGCGCACCAGCGATCTGGTGCGCGACCTGCCGGCCACCTGGTCGTTCTGCGAGGCCTTGTTCGGCTGCGTCTGGCAGTACCGCTTCATCTACCGCGACCTCAATCACCTGCTGGCCAACAACCGGCGCATCGAAACCCATATGCAGGTCCTGCTGGCGCACAAGCAGACCGCGCTGCAGGAGATCCTGGCGGGCCTGCGCCATGGCCAGTCGCTGCAATGGTCGCCCGACGAGGCGCAGGAGATCGGTGCGGGCATGCTGCTGGTGCTCATGTACTGGCTGAGCTATGAATACGTGCAGGACCCGCGCCAGATGGTGGGGCTGCTGGTGCCTTATCTGCCGGCGGGGGCGCGGCAGCAACTGGACGAATGGGCCCAGCGCCATGTGCCGCCGCCCGCCTGGCCGGCAGCGGCGGCCGTTCAGGACGCCGTGGTGGCCGGGCGCCACGCCTGAAGGCGGCCCAGCATGAAGCGGTAGGGGGCCAGCAGCAGCACGGCCATGGCCAGCTTGACCAGCATGTCGCCGGCGGCCAGCAGCATCCAGTTGAAGGCGCTGCCGGCGAAGGCGATCGAGAAGAACACCAGGGTGTCGATGACCGAGGCGGCGGCCGACGCGGCCAGGGGCGCCTTCCACCAGCTGGCCTGGCGCAGGCGGTTGAAGACGGCGATGTCCAGGACCTGCGCGACGATGAAGGCCGTGCCCGAGGCCACGGCGATGCGCCAGGGCGCCACCGCCAGCGAGATCACCAGCGCCGCCGCGAACCCCGCCCAGGCGACCTTGCGCGCGGCCACCGGGCCGATCGCGCGGTTGGTCAGGTCGCACACCAGGAAGACCAGCGGGTAGCTGAAGGCACCCCAGGTCAGCCAGGCGCTGATCGGGAACTGCACCAGGTAGTTCGAGAGGGCGATGACCAGCGCCATCGCCACCACGGGCTGCCACAGGCGCAGCGGCGCGGGCGTGGCGGACATCAGAACGCCCAGTCCTCGTCTTCCGTGTTGACGGCCTTGCCGATCACGTAGGACGAGCCCGAGCCCGAGAAGAAGTCGTGGTTCTCGTCGGCGCTGGGCGAGAGCGCGGCCAGGATGGCCGGGTTGACGTCGGTCATGCTGGCGGGGAAGAGCGCCTCGAAGCCCAGGTTCATCAGCGCCTTGTTGGCGTTGTAGTGCAGGAATTTCTTGACGTCCTCGGTCCAGCCCACCGTGTCGTACAGGTCTTCGGTGTACTTGACCTCGTTGTCGTAGAGGTCCTGCAGCAGGTCGTAGGCGTAGTCCTTGACGGCCTGCTGGCGCTCCGGGCTTTCCTTGGCCAGGGCCTGCTGGAACTTGTAGCCGATGTAGTAGCCGTGCACCGCCTCGTCGCGGATGATCAGGCGGATCAGGTCGGCCGTGTTGGTCAGCTTGGCGCGGCTGGACCAGTACATCGGCAGGTAAAAGCCCGAATAGAACAGGAAGGACTCCAGGAACACGCTGGCGACCTTGCGCATCAGCGGGTCATCGCCCCGGTAGTGGTTGAGCACGATCGAGGCCTTCTTCTGCAGGAACTCGTTTTCCAGGCTCCAGCGGTAGGCGTCGTCGACGTCGGCCGTCAGGCACAGTGTCGAGAAGATCGAGCTGTAGGAGCGTGCGTGCACCGCTTCCATGAAGCTGATGTTGGTGTAGACGGCTTCCTCGTGCGGCGTGACGGCGTCGGCCATCAGGCTGATCGCGCCCACGGTGTTCTGCACCGTGTCGAGCAGCGTCAGGCCGGTGAACACGCGGATGGTGAGCTGCTGCTCCTTGGGCGTGAGCGTGGCCCACGACGGGATGTCGTTGGACAGCGGCACCTTCTCGGGCAGCCAGAAGTTGCTGGTCAGGCGGTTCCAGACTTCGAGGTCCTTGTCGTCCTCGATGCGGTTCCAGTTGATGGCGTTGACCAGCGGCGGGATCAGCGAGGGCGTGTTCAGCGAGGGGATGCTCATGATGGATGAACAGGGAAAAGAGTGGGATGGACAGTTGACTTGGGGATTGGCGAGGCGTCGGGCGAAAAAGAGGGCTGATCTTGCTGCCCTCTTTGGTGTCGCGCTAGTGAGCCGGACTCACAGCGTGCAGGACACGCAACCCTCGACTTCCGTGCCTTCCAGCGCGGCCTGGCGCAGGCGGATGTAGTAGATCGTCTTGATGCCCTTCTTCCAGGCGTAGATCTGTGCGCGGTTGATGTCGCGCGTGGTCGCCGTGTCGCGGAAGAACAGCGTCAGCGACAGGCCTTGGTCGACGTGGCGGGTGGCCGCGGCGTAGGTGTCGATGATCTTGTCGGGGCCGATCTCGTAGGCGTCCTGGTAGTACTCGAGGTTGTCGTTGGCCAGGTAGGGTGCCGGGTAGTACACGCGGCCGACCTTGCCTTCCTTGCGGATCTCGATCTTGGCCACGATCGGGTGGATGCTGGACGTCGAGTGGTTGATGTAGGAGATCGAGCCCGTGGGCGGGATGGCCTGCAGGTTCTGGTTGTAGATGCCGTGGGCCTTGACCGAGGCCTTCAGCGCGCGCCAGTCGTCCTGCGTGGGCAGGGCGATGCCGGCCTTGGCGAACAGCTCGCGCACGCGCTCGGTCTTGGGCTCCCACTTCTGATGCACGTACTGGTCGAAGTAGCTGCCGTCGGCGTACTTGGAGTGCTCGAAGCCCTTGAACTGGGCGTTGCGCTCGATGGCGATCTGGTTGGACGCGCGCACCGCATGGTAGGTGACCGCGTAGAAGTACATGTTGGTGAAGTCGATGCCTTCTTCGCTGCCGTAGAACACGCGTTCACGCGCCAGGTAGCCGTGCAGGTTCATCTGGCCCAGGCCGATGGCGTGCGAGTCGTCGTTGCCCTTCTCGATCGAGGGTACCGAGTTGATGTGGCTCATGTCCGAGACCGCCGTCAGGCCGCGGATGGCGGTTTCCACGGTGGCCGCGAAGTCGGGCGAGTCCATGGTCTTGGCGATGTTGAGCGAACCCAGGTTGCACGAGATGTCCTTGCCCGTGGTCTGGTAGCCCAGGTCTTCGTGGTAGACCGAGGGCTCGTTGACCTGCAGGATCTCCGAGCACAGGTTGCTCATGTTGATGCGCCCCTTGATCGGGTTGGCGCGGTTGACCGTGTCCTCGAACATGATGTACGGGTAGCCCGACTCGAACTGGATCTCGGCCAGCGTCTGGAACAGCTCGCGTGCGTTGATCTTCTTCTTGCGGATGCGCGAGTCGTCGACCATCTCGCGGTATTTTTCGGTGATGCTGATGTCGGATATCGGCACGCCGTAGACACGCTCGACGTCGTAGGGCGAGAACAGGTACATGTCCTCGTTGTTCTTGGCCAGCTCGAAGGTGATGTCCGGAATCACCACGCCCAGCGACAGCGTCTTGATGCGGATCTTCTCGTCGGCGTTCTCGCGCTTGGTGTCGAGGAAGCGGTAGATGTCCGGGTGGTGCACGTTCATGTACACGGCGCCCGCGCCCTGGCGGCTGCCGAGTTGGTTGGCGTACGAGAACGCGTCTTCGAGCAGCTTCATGATCGGGATCACGCCCGAGGACTGATTCTCGATGTTCTTGATCGGTGCACCCGACTCGCGGATGTTGGAGAGCAGGAAGGCCACGCCGCCGCCGCGCTTGGACAGCTGCAGCGCCGAGTTGATCGAGCGGCCGATCGACTCCATGTTGTCTTCGATGCGCAGCAGGAAGCACGAGACCAGCTCGCCGCGCTGCTTCTTGCCGGCGTTCAGGAAGGTCGGCGTGGCGGGCTGGAAGCGCCCCGAGATGACTTCGTCGACCAGCTCCAGGGCGAGCTTCTCGTTGCCCTGCGCCAGGGCCAGCGCGACCATGCACACGCGGTCCTCGTAGCGCTCGAGGTAACGCTTGCCGTCAAAGGTCTTGAGCGTGTAGCTGGTGTAGTACTTGAAGGCGCCCAGGAAGGTCTGGAAACGGAATTTCTTGGCGTAGGCCGCGTCCCAGATCTGCTGGATGAAGGCCGGGCTGTACTGCGTGAGCACCTCGACCTCGTAGTAGCCCTTCTCGACCAGGTAGTCGAGCTTTTCCTTGAGGTTGTGGAAGAAGACCGTGTTCTGGTTGACGTGCTGCAGGAAGTACTGGCGCGCAGCCGCGCGGTCCTTGTCGAGCTGGATCTCGCCATTGGGCCCGAACAGGTTGAGCATGGCGTTGAGCGCGTGGTAGTCCAGCTCGGGGCTGGCCGTCACGGGCTTGGCCATGGGCTTGCCGCCCGCGCTCAGTGCGCGGGATGCAGCGGTGCTGGTGACTGCGCCGGAAGTTTCCGGGGCGGTGCCTTGGGGGAGGGTTGTTGTGTCCAAAATGTTTCTACTCCATGGCGAACCCGGGCCACGTCGTCGGGCGTGCCCAGCAGTTCGAAGTTGTACAAAAGAGGCACCTGGCACTTCTGCGCGATGATGCGCCCCGCCAGGCAATACGCCTCGCCGAAATTCGTGTTCCCCGCCGCAATGACGCCACGGATCCCGTCCCGGTTGCCCGGGTCGTTGAGAAAGTGGATGACGGGCTTGGGCACCGCGCCCTTGACATTGCCGCCCCCGTAGCTCGGGAGCATCAGGATGTAGGGCTCGTCGACGAGGAAGGGCGCGTCCTCGTCGGGGCGGTGCGGAATACGCCGGGCTCTGAGCCCGAGCTTCTGAACGAAGCGGTGCGTGTTTTCCGAGGGGCTCGAATAGTAGACCAAGGGAGACATTGGCCTGGCCTTTCGAGGTGGATGGATCGGCCCGGTCAGGCGGCGGTGGTGGCCAGGGCGCTGATCTTGTCGGGGCGGAAGCCCGACCAGTGGTCGTCGCCCGCGATCACGATGGGCGCTTGCTGGTAGCCCAGCGCCTTGACCTTGGCCAGGGCTGCTTCATCTTGTGTCAGGTCGACGATTTCATAGGCAAGGCCCCGGCGGTCGAGCGCGCGATAGGTCGCGTTGCATTGCACGCAAGCAGGCTTGGTGTAAACCGTGATGCTCATGATGAAGAGTCCTTGGCTGGGAGGTTCAATCGGTTTGAAAAGGGCGGTTCTGCTGAATTGAAAACCGCCAGGAATCGATGCCAGATCGATCCGCCGGCCGAACCTCCATGAGACTGCGGATGGGTGTGCGGCGACTGGCGTGAGGGAAATCATAACGCTACCGGTAGTGGTTGGGTAGCTTCGTTGCCGCTATATCTAGAGTTTTTTTGTATCGATGCGGGGCCGGCCCCGAGGGCAAATCCCAGTCGTGACAAGGGGCTGCGGGCCTGGCGTCAGCCGCTTGTTTTAATTGAAACAAAAAGATTCAATTGTGACTGGCGGCTGGCCTTGCTCCTCTCACTGATCGACCTTGAGCCGGCTGGGCGCCAGCGCGCCGGCCGAGTCGAGGATGGGGTAGGCGATCGAGCAGATGTGCGAGTTGATGCGCTTGAACTCGCTGATGAGGTCGATGTGCAGCGAGCTGGTCTCGATGCTGGGCATGGTCTTTTCGCTCAGGCGGTCGAGGTGGGAGTTGGCGTAGGCTCGTTCGAGGTCGCGAAAGCGCACCTTTTCCTCCAGCAACCGCTGGGCGTCGCGCACGCTGCCGTTGAGAAAGACGCTCATGCCCAGGCGCAGGTTGGAGAGCAGCCGGGCGTGCAGTTCCTCGATCTCGGTCTGGCCGGCGGGCGAGAAGTTGCGGGCCGGGCGGATCTTCTTGTCCTCGATGTCCTGCAGCACACGCTCGGTGATGTCGCCGATCTGCTCCATGTTGATGGTGAAGCTGATGATGTCGGTCCAGCGCTGGCCTTCGGCGTCGCTCAGGGCCTGGCGCGAGATCTTGGTCATGTAGTACTTGATGCCCGAGTAGGTGCCGTCGACGTCGTCGTCCATCTTGCGCAGGCTCTGCGAGAGCTGCAGGTTGTTGGTCTGGAGCACCGTCATCACGCCGCGCAGCATGGTCTCGACCATGTCGGCCAGGTGCATGGCCTCGCGCGCGGCGCAGGAAATGGCCAGCGAGGGCGTGGCCAGTACCGAGGCGTCGAGGTGGTTGGGCCGGTCCAGTGGGCCGGCGCCGGGTTTGGGGCGCGGCTGCAGCTTTTCGGTCCAGCGTGCCACGTGGGTCGTCAGGCCGATGAACAGCACGGCCAGCATGACGTTGAAGCACAGGTGGAACATCACCACCAGCGTGGCCGGGTCGGCCGTGTACTTGCGCGCCAGCGTCAGCCAGGGCTGAATCAGGAAGGCCGCCACGGCCACGCCCAGGATCTTGGTGAGCAGTGCGCCCAGCGGCACCTGGCGCGCCAGCGGCGAGGCGCGCGCCGAGGTGAGCAGCGGCTGCAGCCCGCTGCCCAGGTTGGCGCCCAGCACCAGGCCGAGCGCGACGTCGGTCGACAGCACCTGCAGCGCCAGCGTGGCGGTCAGCAGCACCACGGCCAGGCTGGAGTAGCTGAGCACGGCCAGCGCCGCGCCGAGCAGGATTTCCAGCAGCAGGTCGCTGGAGACCGACTCCAGCATCAGCTGCACGGCGGGCGCCTGGGTCAGCAGCGTGGTCGATTCGGTCACCAGCCGCAGGGCCAGCAGCATCAGGCCCAGGCCGATGAGCATGCGGCCGAAGTCGCCCACGCGTGTGTGCTGGCGCGAGATGAACAGCACCACGCCCACGAAGATGAACAGCGGCGACAGCCACGACAGGTCGAACGAGAACACCACGGCGATCACGGCGGTGCCGATGTTGGCCCCGAGCATCACGGCCATGGCCGCCGGCAGCGCGATCAGGCCCTGGCCGACGAAGGACGAGGTGATCAGCGCCGTGGCGGTGCTCGACTGCACCAGGGCGGTGACGGCAATGCCCGAGAACGCCGCCGAAAAGCGGTTGCCCAGGCTGCGCGACAGGAAATGGCGCAGGTTGGCGCCGAAGGTGCGCAACACACCGGTGCGGACCAGGTAGGTGCCCCACACCAGCAGAGCGATGGCGGCCAGGAGGTTGAGGAGGTGCTTCATACGACAGAGCGCGAACTGAGCGCCTAGCTTAGCGCGGCCGGGCGATGCCGGGGGCTTCGTGGGTACCCCGCCACGTCGCCCGCCAGCAGCGGCATGACGTGCCGAGAGGGGGTCTGCCTGGTCCGCGCACCATTAAGTTGTCGCACAAGTTATCTTCAAGAAGCCGAAGGCCGCCATGCCTGCCGGCCCAGCCAGATCGGCCTGTTTTCCCTGGGGATGCCGAGAAAATTTCGAGGACATTGTGGAAACTACTTATACCCCTCGGCTGAGGACTTTCTGATAATTTTTAGTAGGGTGTACGACAACCGATAACAGAACATCAGGACCACGTGTCAGTGTCATGACACACGATCACGCTTATCTGGGGAAGCGTCCCGCCACCGCGCGGAATATCGGCTTTTCGAGTCGACGACGGGCCTTTGCGGCCGTCGCCTGCGACCGCCCCGGCATTGGGCCGGGGTCCGGCGCCCCGGCGCGTTAGCGCCCCTACTTTCCAACACCTCGGCAGGCCGCGTCCTGCCCCGATCCCGGATGCCGCAGGCGCGCGCATCGGCTGCTCAGCGAATCGGGGCCGGGCTCGATCGCGCGCCCGGATGCCGCAGGCGCGCGCATCGGCTGGGCCGCGCTGCGCCGCACGGGCGCGCATGCCCTGGCCACCCCTTCATCAACCACCCTGAGAGAGACGGAGACATGAACTTCAAACCCCTGATGGCGGCCCTGGCCGCCGCCGCCGTGCTCGGCGCGCAGGCCGTCGAGCTGCGCTCGGCCGACGTCCACAACAGTGACGACTACCCGACCGTGGCCGCCGTCAAGCACATGAGCCAGTTGCTGGACCAGCGCAGCAACGGCAAGTACAAGATCAAGGTCTTCAACAAGAGCGCGCTGGGCACGGAAAAGGAGACGCTCGACCAGGTCAAGATCGGCGCGCTGGAGATGAACCGCGTCAACATCAGCTCGCTCAACGCGATCTGCCCCAAGAGCCTGGTGCCGACCATGCCCTTCCTGTTCGACTCCATCGCGCACATGCGCAAGTCGCTCGACGGCCCGGTGGGCGAGGAAATCCTCAAGGGCTGCGAAAGCCAGGGCCTGGTGGGCCTGGCCTTCTACGACAGCGGCGCGCGCTCGATCTACGCCAAGAAGCCGGTGCGCACGCTCGACGACGTCAAGGGGCTGAAGATCCGCGTGCAGCAGTCGGAGCTGTGGGTGGCGCTGGTCGGCGCGATGGGCGCCAACGCCACGCCCATGCCCACGGGCGAGGTCTACACCGCGCTCAAGACCGGCCTGATCGATGCGGCCGAGAACAACATCCCGTCCTACGAGGGCTTCAAGCACTACGAGGCGGTCAAGTTCTATTCGCGCACCGAGCATTCGATGGCGCCCGAGATGCTGGTGATCTCCAAGACCTTCTTCGACAAGCTCTCCAAGGAGGACCAGGAGCTGTTCCGCGCCACGGCCAAGGAGTCCGTCAAGTTCCAGCGCCAGAAGTGGGATGAACAGGAGACCAAGGCGCGCGACATCGTCGTCAAGGCCGGGGCCCAGATCATCGACGACGTGGACAAGGCGTCCTTCAAGAAGGCTGTGGAGCCGGTCTACGCCCGGTTCATCAACACGCCCGATCCGCAGCGCCTGGTCAAGGCCGTGCAGGACACGAAGTAAACGCAGCCTGGCGCCGCGCCCCACCGTGGGGTGCGGCCGAGGGTTTCACCCCGTCCACCGATCATTGCCATGCCGACTTCCCTGCCTTCGCCCACGGCGGCCGCGCGCAGCGCCGCCGTCGCCCCGGTCGCCCCCGCGATCGACCCCGAACGCCGCCGCGCCGCGGCGTCCCATTTCTATGCGCGCCTGTGCGCGGCCCTCAGCAAGGGCAGCCTGGTGCTGGGCATCATCGGCCTGCTGGGCATCATCGTGTCGGTGCAGACCCAGGTCGTCGGCCGCTATGTGTTCAACGACACGCCGACCTGGACCGAGGCGCTGGCCCTGCAGCTCGTGCTGTACGTGACCGCGCTGGGCGTGGCCGTGGGCGTGCGCGACGCCGGCCACATCGGCCTGGAGTCCCTGGTGGCATTGCTGCCCGAGGGCCTGCGGCTGAAGGTGGAGCTGCTCATCCACGCGCTGGTGGCGCTGTTCGGCGGCATCATGGCCTGGAGCGGCTGGATCTGGGTGGGCTACAAGTGGGACGAGCTCGATCCCATGCTGGGCCTGCCCGTGGGCCTGGACTACCTGTCGATGGTGATTGCCGGCGTGCTCATCGTGCTGTTTTCCATCGAACACATCGTTGCGCTGCTGCGCGGCGAAGACGTGGTGCCCGCCTGGCACTGATCGCGGCCCCGCCCCCAACCTCGACAACGGGCCACGCGCCCAGGTGACTTTCCATGGAACTCGCGATTCTTTCGCTCAGCTTTCTCGTGCTGCTGGTGCTTGGTGTGCCCGTGGCGTTCTCCATCGGCCTGGCCTCGGTGGCCACCGTGCTGTACGCGGGCCTGCCCGTGCCCGTCGTCTTCCAGAAGATGGTGGGCGGCATGCAGATCTTCTCTTTTCTGGCCATTCCCTTCTTCGTCTTCGCGGGCGAGCTCATGCTCTACGGCGGCATTGCCGACCGCATCGTGCGTTTTGCCAACAGCCTGGTCGGGCATGTGCGCGGCGGCCTGGGCATGAGCAACGTGGTGGGCTGCACGCTGTTCGGCGGCGTCGCGGGCTCGGCCCTGGCCGACGTCTCGGCCATGGGCTCGGTCATGATCCCGCTGATGAAGAAGGAGGGCTACGACGCTGACTACGCGGTCAACGTGACCACCCACGCGGCGCTGGTGGGCGTGCTGATGCCGACCTCGCACAACCTCATCATCTTCACGCTGGCGACCACCGGCATCGCCTCGGTCAGCGTGCTCAGCCTGATCCTGGCGGGCGTCATCCCGGCGCTGCTGCTGACGCTGTGCAACCTGGGCGCGGCCTACTACGTCGCGGTCAAGCGCGGCTACGCCGTGCACGGCAAATTCCCGGGCTGGCGCGAGGTGCTGGCAGCCTGGCTGTCGGCGCTGCCGGGCCTGCTGATCGTGGTCATCATCCTGGCGGGCATTCTCTCGGGCATCTTCACGGCCACCGAATCGGCCGCCACGGCCGTGCTGTGGGCGCTGCTGGTGACCGTGCTGGTCTACCGCTCGCTCAAGTGGGAGGACTTCCTCAAGGCCTGCGCCAAGGCCTGCAAGACCACGGGCGCGGTGTTGCTGCTCATCGGCATTTCCTCGGCCTTCGGCTACTTCATGGCGCTCTACGAGGTGCCGCAGAAGACGGGCGATCTGATGACCTCGGTCTCGAGCACGCCGTGGGTGATCTTCCTGATGATCAACGTGCTGCTGTTCCTGCTGGGCACCTTCCTGGACATGGCCGCCACCATTCTGGTGTGCACGCCCATCTTCCTGCCGATCGCCATGCAGTTCGGCATGGACCCGGTGCAGTTCGGCATCGTCATGCTGATCAACTGCGCGCTCGGCCTGAACACGCCGCCGGTGGGGGTGACGCAGTTCGTCGGTTGCGCCATCGGCGGGGCCTCGGTCGGGCAGGTGATGCGCTCGATCCTGCCGTTCTACAGCGCGCTGCTGGTCTGCCTGGCGCTGGTGACCTATGTGCCGACCTTCTCGCTGTGGCTGCCGTCGCTGCTCACGCACACCCCGTGAGAAGGGCGTGAACAGGCGCTGACGGGGCGCGAGCGGCGTGCGGGTTCAGCCGCGGCCGCGCCGCAGGCGCAGGATCTCGTCGAGGATCAGGCAGGCCGCGCCCAGGGTGATGGCGATGTCGGCCACGTTGAAGGTCGGGTAGTGCCAGCCGGCCCAGTGGAAGTCGAGGAAGTCGACCACGTAGCCGTGCATCAGCCGGTCGACCACGTTGCCCAGCGCGCCGCCCATGATGCCGGCCAGCGCGTACGAGAACAGCCGGCTGTTGCCCGGCTTGCGCAGCAGCCAGACGATGAAGGCCGAGGCGCCCACGCCGATGACGGTGAAGAACCAGCGCTGCCAGCCGTCGTGCTCGGCCAGGAAGCTGAAGGCCGCGCCCGGGTTGTGGGCGCGCACGATGTTGAAGAAGCCCGTGATGCGTGTGCCTTCGCCCCAGGCGTAGGTGGCCAGGATCCACTGCTTGGTCAACTGGTCGAGCACGATCAGCGCGGCCGCCAGCGCCAGCCAGGGCCAGACGCGGGGGCGCGGCGCTGCTGCTGCGGTGGCGGCGGCCGGCGCGGCCGTGTGCGGCGCGCCCATCAGGCCACCGTGCGGGTTTCGCCCGCGCCGTAGAGGTTGTCGATCGCGCGGGCCGACAGCGTCGGGTGTGCGGCGTCGCGGCCGACGTCTTCGCTGTAGTGCCAGGTCAGCGCGCACTTGCTGCCGGGCGCCAGGGCCACGTCCACCGCCAGCGCGTCGCCCGCCACCAGCGTGGCTTGCGAGGTGATGGTCACGAACTTGAGGTCGGCGCCCAGGCTGGCCAGCAGCGCGTGGTCTTCGGGGGCGGCATGGATGGTGAGCGCGGCCTGCAGCGACGAGCCGATCTTGCCTTCGGTGCGCACGTCCTCGATGCGCTTGTTGGCGACGTCGCGGATCTCGCGGATGCGGCTCCACTTGGCCAGCAGCGCCGGGGCGTCGCCCGGTGTGGGGATGTCCCAGAAGGTCTCGGTGAAGATCGAGGGCGACGCGCCGGGCGCAAACACCTTCCACGCTTCTTCGGCCGTGAACGACAGGAAGGGCGCCATCCAGCGCAGCATGGCGTGCGTGAGGTGCCACAGCGCGGTCTGCGCGCTGCGCCGCGCCAGGCTCTTGGCCGGCGTCACGTACAGGCGGTCCTTGAGCACGTCCAGGTAGAAGGCGCCCAGGTCTTCGCTGCAATAGACCTGCAGCTTGGCGACCACCGGGTGGAACTCGTAGGCCTGGTAGTGCTGCAGCGTGTCGGCCTGGAACTGCGCGGCGCGCGCCAGCGCGTAGCGGTCGATCTCCAGCAACTGGTCGAAGGGCACAGCGTCGCGGGCCGGGTCGAAGTCGCTGGTGTTGGCCAGCAGGAAACGCAACGTGTTGCGGATGCGGCGATAGCCGTCGACCACACGCGCCAGGATCTTGTCATCGATCGCCAGGTCGCCCGAGTAGTCGGTCGAGGCCACCCACAGGCGGATGATCTCGGCGCCGAGCTTGTTGCTGACTTCCTGCGGCGCAACCGTGTTGCCGAGCGACTTGCTCATCTTCTTGCCCTGGCCGTCCACGGTGAAGCCATGGGTCAGCAGCCCCTTGTAGGGCGCGCGGCCTTCGAGCGCGGCGGCCAGCAGCAGCGAGCTGTGGAACCAGCCGCGGTGCTGGTCGTGGCCTTCCAGGTAGAGGTCGGCCTCGGGGCCGGTGTCGTGGTGCGATTCGTTGTGGGTGCCGCGCAGCACGTGCCAGAAGGTTGAACCCGAGTCGAACCACACTTCAAGAATGTCGGTGCTCTTGGTGTAGAGCGCGGCGTCCTCGGCGCCCAGGATGTCCTCGGCCGTGGCGCGGCTCCAGGCCTCGATGCCGCCTTCGGCGACGATGGCGATCGCCTGGTCGAGGATGGCCATGGTGCGCGGGTGCAGCTCGCCCGAATCCTTGTGCAGGAAGAAGGGCAGCGGCACGCCCCAGCTGCGCTGGCGGCTGATGCACCAGTCGGGCCGGTTGGCGATCATGTCGCGCAGGCGGGTGCGGCCGTTCTCGGGGTAGAAGCGGGTCTGCTCGATGGCGGCCAGCGCCGTCTGGCGCAGCGTGCCGGGCGCCTTGTCGCTGGTGAACACGCCGTCGCCTTCGTCCATGCGGATGAACCACTGGGCGGCCGCGCGGTAGATCACCGGCGTCTTGTGGCGCCAGCAGTGCGGGTAGCTGTGCGTGATGGTGGTGGTGTCGAGCAGGTGGCCGGCATCGCGCAGCGCGTCGATGATGACGGGCGCGGCCTTCCAGATGTGCTGGCCGCCGAACAGCGGCAGCTCGGGCGCATAGACACCGTTGCCCTGCACGGGGTTGCGGATGTCGTCGTAGTCCAGGCCGTTGGCCACGCAGGAATTGAAGTCGTCCAGGCCGTAGGCGGGCGCCGAGTGCACGACGCCGGTGCCGTCGTCGGCGGTGGCGTAGTCGGCCAGGTAGACCGGGCTGGTGCGGTCGTAGCCCGCATCAACGTGGGCCAGCGGGTGCTTGAACTGCAGGTGGTCGAGCACCGCACCCTTGGCGGTGGCGACCACGCGGCCGTCGAGCTTCCAGCGCGCCAGGCATTTCTCGACCAGCGCCGTGGCGACGATGAACAGGCCGCGCTCGGTGTCGACCAGGCTGTAGTCCAGTTCGGGGTTGACGTTGAGTGCCTGGTTGGCCGGCAGCGTCCAGGCCGTGGTGGTCCAGATGACGATGAAGGCCGGTTTGTCCAGCGCCGGCAGGCCGAAGGCGGCGGCCAGCCTGGCCGGCTCGGCCGCGGGGAAGGCGACGTCGAGCGTCTGCGATTTTTTGTCGGCGTATTCGATCTCGAACTCGGCCAGCGACGAGCCGCAGTCAAAGCACCAGTACACGGGCTTGAGGCCGCGGTAGACGTAGCCGCGTTCCATCACACGCTTCAAGGCGCGCAGCTCGCCGGCCTCGTTGGCGTAGTCCATGGTCTTGTAGGGATGCTCCCAGTCGCCGAGCACGCCCAGGCGCTTGAAGTCGGCCATCTGCTGCGCGATCTGCTCGGTGGCGAAGGCGCGGCTCTTGGCCTGCATCTCGTCGCGCGGCAGGTTGCGGCCGTGCAGTTTTTCGATGGCGTTCTCGATCGGCAGGCCGTGGCAGTCCCAGCCCGGCACGTACAGCGCGTCATAGCCTTCGAGCTGGCGCGCCTTGGTGATCATGTCCTTGAGCACCTTGTTGACCGCGTGCCCGATGTGCAGCTTGCCGTTGGCGTAGGGCGGGCCGTCGTGCAGGATGAACTTGGGCTTGCCGCAGCGCGCGTCGCGCAGCTTCTTGTAGATGCCTTGTTCCTCCCATTCCTGGACCCAGCCCGGCTCGCGCTTGGGCAGGTCGCCGCGCATGGGGAAGGGCGTGTCGGGCAGGTTGAGGAACTGGCGGTAGTCGGTCGGTTGCTCGGACATGGTGGATGTCTTTGAAGAAAAAGAGAGCGGTTGCCCGCCGTTGATCGGGGCAGTCGCCGTATTTCCTTGGTGAAAGAAGAGGCTCGTGCGGCTGGCCTTGGACGCCAGTGCGGACCGGCCCGCGCGGGGCCGTGCAGCACGCGTCAAATTCGGTCGCGCGTGGTCTGGCGGCGGGTGCTGGTGTGCGCCACGAGCATGGGGAGGGGGCCGCCGTGCAGCCTCTGGAAGGTGTTCACGGCGGCTATTGTAGAACCTGGATGTCAGGCTGGCGCGGGCACGAGTTCCGGCAAGTCCTGGCCGGCTTCGATCAGCGTGTGCGCCTGCGTGATGCGGCTCCACAGGAAGTCGGCGCCAACCAGCGTGAGCAGGCGGTCGTGGCCGTCTTCGGCGGGGACGCGGGCGATGCCGGCCGTGGCCGCGTTGGGCTGGCTGAACAGGCCCGCCAGCGGCTGGATCTGGTCGCGGGCGATCGCCGGGATTTCGCCGAGCGCATCGACGACGATGCCCAGCCGGGCGGCGTCGGCCTCGCGCTCGATCACCACCACCTGCCGTTCGCGCGGGGCGGCGCGCGTCTGGGGCGCGCCCAGGGCGCGCGCGAGGTTGATCACGGGCAGCACCTGGCCCTGGTGCTGCATGAAGCCTTCGAGCACGGCCGAGCCATCGGGCAGGGGCTTGATGTGCCGAGTCTGGACGGCTTCGACGACTTGCGCGGCCGGCAGGCCCAGCCAGTGCTCGCCGACGTGGAAGGTGGCGTATTCCTCGGCCGCGCCGGTGCCGGACGCGCCGCCCGTGGCGGGCTTGAACTGGTTGCGGCGCAGCGTGGCGTCGGCGGCGATGATGGCGTCGATGTCGGTGGCGATGCCCAGCGGAATGAAGATAAGCGCCGTGACCGGGTTGCGGTAGGCGTCGTCCGGCCCCTTGAATTCGCGGTAGCCGCAGGAGGCGCGGGCGCCCACGGCGTAGTAGCGGCCGTCGTAGGCCACGATGTCGAAGGCGGCGGCGCCGGGCGCCAGGCGGCACAGCTCGGGCTTGAGATCGAAGGTGCTGCCGATTGCAAAGGCGGGCAGGGTGGACGACAGGATGCGCAACTCGCCGTCGACATAGAGCGTGAAGCTGCCGGCCACGGGCTCGCCCGCCGGGTCGCGCGGCAGGGCGTCGGCCAGCATGGCGGCGAACTGCGGCGCGCTGTCGAACACGATGCCGATGCCGCCGACCACGGCCTGGCCGTCGGGCGAGCGGATGGCCGCCGCGTAGACGTAGGTCGGCTGGTCGCCGTACAGCGGCGTGGGCTCGAAGCGCGAGACCACGTAGTCCTGCGAGGTGGCCAGGCCGCGTGAGCGGGCCACCCATTCGGCGTCGAGCACGGTGCCGACAAAACGCTGGCAGGCCGGGTTGGACACCGCCAGCACCTGGCCCTGGCGGTCATAGATCACCAGGTTGGCGTAGACCGTGTAGAGGCTGTTGATGCCCGTCAGCATGTGCGTGAGCGTGGCTTTGTCGGCGTCGCTGCACGCGGGCTGCGCCAGGATGCGGCGGAAGGTGGCGGCCAGCGCCCACCAGCGGCAGTCGTTGGCGCGCTCGTAGAGGTTGCGGTCCATGATGTCGACCGCCAGCGAGGCGAAGAAGCGCGAGTTCTCCAGCATCACCGAGACCACGGTCTGGTAGAGGTCGGCCACGGTTTCCTCGATCACGCGCTGGGTCTTGAAGCCGGTCTTGCTGATCTCCCACAGCAGGGTCTTGGAAAACCCCGGCGAGCTGGCGGCGCTGCCGGCCTGGCGCTTTTGCCACAGGTTGCCGTTCCAGACCGACTGGTTGAGCTGGCTCTGGATGGTGGCGGCCTGTTTCGGGATCTCCAGCAGCGCCTGCGAAAACAGCAGCGGGCTGCGCATGACTTTCTGCAGCAACTGCGCGTCGATGGCGCGCACGGCTTGCGCCGTGTCGTCGTCGAAGGCGTGCTCCAGCGGGATCATGGCGTGGCCGATCCAGCCCGGGCCGGGATAGCCCTGGTAGCCATGCGTGCGGCGCGTGACGGCCAGGTACTGGCGGCCGGCAAAACGCGTGAGCAGCCAGGGCGTGTCGCCATCGGCCATCTGCAGCGGCGCGCCCAGCGGGATCTGGTAGGCGTCGCTGCTGGCGATCACGCGGCCTTCGGGCGAGAGCAGCAGGCCGACCGCCCATTCCTGGGGGGCGATCAGGTTGCCGAAGATGCCCTGCATCTCGTCCTCGAAGCGAAAACGCAGGCACAGCACGCCCAGCGGCTGGCTGGCGGCGTCGTCGCGGCAGACCCGGTAGGCGTAGATCAGCGCCACCGGCTGCCCCGGCGCGAGGTCGGTGGCGCGGAACACCTCCACGTAAGGCTGGGTGGTGCGCAGGGCCTGCGTGATCAGCGGGTCCTGGCTGGCCGCGACGGGCTGCGTGTCGTCGAGCTGGACGACCACCTGGCCGGCCGCATCGAGCAGCAGGATGTCGGCATAGACCGAGTACTTGCGCACGTACTCGGCGAACCGCTGGCGCAGGGCCTGGCGGGCGGTGTCGCTGGCCGTGCCGCCGGCCTGCTGGTGCAGCAGTTCGCGGATGTCGTCGTCGGTCGACAGAAAGCCGATGTCGGCGGTGCGCTCGAACAGGTTGCGCACGACGATGTCGACGGCCACCTGCGCCTTGGCCGCCAGGGCCGTGAGGGTCTTGTTCAGGGTCTCGGCGGCCAGGCTGTCGAGCACATTGGCCGTGACGCGGCCGAAGGCTTCGCGCGTGTCCTGCATGTCCGTGCCGGTGCCCGAGAGCTGGGCCAGCAGCGACAGGTTGTCCCAGTTGCCGCCCAATTGCTGCAGGGCCTGCCCGTAGCGCTGGAGATGGGCCATCTTGCCGGCCAGCGCGGCGGCGGAACGGGACGAGGCCGGAGTCGGTGTCTGCATGCGTCAACCCTTGAGAAGTACTGCTGCAGAAGATTCGCAAGAAACGTGCCCAGAGCCGCGTGCAAACGCAACAAAATTCCGGCCCTCCGGCCGGCGGGGATCAGGCGCCGTGGACCTGCCACCAGGCGCGGGCATCGTCGCAATCGCGCGCGATGCCGGCCTGCAGCGCGGTCAGGCTGTCGTACTTCAGCTCGTCGTGCAGCTTGTGCAGCAGTTCCACGCGGATGACCTGGCCGTAGACCTCGCGGCCACTGGCGGCGAGCGAGGCCGGCCAGTCGAGCATGTGGGTCTCCAGCAGCACGCGGCCGCCGTTGACGTCGTTGGGGTCGAGCGAGGGGCGCACGCCCAGGTTGGCCACGCCCAGCCGGGGCGGGTGTTGGCCCAGCGGCCCTTCCAGGCCATGGACCTGCACCACGAAGATGCCGCTGGCCGCCGGCTTCCAGTGCAAAAAACGCAGGTTGAGCGTGCGAAAGCCGTCGCCGCGCCCGGCGGCGCTCTCGCCCAGCGTGCGGCCGAGCTTGCGGCCATGCACCACGTGGCCCGAGATCGCGTAGGGCCGCCCCAGCAGGCGGGCGGTGGTGGCCATGTCGCCTTCGGCCAGCGCCGCGCGCACCGCCGAGCTGGACACGCGCAGGCCGTGCACCTCGTAGCTGTTCATGCGCGCCACGTCGAAGCCGGCGGCCGAGCCGGCCGCGTCGAGCAGCGCGTAGTCGCCCGCACGCTGCGCGCCGAAACGGAAGTCGTCGCCCACCAGCACGTAGCGCGCGCCCAGGCCCTGGCGCAGCACGTCGTCGATGAAGGCCTGGGGCGACAGCGCCGCCAGCCGGGCATCAAAACGAAGCACCACCACCTGGTCCACGCCGCAGGCCTGGAGCTGGTCGAGCTTGTCGCGCAGCGTGGCGATGCGCGCGGGCGCCAGCGCGGGTTTCTTGAGCGCCTGGGCGAAGTAGTCGCGCGGGTGGGGCTCGAAGGTGAGCACGCAGGACGGCAGGCCGCGCTGGCGGGCCTCGCCCCGCAGCAGCGCCAGCATGGCCTGGTGGCCGCGGTGCACCCCATCGAAGTTGCCGATGGTCAGGGCGCAGGCGGGGGCCACGCCGGGGTGCTGGAAACCTCTGAAGACTCGCATGGCGGCAGATTATGGGCCGGTGTGCCCGGCCGCGCGCCGGCCGGGGTGAATGACCGCGGGTGTGGTCATTGCCTGACTTGCAGCGCGGCTGTCGGCTGGCAGGGCGTTGCGGACAGGCGAGCGACTGCCGTCCTAGACTGGTTGGGCCGTTTCCACCGTCTTTCGTCGGGCGAAACCTTATCCACGACACGGAGGCCCCATATGTCTTGCAGACTGTGGATCATCTCCTGGCACCATCCCCGTGGCGACCGGGGCACGCTTCAGCTCAGCCTGCCGTTCGAGCCGAGCCAGATCGAGGCCGCGCAAGCGCTGGCCGAGGCGCTGGGCTTGCCAGCCGCGGACGAACCGCGGCCCGGCGCGGCCGCGCTGAACGCCCTGCGCGAACGGGGCTACGAATGGGAGATCCATACCGCCTGAGCGGCGTGGCGCGTCCGGTGCCTTGCGGTCAGTCCGCCAGGACGGCCGCCACCGGCCCGCGCAGCGTGGGGCGTGCCAGCGCGGGCGGCGCCAGCGGGGGCGCCGCACGGCCGGCGTCGATGGCGCGTGTCAGCACGGCGATGGCGGATTCCGGATCGGGCGCATGGGTGATGCCGCGCAGCACCGCGATGCCATGCGCGCCGCAGCGTGCGGCTTCCAGGCTGCGCGCCTCGTCCATGCCGGCGATGCCGACCACGGGCTCGCGCAGCGCGGCGCTCCAGTATGCCAGGTTGCCCGGGCCTTGCGGCCACCAGGGCATGTCCTTGGTCACGGTCGCGTGGATCGGGCCGCAGGCGATGTAGCTGGGCGACTCGGCGCGCGCGCGGCAGACTTCCCAGTAGCTGTGGGTCGACAGGCCCAGGCGCAGGCCGGCGCGGCGGATGGCGTCGAGGTCGGCCGAGAACAGGTCTTCCTGCCCCAGGTGCACGCCGTAAGCGCCGTGCGCCACCGCCGCTTCCCAGTGGTCGTTGATGAAGAGCTGGGCGTTGACCGCGCGCGCGGCACGCACGCTGCGCGCGATCTGTTCGTCGAGGTAGGCGTAGGCATCGACGCCTTCGACCGCCAGCGCGTCCAGCGCCTCGGCCTTGATGCGCAGCTGCACGGTGCGCACGCCAGCGGCCAGCACACGCTCGACCCAGTCGGCGGTGTCGACCACGGGGTACAGGCCCATCCAGGCCGAGGCCAGTGGTGGCAGCTCGGGGCGCGAGCGGCGGTGGGCCGAACCGGGCAGGCGCTGCAGATCGGGCTCCAGCAGCGGCAGCGCGTCAGCCTGCAGGCCAAAGCCGGCTTGGGCGTTGACCGGGCCGGCGCCCGCACCTGCGGCATAGCCGTGGCGCAGGCCGTTGGTGGCCAGCATCTTGGCGATGACGATGGCGTCGGCCTCGCAATAGCCGTGCGCCAGCGCGGCCGCGGCGGTGCTGGCGAAGGTGCAGCCGGTGCCGTGGTTGTGCGGCGTGGCCACGCGCGGCGCGGCCAGCCAGCCGTGGGCCTGGGGCGTGTCCAGCCAGTCGAGCGACCAGTCGGCCGCCTCGGGCAAGGCCTCGCTGGCCTGGGTGTCGCCGCCCGTGATGACGACGGCCCCCGCGCCCTGGCGGCGCAGTTGCGCGGCCAGCGCCGACACGTGCCCGCCCTGGCCGGCCAGCCAGGCGGCTTCGGCCTGGTTGGGCTTGACCAGCGTGGCCAGCGGCAGCAGCTCGGCCAGCAGCGCTTCGCGCAGCGCCTGGCCGCCCAGTTCGGCGCCGGTGCTGGCGCGGCGCACCGGGTCGATCACCAGCGCGACGGGCGCCTCGGGCCTGTCCTGGCGCAGCCGGCGCACCCAGCGCGCGACCACGCGCACGTTGTCGGCGCTGGCCAGCATGCCGGTCTTGATGACAGCCGGCGGCAGGTCGGCCGCGAGCGCGGCAAGCTGCGCGTCGAGCACGTCGGGCGCGACCGCCTCGATGTGGGTGACGGCCACCGAGTTCTGCGCCGTGACGGCCGCAATCGCCGTGCAGCCATGCACGCCCATCAGCCCGAAGGCGCGCAGGTCGGCCTGGATGCCGGCGCCGCCGCCGCTGTCCGAGCCGGCGATGCTCCAGACGATGGGGCGTGGCGTGGCGGCGCCGTTGGTGTCCGTGAGGCCGCTCATAGGATGAAAGGCCGGCCCGTCACCGGCGTGGTGGCCGTGGCCATGTCCTGCTTGGAGATGATGCCGGCCTCGAAACCCAGCCGGCCGGCCTCGATGGCCATGCCGAAGGCGCGCGCCATGGTGACCGGCTCGTGCGCCTGCGCCACGGCCGAGTTGAGCAGCACGGCGTCGTAGCCCAGCTCCATGGCCTGCACGGCGTCGGCCGGCGAGCCGATACCGGCGTCGACCACCAGCGGCACGTCGGGCAGCCGCGCGCGCAAGGTGCGCAGCGCGTACGGATTGACCAGCCCCTGGCCCGAGCCGATCGGCGCGCCCCAGGGCATGAGGATGCGGCAGCCCGCGTCCAGCAGGCGCTGGCAGGTGATGAGGTCGTCGGTGCAGTAGGGAAAGACCTCGAAACCCTCGGCCGCCAGCGTGCGCGCGGCATCGACCAGCTCCCACGGGTCGGGCTGCAAGGTGTATTCGTCGCCCACCACTTCGAGCTTGATCCAGTTCGTGTCGAACAGCTCGCGCGCCATGCGCGCCAGATTGACCGCTTCGTGCGCGCTGCGGCAGCCGGCCGTGTTGGGCAACAGGCGCGCGCCGCTTGCGCGAATGATGCGGTAGAAATCGCTGGTCCCGGCCCCGCCCGCCAACTGGCGTTTCAGACCGACCGTGACCACCTGCGCGCCCGAAGCGGCAATGGCCTGCTGCAGCACCTCGGGCGACGGATAACCCGCCGTGCCCAGGAAAAAACGGCTCGTCAGTTCGACGTCGCCTATCTTGAATGTCGTCATATCAATGGTCCCGGTGCATTGCACCACTAGCCTTGCATGAAACGCCAAGGGCCCATCCCAGTGCCGGCGTGGGCCGGCGCCCCCCAGTGGGGGCTGAGGTCCGCGGCTCCGAGTCTGCCTGCGCAGACTTGGACGGACCGAAGAGCCCCGGCCTCTGGCCGGGAGCGCTGGGCATACAGGCGCTTCGGGGGGCGTCGCGTCTACCCGCCTGTGATGGGCTCGAACGTGAACACGGCATCGCCCTCGGCCAGGGCCTTGCCGGCGCGTGCGCCCCGCGCCACGAATTCGCCGTTGACGGCCGTGGCCAGCGCTTGCGGCGGCTGGCCGAGCTGCGCGATGAGGGTGGCCAGGTCGGGCGCCTCGGTGCGCAGCGCCTCGCCGTTGAGGGTGATGTTGATGGTCGCGGTCATGGCTGTGTATTGTCGCCGCTGGCGGCGTCCTCGAAGGCTTGCACGCAGCGCTCGACCAGGGCCGGGGCGATCAGCCAGCCGTGGCGGAACAGGCCGTTGATGCGGCTGATGCCAGGGGCGGTGGTGATGCGCGGCAGGTTGTCGGGCAGGGCCGGGCGCAGGTTGGTTTCCATGTGCACGATGCGGGCTTCAGCCAGCTCGGGAATGACGCTGTGGGCCGCGGCCATGAGCTCGACCGCGCTGCGCACGGACATGGGGCCGCGGTCCTCGCTCTCGATCTCGGAGGCGCCGATGAACACGATGTCGCCGGGGCGCGGCACGATGTAGACGCGGTGGCGCGGATGCAGCAGGCGCAGCGGACGGTGCAGCGCCACGCCGGGCGCGTGCAGCCACAGGACTTCGCCCCTCACGCCGCGCAGTTGCGGCGTGAAGCCTAGGTCCTCGCCGCGCAACTGCGGCGTGACGCCTGCGTCCTCGCCGTGCGCAGCGGACAACGCAGGCCGCGCGCCCAGGCCGCGTGCATCGAACACCCAGTCGAAACGGTGATCGCCGCTGGCGGCGTGCAGCGTCTGCGGCGCGACGTGGTCGACCGTCTCGTTCCAGCGCCAGGCCACGCCCAGCCGCCCGCCCGCATCGGCCAGCGCGGCCAGGGCCTGGCGTGTGTGCAACTGGCCTTCGCCGGGCAGCAGCCAAGCCTGGGCCGGGCCCTGGACGGCGGGTTCGAGCCGGCGCAACTCGGCCAGGTCGATGCGCTGCACCAGGCGCGCCAGCTCGGCCGCGTCGTGGCCGGCCTGCGCCAGCTTGCGCGCCAGCAACTCGGTCATGCGGCGCGCGGCGCCTTCGTCGCCGCGGTGGGCCAGCATCAGGCTGCCCTGCTGGCGGTGGAACACCGGCTGCGGCAGGGCCGCGATGATCTGCGGCCAGCGTTCCAGCGAGCGCTGGCCCAGCGTGTAGATGTCGTCGTCGCCCGTCTCCAGCTCGGCCACCGGGCTGAGCATGCCGGCGGCCGTCCAGCCCGCGGCGTACGGCTGCGCCTGTCCCGCGGCGGGCTCGCCCGGCCCGGGCGCGGGGTCGAACACCGTCACCGCGTGGCCGCGCCCGGCCAGTTCCCAGGCCAGCAGACGGCCCGCAAGGCCGGCGCCGGCAATTCCTATCTTCATGGCTTCACATTCCCATCCCGCTTGGCGAAGCGGCGATTCTTGCGCAGAACCGATGGCCGCCCGCGCGGGTCAACAAATTGACACAAGTGATGGCTAGATGTCGCATCCCGGATGATTGCATAAGCGAGAATCGCTATCCACTCTTCATGGCCCGAGCGGTGATGCGAGGATTGATAGAGTCACTGCAATCACCTCCGGAGGTCCAAGCATGCTGATCGCCCTGCACAGGAACGCCCGCACCACGCCCGCCGTGCGT
>WNDQ01000059.1 GCA_009912175.1 Paracidovorax wautersii | reverse complement strand
CGATGTCGGCTCATCTCATCCTGGGGCTGTAGCCGGTCCCAAGGGTATGGCTGTTCGCCATTTAAAGAGGTACGTGAGCTGGGTTTAAAACGTCGTGAGACAGTTTGGTCCCTATCTTCCGTGGGCGCTGCAGATTTGAGGAAGCCTGCTCCTAGTACGAGAGGACCGGAGTGGACGCACCTCTGGTGTACCTGTTGTCACGCCAGTGGCATCGCAGGGTAGCTATGTGCGGAAGAGATAACCGCTGAAAGCATCTAAGCGGGAAACTCGTTTCAAGATGAGATCTGCCGGGGCCTTGAGCCCCCTGAAGAGTCGTTCTAGACCAGGACGTTGATAGGTCAGGTGTGGAAGCGCAGTAATGCGTTAAGCTAACTGATACTAATTGCTCGTGCGGCTTGACCCTATAACTTTGATCGCATCGACGATCAGGGTAAAATATGCCAAGTGACGCAATCAAATAAAATTGCTGATTCAACTCTATAAATTCGCCAGGTAGACACCGTCTGCCTAGCAACCAGTTATGTCTGATGACCATAGCGAGGTGGTCCCACTCCTTCCCATCCCGAACAGGACAGTGAAACGCCTCCGCGCCGATGATAGTGCGGGTTCCCGTGTGAAAGTAGGTCATCGTCAGGCTCTTACAGCCCAATCCGCCCAGCCCCTCAAAAGGCTGGGCGTTTTGCTTTGGGGAAACGAGAACAACAAGAATATAAAACGCCGCTCCTGATTTCAGGGCGGCGTTTTTGTTTGGTGAGAACAGGGCGTTGATGAAGGTCTTCTTCAATGGCCCGCGAAATCGATCAGCGTGTGGACGACCAGGCCGCTGTCCCTCAGTTTCTTGGAGCCGCCCAATTCCGGCAGGTCGACGATGGCGGTGCCTTCGACGACGATGCCGCCCAGTTTTTCCAGCAGGCGGCGGCCGGCCATCATGGTGCCGCCGGTGGCGATGAGGTCGTCGATGAGCAGGACACGCTGGCCAGGCAGCACGGCGTCGGCGTGGAGTTCGACCGTGGCGCTGCCATATTCGAGTTCGTAGGTTTCCTCGACCGTGGTGAAGGGCTGTTTGCCCTTTTTGCGGATGGGCACGAAGCCCACGCCCAGCTCATAGGCGACGACCGAGCCGATGATGAAGCCGCGTGCGTCGAGGCCGGCGACCACGTCGATGTCCATGGCGCGGTAGCGCTGCACAAAGGTCTGGATGAGTGCGCGGAAGGCGCGCGCGTCCTGCAGCAGCGGCGTGATGTCGCGGAACTGGACGCCGGGCGCCGGCCAGTCGGGCACGGTTCGGATGTGATGGCGGATGAGTTCGATGGGGTCCATAGCTTGTCGATTCCTGGGCTGCGCGGTGCCCGGCTTTTGCCTGGCCATGGTGGACGGGACACCGGCGGGCGCAGGCCTGCCCGATAAAATACGCCGATGATATTAGACGCACCAAAGATTCTTGCACGGGCCCAGGAGGCGCTGGAGATCGAGGCGGCCGCCGTTCAGGGCTTGCAGTCGCGATTGGGCGAGCCCTTCGTGCAGGCAGTTCAGCTCATCCTGGCGTGCCGGGGTCGGGTGATCGTGATGGGCATGGGCAAGGCCGGGCATGTGGGCAACAAGATTGCGGCCACGCTGGCCTCCACCGGCACACCGGCCTTTTTTGTGCACCCGGGCGAGGCCTCGCATGGCGACCTGGGCATGGTGCAGCCGGACGACATCGTGCTGGCTTTGTCCAACAGCGGCGAAAGTGACGAACTGCTGGTGCTGTTGCCGGTGCTCAAGCGGCAAGGCGTGAAGATCGTGGCCATGACGGGGCGGCTGCAGTCCACGTTGGCGCAGCACGCCGACCTGGTGCTCGACAGCGGTGTCGAGCGCGAGGCCTGTTCGCTGAACCTGGCGCCGACCGCGAGCACGACAGCGCAGATGGCGCTGGGCGATGCGCTGGCCGTGGTGCTGCTGGATGTGCGTGGCTTCGGCAAGGATGATTTTGCGCGCTCCCACCCGGGTGGGGCGTTGGGACGCCGCCTGCTCACGCACGTGGCCGACGTGATGCGCACGGGAAGCGCGGTGCCGCGTGTGGGGCCCCAGACGCCGTTCATTGAACTGATGCGCGAGATCAGTGTCAAGGGTTTGGGGGCGGCCGCCATCGTGGATGCGCAAGACAAGGTGCTGGGCGTTTTCACCGATGGCGATCTGCGTCGCCTGGTGGCGCGGGGCCTGGATTTGCGTGAACTCACGGCCGAGCAGGTGATGAAGACACAACCCCGCACGATCAAGGCGCAGGTGCTGGCGGCCGAGGCCGCGGCGCTGATGGAGACCTACCGGATCAGCGACGTGCTGGTGGTCGACGACCAGCAGACGCTGATCGGCATGGTGACGAGCAAAGATTTGATGCAAGCCAAGGTGATATGAGAAAGACCAGGAAACCCGTGGCACGGGCCCCCCGCGCTGCGGCTGCCATCGCCGAGTCCGGCGCCCAGGAAACCGCTCTGGCGGATGGGCTCGGCACGGCCGTGCTGGATACGGCGGGCGACGGGCAACGTTTGACGGTCGAGGACGAGGCAGCCGTGCTTGCCGTGGTGGCGACGGATGTCGGCAACCCGCGGGCGCAGCGTTCGTCGGCGCGGCGTGGCTCCTCTGAACGGCAACTGCCCGACGACGCGGGCGACCTGGCGCTGGCGCCATCGGACGAAGAAGAGGCAGAGGCCGGTGGCGTTGCCGCTGCCGCTGCCACGGAGCCTGCCGGCCGCGCGCGCAAGGCCCGAAGCAGCCGCAGCACCCGCGCCAAGTCCGAGCCGGTCACGGATGCCGTGGTCGCGCTGCAGGACGCGTCGGCACTGGAGCGGCACGCGCCGGCCCCCCCTGGCGCCGCTGACGCCTGCGCTGGCGGTGATTCCGCAACTGCTGCTCAAGGCTCAGGCCGTGAAGGTGGCGTTTTTTGATGTGGATGGGGTGTTGACCGACGGCGGGCTGTTTTTCAGCGAGTCCGGCGAGACGCTCAAGCGCTTCAACACGCTCGACGGCCATGGCATCAAGCTGTTGGCCAAGGCCGGCATCACGCCGGCCGTGGTGACCGGGCGTGATTCGCCCGCGCTGCGCCTGCGCCTGGCGGCGCTGGGCGTGACACACGTGCGTTATGGCACCGAGGACAAGCGCCCCGCGGCCGAGGCCATCCTGGACGCGTTGCAGCTGGACTGGAGCCAGGCCGCCTGGATCGGCGACGACTGGCCGGACCTGCCGGCGATGCGTCGCTGCGCGTTCGCCTGTGCGCCCGTCAATGCCCACGCCGAAGTCAAGGCGGTGGCGCACCATGTGACGCAACTGCCCGGTGGGCAGGGCGCGGCGCGCGAGTTCTGCGACCTGCTGCTGGTCGCCAGCGGCCACTATGTCGAATTGCTGCAGGAGTACGCGGCATGACTGCCTTGTGCCTGCGCACCGCAGCCCCCCGTGTGGAGAGGTTTTGATGAACGCCACTGCCGCCCGTTCGCCCCGACATTCGCACTGGACCCGGCTGCGCGATATGGCCAGCCTGTATCTGCCGGTGCTCATCATCGGCGCGCTGGCGCTGAGCACGTTCTGGCTGGTGAGCAACACGCCAGGGCCGGTCGATGCATCGCGGCCGCAGGCCGTGCGAAGCGATCCCGACTACCGCATGCAGAACTTCGCCATGCGCACCTACGGCGCCGACGGCCACCTGAAGACTGAAATCAAGGGCGACCAGGGACGGCATTTCCCCGACACCGACCGGCTGGAGGTCGACGAGGCGCGCATCCGCGGCTATGACGCCGCCGGGCAGCTCATGACGGCCACGGCGCGCCAGGCGATCAGCTTGCAGGGCGGCGACGAGGTCGAGCTGCGCAAGGATGCGGTGGTGGTGCGCGAGGCCGGCCCCAATGTGCAGGGCCAGATGCAGCCGCGCATGGAGTTCCACGGCGACGAATTGCGGGCCTTCCCGAGCGACAACAAGGTGCAGTCGGACCTGCCGGTGCTCATCATCCGCGGGCAGGACCGCATCACGGCCAATCGCCTGGATTACGACCACAACACGCGGGTGGTCGACCTGCAGGGGCGGGTGCGTGGCGTGCTGCAGCCGCGCACGCCGCCCGCGGGCGGGGGCGCCGGGACGCGCTGAGGTGGCCTTGCCTGCCCGCCCGCCGCTGGTGTTCATCACCGGCGCTTCCAGCGGCATCGGCCAGGCCCTGGCGCTGCGCTACTGGCAAGCCGGCCATGCGCTGGCCCTGGTGGCACGGCGCGGCGAGTTGCTGCAGGCCTGGTGCGATGCCCAGGGCATGGCAGCCGACCGTTGCCAGGTCTACGCGGCCGATGTGGGCGACGTCGACGGGCTGATCGCCACCGCCCAGGCCTGCATCGCGCGCCAGGGCGTACCCGACATGGTGATCGCCAATGCGGGCATCAGCATCGGCATGGACAGCGCGGTGCGCCGCGACCTGGACGTCATGGCGCGTATCTTTGCCACCAACAACATCGGGCTGGCCGCAACCTTTCATCCCTTCATCGACGCCATGCGCCAGCGCGGCCACGGCCGGCTGGTGGGCGTGGCCAGCGTGGCGGGCATCCGGGGTTTGCCGGGCAGCGGTGCGTATTGCGCCAGCAAGGCGGCAGCCCTCAGCTATTGCGAAAGCCTGCGCGTGGAACTGCGCGGCAGCGGCGTGCGGGTGGTGACCATCGCGCCGGGTTTCGTCGACACGCCGATGACGCGCAGCAACCGCTACCCCATGCCCTTTCTGATGCGGCCCGAGGACTTTGCCGACCGGGCCTTCCGGGCCATCGAGGCGGGCGACAGCTACCGCGTCATTCCCTGGCAGATGGGGTGGGTGGCCAAGCTGCTGCGGCTGCTGCCCAACGCCGGGTTCGACCGCCTGATGGCCGGGCGTGCGCGCAAGGTGCGCGAGGGCGAGTGACGCCGCCCTGGCCGCCCGGTTGAGCGAGATCAGCGGCCGGGATCGCCGCTGCGGTAGCTGTCGTGGTAGTAGCCGCCGCCCCAGCCGGGGCCCGGGCCATGCCAGGCGCGGGGGCCGCCATAAGGCCCGCCGTAGTAGGGCGGTGGCGGCCAGCAGCAGCCCGAGAGGACCAGCATCAGTGCCGCAAGGGCGGCGGCGCTCAGCCAGCGTGTGCTTCGCATGATGGACCTTTCACAGGGGGCTCATTGGCCGTTGAGGATGATGGACGCGATCACGCCGGTGGCGATGGCGACCAGCACGTACTCGCCGCCGACCTGGACCCAGCGATGGCCGCGCGGCGGCGGCCTCAGGCCGTGGCCACGCCAGTCGTCGACCACGTATTGGTGGCCGCGGTAGGTGTCGGGCAGCCGGTCGCCGCGATTGAAGCGGGGCCCGTCGGGGCCGGCTCGGCGGTCGGCGCCCGGTGCATAGCCGGGCGGGCCGTCGCGCATGCCGGGGCGGACGTCGGGCCCGCGGCCGGGCCATTGCTGTTGCTGCTGTTGTTGCATGTCGGGCCCGCCGCGCCGGTTGTCGGGACCGGGCCCGGGCTGGGCAAAAGCGCCGAGGCTGCCGGTCAGCAGGGCCGCGGCCATGGCGCTGGCCAGAATCTTTTTCATGGGGTGCTCCTTTGTGCGGGGATACCGCAGGGTTCCCAGCGTAAGAAGCACCGGGAAGGCCAGCCGTAGGACAAGCCACAGCGGTGGTCAACCGTGCGTAAACAATGTATCGGCCCCGTGAAAAAGGGCTTCTGGCCATGAAAAAACCCCGCCGAAGCGGGGTTGCAGACGCGCGCCGGGCCCGCTCAGGCCGCCTGGGCCTTGAACTTCAGGCGCCAGCCGTGCAGCAGCGGCTCGGTGTAGCCGTTGGGCTGTTCCGTGCCCTTGAAGACGAGGTCCAGCGCCGCGCGGTAGGCGTAGGACGTCTGGGCGTGGCCGGCCAGCGGCAGGTAGGCCGTATCGCCCGCGTTCTGGCGATCGACCACGGCGGCCATGCGCTCGAAGGTCTCGCGCACCTGGGCTTCGGTGATCACGCCGTGCAGCAGCCAGTTGGCGATGTGCTGGCTGCTGATGCGCAGCGTGGCGCGGTCTTCCATCAGGCCCACGTTGTGGATGTCGGGCACCTTGGAGCAGCCCACGCCCTGGTCGATCCAGCGCACCACATAGCCCAGGATGCCCTGCACGTTGTTGTCCAGCTCCTGCTGCTTGTCCTGGGCGCTCCAGTTGTCCTGCGCGGCCACGGGGATCTGGATCAGGTCGTGGATGAGCGCGTCGTACTGCGCGTCGGCATCGATCTTTTCCAGTTCGCGCTGGACTTGCGCCACGTCGACCTGGTGGTAGTGCAGCGCGTGCAGCGTGGCCGCGGTGGGCGAGGGCACCCAGGCGGTGTTGGCGCCGGCCTGCGGGTGGGCGATCTTGGCCTTGAGCATGTCGGCCATCAGGTCGGGCATGGCCCACATGCCCTTGCCGATCTGGGCCTTGCCGCGCAGGCCCAGGGACAGGCCGACCAGCACGTTGCTCTTTTCGTAGGCCGCGATCCACTTCGTGTTCTTGATGTCGCCCTTGCGCAGCACCGGGCCGGCCCGCATGGCCGAGTGGATCTCGTCGCCCGTGCGGTCGAGAAAGCCGGTGTTGATGAAGGCCACGCGCGCGGCGGCCTGCGCGATGCTGGCCTTGAGGTTGACGCTGGTGCGGCGCTCCTCGTCCATGATGCCCAGCTTGACCGTGTTGGGCGCCAGGCCCAGCAGTTGTTCGACGCGGCCGAACAGCTCGTTGGCGAACGCCACTTCCTGCGGCCCGTGCATCTTGGGCTTGACGATGTAGACGCTGCCGGTGCGCGAGTTGCGGATGCCGTTGCGGCTCTTGCCCTGCAGGTCGATCAGGGCGATGGTCACGCTCACCACGGCGTCCAGGATGCCTTCGGGGATTTCCTGGCCGCTGGGGCCGTGCAGCACGGCCGGGTTGGTCATCAGGTGGCCCACGTTGCGCACGAACAGCAGCGAGCGGCCGTGCAGCGTGACAGGCTGGCCGTTGGCGCCCTCGTACACGCGGTCGGCATTGAGGCGGCGCGTGATGGTCTGGCTGCCCTTGCGCACTTCCTCGGTCAGCGTGCCTTCGAGCAGGCCCAGCCAGTTGCCGTAGGCCAGCACCTTGTCAGCGGCATCAACCACCGCCACCGAGTCTTCAAGGTCGAGGATGGTCGAGAGCGCCGATTCCAGCGCGATGTCGCTCACGCCCGCCGCGTCGGTCTTGCCGATGGGCGTGCTGCGGTCGATCTGGATGTCGATGTGGATGCCGTGGTGGCGCAGCAGCACGGACGACGGCGCCGCGGCGTCGCCCTGCCAGCCCACGAACTGGGCGGCGTCCTTCAGGCCGGTCTGGCCGGCGGCGGTGGACACCACCAGCTGGCCGCCTTCGACGCGGTAGCCCGTGGCGTCGGCGTGCGAGCCTGCGGCCAGCGGCGCGGCCTGGTCGAGCACGCCGCGTGCATAGGCGATCACCTTGGCGCCGCGCGCCGGGTTGTAGCCCTTGCCCTTTTCGGCGCCGCCGTCCTCGCCGATCACATCGGTGCCGTAGAGCGCGTCGTAGAGCGAACCCCAGCGCGCATTGGCCGCGTTCAGCGCATAGCGTGCATTGAGGATGGGCACGACCAACTGCGGGCCGGCCTGCGTGGCCAGCTCGGCATCGACGTTGGCCGTGGTGGCCTGCACGCCCTGGGGCGGCGGCTGGATGTAGCCGATGCGCTCCAGGAAGGCGCGGTAGGCGGCCACGTCCTGGATCGGGCCGGGATGGGCCTGGTGCCAGGCGTCGAGCTCGGCCTGCAGGCGGTCGCGCTCGGCCAGCAGCGCGGCGTTCTTGGGCGCGAGGTCGCGCACGATGGCGTCAAAGCCCTGCCAGAAGCGGCCGCTGTCCACGCCCACCTTGGGCAGGACCTGGTCTTCGATGAAACGGTAGAGCTCGCTGGCCACCTGAAGGCCGTGGACCTGGGTGCGTGCCGGGGTCTGCTGCTGGGTCATGGTTGTCGCCTCTGTCGGGATGATGGATGCCGAACGAAAAAGAAACCGGGCCTGCGTACCGTCGCCACGGGGGCGGCATCACAGGCCAGAGCACCACGCCACTGTATTTGATACGGCCATGAAGATTAAGAGGCCGGATCGCAATCGATTCGTGACTTTGTTGCGTGTAATCAGTGCGGCACGGTTTCCGCAAAGCTCGGGCGTTGCATGAGCTTGTCGAACAGGGCCACGAGATGAGGGTGCGGCCCGCGCCAGTCGATCTGCGGGAAACGGAAATCCAGCCAGCCCAGCGCGCAGCCGACCGCGATGTCGGACAGGCGCAGGTGGATGCCGCTGCAGTACGCGCCGGGCTGGCCGGCAAGCTGGCGCTCCATCGCGCCCAGGCCGGTGTGGACCTTGCCGAGTTGGCGGTCGATCCAGGCCTGGCTGCGTTCGCCTTCGGCGCGGCCGGGCCACTGGGCTTCCAGCCGGGCCAGCACGCCGGCGTCGATCACGCCGTCGGCCAGGGCTTCCCAGGTCTTGACGGCGGCCCGTTCGCGGCCGTTGGACGGAATCAGCTTGCCCACCGGCGAGAGGGTGTCGAGGTACTCGACGATGACGCGCGAGTCGTACAGCGCTTAGCCGCCTTCCATGACGAGGCAGGGCACCTGGCCGATGGGGTTGTGGACGGCGACCTGGGGCTCGGTGCTCCACGGGTCGTCGGCCACCATCTGGTAGTCCAGTTTCTTCTCGGCCAGCACCACGCGGACCTTGCGCACATAGGGGCTGGAGAGGGATCCGATGAGTTTCATGAAAGGGAAGTCGTCTTGTGAAAACCAGGGCGTCGATGACGACGGCTCGTCCGCGCGTGCTTGGGAATTGTGCCGTGGGGCGCGGGGCTGCCTGTGGCGACCGCGCATCAGTGGCCGACCTGCCGGCAAGCCGTGGACGGGCTGGGATTCTATCCAGTCAAGACCCAGCGTGCACGTGCGATTGCGCACGGGGCGTACGCCGGAGTCAGCGCCCTCCTACAATAGCGGCCCATGACTGCTGCCAACTCTTTCGCCTCGATATCCGCCCTTTCGCCGCTGGACGGCCGCTATGCCGGGCGTGTTGCCGCCCTGCGCCCGCTGATGTCGGAGCAAGGCTTCATGCACCGCCGCGTGCAGGTCGAAATCACCTGGTTCGTCGCGCTCAGCGAAGCCGGCTTCCAGGAGTTCCCGGCCCTGTCGGCCGACGACCGTGCCTTCCTGCTGGGCCTGGTGCGCAATTTCAGCGCCGAGGACGCCGAGGCCATCAAGGCGATCGAGAAGACGACCAACCACGACGTCAAGGCCGTCGAGTACTGGATCAAGGACCGTTTCGCTGGCCGTCCCGCACTGGAAGCCGCGGCCGAGTTCGTGCACTTCGCCTGCACCAGCGAGGACATCAACAACACCAGCCACGCGCTGCAGCTCAAGGCCGCGCGCGAGCAGGTCATCCTGCCTTCGGCCGACAAGATCATCGCCAAGCTGCGCAGCATGAGCCAGGCCTACGCCGCCGTGCCCATGCTCAGCCGCACGCACGGCCAGACCGCCAGCCCGACCACCGTGGGCAAGGAAATCGCCAACGTCGTGGTGCGGCTGATGGCCGCGCGCGCCAAGATCGCCGGCGTCAAGCTGCTGGCCAAGATGAACGGCGCCGTGGGCAACTACAACGCCCACCTGGCCGCCTGGCCCGAGTTCGACTGGGAAGCCTTCAGCCGCCGCGTGATCGAGACCCCCGAGCCGGCCGCCGACGCCCCCGCCAATGGCCGCTGGGGCCTGGGCGTGACCTTCCAGCCCTACAGCATCCAGATCGAGCCGCACGACTACATGGCCGAGCTGTTCGACGCCGTGGCGCGTTTCAACACCATCCTGGTCGACTGGTCGCGCGACGTGTGGGGCTACGTCAGCCTGGGCTACTTCAAACAACGGCTCAAGGCCGGCGAGATCGGCTCGTCGACCATGCCGCACAAGGTCAACCCGATCGACTTCGAGAACGCCGAAGGCAACCTGGGCCTGGCCAACGCGCTGCTGCGCCACCTGGCCGAGAAGCTGCCCGTCAGCCGCTGGCAGCGTGACCTGACCGACTCGACCGTGCTGCGCAACATGGGCGTGGCGCTGGGCTATAGCCAACTGGCCTACAGCGCGCTGCTGGTCGGCCTGGACAAGCTCGAACTCAATGAAGAAGCCCTGGCCGACGACCTCGACAACGCCTGGGAAGTGCTGGCCGAGCCGATCCAGACCGTCATGCGCCGCTACGGCGTGCAGGGCGCCTACGAAAAGCTCAAGGAAGTCACACGCGGCAAGACGGTCCGGGCCGAGGACCTGCACGGACTCATCCGCAGCCTGGACATCCCGCTGGCCGAAAAAGAGCGCCTGCTGGCCATGAGCCCCGCCTCCTACGTCGGCAAGGCTGCCGAGCTGGCCGGCCGCGCCTGAGCGCTGCCGCAGCGTTGGCGCCACCCCCGGCGCTTGTTGCTTTGCGGGCATGCCCGCGTTTGGTTCCCATGGCTCTCAAATCGACCATCTTCAAGGCCCATGTCGGCATCGCCGACATCGACCACGGCTACTACGCCGATCACGCGCTGACCCTGGCGCGCCACCCCAGCGAAACCGACGAACGCATGATGGTGCGCCTGGTGGCGCTGGCGCTGCAGGCGCACCGGCTGCAGGACGATTGCGGCGGCGACGGCACGCTGAGTTTTGGCGCGGGCCTGTCCAACCCGGACGACCCCGACGTCATCCTGCGTGACTTCACGGGCGCCGCGCGCCTGTGGGTCGAAGTCGGCCAGCCCGACGACAAGCTGCTGGCCAAGGCCTGCGGCAAGGCCGATGCCGTGGCGGTTTACGTTTACAGCTCGGCGGCCGAGGTCTGGTGGCGCGGCATCGAGGGCAAGCTCGCGCGGCTGGACAAGCTCAGCGTCTGGCGCATTGCGCCGGACGCCGCCCAGGCCCTGGCGGCGCTGGCCGAGCGCAGCATGCAATTGCAGGCCACCATCCAGGAAGGCCTGCTCAGCCTGGGCAGCGAGCGCGGCAACGTCGACATCGAGTGCCAGCGCTGGAAGTAAGCTGCGCGGGCCACGCCCCTCTTTTGTTCAACCGGAGACCCTCTTGATCTACGAAGTTGCCGACATCCGCATCCAGCCCGGCCAGCAGGCCACGTTCGAGGAAGCCATCCAGCGTGGCGTGAGCACCGTCATCGCCCACAGCAAGGGTTTTCTCGGCTACAGCGTCGTGCACAGCATCGAGTCGCCCGAGCGCTACCTGCTGCGCATCCGCTGGGAAACGCTGGAAAACCACACCGTCGACTTCCGCCAGTCCGACGCCTTCACGCAGTGGCGCGCCATCGTCGGCCCGTTCTTCGCGGGCCCGCCCGTGGTGGAGCACTTCGACGTCGTGGTGGAGTGAACGGCGGCCGCTGCATAGGTGCGGTGGCGCTGCTCAAAAATTTATTTTGAGAGCGCCGCAGAACCACAGGCATGGGGTTTCCGGCGGGTTCCATTTTTGAGGTCCGGCCAGGCGCCGCGCCCCTGCACGTGCAGGCGGCGTTGCGGCATGGTTTAATCCGCCTCCACGAAGGGGAGTAGCTCCCTGAAGGTGGCGCCCGGCAGGGACCGCCGTCCTCATCGACCTGTCGTCAATACGAAAAGCCTGGCCCCACGCCAGGCCGATCCGGCCAGTCGGGTGGTGCACACAGCCTGGTGCTGCTGTGCGCCGCCGAGCAAGACCTTCGACGTTGCCCGATGCGGCAGCGCCGGAGTTCTTGCTGATCTCGCCCGCAGCGCCGCCCCGCGGCCGCCATGCGCGCAGCCCAGTTGTGTCTTCCAGCGCCGTCGCACCGGGCGGAACCACGACTCTGGAGCTTTGTTTCATGGAATTCATGTCCGTACCCTGGTGGTCTGCGCTGGCAGCCATCATCGTCATCGACCTCGTGCTGGCCGGCGACAACGCCATCGTGATCGCGCTGGCCGCGCGTTCGCTGCCCAAGAACCTGCAGCGCAAGGCCATCATCTGGGGCACCGTCGGTGCCATCGCCGTGCGCACCGCCATGACGCTGGTCGTGGTCTGGCTGCTCAACATCCCCGGGCTGATGCTCGCCGGCGGCCTGGGCCTGGTGTGGATCGCCTACAAATTGCTGGCCGACGACGGCGGCGGCGATGACGCGCATGGCCCGGTGGCCAGCACCTTCTGGGGTGCGATGAAGACAATCGTCGTGGCCGACGCGCTCATGGGCATCGACAACGTGCTGGGCGTGGCCGGTGCGGCGCACGGCAGCTTCGACCTGGTGGTGATCGGCCTGCTCATCAGCATTCCCATCGTGGTCTTCGGCAGCGCGCTGGTGCTCAAGCTGGTCGACCGCTTCCCGGCCATCGTCTACCTCGGTGCGGGCGTGCTGGCGCTGACGGCGGCCAAGATGATCCTCAACGAGCCCTGGCAGATCAAGGCCTACTTCGCGGCCCAGCCGGTGCTGTACTGGGCGGTCGCGGCGGCCGTGGTGCTGGGCGTTCTGGGGCTGGGCTACCTCAAGCGCCGCCGTGCGGTTGCCGTGGCGGCCTGACAGGCGGTTGCCGCGCGGGGCAGTTGGCGCCATTTGGCGCCAATTCGCCCTCGTCTTTAGTGGGATGGCCCGTGCTTTGGCGATTTTTATGCTAAAACCGACCGAAACACAGGTCGATCCGAGCCGGGCAGGTCAGCCGGCCATGCCCACCGGGGCCTGACCGGCCCCTTCCACCTTCGCGCACCCCGGTGTGCCCTTGCCCCACTGAGAGGACCGCCATGCATCACATCATCGTCTACGTCGACGACGCCGACTACGCCGCGCACGTGCTGGCGCGCACGCTGGGTGCGCCGGCCGAGAACATGCACTGGACGCTGGTGGCCTGCGCGCCGCGCATGACGCAGCGCGTGAGCAAGTGGGCCAGCCACGGCTCGCGCGAGAAGTGGCGTGCCAAGTGGGCCAGCCGCCTGTTCGCCGACATGGCGCCGCTGATCGACATCGGCCAGGGCGAAGTGCGGCAGGTCGTGGCGCGTGAGCCCCTGCCCGAACTGGCCGTGCAGCTTCAGGCCGAGCATGGCGAGGCCCGCATCATCGATGCGCGCAAGCCCAAGGCGCCCGAGCACGACCGCGAAGCGGCTGGCGGCAAGTGGCGTGTGCCGGGCCTGCTGTCGGCGGCCTTCGTGCTGTTTTCCTTTGGCGTGTTCGGTTTCGAATAAGCGCCCGTCCCACTCGACGATCAGCGGCCCGCGTGGCCGCTTTTCTTTTGGCGGAAGGCGATGGAGGCAGGGGCTGTGGGCTGGCCTCGCCACGGCGGGGTTGGCAAAAGCCCACCGCACGCTCTATGCTGCCGCCATGAAACTCATTCTTCGCTGGGTACTGAGCGCGTTGGCGCTGCTGGTGGTCGCTGCGCTCTATTCGGGTGTGGCGGTTCAGGGCTTTGGCTCGGCACTGATCGCGGCGGCCATCATCGGGCTGCTCAACGTGATCGTGCGGCCGGTGCTGGTGGTGCTCACGCTGCCGGTCACCATCGTCACGCTCGGGCTGTTCCTGTTCGTGATCAACGCGCTCATGTTCTGGGCGGCCTCGGGCCTGATGAGCAGCTTTTACGTCGCGGGCTTCTGGGCCGCGGTGCTGGGCTCACTGATCTACTCGGCCCTGCAGCTACTGATTGACGCGGTCGTCGAGCGTCTGCTGCCGTAGCAACTCCTGCACCTCACGGGTGCGCGTGTCGATGATCGAGGACTCGATGTAGTCGGCGCGACCCTGTTCGCCGCGCACGAGGTCTTGCGCGGCGCGCAGGCGGTCGAGCGCGGCGGTGTAGTCGAGCTCGACCACGCTGGCCTCGGCTTCGCTGCGCAGCGCGCGCAGATGCTGGTTCTGCGCATGCAGCGCCACCGCGAGTTGCCGCCGCGCCGCCGTGTCGCGCGGGTGCGCGGCCACCCAGCTTTGCAAACGTTGGCTGACGGCCTGGGCCTGGCCCGCGCGCACGCCGGCCTGGGCGGCCAGCAGCAGGTCGGCGCGGTCGTTCGATTGCAGGTCCACCAGGGTCAGCGCGCGCGGCGCGTCGCCTTGCAGCAGCGCGATTTCGGCGGCCAGTTGTTTGCCCGCGACCATGACCAGTTCGTCGTGGCGGGTGCTGTTGCCGCGCAGATTCGCGAGCGTCTGGTCGAGCTGGCGCATCAGTTCGCCAGCCGGCCCGAACTGCCGCAGCCGGGCCTGGGCGAGGGCGGCGCCGTAGAGCGCACCCGCGCGTTGCGGCGCGCTCAGGCTGTCGAGGGCGTTGCCCTGGGCACGTGCGATGAGGTTGCGCAGCACGTCGATGCCGGGGTCGAGCAGCACGTCGGCGCGCGCGGCCATCATGAGGGCCAGCGGGTCGGCCTGCAGCGGCGGCAGTCTGCCGGTGTCGAGCTGGATGCGCTGCTGTGCCGAGCCGATGCGCTCGGTGGTCAGCGGGTGGCTGCGCAGGTAGGGGAAGTTGCCGGTGTCGTTGATGCGGTTGGCCGCCTGCATTTTCTCGAACAGGCTGGCGACCGCGCGCGGGTTGAAGCCGGCCTTGAGCATGGTGTTGAAGCCGATGCGGTCGGCCTCGCGTTCCATGTCGCGCGAGAAATTGAGCTGGTTCTGGATGGCCAGCGCCTGGCTGCCGGCGATGGCGGCCATGCCCAGATCGCTGGTGTTGCGGCTGCTGCCGGCGGCCAGGGCGCCCAGGATCATGGCGGCGATCATGAGGGGCGCGGCGCGGCTGCTGGACTCCATCATGCGCGCGATGTGGCGCTGGGTGACGTGGCTGAGCTCATGGCCGAGCACGGCGGCCAGTTCGTCGCGCGTGTCGACGATGCGGATCAGACCCAGGTGCAGGCCGAAATAGCCACCGGGCAGCGCGAAGGCGTTGATGGTGCGGTCGCGGAACAGGAAGACCTGCCAGGCGTAGCGGCTGTCCTGGTCGGCGGTCATCTCGCCCAGCGTGCGCGAGGCGCCGAGCAGCGGCTGCCAGATGTCGCGCACGTAGTCTTCCAGGATGGGGTCGTCGATGCGTGTCGGGTCGCGGTGGATCTCGCGCGAGATCTGGTCGCCGAGCCGGCGCTCGGCGTTGACCGTCATCGCGCCAGCATCGCCCAGCGAGGGCAATTGCGCGTGAACCGGGGCGGTGGAGCTTGCGACCAGCGCGGCGGCCACGGCGTGGGCGATCAGGGACTTCAGGCGTTGGGGCATGGCGGGCAAGGAACTCAACCGGGCGGGCGGGGCCGTGCAGGCCGCCGGGCGAGTTCCTATGATGCCTCAAGCCCCATTGAGGTTCACGGTGAACCCTACAATGGCCGGGCGCCGTGCTTGCGCAAGCCAGCCATTGCCTCGACCAGGGGCATGACCGTCATGTCCTCGTCTTCCAGTCCCCTCACTCATTTTGATACCCAGGGCCAGGCCCACATGGTCGATGTCGGCGCCAAGGCCGCCACGCGCCGGGTCGCGGTGGCCGAGGGCCACATTCGCATGACGCCAGCGACGCTGGCGCTGATCACGCAAGGCCAGGCCCGCAAGGGCGACGTGCTGGGCGTGGCCCGCATCGCCGGCATCCAGGGCGCCAAAAAAACCAGCGACCTGGTGCCGCTGTGCCATCCGCTGGCGCTCACGCGCGTGGCGGTCGATTTCGACATCCAGCCCGATGTGTCGCGTGTGGTCTGCACCGCCACGGTCGAGACCGTGGGGCCGACCGGCGTGGAGATGGAGGCGCTGTGCGCCGTGCAGGTCGCGCTGCTGACCATCTACGACATGTGCAAGGCCGCCGACCGCGGCATGGTGATCGGCGAGGTCCGGGTCGTCGAAAAGCATGGCGGCAAGTCGGGCAGCTACGTCGTGCCGCGCTGAGTGGCGGTCCCGCGCGGGCGCGGCCGCCGTGGCGGCCACCCGTGCATCCTTTGCATGAGAAACGCCATGCCGATCACATCCTCTTCCCCGCCTGCCGCCCGTGGACTCTGGCGGGACACGACCGGCCGCTTTGGCCGCATCAGCCGCTGGCTGCACTGGACCATGGCGCTGCTGTTTCTGTGGCAGTTCACCGGCATGGCACTCAAGGAAATGCTGGGCCGCACGCCGGTCAGCGCCTTTTTTGTGGGCACGCACCGTGATGTGGGTGTCCTGCTGTTCACGCTGCTGCTCGTGCGCGCGGCCTGGGGGCTCTACAACCTGGGCCGTAGGCCGCCGCACCAGCCCGGCGTGATCGGGGCGCTGGCGGTGGCGGGGCACCTGGCACTTTATGGCCTGATGTTCATCGTGCCGTCGCTGGCCCTGTTGCGTCAGTACGGATCGGGGCGCGCCTTTGCGCCGTTCGGGGTGCCGCTCATGGGCGCCAGCGAGCCGGTGGCCTGGATGGTGGCGCCGGCCAATGCGGCCCACGGCTTGCTGGCCTGGCTGCTGCTGGCCTTGATCGTGGGCCACGTCGCCATGGTGCTGGTGCACCGGTTCGTGTGGCGCGATGCGGTGGCGCGGCGCATGGTCGGCCGCGTGCGGGACTGAGCCGAGCTTCAGGCGTCGCTCCGTTTCAGGGCTGGCCACGTTCTGGCGCGTGGCGTTTGCCGGCCAGCGTCAGGATCAGTTCGCGGATCAGCCGGCGCTCGTGGTCCGGCAACTGCAGGTAAAGGTCGACCGCCTCGCGCTCGGCGTAGTTCATGTCGTCGCCCCAGCGCTGGCGGTGTTCCTGCACCGTGTGGCGCACGCGTTCGCCAAAGCGCAGCACTTCGGGCTCCACGTGCAGCCATTCGGCCAGCACCAGCAATTTGTCCTGCGAAGGCACGGCGCGTGCATTCAGCCAGTTCCAGGCGGCCTGGGGGCTGGCGGGCTGGCCCGGCCAGCGCTTGTTGAATTCGCGCTCGACCACGGTCGGCCTGGCCGGCAGCCCCAGGGCTTGCATGGCGGCGCGCAGCCGGTCGCTGAAAGCATGCTTTTCGCTCATGCCGGAACGATAGTGAGGCCTTCTCTCGCTCAGGTAAAGTAGCATTGATGAATCAATCAAGTTTCGATTGATTTCTCAAAGAACAACGACGCTGAGGCGGTCCGTGCGAGGGCGCGGGCGAGCGCGCATGGACCGCGGGCCCGGCGTCGCATCGATCAATCAGGGAGGGAGGTGGCGCATGGCGACAAGCAGCTCGGATGATGAAGGCGAGGGGGGAGGGCGGCCGGCCGTGACGGTGGTTCTGCACGTCGACGGCCGCAGCGATGCGCTGAGCCTGGTGCTCGGGGCCTGGGCGGCCCAGGTCGAACGTGGGTTCGAGGTGATCATGGCGGTCGCGGGCGACGGCGCGGACTGGCTGCACGAGGCCATCGCGCCGCTGCGGCCGGCGCTGCCTTATGCGCTGCGCATGGCCTTCGGCCGCCGGGGCGGGCGCTCGAGCGCGCTCAATGCCGCGATTGCACTGGCGCGCAGCGACTACCTGGTGTTCTCCACGGCCGACTGCCTGCCGCGCCGGGATTTTCTGTCCACGCATCTGGCGCTCAGGCGGCCGGGGTTTTTTCTGTCGGGCGGGCACTGGACGCTGCCGACGGCCGCGCGCTTGGCGCTGGAGGTGCCACAGGTGACGTCGGGCGCGTGTTTCCAGCCGGCCTGGCTGCGGCGCCATGGGGTGCCGCCGCGCTTCTGGGGGCTGGCCTGGCCGTTTCGCAATGCCTGCAATGCCTCGGGCTGGGCCAGTGACCTGCTGGTCGTCAATGGTTTCGACGAACGGCTGGACGGCGAGGCGAGCGAGCTCGAATTGGCCGCGCGTCTGCAGCATGCCGGCATTGCCAGCCGCGACACGGGCCGGCTGGCGGTGGTGGCCCGGCTGGGGAGCGCCGTGAAGGCGGCATCGGGCTGGCCGGCGCAGGCGCTGCACCGCCACCTGCGCCGCCAGGTGGTGGACTGGACGGACCATGGCCTGATCAAGACCGAGGTCCCTCCCGGCTGAGCGGGGCTCAGGCCAGCGTCATCAGCGTGGCGTTGCCGCCCGCGGCGGCCGTGTTGACGCTGGCGACCCGTTCGATGGCCAGGCGCTCCAGCGGGACCGGCTCCGTGCCGCCTGCGGGTTGGCTGCTCACCCCGACGATGGGGCCGGGCCAGGTGGCGACGTCGGCCAGGGTCTGGCGCAGGCTGGCGGCGTCGCCGTGGTGCAGTACGGCATCAATTGACACCGACGCAGCCGAAGACGCGAGCGTGACGTGCGCCTGCACGGCGGGCGGCAGCCGGCGATAAAGCGCTGCGGTCAATGGCTCCTGCGCGGGCCAGATGGCGCGGCTGCCCACAGCCAGCACGGCCGCGAGCTGGGCCAGCCGGTCGGCGTCATTGCCGGCCAGGCAGAGCACGGCGTTGCGCGGAAGCACGTGGTAGGTGTTGCGCTCGCCGGTGGGGCCGGGCAATTCGAAGCGAGCACCGCAGAAGAAGGCCGGGGGCACGGGCACGGCCAGGCCTTGGGCGTGGCACCAGTCGGCCAGAGCCCGTGCGGCGGGGCGTTCGGGGGCCGCTTGGATGGCCGTTGTCGTGCCGAACGGCTGGGCCAGATCGGCGTCGGGCCGGCTGGCGAGCAGGCGGTAGAGGTAGAGCGGACCGCCCGCCTTGGGCCCCGTGCCCGACAGGCCTTCGCCGCCAAAGGGCTGCACGCCCACCACGGCGCCGACGATGTTACGGTTGACGTAGAGGTTGCCCGCGTGCGCAGCTGCGACCACCTGGTCGATGGTTTCGTCGATGCGGGTGTGCAGGCCCATGGTCAGGCCGTAGCCGGTGGCGTTGATGCGCGCCAGCAGTTGCGGCAGTTCCTCGCGGCGGTAGCGCACCACGTGCAGCACGGGGCCGAACACTTCGCGTGTGAGGTCGTCCAGGCTGGGCAGTTCGATCAGCGTGGGCGTGATGAAGGTGCCACCGTCGGCGCTGGCATCGCGCAGGCCGGGCTGGTGCACGGGGCGTCCCTCGGCGCGCAGCGTGTCGATGTGGCGCTGGATGTGGGTGCGGGCTTCGGCGTCGATGACGGGGCCGATGTCGTTGGCCAGTTGCGCGGGGTCGCGCCCAGGCGCAGTTCGGCCATGGCGCCTTGCAGCATGGCCAGCAGCCGGTCGGCCGCTTCTTCCTGCACACACAGCACGCGCAGGGCCGAGCAGCGCTGGCCGGCGCTGTCGAAGGCCGAGTTCAGCACGTCGGCGGTGACCTGCTCGGCCAGCGCCGAGGTGTCGACGACCATGGCGTTCTGGCCGCCGGTCTCGGCAATCAGCGGTACGGGCTGGCCGTCGGGCAAGAGGCGCTGCGCCAGTGTTGTCTGCAGCAGGCGCGCCACCTCGGTCGAGCCGGTGAACATCACGCCGTGCACGCGGGCGTCGCCGGTCAATTGCGCGCCCACCGTCTCGCCGCGGCCGGGCAGCAGTTGCAGCGCGGCGCGCGGAATGCCGGCGGCATGCAGCAGTTGCACGGCGCGTTGGGCGATCAGCGGCGTCTGCTCGGCGGGTTTGGCCAGCACGGTGTTGCCGGCGGCCAATGCGGCGGCGACCTGGCCCGTGAAGATGGCCAGCGGGAAGTTCCAGGGGCTGATGCAGACCACGGGCCCGAGCGGGCGGTGCGTCGCGTTGTCGAAACGGTCCTGGACCTGGGCCGCGTAGTAGCGCAGGAAGTCGACCGCCTCGCGCACTTCGGCAATGGCGTTGGCGTAGGTCTTGCCGGCCTCGCGCACCAGCACGCCCATCAGGGGTTGCAGTTGCGCTTCCAGGGCGTCGGCCGCGCGTTGCAGGGCCGCGGCGCGTTCGGCGGGCGGCACGGCGGCCCACTGCGGGGCGTGGTCGTGCGCGGCCTGCAGGGCGGCGTCGACTTCCTCGCGCGAGGCTTCGCGCACGCTGCCGACCACGTCGTCATGGCGGGCCGGGTTGATCACGGGCCGGGCCTCCCCCGCAGTTAGCAGATCGGAGGCGATCAGCGGCGCGGCGTGTTGCGGCTCGCCGGCCGTGGCCTGCAGCGTGTCGGCCAGTTGCTGCAACACCTGGTCGTTGGCCAGATCCAGACCGGCCGAATTGCGCCGCGCGTCGCCGTAGAGCCGGGGCGGCAGCGCGATGCCCGGGTGCGGCAGGCCCGGCCTGCCTTCGCGCGTTGCCATGGCCTCGACCTGGTCGATGGGGCTTTGCACCAGCGTGGCCAGGTCGATGTCGGCATCGGCGATCTGGTTGACGAAGGAGGTGTTGGCGCCGTTCTCCAGCAGGCGCCGCACCAGGTAGGCCAGCAGTGTTTCGTGTGTGCCCACGGGCGCGTAGATGCGACAGGGGCGACCGAGCTTGCCCTCGGCCACGGGGCCCACGACCTGTTCGTACAGGGGCTCGCCCATGCCGTGCAGGCACTGGAATTCGTACTGGCCGGGCTGGTAGCGCTGCGGGTCGGCCAGCTCGTAGACGGTGGCCAGCGTCTGCGCGTTGTGCGTGGCGAACTGCGGATAGACGGCATCGGGCGCGGCCAGCAACTGGCGCGCGCAGGCGATGTAGGCCAGGTCGGTGTAGGGCTTGCGCGTGTAGACGGGGTAATCGGCCAGGCCGGCTTCCTGGGCGCGCTTGATCTCGCTGTCCCAGTAGGCGCCCTTGACCAGCCGGATCATCAGGCGGTGGCTGCTGCGGCGCGCCAGGTCGATCACGTGGTCGATGACGTAGGGGCAGCGTTTTTGATAAGCCTGGATGACGAAGCCGATGCCCTTCCAGCCCTGCAGCGCGGGCTCGAAGCAGAGTTTTTCGAGCAGGTCCAGCGACAGCTCAAGCCGGTCGCTTTCCTCGGCGTCGATGTTCAGGCCGATGTCGTACTGGCAGGCCAGGCGCGCCAGTTCAAACACACGCGGGTAGAGCTCGGCCATCACCCGTTCGGCCTGCGCGCGGCTGTAGCGCGGGTGCAGGGCCGACAGCTTGATCGAGATGCCCGGGCCGTCGTACACCCCACGCCCGTTGGACGCCCGGCCGATGGCGTGGATGGCCTGTTCGTAGTCGTGCCAGTAGCGCTGGGCGTCGGCGGCCGTCATGGCGGCCTCGCCCAGCATGTCGTAGGAATAACGAAAGCCCTGGGCCTCCAGCGACTGGGCGTGCGCGAGTGCTTCGGCCATGGTCTCGCCGGTGACGAACTGCTCGCCCATCATGCGCATGGCCATGTCCACGCCCTTGCGCACCAGCGGCTCGCCGCCGCGCGCCAGCAGCCGGCCCAGTGCGCTGGCCATGCCACGTTCGCTGTGCGTGGCCACCAGCTTGCCGGTCAGCATCAGCCCCCAGGCCGCCGCGTTGACGAACAGCGAGGGGCTCTGGCCCAGGTGCGACTGCCAGTTGCCGCGGCTGATCTTGTCGCGGATCAGCGCGTCGCGTGTGGCGCTGTCGGGAATACGCAGCAGCGCCTCGGCCAGGCACATCAGGGCGATGCCTTCCTGCGACGACAGCGAGAACTCCTGCAGCAGGCCCTGCACCAGCCCGGCCTTGCCGCCGCTGGCCTTGCGTGCGCGCAGCGCCGCGGCGATGGCCGCGCGCAGCGGCGCGGGCGAAGGCAGCGGGGTGATGGACGCGAAAGGCGAAATCGCGGGGCGGGTGGGGCTCATGGAAACCAGCGCGGGCCGGGCAGGAGTGGTGAATATCCTGGAATGATTTCAGAGATCCTGATGAATAATTCAAGGTGATTGAAACAGAATCTGGTGAAAAACTCGTCATGCCCGCTGCCGACATCGACCTGGACCGCATCGACCTGCGCATCCTCAACCTGCTGCAGGAAGACGGCCGCATCGCCAACCTGAAACTGGCCGAGGCGGTCGCCCTGTCGCCCACGGCGGTGCTGGCGCGCGTGCAGCGCCTCACGCGCGACGGCTACATCCTGGGCTACGAGGCGCGTCTGAACCCGATCAAGCTGCAGGCCGGCATGCTGGTGTTCGTGGAAGTGCTGCTCGACCGCACCACCCCCAACGTGTTCGAGCAGTTCAAGGTCGCCGTGCAACTGCGCCCGGAAATCATGGAATGCCACATGGTGGCCGGCGGCTTCGACTACCTCATCAAGACCCGCACCGCCGACATGGCCGCCTACCGCGCCTTCGCCGGCAACGTGCTGTGGCAACTGCCGGGCGTGCGCGAGACCCGGACCTACGCGGTGATGGAGGAGGTCAAGAACTCCTCGCGGCTGCATCTGGGATGAGCGGGGCGCAGATCACGCAAAAAAGCTCGTGATCCATGGGGATCACGGGCTGGTGTTGGTGTGGGGTCTGGAGAGCCCCATCTCATTTGTCGAGCATCATGGAGTCGTGCCGGTTCGCACCGCTGACCGACACCGCCAAGGGGATCCTCAGGCGTCTACGATGGTGACAAACGCTGTAATAGCCCTAACGGGGTCCTCCTCCTCTACTGAACTACGGCGCTGTTCTAAAGCCATCAGTATTCTTAGGATTGACAACTCAGTTCGACTTGCCGGTCAACGCTACTGACTCGATTGAACATGGCGGCCATCGGCGCGCAGCACCGGACGCCCGCGTTCAAGGTATGTCGATCTCGGTGATCTTGCCCCCGTTTCACGGACACCCCTATAAGCGATTAACTATCGCAATAGGAGGTGGACGATGACCAAGAGCAAGGCAGGCAGAAAGGGGCAGGAGTTCAGCCTGGAGTTCAGGCAGCAGGCACTGTTGCGAGCGGCCACAGAAGGGGTAACCACGGTGGCTCGTGATCTGGGGTTGCAGCCTGCCCAGCTGTACAGTTGGCGCGCCCAGGCGCGGCGGCACGACCAGGACGATCAGGCACAACGCTTGGAGTTGGCCGAACATGCACGGCTCAAACGTGAAGTGGCGCGGCTGGAGGAGGAGAACGCTTTCCTAAAAAAAGCGGCGGCGTACTTCGCCAAACAGCCCAAGTGAAGTGCGCAACGATGAAAGCGCACGAAGGCACATTCAGGGTGCGTCTGATGTGCCGAGTGCTGTCGGTGTCTCCAAGCGGCTACTATGCTTGGCGCAAGCGTATACCGTCCAAACGGACCCAGGCTCGGACG
>WNDQ01000058.1 GCA_009912175.1 Paracidovorax wautersii | reverse complement strand
CGACGTCCAACGCGATGTACACCTCGGTGGGGGCGACGGCCATCGATCGTTTCCTGCGGCCGGTGTGTTATCAGGATCTGCCGGATGGGCTGCTGCCGCAGGCGCTGCAGCAGGGCAATCCGCTGGGGCTGTGGCGGCTGGTCGATGGCGCGCTGAAGCAGCTAAGACCTGCGGCACACCGCCGTTTTGGATTGATTGCTTTGTTGGCGGATCGCCAACGTTTTAGCCGCGTGGGGTTTGTGCCCTGCGCGGTTTTTTTTGTCGCTGGGCCGTCCCAAGACAAAAAAGCATCCCCTTGGGGGATCGGGTCATCGCGCAGTGATGGACCGAGGGGCCTTTTTTTGTCGCCGGGCCGCCCCAAGACAAAAAGCATCCCCACCGGGAGATCGGGTCATCGCTCAGCGATGAGCCGAGGGGCCCTTTTTTGCTGGACTCTTTTTATCCGCAACCCGCCTCGCGCAGGTGATCGACCAACAGCCGCGCCGGCGGCGGCAAGGATTCATAGGCGCGCATGCACAGCACGAGCTGCCGCTGCGCCCAGGGCTCGTCCAGCGCGAGCGCGCGGATGCGCAGGCTGCCGGCCAGGTGGCGGGCGCTCAGGCGCGGCAGCACGCCCACGCCCAGGCCCGCGTCGACCATCATGCACATGGCATCGAAGCTCGTGACCTGGATGCGAAAGCGCACGGTCTGGCCGCGTTCGGCCGCTGCGCGCATGAGCTGGTTGTTGATGGTGCTACCCGGGTGCGCGCCCACAAAGGCATGCGGCAGCGCGTCGGCCAGCGTGACGCGGGCGCGCCCGGCTAGCGCGTGGTCGCTGGGCACGATCAGCACCAGTTCGTCGCGCCGGTAAGGCAGCAGCGCCAGGCCCTGGCCGTAATGGCCGTCGTTGATGATGCCGATGTCCGCCGCGTTTTCCGCCACGGCGTGCGCCGCGTCGGTGCTGATGCATTCCTGCAGGCGCACGTCCACGTGCGGATGCCGTGCCAGAAAACCCTGCAATTGCGCCGGCAGGAACTGCGTGATGGCCGAGATGTTGGCCACCACGCACACATGGCCGCGCAGGCCATGGCCGTAGTCGCGCATGTGGCTGGCGATGCCGTCGAGGTCGTTGAGCACGTCGCGCGCGAGGTTCAGCAGCGCATAGGCCGCGGCCGTGGGCTCGGCGCCGCGGTTGCTGCGCGTGAACAGCTCGACGGCCAGTTGCTCTTCCAGTTCCGCCAGCCGGCGGCTGGCGGCCGACGGCGCGATGTGTTCGCGCGCCGCCGCCCGCGCGATGGCGCTTTCCTCCATCACGGCCACGAACAGGCGCAGCGAAACCGGGTCGATCTTCATGAGGCGACGATGGTAGCAAGCACGAACCGTCGGCCGCACAGGGCCATGCCCGATTGCGATGGCACATTCTCGAATCAGCGTTTTGCAGCCGCCGGCATGGCCGGCAAGATGCACGCGGTGGCCGGCGCCCCGCGCCGCACCGTTCCTTCCCACAACAAAAGCGATCCCGACATGGACATGGAGACAAACCGCCCCGCCGCCACACCCGCTGCGCTGCAGGGCGTGCGCGTGGTGGAGATGGGCCAGCTCATCGCCGGCCCCTTCTGCGGCAAGACGCTGGGCGAATTCGGCGCCGAGGTCATCAAGATCGAAGCCACCGGCACGGGCGATCCGCTGCGCAACTGGCGGCTGATGAAGGACGGCACCTCGGTGTGGTGGCAGGTGCAGTCGCGCAACAAGAAATCCGTCGCGCTCGACCTGCGCCAGCGCGAGGGCCAGGACCTCGCGCGCCGGCTCATCGCCGAGGCCGACGTGCTGATCGAGAACTTCCGGCCCGGCACGCTCGAAGGCTGGGGCATGGCGCCCGAGCAGTTGCATGCGCTCAACCCCGGCCTGGTCATCCTGCGTATTTCGGGCTACGGCCAGACCGGCCCCTACCGCGACCTGCCGGGCTTTGGCGTGATCGGCGAAGCCATGGGCGGACTGCGCCACCTCACGGCCGAACCGGGGCGCGTGCCGGTGCGCGTGGGCGTGTCCATCGGCGACACGCTGGCCGCGCTGCACGGGGCCCTGGGCGTGGTGATGGCGCTCTACCACCACAAGGTGCACGGCGGGCCCGGCCAGGTGATCGACGTGGCCCTGCACGAGGCCGTCTTCAACGTGATGGAAAGCCTGATCCCCGAGTACAGCGCGTTCGGCGCCGTGCGCGAAGCCGCCGGCAGCGCGTTGCCCGGCATTGCGCCGTCCAACGCCTACCCTTGCCGCGACGGCTGGGTGCTGGTGGCCGGCAATGGCGACAGCATCTTCAAACGCCTGATGGAGACCATCGGCCGCGCCGACCTCGCGCAGGCCAGCGACCTCGCCAGCAACGCCGGGCGCGTGGCGCGCGTGGCCGAGATCGACGCGGCCATTGGCGCCTGGACCCAAACGCGCGGCATCGCCGAGGTGCTGGACACGCTGTCGGCTGCACGTGTGCCGGCCGGGCGCGTCTACACCGCGCGCGACATCGCCGAAGACCCGCACTACCGCGCACGCGACATGATTCTTTCGCAGACCACGCGCGACAAGGGGGTGATCCAATGAACACGAACACCCCCTGGAGCGGCGCCGGCCGGCGCGTGTTCATGAACGAGGTCGGCCCGCGCGACGGCCTGCAGATGGAAGCGGCCTTTGTGCCCACGGCCGACAAGATCGCGCTGATCGACGCGCTGTCGCTGGCCGGCTACGCCAAGATCGAGGCCACGGCTTTTGTCTCGGCCACTGCGATTCCCGCGCTGCGCGACGGCGACGTCGTGATGAGCGAGATCACGCGCCAGCCCGGCGTGATCTACACCGCGCTGGTGCCCAACCTGCGCGGCGCCGAGCGCGCGATCGAGACCCGCACCGACGAACTCAACCTGGTGATGTCGGTCAGCGAGACCCACAACCTGTGCAACCTGCGCATGCTGCGCAGCCAGTCGCTGCAGGCGCTGGCGCAGGTCATCGCCCTGGCGCAGGACGCGCGGGTGCCCGTCAACGTGTCGCTGTCGTGCAGCTTCGGCTGCCCGATGGAAGGCGACGTGCCCGCCGCCGACGTGCTGGACTGGGTGCAGCGTTTTGCCGACCGGGGTGTGCAAGGCGTCACGCTGTGCGACACCACCGGCATGGCCTTCCCGCCGCAGGTCGCCGCGCTGGTGCGCGCCGTGCGCCAACGCTGGCCGCAGTTGGGACTGACCCTGCATTTCCACGACACGCGCGGCCTGGCGCTGCCCAACATGCTGGCCGCGCTGGACGCCGGCGCCGACCGCTTCGACACGGCACTCGGCGGACTGGGCGGCTGCCCTTACGCGCCCGGCGCCAGCGGCAACGCCTGCAGCGAGGACGCGGTGCACGCACTGCAGCTCGTGGGCTACGACACGGGCGTCGACCTGGCGCGCATCACGGGCCTGGCGCAACGCCTGCCGGCGCTGATCGGCCACGACATGCCCAGCCAGATCGCCAAGGCCGGCCCGCGCAGCCATCGCCACGCGCCGCCGGCCGACTTCGACACCTGGCGCCAGCGCGCGCACGAACGGCAGGCCGCCGCCGTTCGCTGATTCGCCCGCAAACCGCACGCTCGCACTCACCCACTCAAAAGCCCCGGCGGCGCGGGCTGCGCGCCTGCGCGAAGACGCCGCCAACGTTCCCCTCACAAAAAACTGGAGACAAGCATGCACCTCGATCGCCACCGTTTTATCCGCCTGATGGGCGCCGCCGGCCTGGCAGCCGCATTGCCACTGGCCGCCACGGCCCAGTCCGCCTACCCGACGCGGCCCGTCACCCTGATCGTGCCCGCGGCCGCCGGCGGCACCACGGACCTGGCCGCACGCATGGTCTCGCAGGCGCTGCCGGCCGTGCTCGGCCAACCCGTGATCGTGGACAACAAGGCCGGCGGCAACGGCGCCATCGCGGCCGCCCAGGTCAAGCGCGCCGACGGCGACGGCTACACGTTGCTGATGCAGTACTCGGGCTACCACGTCATCTCGCCCCATCTGGTCAAGGCGCGCAACTGGGAACTGGCCGACTTCCAGCCCGTGGCCAATGTGCTGTCCGCGCCGCAGATCATCGTCGTGCGCGCCGACCTGCCCTTCAACACACTGGCCGAGATGGTGGCCTACGCCCGCGCGCATCCAGGCAAGCTCAACTACGCCTCGTCGGGCAACGGCTCGCTGCAACACGTGACCGGCGCCATGCTGGCGCAGCAGGCCGGCATCGAACTCGTGCACGTGCCCTACAAAGGCACCGGCCCCGCGCTGCAGGACCTGCTCGGCGGCCAGGTCGAGATGACCTTCGGCACCGCCCCGCCCTTCATGCCGCACATCCAGGCCGGCAAACTCAAGGTACTGGCCGTCACGGGTGCCCAGCGCCTGAGCAGCCTGCCGCAAGTGCCCACCACGGCCGAAGCGGGTTTTCCGGGCGTCAACGCCACTTCGTGGTTCGCCGTGTTCGCCCCCGCGGCCACACCCCGGCCCATCGTCGAGCGGCTCGCTGCCGATCTGCAGAAGGTGGTGCAGGACCCCACTTTCCAGCAGAAAGCACGCGACCAGGGCGCGGTGGGGGACTACCAGGGGCCGGCCGATCTTGGGGTCCGCGTGCGGCGGGACGATGCGGAGTGGGCGCGGGTGGTGAAGGTTTCGAATATTCAAGCCGAATAGTGGGGCCTGGCGCAGCCAGGCCCGCCAGTTGGGTCGCCTTCTTTTGCCTACTTTTCTTGGCGAAGCAAGAAAAGTAGGTGCGCTGCCGGGCGCACATCCCGGCCTATGGCGTGCGCCAGCACAAACAACACAAGAACTGGCACGGCCTCAAAAACAAAAATACCAGCCACCGCCGTGCACCAGCACCAACAACACAAGAACTGGCACAGCCACAACAAAAGCCGCATGCAGCGCAAGCCACCGCACACTCGTGCGATCAACAACGACCCCGCTGAAAAATCAGCTCAATCAATCAAAACGACGCCGTAGCACTCGCATAAAACGCCCGACCCGGCTCGTTGTAAGTGGCCGCGCCAGCGCCGGAGATGCCTCCCGTGTTGGAAATCAGATCCCCTGTGCCGGACGCGTTGCCGCGCCGGTACAGCCGCTTGTCGAGCAGGTTGCTCACGCCACCGGCCACACGCCACGTCTTGGAGATTCGGTAGTTCGCGCTCACGCCGAACAGCGCGTACGAGCCCAGCACGGTTGCGGCTTCACCCGTCACGGCATTGCCCTGGTAGTCGTATTTCTTGGGATGCTGCTTGCCGTAGAGCGTGGCCGTGGCCTGCAGGCCCAGGCGTTCGTCGACCTGCCAGTCCAGCGTCGAGTTGATCGTGTACTTCGGAATGATGGACAAACGCTCGCCCGTCGTCTTGTTCTTCGACGTGGTCATGTAGGTGAAGTTGTTCGACCACTCGACGCTGCGCGACAGCGGCAGCTTGAACGTGCCTTCGAGGCCCTGCACCAACGCCTTGGGCACGTTCTCCCACGTGAAGATGTCGGCATTGGCATAGGCCGCGGTGCTGCCGCCCACGGCGTTGCCGATGGGTGACAGGCCCGCGTCGATCTTGTTCTTGTAGTCGTTGCGGAAGAAGGTCAGGCCCGCGAGCACGCCATCCTTCTTGTACTCGACGCCGATTTCCTTGTTGATGCTGGTTTCGGCCTTCAAGTCCTTGTTGCCAACCAGGTAGCAGGCGCCGCCCGCGCCCCAGCAGCCCTGGCCGCGGCTGTAGAGCACGTAGTTCGGGTTGGTCTGGTAGAGGTTGGGCGCCTTGTAGGCGCGCGCGATGCCGGCCTTGAAGGTCACCGTCTCGGTGTAGGCGTGCGACAGATTGAGCGCCGGGCTCCAGTTGTTGCCGACTTCGCTGTGGTGGTCGAAGCGCAGGCCGGGCGTGAGGATGGTCTTGTCGCCCAGGCCGATGTTGTTCTCGGCGAACACCGAGAAGATGCGTGCCGACGCATCCGTGTCTCGGCCGGTGCCGGACAGGCCGGCAATGGTGCCAGCCTCGGTGAACGTCTGGCTCATCGAGTTCTGGTCGCGCAGTTTCTGGCCCACCCATTCGGTGCCGACCGTCCACATCTGGCTCAGCCCGCCGAGCTTGGATGGCAGGCTGGCTTCGGTATGGGCGGTGATGGTTTCGAGCTTGTTGGTGCTGAAATCATTGCTGGAAAACAAACCTTCGGTCCCGCCCGCCAAGCCCTCGTTGAGGCGGGAGTTGCGCGTGGATTCGTACTGGATGAACGAAGTCGAAGTCCCGAAGTCGTACTTGCCCTTGTGCGTGAGCGCCACGTTCTCGCGGTACATCACGTTGGTTTCACGGCCCAGCCAGTCCCGGATGCGCTGCGCGGTGGCGGCCTGCGCTCCGGCGGCGGTAGTCGTGAAGTTGTTGGTGTTCTGCGTGTCGCCCGCGTAGATGTTGCCCTGGCGGCTGAAACCCGCATCCAGGCTCAGCAGGTGGTCGGGGTTGATCTTGAGGTTCAGGCGCCCGTTGAGATCGCGGTTGCGCACGCCTTCGCGACCGGCCGGGAAGGTGCCGGCATAGGTACCGGTACGCGCGGTCGTGTGACCCGCATTGATGTCATACGCATCCGAATCCGTCTTGCTCACATTGCCATAAAGCCGATACGACAACATGTCCGAGATCGGCCCGCTCAGGTTGAAGTTCAGCCGCCGCGAAGCGCCGTCCTCGGAATGCTGCGGCTGGTTGAAGTAGACGGTGGCACTGCCGTGCGTTTCGGTGGCGATGTCCTTGGTCACGATGTTGACCACGCCGCCCGCCGCGCCGTTGCCGTAGCGCGCGGCGGCCGGGCCGCGGATGACTTCGATGCGCTCGACTTCCTCGGCCGGCACCCAGTTGGTGTCGCCGCGCGTGTCGCGCTCGCCGCGCCAGCCGTAGCGCACGGAGTTGCGGCTGGTCACGGGCTTGCCATCGATCAGGATGAGGGTGTTTTCGGGCCCCATGCCGCGGATGTCGATCTGGCGGTTGTTGCCGCGCTGGCCGCTGGTGGAGTTGCCCGTCAGGTTCACGCCGGGCTGGGTGCGGATGATCTCCGACAGGTCATTGGCCGGCGGGCGTTTGGCGATGTCCTCGGCCGTGATGACCGACACGCCCGGCGCCTGCTTGAGTTCTTCCTCGGCGGTGCCGACGACACGCACTTCGGGCAGCGTCGTCTCGTTGCTGCGGCCAGGCTGGGCTTCCTGGGCTTGGGCGGCCGGCCCCAGCAGGCAAGCGGCGGCAGCGGCCAGGGACAGGTAGGCGAGGTGGAAAGGCGGAGCAGAAAAAGAGAAGGGAGTCATGCGGAATTTCCTGAAGGGCGCAAGCGCCTTGCCGAACCAGCGTGGCGACGGCAGGCCCGAGCCGCGGCAGAACTGCCATGGCCCCCTGGAAATACCCTCGCCTCACACAAACCCAAAAATTATATTCATTCTTATTCTCAATCAATAAAAAGTTAGATAAAGCCTGGAACCGAACCGATCCGTCGGTCATCGCGGCGCACACGCTTGCACGCCGGGTCTGTCTATGCGCCGCCCTCGGCTTCACCAGCATTCCCACCGACCAGGCCCAGCGCGCGGAGCACCAGTGTGAGTTGCCGGCGCGAAATGGCCAGCGTGTCCTCGATGCCACGCAGCCGGACGTGCCAGCCGGCGGCCGCGCCGTCAGGCGTGTGTGCTGCCGGCCGCCGCACCACCCCGTCGATGGCCTCGCGGCTGGCCAGGGCATTGCGGTGGACCCGCACAAAATGGTCCGGGTGGCGCGCCTCCAGCTCCAGCAGGGTGGCGCTCATGAGGTGGGTGCGCTCTTGCGTGCGCACCGTCAGGTACTTGAGTTCGGCCTGCACGTAGACCACCTCGCGCAGGGGAATGCGGCGCTGGCGCCCGCCCTCGTCCACCAGCAGGCCGGGCTCGCCCGGCGCGGGGGCCGGGCGGCTGGTGCCGGTCGCCAGCCACGCCTGGCCCGCCTTGCGGATGGCCAGGCGCAGCCGCTCGTGGCTGACGGGTTTGGTCAGGTAGTCGCAGGCCTGCAGCGCAAAGGCCGGCACGGCATCGTTCGCATGGGCGGTGACCAGGATCAGCTGTGGCGCCGGCACGCACTGGCGCAGCGCCGCAGCCAGTTGCCACAGGCCCTCGCGGCCCAGGTGGCGCATGTCGGCCACCACCAGCCGCAGCGGCGCCTGGCTGGCCAGCGCAAGGCCGGGCGCACCCAGCATCTCTATCGCCTGCCCGGCCGAGCCCGCCTCCAGGATCTGCACGCAGCCCTCGCGCACGGCGGTCTCCACCAGCAGCTGTTTCAGGTGCAGCCGCGCCAGTGGCTCGCCGTCGATCACCAGCACACGCCAGCCGGCCGCGATGCGACCGGGAGCTCCTTGCATGGAGGCCTCGGGCAGAACGCCCGGGCCATTGATGGCCTCTTGCCCGGGCGATGGCGACGGCCATCCGTCCGGGACCGATAAAATCCCTGCTTTGTCATTCATTCGCGTTGTATCGCGCGGCCGTGCCTCTGTCGTGCCAGCCTGCGCCCTCCCTTACACCGCACATTATTGGCCTCCCATGTCTTCCAATCAACTGGACAAGAAATCCGAAGCGTGGTCCGCGCTGTTTTCCGAGCCCATGAGCGATCTGGTCATGCGCTACACCGCCAGCGTGTTCTTTGACAAGCGCTTGTGGAAGGCCGACATCACGGGCAGCCTGGCGCATGCCGACATGCTCGCAGCGCAAGGCATCATCGGCGCCGATGACCTGGCCGCCATCCAGCGCGGCATGGCCCAGATCACGCAGGAAATCGAATCGGGCGCCTTCGAATGGAAGCTGGCGCTGGAGGACGTGCACCTCAACATCGAGGCGCGCCTGACCCAGCTCGTGGGCGATGCCGGCAAGCGCCTGCACACCGGCCGCAGCCGCAACGACCAGGTCGCCACCGACGTGCGCCTGTGGCTGCGCGACGAGATCGACCTGATCGCCGGCCTGCTCACCGACCTGCAAAAAGCGCTGGTGGGCATCGCCGAGCAGCACGCCGACGTCATCCTGCCGGGCTTCACCCACCTGCAGGTGGCGCAGCCCGTGAGCTTTGGCCACCACATGCTGGCCTACGTGGAAATGTTTGCGCGCGATGCCGAGCGGCTGGGCGACATCCGCCGCCGCGTCAACCGGCTGCCGCTGGGCGCGGCAGCCCTGGCCGGCACCAGCTACCCGCTGGACCGCGAGCGCGTGGCGCGCACGCTGGGCATGGAAGGCGTGTGCCAGAACAGCCTGGACGCCGTGAGCGACCGCGACTTCGCCATTGAATTCACGGCCGCGGCCAGCCTGTGCATGGTGCACATCAGCCGCTTCTCCGAAGAGCTGATCCTGTGGATGAGCCAGAACTTCGGCTTCATCCAGATCGCCGACCGCTTCACCACCGGCAGCTCGATCATGCCGCAGAAGAAAAACCCCGACGTGCCCGAGCTGGCGCGCGGCAAGACCGGCCGCGTGGTCGGCCACCTGATGGGCCTGATCACCCTGATGAAGGGCCAGCCGCTGGCCTACAACAAGGACAACCAGGAAGACAAGGAGCCGCTGTTCGACACCGTCGACACGCTCCAGGACACGCTGCGCATCTTCGCCGAGATGGTGGGCGGCATCACCGTCAAGCCCGAGGCCATGGAGCGCGCCGCGCTCAAGGGCTACGCCACCGCGACCGACCTGGCCGACTACCTGGTCAAGAAGGGCCTGCCCTTCCGCGACGCGCACGAAGTGGTGGCCCACGCCGTCAAGACCGCCATCGGCGAAGGCGTGGACCTGTCGGAACTGTCGCTGGACGTGCTCAAGAACTTCAACCCGGCCATCGAGGCCGACGTCTACGACGTGCTCAGCCTGCGCGGCTCGCTCGAAGCGCGCAACGTGCTGGGCGGCACAGCCCCGGCGCAAGTGCGCGCCCAGGTCGCCCGCCACCGCGCGCGACTCGGCTGAGCGTTGTGCACGGAGCCTGAGGTGCCTGGCGCTGGCCTGCTCCTCACACCATAGCGGCACCGCGTTCTTCCAGAGACAACAGGCTCGGCCAGGGGAACTCGCCGGGCCTGTTGCGCTCCGACGACATCCAGGCCGGTTCGCCCGGACGGCCGCAGACAGCGCGCACGGCTCGGCGTAGCATCGCGCGTCGCGCAAGTCCCGGTGGGCTTGGCCTTTTTCCGCTGCCTTTGGACTTTCGCGCTTTCGCCTTCCATCGCTCCATCATGATCCCAGCAACCCGGCCCCTGTGGCGCCGCGGATGCATGCCTTGTCTTACCGTCGTCGCCAGCGCCCTGCTGGCCGCCGGTACGGCTGCAGCGCAGCCCGGTGCATCGACCAGCCCATCCCCGGCTCCCACCGCGACCACCAGCCACACGAGTGCCGTGTCGCCCGACACGCCCGTGCCCAACGGCATCGTCGCCCCGCAGATCGCGCCCCGGGCGCCGGCCAACACCGTGGTGCCCGAAAACCCGAGCGTGCCCGTGGCCAAGCCCGTGCCGCAGGCCTACGTGCAGTGGATGACCACCATGGCGCAGTTCGCCGAGGCCGACCGCGCCCACCCGCCGCCGCAGGACGGCGTGCTGTTCGTGGGCAGCTCCACCGTGCGCCTGTGGAGCACGCTCAAGGCCGACTTTCCGCATCTTGAGAAGGTGATCAACCGCGGCTTCGGCGGCTCGACCGTGGCCGACAACGCCTACTTCGTCGACCGCCTGGTCTATCCCTACCGCCCGCGCATGGTGCTGTTCTATGCCGGCGACAACGACCTGGCCATGGGCCGCGAGCCGCAGCGTGTGCTGGCGGACTTCACCGCCTTCTTCGAGGCCGTGCGCCGCGAGCTGCCCGACACCCGCATCACCTACATCTCGATCAAGCCCAGCCCCTCGCGCGCGCACCTGGCGGCCAAGATCACGCTGACCAACGCGCTGATCCAGCGCTACCTGGAAACGCAGAACAACACCGACTACGTCGACATCTACCACGCCATGCTCGACGCGCACGGCCAGCCCCGGCCCGAGCTGTTCCTGCAGGACCAACTGCACATGAACCGCGAGGGCTACAACATCTGGAAAACGGTGATCACGCAGCATCTGCCCGACCGCCACGGCCCGCTGCCACCGCCCGCCCCGCCCAGCACACGGGCCGGCCAGGGCGGCAGCGCCACGGCCACGGCGGGCACGGCTGACGTCACGGAAGCCAGCGCGGCGCCCTCGGCGCCATAAGCCTGACACAGGGTCAGGCCTGAAGTCAGGCGCCGGGTGGGCCGCCGGGCACGGTCCCGGCCAGGGGCGCAACCGGCCCCACGGGCGCCGGGGCCGAAGGCGCACCGGCCGCCACCGTCGGCAGTGCGCCGTCCGCCGCGGACAGCGGTTTGGCGGACGCCAGCGCAACGCCCGGTTTGGCCCGCACCGGCAGCCCCTTGGCCGCGCGCCGCCGGTCACGCCAGAGAACCAGCCGCGCCACCAGGTAGAGCGTGCCGAACACGCCCGCCAGCAGCAATCCGTCCGCCGGCCACGAGCGCGCGTACTGGTCGCCGCCCAATGTGCCCAACACCAGCAGCACCAGAATCAGGTGCGTGACGAACACCGGCAGCGAGGCCTGCCCCAGCGTCACCAGAAAACCGGGCAGCGGCACGTGCCGCGCCACCCAGGGGCCAAAACGCACCGTCACCACCATCAGCACGAACAGGTTGACCAGCCGCAGCGGCCCCAGCGTCCATTTGTCGAACTACAGGTTGCGCACCATGTCGCCACCAAACGGCGCCTGCCCAGTGTAGTGGCGCCAGGTCATGAAATAGACCGCCAGGCCCACCGACACGGCCACGCCCCAGGCGGGAAACTTGAACAGATCGGCCTGCCCCTGCGCCTTGGCGGCCCCCAGCCACAGGCCCAGGATCCACAAGAACTGCCAGGCCCAGATCGAGAACGCACCCGTCTGGTTGAGCGGCACGCGCAAGTCGATGGCGTTGGCCACCACCAGGTACAGCCAGTTGCCAAAACCGAACTGCGCGGCGAACCACAGCACCGCGCTGGCCGTCAGGATCGCGCCCCAGCCATGCCTCAGCCCGCGCGAGAGGATGGCCGGACTCACCGCCATGAACAGCACGTAGATGGGCAGGATGTCGAGCAGCGGCGGCCCGTAGATCAGCGTCAGGCTGGAAAACCACGCCATGACCGGGTGGTCGAAATAGAAGGACAGCAGCCCCGTGGCGGCCGGCTGCTCGCGGCGCACGGCCAGCCCCGCAAAGATCGTGAACAGAAAGACCAGCGTGGCGACCTGGCACAGGTAGACCTTGATGGCGCGCGCGCGCAGCGAACGCCGCATGCTGCGCAGCCCGTCGCGCAGGCCGCGCCGGCTGTAGACCATGCCTGCCATGAAGGCCGACAGCAGCACAAAACCCTCGGCCGCCGAGACAAAACCGAACGGCTGCCCGGTCGGCGTGGTCAGCCGCGTCGGCAGGTGCGTGAGCGTCATCAGGACCAGCATCAGGCCCCGCAGCGCGTCCAGTTCCAACAGTCTCTTGGTCATTCCTTGTTGCTGTGTCTTGTCCAGGCCAGAGGTGCCGCCATCAGCGCCCGGCGGCACGCTCTATTGTGACGCAGCGCAGCAATGGCCGCGTTCTCGTACCTTGGCCTGCATTTAAGCCTGCGCTCAGCCAAAGCCGCCATCCGGGTGGACAATGGTCCCATGCGTATCTTGCTCGTTGAAGACGATTTGATGATTGGCGAAGTGGTGCTCGACGCCCTGCGCGACGCGCACTACGCGGTGGACTGGGTCCGCGACGGCCGCATGGCCGGCACGGCGCTGGCCACGCAGCCTTACGACCTCGTCCTGCTCGACCTGGGCCTGCCCCATGTCAGCGGCATCGACGTGCTGCGCGCCTTGCGTGCGCGGCGGCTGGCCACCCCCGTGCTGGTCGCGACCGCGCGCGACGCGGTGGCGGACCGCGTGGCCGGGCTCGATGCCGGCGCCGACGACTACATCGTCAAACCCTACGACCTTGATGAGCTGCAGGCACGCATCCGCGCCCTGCTGCGCCGCAGCGCCGGCCAGGCCCAGCCCTGGTTCGAGCAGCACGGCGTGCGCCTGAACCCCGCCACGCACGAGGCCGAGGTCGACGGACGCCCTGTCAGCCTGTCGGCGCGCGAGTGGGCCGTGCTCGAACCGCTGATCGCCCGCCCGGGCGTGGTGTTCTCGCGCGCCCAGCTCGAAGACAAGCTCTACAGCTGGAAGAACGACATCAGCAGCAACGCCGTCGAGGTCTATGTGCACGGCCTGCGCAAGAAACTGGGCGCTGGCCTGATCCAGACCGTGCGCGGGCTGGGCTATGTGGTGCCGCGCGAAGGCGAAGGCGCGCCCACGCGCGACGCGGCGGCAGCGCCGGCCGGCGACGCAGCCCCCGGCACGCGTGGCGAGGCTGGCGCGCCAGAGCCCGCACCATGAGCGCCGCCCCGCCGCCCGAAGACACCCTGCCGTCCGACCGCACGCCACCGGACGCCCCCATCGCCCGCGCGCCCGACAACGCCCCTGCGCTGCCCGCCAGCGGCCACTACCACCCCCTGCAATCGCTGCGCGCCCGGCTGACCGTGCTGCTGCTGGGCGTGGTGCTGCTGGCCGCCCTGTTCCAGGGCGTGAGCGCCTACCACACGGCCCAGCGCCAGGCCGACGCGCTGCTCGACGCCCATCTGCAGCAAATGGCCGACGCCTTGCGCGGCGGTGTGGCGCACGGCCCGAACGCGCCGCCGGACCGGCTGTCCGAGGCCGAGGAGCGCGCCCTCACCGACCTGCTGGTGCAGATCTGGGGCCACGACGGCGCTCCGCTGTTTCGATCGCCCAACGCCGACTTGCCGCGGCGCGCCGTGCTGGGCTTTTCCGACATCACGGTCGACGGCACCAGCTACCGCGTGTACTCGCTGCAGACGCCGCTGCAGACCATCCAGATCGCCCAGGACATGACCGCGCGGCAGCAGCGCGCGCAGGCCCTGGCCTGGCGCGCGGTGTGGCCCATTGCCGCGGCCGCGCCGCTGCTGATGCTGGCCGTCTGGGGCGTGATCGGCCTGTCGCTGCGCCCGGTCGAACGCGCGCGCCGGCAGCTCGCGCGGCGCCAGGCCAACGACCTCTCGCCCATCGACGAGCATGGCCTGCCCACCGAAGTCCAGCCGCTGGTGCACGAGCTCAACCAGTTGTTCGCCCGTGTGCAGACCGCGTTCCAGGCCCAGAAAAGCTTCGTGGCCGACGCCGCGCACGAACTGCGCTCGCCGCTGGCCGCGCTGCGGCTGCAGGCGCAGACCCTCAAGGTCGACCCGGCCGATGCCGGCCAGCAGAAAGCCGTGCGGCGGCTGACGCAAGGCATCGCCCGCGCCTCGGGCCTGGTCGAGCAATTGCTCGTGCTCGCGCGCGAAGAAGCCTCGGGCGAAACCACCGACACCGCCTCGCCGGCCCCGCGCATCGTGTGCGACGTTCAGCAGCCCCTGCGCCTGGCCGCCGCCGACGTGCTGCCCCAGGCGGCCGCACGCCGCATCGACCTGGGCCTGACCGACGCCCCGCGCCACCTGCCCACCACCACCGCCGACGCGCAGGCCCTGCGCATCCTGCTGCGCAACCTGCTCGAAAACGCCGTCAAATACAGCCGCGAGGGCGGCGTCGTCGACATCACGCTGCACACCGACAAGCAGGATCGCCCGGTCATCACCATCGACGACAGCGGCCCGGGCATCGCGCCCGCCGAACGCGAACGCGTTTTCGACCGCTTCTACCGCTCGCCCGACCTGGCGACCGCCGCGCCCGGCAACGGCCTGGGCCTGGCCATCGTGCGCACCATCGTGCAGCGCCAGGGCATCGAGATCACCCTGGGCGACGCCCCGGCGCGCGACGGCCAGCCCGGCGGCCTGCGCGTCACGCTGGCCCTGCCCTCGGCGCTGGCCTGAGAACGTGTTGACGATCTGAACGTACCGCGCCGCCGCCGCACAAGTTGGGCACAATGGGTCCAGGCCCGTCCTGCGGGCGCGCCACTGGCCGACCGATGACCAACGCCCCACCGTGCATCCGCTGACCAATCCGCTGCTCCTGCCCTTCAGCCACCTGCTGATCATTCTGTTCAGCCTGCTGGTCTACGCCGTCACCACCCACCTCACACACACGCGCCGCCACCCGTCGGCGGCTTTCGCCTGGGTGCTGCTGCTGATGCTGGTGCCTTACCTGGGCCTGCCCATCTACCTGCTGGTCGGCCTGCGCAAATACGCGCGGCCGCTGCCGCGCCACCGCCTGCGCCCGGCGGAACTGGCGCAGGTGCGTGACTGCCACTGGGCCATCGCCACGCTGGACGGGCTGGGCCTGGCGCCGCCCCAGGCCAACCACAGCGTGCGCCTGCACGCCGACGGTATGCAGGCCCTGCGCGAGCTCGACGCCCTCATCACCGGCGCCCGCCGCTCGCTCGACGTCTGCACCTATGTGCTGGGCAACGACGCCGTCGCGCACCACGTGGCACGGCTGCTGCGGCAAGCGGCGGGGCGCGGCGTGCGCGTGCGGCTGCTGGTGGACGCGGCGGGCAGCTGGTACACCTCGCACCGCTTCCTGCGCGAACTGCGCGCGGCCGGCATCCATGTGCGCCTGTTCATGCCGCTCATCCACAACCCCATGCGGGGCCGCATCAACCTGCGCAACCACCGCAAACTGGTGGTGGCCGACGGCGAGCGCGTGTGGACGGGCGGGCGCAACATCGCGCAGGAATACTTCCTGCCGCACCACCGCAAGGCCGCCTGGCTCGATTTGACGATGACGATCGACGGCCCGCTCGCACGCGACGCGCAGCAGCTCTTTCGCGCCTGCTGGCGCCGCCACCGCGGCCACAGCAACCGCCACCACGCCGCCCCGCTCACCCACGGCCCCATCGACCTGACCCCGGCCTGCACGGCCGCGGGCGGCGCCTCGGGCATGCCCCACCTCGCGCAACTCGTGCCCAGCGGCCCCGACCTGGCCGACGACACCGTGCTGGCCCTGCTGCTCACCGGCCTGTACCAGGCCCGCACCCGCGTGTGGGCCGTCACCCCCTACTTCGTTCCCGACGAAAGCCTGCTCACGGCCCTGCGCCTGGCCGCGCTGCGCGGCGTGGAAGTCAACCTGCTGCTGCCGCGCCGCTCCAACCACCGCCTGGCCGACATCGTGCGCCAGCAACCCCTGCGCGACCTCGCCGCCGCGGGCGGCCGCATCCACCTGTCCGCCGACATGGTGCACGCCAAGGCCGTCATCATCGACGACAGCCTCGCGCTGGCCGGCTCGCTCAACCTCGACGCGCGCAGCCTGTTCCTTAACTTCGAACTCATGGTCGCGCTCTACAGCCCGGCCGACATCGCCGCCCTGCAAACCTGGATCGACGGCCTGGCCGCGAACGCCAAGCCCTACACGCCGCCGGCACAGACCAGCTTGCTGCGCGACATTGGCGAGGGGTTGGTGAGGTGGTTGGGGTTTCAGATTTGAAGGTTTTTTGTTGATTGCACAGTTGCGCGATGGCTTGCGCTGTAGGTCGGGGTGGCTTTTGACCACAGGGGGGGGGGGTTGTTGAGGCTGTGCCGGTGCTTGTCTTCTTTTGTGCTGGCGCGCGCTGTTGGCCTCATGGTTTGGTCTTGAGGGCGGCTTTTGTTGGCCGTGCCAGCGCTTGTTCTTTTTGTGCTGGCGCACGCCATAGGCCGGGATGTGCGCCCGGCAGCGCACTTCCTTTTCTGTCTTGCCAAGAAAAGGAAGCAAAAGAAGGCGCGCCGAAGTCGCAGCCTGGGCCTGCGGCCCAGGCCCCCTGCGCTCCTCGCGCCGGATGGGGTCACGCGCAAACTCGCTTCGCTCAAACAAGCGCGTGCCCTGATCCATCCGCCACTGCGGTGCTCGGCTGCGCCACACGGCTCTGGGGGCGGGACTTCGCTGCGCTCGTCCCAGGTTCAAGTTCAAGAAAAAGAAAAAGTGACGAGCGCAGCGACGTCACGTCCCCCGGGTCCCATCTGGCGGGCTGAGCAGCGCAGGTGGGGACGGATCAGGGCATGCGCTTGTTTGAGCGAAGCGAGTTTGCGCATGACCCCGGCTCCACCGAGCAGCGCAAGGCACCTGGCGCAGCCAGGCCCGCCAGTTGGGTCGCCTTCTTTTGCCTACTTTTCTTGGCGAAGCAAGAAAAGTAGGTGCGCCGCCGGGCGCACATCCCGGCCTATGGCGTGCGCCAGCACAAACAACGCAAGAACTGGCACAGCCAAAAAAAACCGACCCAAGGTCAAGCCATCAGACCTACGCCGTGCGCCAGCGCTAGTACCAACAACACAAAGACCAAAGGCCGCCTCCTTCAAGGCAAAACAACAGTCGCCCGCGCCCGCGCAATCTCCACATCCGCATCCCTCTGCAACAAAAACCGCTGCGCCACCAACCGATCAGCCGCACGCGTCACCGCATCCACATACCCCTGCTGATCCCCATAAAGCTCTTCCAGCGAAGGCCGCCCATCACCGGCCGCCAGCCGCTGGGCCCGTGTCTGGTGGAAGGGAATAAAGCTGCCCGTCAGATTCGCCAGATCGACGATGCCGGGCTGCGCCACGTAGTTGAACTCGATGCTCGTGCCCAGCGGCGCCTGCGCCTCGACCGCGTGGATGCCGGCTCGCGTCAGGCCGGTCGTGGGATCGACCTGCGGCACGAGGATGGCGTAGTCGCGTCCCGCCGTCTTGGGCGGCAGTTCGGTGGCGATGCCGCTTTCGTCCTGGGCGATGAACTGCGGCCCGAAGTCGAGCAGACTGAAGCCGTTGTAGCGCGCCAGGTAGTTGAAGGCCGGGATCGCCGTGGTGGTGCCTCCGCTGGTCCAGCTCAGGCCTTGCATGGCGGGGAATTGCAATTGCTCGGGCCGCACCAGCGTGCGGTCGACGAGGCGGGGCACCTGGCTGGCGGGTGGCTCGACGCCGCGCACCACCCAGTCTTCGAGCGCGATGAAGAGTGCGCGGAAGGTCTCGTTGAAATGCACGACCGTGCCGGCCGGGTAGACGGTGCGCGTGGGTGCGTAGCTGATGCTGGACACGCCGCCCGCGCCGCCGTGCTGGGTGCTGGCGTAGTAGTAGATGCGCGCGTTGTCGGGCTGCGCGATGTCGCGCAGGCCATTGGCGTCGGTCAGCACGGGGGAGCCCTGGAGTTGCCAGAACTCGGTGCCCGACAGGCCCAGGAAGAACTTGGGGCAGGTCTGCGTGGCCGTGCAGCGTTTCATGACGCCGCCCTGGCGGCCCGACACGTCGTCGACGTAGTCGGCCGCCAGGCCGCGTGGCGCCGTCTGGCCGAAGGCGGTGTGGTCGGTGCGCAGGCCGCCACCGCCGCCGGGCACGGCAAACCGTGTGTTGATGTTGGTCTGGCGCGCGGCCACGTGGGCGTACAGGCCGTCGAAGACCTTGCCGCCGTCCAGCGATTCATTGAAGCCCAGGTGCAGAAAGGTCTTCATCGCATTGCCCGACTGCGACGTACCCTGCCCGATCGTGTAGCGGATGTGGCCGGCCAGCGGATTGGCCACGCCGTCCGAGTCAGCCGTGTGGCTGCGGAAAAAGCTCACGGTGTCGCGCAAGGCGGCCAGTCCCACGCCCATGACCTTGGGGTCCTTGGCGACGTAGACCAGTTCGTAGAGATGGCTGGGATCGAAGCCGCCCTGCAGGCAGACGCTGGTGGCGCTGGGCGTGCCGGGGAAGGCATGGTCGGCGTCGCAGGTCGCGAACTTCCAGTCGCTGGCGGGCACGAGTTCGCGCGCGTCGGTTTCGTTGACGCGCCGCGTGAGCGAATAGCCGGGCTGCGTGTTGTCCAGGCTGGCGGGCTCGTAGGGAATCATGGTGCCGTTGAAAACGCCGCCGGGCAGCGTCATGGCGGGCACGGCGGCCGTGGGTACCAGTTCGGTCCGGTAAGTGCCGGTGATGCTGCTGCCGTCCGGGTTGCGGGCCACGGGCACCGACACGGTCAGCCGCTGCGGCGTGCTCTTGGGCACGTCGCCCTGCCAGGCCGAGTACAGCATCACGTAGCCGCGCTCGAAGTACACCGCGTCGCTGGGGTTGGCGTCCAGGTTGGGCAGGGTCAGGATGTTGCCGCGGTTGGGCGCGTCGTAGCGCAGCACGCCACCGGCCTTGGCCATGTCCTTGGGTTTGAGCAGCACGAAGTCGGCGCGGTACTCGACCATGCCGCGTGCATTGACGGGCGCGAGCTGCAGGTCCTGGATGACGGTGTTGCGCGCATCGTGTGGATCGACTTCGCCGGCGATCGTGCCGCTGACTTTTTCGTAGGCGCCGACATCGCCGAAGCTGCCGGGCATGTCCTCGGTCGCGCTGATGGACAGCTGCAGGCGGGGCGTCTGCGACGCGGGCGGCGACGTGCTGTTGCCATTGCCGTTGTTGTCATCGCCGCCACAGGCGGTCAGCCATGCCGCGGCCAGCGCGGCGGCCAGCAGGCCACCGCGCGCGGTGTTTGTCTTCATCATGGGGTTCTCCTGCCGGGGTCGGCGTGGAACGAGTTCGAGATCGACGGTCAACCATCGCCCGCGAGGGGCGCGGCAGGTGGCGGCGCGGCAAACGCGCCGGATCGGGCGCGGATCAGGCCGGCGGCGCAAGCGCTCGCCGAACGTTCGCGCGAGGGCCCTGGGCAGGCCCCTGTGACGTCATTCGGGCTGGATGCCCGCGTCCTTGATGACCTTGCCCCACTTCTCGGTCTCGGCGGCCTGGAAGCGCGCCAGCTCTTGCGGCGTGGTGGTCCAGGCGTCGGAGCCCGACATCGCGTAGAAGGACTTGGCCGCGTCGCTGCGCGTGGCGGCGGTCAACAGCCGGTTCAGGCGCTCGACCACCGGCGCGGGCGTGCCTGCGGGCACGTAAGCCGCGAACCAGTAGCCCATGTCGTAGCCCTTGACGCCGGCTTCGGCGATGGTGGGCACGTCGGGCAGCATGGGGCTGCGCTGTTGCGTGGAGTAACCCAGCGCACGCAGCTTGCCGGCCTTGATCTGCGGCACGCCGGTCGAGGTGTCGGTGATCATCAGATCGATCTGCCCGCCCAGCAGGTCGGTGATGGCCAGCGGGTTGCTCTTGTAGGGCACGTGCAGGATGTCCACGCCCGCCAGCTGCTTGAGCATCTCGCCGGCCACGCGGCTGGACGCGCTGCCGCTGCCAAAGCTCAGCTTGCCCGGCTGCTTCTTCGCGGCGGTCAGCAGGTCGCCCACGCTCTGGTAGGGCGATGCGACGTTGACCACCAGCACCTGCCCGCCCTTGCCCAGGCCGGTCACCGGCGCGAAGTCTTTCACCGGGTCGTAAGGCAGCTTCTTGTAGAGATGTTCGTTGGCCGCGTGCGTGGTGTTGGTGGTGATCAGCACCGTGTAGCCATCGGCCGGCGCGCGCGCCACCGCCTGCGCGGCGATCATGCCGCTGGCGCCGGCGCGGTTGTCGATCACCACGGGCTGCTGCGTGTCGTGCGTGAGCGACTGCGCCACCGCGCGCGCGAGCTGGTCGGTCGCGCTGCCGGCGGCAAACGGCACGATGAAGGTGAGCGGTTTGGTCGGGAAGGTGTCTTGCGCGGACGCCGGTGTCGCCAGGGCCGCGAATGCGAGGCAGGCCGCCGTGGCCGCCGCGCCCAGGGCTCTGCGGCGCAGCGTCGTGAGGGGCGTGGAAGAAGGAATCATGTCTTGTCTCCTGATGTGCTTATGGACGGGAGACCGCCTCGTGGCGGCCGGGGAATAGCGCCAGGTACCGGCCCGCCGCCGGTGCCTGATGGGATGGATGAATCAGATCTCCATGTCGAGCAGGGCCGAGCCCAGCGTCTTGCCATGGGCATCGAGGGCCAGTGAACGCGTCACGCCGCCTTTCAGGATGCCCGGGATCACAAAATTGAGCGCATGCACGCCGGGCAGTTCGTAGCGCCGCACGACCACGCCCTGCGCCGTCGGCAGCAGGCTGCGCAGATGCTGCTGCACACACTCGGCCGTCACCTGTTCGCACAGGCGCGCGTAGTCGCCCGGGCGGTAGGCGATGACCGAGATGTTCGAGGTGTCGCCCTTGTCGCCCGTGCGGGAGTGAGCCAGTTCGCGCAGCTTCATACGACTTCCTCCAGATGGACCTGTGCCTGCACGCGCTCGGCCGGCCACAGCAGCGAGGCGACAGCCACGACTTCACGCGTGGACTGGCTGGCGCCGCCGCCGCCGGCCGGCCCGTTGGTGTAGAGCGCCTCGACCTCGCGGCCGATGCGCTGCGCCTGTTCGCGGCTGGCACAGCGGCCGGCCACGCGCAGCCGCACTTCCCAGGGCTCGCCCGCCAGCGCCAGCGCCGGGCCGTACAGCGCATCGACCCCCAGCAGATCGGCACGCAGTTCGCTGACCTGCACCCCCGTGAGCGCCAGCCGCGCCAGCACGATCTCGCGCGCCAGTTGCGCACGCGCCAGCGCGCCCGGGCCGCCGTAAGACATCTGCCCTTCGCCGATGTAGCCGTCGCGGTAGCCCACGCTGACCTTGACGTTCGCCGGCCGCGCCGTGCCCGAAGCGCCACGCGCGGCCACGCGGTCGGGGCCGTTGGACTCGAAATGCACGGCCGAGAAATCGGCCGTCACGTCGGGCGTGAGGTAGGCGCGCGGGTCGTGCACCTCGTAGATCAGTTGTTCGGCGCAGGTCTGCGGCGTCACGCAGCCGCCCGAGCCGGCCACCTTGGTGATCACGGCGTGGCCGTCGGCATCGACCTCGGCAATAGGAAAGCCCAGCCGTGCCAGGTCCTGCACGTCCTTGTAGCCGGGGTCGGCGAAGTAGCCGCCCGTCACTTGCCCTGCGCATTCGAGCAGATGCCCCACCAGCGTGGCACGCCCGATGCGCGGCCAATCCTGCGGCGACCAGCCGAACTCGGCAATCTGCGGCGCCACGAACAAGGACGGATCGGCCACGCGGCCGGTGATCACCACGTCGGCGCCTGCGCGCAGGGCCTCGACCAGGCCGGCCGCGCCCATGTAGGCATTGGCCGAGACCAGCCGCTCGCCCAGTTCGGCGGGCGTGAGGCCGATGTCCGGCCGCTCATGGTCGTTGCCCCGCAACTGCTCGGCCACGTCGTCACCCGTCACGGCAGCAACCTTGAGCCCCTGCAGCCCCAGCTCGCGCGCGATGCGGCAGACCTCGCGCGCAGCGGCGCGCGGATTGGCCGCGCCCATGTTGGTCAGGATACGAAACGGCCGGCGCCCCGGGCCGCCGCGCAGATAGGGCAGCACGCCGCGCATGCGCTCGGCCAGCAGCGGGTCGTAGCCGCGCTCGGGATCGTGCAGGCGTTCGAGCTGGGCCAGCGCGATGGTGCGCTCGGCCAGGCATTCGAAGACCAGGTAGTCGAGCTGGCCCTCGCGCGCCAGCTCGATGGCCGGCTCGATCCGGTCGCCCGAATAGCCCGCGCCAGCGCCCAGGCGAATGGTTCTTGTAGATGAAGCGGTCATGGTTCTGCGCCGGCGCGACAAGCCCGGCGGCTTTGGATGCGAGGCCCATGTTAGGCAGACCTGACCCATAATGAAATTGAAATGAACGAATCACAGTGATCCGTTTTTCAAATGATGGCACTTCCATGAGACAGGGACTCCGGCACATCCGCGCCTTCCTGGCTGTGGCGCAACTGGGCAGCTTCACACGTGCCGCGCAGGCACTGCATGTGTCGCAACCGGCACTCACGGTGCAGATTCGTCAGCTGGAGGACGAGCTCAAGGTCCGGCTGTTCGACCGCGACCACCACCGTGTGGCGCTCACGCCCGCCGGCCAGAGCCTGCGGGCGCCGCTGGAGCGTGTGCTGGCCGACTTCGACGACGCCATTGCCATGGGGCGCGACCTGGCCGGCCTGGCGCGCGGCACGCTCACCATTGCGGCCTTGCCATCGATCGCGGCGGACTGGCTGCCCGAGCTGGTGCGGCAGTTCCGCGCGGCCCATCCGGGCGTGGACATCCGCATAGAGGTGGCGGCGGAAATTCGGACAGGCCGATAAGTGGAACGGTCGGGGCCTGAGCTGGTCATAGGGACCAGCAAGAGGAACCCCAAAATGGCAAAAAGAAGCCGCCGGTCGCATAGCCCGGCATTCAAGGCGCAGGTCGCCCTGGCAGCCCTG
>WNDQ01000057.1 GCA_009912175.1 Paracidovorax wautersii | reverse complement strand
GGGTTGGGGGGGGGGGGGGTGGGGGGGGGGGGGGCGGGGGGGGGCGGGGGGGGGGGGGGCGGGGGGTCGGGGGGGGGGGGGGGGGGGGGCGGGGGGGGGGGGGGGGGGGGGGGGGGGGGGGGGGGGGGGGGGGGGGGGGGGGGGGGGGGGGGGGGGGGGGGTTGGGGGGGGGGGGGGGGGTGGGGGGGGGGGGGGGGGGGGGGAGGGGGGGCAAATTATTGCCATTTCGGCAATCATTTATTCTAAACATTGCGCTTGCGGCATTCCTCTGCTTCTCCTAGCATGGCCTGGCGCTCTGCCCCGACGGCCAGAGCCCGCCACGCCCCCTTCTCTTCTATTTGGTCGACCACACGCTCATTTCTTCATGAAACTGCCTGCCACGCCCATCCGCCTCGTCCTGGCCTGCACACTCGCCCTCGGCGCGCTGGCGCCCGCCCTGGCTGCCGACGCCTATCCCTCGCGCCCCGTCACCTTTGTCGTGCCCTACCCCCCGGGCGGTGCCACCGACGTGAACGGCCGCCTGCTGGCCCAGAAAATGAGCGAAAAACTCGGGCAGCCCGTGGTTGTCGAGAACCGCGCGGGCGCCGGCACCATCGTGGGCGCCACCTACGTGGCCAAGGCCGCGCCGGACGGCTACACCTTGCTGCTGAGCTCGGGCACGACCTTCAGCATCAACCCCGTGCTGCGCCCCAACCTGGCCTACGACCCGATCAAGAGCTTCGAGCCCATCGGCATTGCCGGCCGCACCGGCCTGATCCTGCTGGCCAACAACCAGGTGCCGGTGCAGACCGTCAAGCAGTTCGTCGACTACGTCAAGGCCGCGCCCGGTGCCTATGCCTACGGCTCCTTCGGCAGCGGCACCACCTCGCAGTTCGCGGGCGAGACCATCCTGGCGGCCACTGGCACCCAGATGACCCACGTGCCCTACAAGGGCAGCGCGCCGGCCATGACCGACCTCATGGGCGGGCAGGTTCCATTCACCGTGGACACGGTCTCGGCCGCCATCCCGCAGCTCAAGACGGGCAAGATCAAGGCCATCGCCGTGACCACCGCCAAACGCTCGGCGCTGCTGCCCGACGTGCCGACCTTCGCCGAAAGCGGCTACGCCAGCATCAACATGGACACCTGGCTGGCCCTGGTCGCACCGAACGGCCTGCCCAAGGACGTCAAGGCCAAACTGGAGGGCGCGCTGGCCGCCGTCATGGCCGACCCCGACGTGCGCAGCAAACTCAACGCCCAGGGCATGGAGCCCGACTACCTCGACGGCGCGGCCACGGCCGAGCTGATCAAACGCGAATTGCCGCAGATGAAGGCGCTGGCCGAGAAAGCCCACATCACGGCCGACTGATACTGGCCGGCGCAACGACCAGAACATCCTCAGCATCATCCAAAAGTTCATCATGAGTATTACTCCCACACCAGGCTCCGAGCTGGTCGAAAAATCCGCCGTCGAACTGCGCCGCCTGATCGGCCGCAAGGAAATTTCCCCGGTCGAACTGCTGGACGCCAGCATCGCCCGCATCGAAGCCGTCAACCCTTACGTCAACGCCGTCACCGCCACCTGCTTCGACCGCGCACGGTCTGAAGCAAAGGCCGCCGAGCAAGCCGTGCTGGCCGGCGCAGAACTGGGCCTGCTGCACGGCCTGCCGCTGGGCGTGAAAGACCTGGAGCCGACCGCCGGGCTGCTCACGACCTGGGGCTCGCCCATCTACCGCGACCACGTTCCGACCGAAGACATCGAACTGGTCGCCCGCCTGCGCCAGGCCGGCGCCATCGTGGCCGGCAAGACCAACGTGCCCGAGATGGGCGCCGGTGCCAATTCACGCAACGACGTGTGGGGCGCCACGGGCAACCCGTTCAACCCGAACCTGAACGCTGGCGGCTCGTCGGGCGGCTCGGCCGCGGCGCTGGCCTGCGACATGCTGCCGGTCTGCACCGGCTCGGACACGGGCGGCTCGCTGCGCATCCCGGCGGCCAAGTGCGGCGTGGTGGGGTTCCGCCCCTCGCCCGGCGTGGTGCCCAGCGTGCGCAAGAAGCTGGGCTGGACACCGCTGTCGGTGGTCGGCCCCATGGGCCGCACGGTCGAGGACGCCTGCCTGCAACTGGCCGCCACCGCCGGCATGCACCCGGGCGACCCGCTGAGCTACCCGCTCGACGCGCTGTCCTTCCTGACCCCGCGGCGCATCGACCTGGGCCGCCTGCGCGTGGCCTGGACCGAGGACTTCGGCACCTGCGCCGTCGACGACCGCATCCGCGCCACTTTCCGCCGCAAGATCGCCGCCATGCGCCACCTGTTCGCGCGCTGCGATGAAGTCCAGTTCGACCTGGGCGAGGCACACCGCTGCTTCGACGTGCTGCGCGCCGAGGCCTTCGTGGCCGGCATGCAGGAAGCCTACGAACGCGACCCCGCCAGCCTCGGCCCCAACCCGCGCGCCAATTACGAGATGGGCGCCAAGATGAACCTGCTCGACGCCGCCTGGGCGCAGGCCGAGCAGACCCGGCTGCTGCAGCGTTTTCAGCAGACCTTTGCCGACTACGACCTGATCCTCTCGCCCACCACGCCGGTCTCGCCCTTCCCGTGGACCGAGCCGTACGCGGCCACCATCAACGGCGAGCCGCAGGCCAACTACTATCGCTGGCTGGCGCTGACCTATGTGACCACGCTCACCACACACCCGGCGCTGTCGCTGCCCTGCGGCCTCGACTTCGCGGGCATGCCCTTCGGCCTTCAGATCGTTGGCGGCTTCCGCCGCGACCATGAGGTTCTGGGCGCCGCCCACGCGCTGGAACAGGCCTTTGCCGGCAGCGCCGAGCTGCGCCGCCCGCGGCCCGATCTGTCGGCGCTGCGGCCGGCCGAGCCGGCGCTGACCTCCATCGTCACCGCCCCGCCCATCTTCGGCGCGGGCCAGGCGCAGGTGCGGGCGACCTCGGCCGTCTGAGTTTTTGGGCCGCCGCACTCGACGATAATGGGCGCCCTTTCACGGGCGGGTTTCCGGCGCTTTGCCTGGCAGCCACGCCGTGGCAGGTTCCTGCGAGCCCGCTAGGCTTGCAGGACTTGCCAGCCGCCCGTGGCCTGCCGGCGCCTTCGCGCCGGACACGCTAAAGTCTTTCGCCGTGGCCATACCCGCTTCATTCATCCAGGACCTGATTGCCCGCTCCGACATCGTCGAGGTGGTGGGCCAGCACGTCCAGCTCAAGAAGAGCGGCGCCAACTACATGGGGCTGTGCCCCTTCCACGGCGAAAAATCACCGTCCTTCAGTGTCAGCCCGACCAAACAGTTCTATCACTGCTTCGGCTGCGGCGCGAGCGGCGACGCCATCAAGTTCCTGATGGAGCACACCGGCGAAACCTTTGTCGAAGCCGTGCACGACCTGGCCGGCCAGTTCGGCCTGCAGGTGCCCGACGATGACAGCACGCCCGAGGAGCGCGCGCGCGCCGTCGCCCGGCGCGAGAAGCAGGCCACGCTTTCGGATGTGCTCGCGCAGGCCGCCGCGGCCTACCGCCAGCACCTGCGCGGCGCCCCGCGCGCCATCAACTACCTCAAGCAGCGGGGCGTGTCGGGCGAGATCGCGCGCACCTACGGCCTGGGCTACGCACCCGAAGGCTGGCGCACGCTGGCCAGCGTCTTCCCCGATTACGCCGACGCGCTGCTCACCGAAAGCGGCCTGGTCATCCAGCGCGAGGAAGAAGGCAGTGAGGACAAACGCTACGACCGTTTCCGCGACCGTGTGATGTTCCCGATCCGCAACGTCAAGGGCGACGTGATCGGCTTTGGCGGCCGCGTGCTCGACAAGGGCGAGCCCAAGTACCTCAACTCGCCCGAGACACCGGTCTTCAGCAAGGGCCACGAGCTCTACGGCCTGTTCGAGGCACGCAACGCCATCCATACGCTGGGCTACGCGCTGGTCACCGAAGGCTATATGGACGTGGTCGCGCTCGCGCAGCTCGGCTTTGGCAACGCCGTGGCCACGCTGGGCACGGCCTGCACGGCCGACCACGTGCGGCTGCTCATGCGCTTCACCGACCAGGTCGTCTTCAGCTTCGACGGCGATGGCGCCGGCCGGCGTGCCGCGCGCAAGGCGCTCGACGCCGCCCTGCCCTGGGCCAGCGACACGCGCAGCATCAAGTTTTTGTTCCTGCCGGCCGAGCACGACCCCGACAGCTACATCCGCGCCTTCGGCCACGAAGCCTTTGCCGTGTGCATCGGCGAGGCCGTGCCGCTCAGCCGTTTCCTGATCGACAGCGCGCGCGAGGACTGCGACCTCACCACGGCGGAAGGCCGCGCGCGCCTGGCCAGCAACGCCCACCCGCTGTGGACGCTGCTGCCCGACGGCGCCTTCAAACGCCAGTTGCTGGGCGAATTCGCCAGCCTCATCCAGCTGGATGAAGCCGCGCTGCAAGACCTGTGGGCCAGCGCCAGCAGCCGCCGGCCCGGCGCCGCCCGCGCGCCGGCCGATGCAGGCCACGCCCCGCCCATGGGCTTTGACGGCCCGCCGCCCGACTGGGACGGCCATGGCGGCGGCCATGGACAGCACCGCTTCGGCGATCGGCCGTCCTGGCGCCGCAAGGGCAAGGGCGGCGGCGACGGCTGGCCCGGCCACCGCGACAGCGCGCCGCAGGTCGGCATGCGCCTGCGGCAAAAACCGGTCTCGCGCGAGGACCACGCCGTGCGTCTGCTGCTGGCCGACCCCACCGCCTGGGACCGCCTGAGCTTCGAGGAGCGCGCCATGCTCAGCGCCCTGCCCGCGCCGCACGGCCCGCTGTTCGTCTGGCTGGAAGAGCAGTTGCACGAAATGGGCGCCCAGCCCTGGGCCGCGCTCACGCAGGCCATTGCCGAGCAGCCCTTCGCCGACCTCGCCAACCGCCTCATGGGGTCGCTGCCCGCCGTTGACGACACACCGCCCGAGGAAGCCCGCCGGGAACTGCAGGGCGTGCTCGCCCGCATCCTCGATGAACAGCTCAAGCGCGAGGAAAGCGCGGCGCTGCAGGCCATCAACACCGACCCGCAGGCCCTGGCACGCTACCGCGCGATCAACGAACAGCGCAAATCGCTACAGACCAAGCTGCGAAGTTACTGAACAAGTATTCGTTTACAAATAATTACACTTGAGTCACCCAGCACTTGACAAGCACGAGTCGAGCGCTTAGTGGCTTTTGGCCTTATAATTTCAAGGCTTTTTCCGGCAAGAGCGACAGCAGCACCTCCGGCCCCGGCCCCCGCAGCGACACTGCGGCACCACGTACCCGTGTGGGCCTCACCCTCCGCAAGGACTGCACTCCAAATGTTCGCCCACCCATCTTGCCCGCGGCTGGCCTGCCTTTGCGCAGGGTGTGTCCTGTCTTGAACAGGTCCGATCCGCCGCCATGTTCGTGTTCTATCGTGTTCTCGCTTCGTGATGCCGATCTGTCTCGCTCGCACGCGCTCTAAGCCCGTGGCCGCCTGGCAGCTTGGCATGTTGTGATGCCTGCCGGCTTGCAAGGCGCCCTGGGCGCCGCCGGTGGGTTGTTGCGTGTTTGTTGTTTCATTGTGGAGAGGTCATTCCATGCCAGTCCAGAAAGCCAGCAAGTCCAGCGACACGGCCACCAAAGCCCGTGCGACCCCACCCACCAAAGCCGCCGCGAAAACGCCGGCCCCGGTGAAGGCCGCCGCCAAGGCCGCCACAACAGCGAGCAAGACTGCCAAAGCCAAAGCTACTGCATCCAAACCTGTGACCGAAATCTCCAAAAAAGACCTCAAAGCCGCTGCCGATGAACTGCTGAAGGCGGCCGCCACCAAGAAACCCCGCGTCGTCAAGGCCGTCAAGGCCACCGAAAGCGCCCCCAAGGCTGAAAAGCCCGCCGTCAAGGCAGCCGCCCGCCCGGCCAAGGCCGCCGTGGCCGAAAAGGAAACCCCGGCCAAGAAAAAACCCGGCCGCAAGCCCGCCGCTGCCAAGGGCAAGGCCAAGGAAGTGATCGACGACGCTGACGACTTCACCGACGTCGATGCCGAGTTCGCCGAGGAAGAAACCTCCGAACCCGAAGCCGCCACGCCCGCCGAGGAAACAGTCGTCAAGGCCAAGCCGCTGCGCATCAAGGTCAGCAAGGCCAAGGAACGCGCCCTGATGAAGGAATTCGGCCTGGACGAAACCGTCCTGGGCGAAGAGGAAATGCAGGAGCGCCGCAACCGTCTCAAGCTGCTGATCAAGCTGGGCAAGACGCGCGGCTACCTCACGCACGCCGAGATCAACGACCACCTGCCCGACAAGCTGGTGGATGCCGAGACGCTCGAAGTCGTGGTCAGCATGCTCAACGACATGGGCGTGTCGGTCTACGAACAGACGCCGGACGCCGACACGCTGCTGCTCAACAGCAACAACGCCAGCGCCACGACCGAGGAAGAAGCCGAGGAAGAGGCCGAAGCCGCGCTGTCCAACGTGGACAACGAATTCGGCCGCACCACCGACCCGGTCCGCATGTACATGCGTGAAATGGGCACGGTCGAGCTGCTCACGCGTGAAGGCGAAATCGAGATCGCCAAGCGCATCGAAGGCGGCCTGATGGACATGATGGAGGCGATCTCCGGCTTGCCCGCCACCATTGCCGAAATCCTCAAGATGGCCCAGGACATCCGCGAGGGCAAGGTCGTCATCTCGACCATCGTCGACGGTTTCTCCAACCCCAACGAGGCCGACGACTACGTGGCCGAGGAAGACTTCGACGAGTTCGACGAGGACGATGACGACGACGGCAACGGCGGCTCCAAGGCGCTGACCAAGAAGCTCGAAGAACTCAAGAACGAGGCGCTGCGCCGCTTCGACAACATCACCGCGCTGTTCGAGAAGGTCCACAAGGCCTACGACCGCGAAGGCTACGGCTCGGCCAATTACGTGAAGTCGCAAAAGGCCCTGAGCGAAGAGCTCATGACCATCCGCTTCACCGCCAAGACCATCGAGCGCCTGTGCGACATGGTGCGTGCGCAGGTCGACCAGGTGCGCCGCAACGAACGCGAACTGCGCAAGATCATCGTCGAGAAATGCGGCTACCCGCAGGAGTCCTTCATCGCCGAGTTCAGCGGCCGCGACGCCAAGAACAACCCGGTGCGCTCGCACCTGCTGAACCTGTCGTGGTCCGAGGTCCAGTCCGATGCGGGCAAGCCCTGGAGCGCCATCATGGGCCGCAACATCCCGCCGATCCAGGAACTGCAGCAGCGCCTGATCGACCTGCAGGCGCAGGTGGTGGTGCCGCTGGAAGAGCTCAAGGCGATCAACAAGCGCATGAACGCGGGCGAACTGGCTTCGCGCAGCGCCAAGAAAGAGATGATCGAGGCCAACTTGCGCCTGGTGATCTCGATTGCCAAGAAGTACACCAACCGCGGCCTGCAGTTCCTGGATCTGATCCAGGAAGGCAACATCGGCCTGATGAAGGCGGTCGACAAGTTCGAATACCGCCGCGGCTACAAGTTCTCGACCTACGCCACGTGGTGGATTCGCCAGGCGATCACCCGCTCGATCGCCGACCAGGCGCGCACCATCCGTATCCCGGTGCACATGATCGAGACGATCAACAAGATGAACCGCATCTCGCGCCAGCACTTGCAGGAATTCGGCTTCGAGCCGGACGCCTCCATCCTGGCCGAGAAGATGGACATCCCCGAGGACAAGATCCGCAAGATCATGAAGATCGCCAAAGAGCCGATCTCCATGGAAACGCCGATCGGCGACGACGACGACAGCCACCTGGGCGACTTCATCGAGGACAGCGCCAACACCGCGCCCATCGAAGCGGCCATGCAGGCCGGCCTGCGCGACGTGGTGAAAGACATCCTCGACTCGCTCACGCCGCGTGAAGCCAAGGTGCTGCGCATGCGTTTCGGCATCGAGATGGACAACGACCACACGCTGGAAGAAGTGGGCAAGCAGTTCGACGTGACGCGCGAACGTATCCGCCAGATCGAAGCGAAGGCGCTGCGCAAGCTCAAGCACCCCAGCCGCAGCGACAAGCTGCGCAGCTTCGTCGACAACTTCTGACCCCACGGATCGCAGACGCCGGACAACGGCGGTCTGCTCGTGCTTTCGACGCCCGTCCGGCCTTGCCGGGCGGGCGTTTTGTTTGGCGCCCTTCGCCGCCGCATGCACGCCCCCACCGCGTAGGAAAAGCCGCCGCCCGTGCCCACGGTGTCGGCTGACAGGTGGCTGGCCCGTCCTGCGACGGCTGTGCGCCGCCGCCAGTGCAACAGTGGAAGAACGCTGTTCAAAGGCGCCTGCCGCCAGGCGCTGCCATTGACCTTGCGGAGGACGCACCATGCTGCACCAGACCGAAGCCGACAAGTACACCAACCCGGTGACCGACACGCTGTCCAAGGCGCTGGCCGCGCTGCGCGCCGAGCCGCAGATGCTGGCGCTGGCCCGAGCCTACGAAAGCCTGGAGCCCAAGGCGATCGAGAAACTCAGCGTCGAGGAGGCGCGCTCCCAGCCCACCATTGCCGACGCCATCGACAAACTGCTGCGCGAGCAGGGCCGCAGCACCGATCCGGCGGAACTGTTTCCCGGCGTCGAGTCCCGCGACACGCAGGTGCCCGGCGCCACCGGCCCCCTGCCCGCCCGCATCTACCAGCCACGCAGCGACCAGCCGCTGCCCATCATCCTGTTCTTTCACGGCGGCGGCTGGGTGGTCGCGGACAAGGCCGCCTACGACGGCAGCGCGCGCGGCCTGGCACTTGAAACCCACGCCATGGTCGTGTCGCTGGACTACCGGCAGGCGCCCGAGCACAAGTTTCCGGCCGCGTGGGACGATGCCCTGGCCGTCTACCGTTGGCTGCAAGGCCCGGCGGCCAATCTGGGCGGCGACCCCGAGCGGCTGGCGCTGGCCGGCGAAAGCGCTGGCGGCACGCTGGCACTGGCCACCGCCATTGCCGCGCGCGACGCGCAACTGCGCCCACCCGCTCACGTGGCCTGCGTCTATCCGCTGGCGCAGACCAGTCTGTACACCGAATCGCACCTGGAAAACGCCATCGCCAAACCGCTCAATCGCGCCATGGTGAGCTGGTTCCTGGGGCATCTGGTCAACAGCCCGGCCGACCTGGCCGACCCTCGCCTGTCGCTGCTCGATGCCGAGCTGCACGGACTGCCGCCGGTCACCATCGTCAACGCCGGCATCGACCCGCTGCGCGCCGACGGCTCGCGGCTGCAGGCCACGCTGGAGCTCAAGGGCAACAACGTGCGGCGCGAGATCTACACCGGCATGGCCCACGAGTTCTTTGGCGCGGCCGCCGTGCTCGACACCGCGCGCGAGGCCCAGCGCTACATCGCGCGCCGCCTGATCGCGTCCTTCGGCCATCGGCAAGTGCCCCGGTGAGCCCGGCTCTGGAAAGGGAGTGCGTAAGATTTCGTAACCGCCGCTCTAGAATGTCCCACGCCGGCATGCCGGCCCATTCACTCCCTCACCGCGCCCCACCCAAAGACGGCCCATCCAGACGATGCGATTGAGATTGCTGCAGATGTTTTGCGAGGTGGCGCGCAGCGGCAGCTTCTTGGCGGCCGCGCACGCGCTGCAGGCCTCGCAGGCCATCGTCGCCAAGGCCATGCGCCAGCTGGAGGACGACGTCGGCACCCCGCTGATCGACCGCAACACCACGCCGCTGCAATTGACGGCGGCCGGCGAGATCGTCTATCACCACGCCGTCAGCATCCTCGACGAGGAACTGCACACCGCTCACAGTCTTGATGACCTGCGCCAATTGCGGCGCGACGAGCTCCGGCTCGGCCTGCCGCGGCTGGGCAGCGCGGGCCTGTTCGCGCCGTTGTTCGCCATCTACCGCGAACGCCATCCGCTGATCGACATCCGCCTGCAGGAACACGACAGCCACCGCCTGCAGGCGCTGCTGCTGGCCGGCGACGTCGAATTGGCCGCAACACTGCTGCCCACCGCCAGCTCCGAGCGCATCGAAGCCCAGGCCGTGTGCCGCGAACCCCTCATGGCCGTGCTGCCCGCCGACCATCCACTGGTGCTGCAGCCCGAGATCCGGCTGCGCTACCTCAACGAGACACCCTTCATCTTCTTCGACGGCGACCCCGCGCTCAACGAGCAGTTGCGCCAGGCCTGCATGCAGCAGGGCTTCGAGCCGATCGAGAGCGCGCGCAGCAGCCAGGTCGACTTCATCATGGCCCTGGTGGCCGCCGGCCAGGGCGTGGCCTTTCTGCCGCGCCTCATGACCTACCACCGGCCGCCGCGCCAGATTCGATTCGTGCCCGTGGCCGCCTCGGACAACATGGTCTGGGATCTCGCGCTGACCTGGCGGCGCGGCGCCCGCCTGAGCCGTGCCGCGCAGGCCTGGCTGGCGCTCACGCGCGAGAAGATCGCACTCGACGCCTGAGAACGTGTTGACGTTCTGAAAGGCCGTCAACCACCCGCGCACGGGAAAGCCCCGGTGGGCGAAACCATGGCCTGTCTCTATAACGGATGCATGAGCGCCAAGACCCACGCCCCCACCGTCCATGCCCCACCCACGCGGACCCGCCGCAGCGCGCCAGCCGCCAGACCGCCGCGCGAGGCGGCCCGCCCGCCCCAGGTCCTGAAGCACCTGCGCATCGTCAGCCTGGCGCTCAATCTGCCGGGGCCCGCCGCCCTCATGCGGCTGCACGCCATGGGTGCACGCTGCACCAAGATCGAGCCGCCCGCGGGCGACCCCATGGCGCGCTACAGCCCGCAGGCCTACGCCGATCTGCACGAAGGCGTGAAGGTGCAGACGCTCGACCTCAAGACCGAGCCCGGCTGCACCGCCCTCGACAAGCTGCTCGCCACCACCGACGTGCTGCTCACGTCCTTCCGGCCTTCCGCGCTGCAGCGGCTCGGGCTGGATGCAAGCGCGCTGGCCCAGCGCCTGCCGGCCCTGTGCTCGGTGCGCATCGTGGGCGATGCGGGCGAGCGCGCGGAACTGCCCGGCCACGACCTGACCTACCTGGCCGAGCAGGGCCTGATCACCGGCACCGACCTGCCGGCCACGCTTTACGCCGACATGGCCGGCTCGCAGCAGGCCGTCGAGGCCGTGCTGCAATGCGCCCTGCACCGTGCCGCGACGCCGGCGCAAGCCCCCGCGCACGGCCTGCACCTGACGGTCGGACTGGCGCAGGCCGCGGCCTACCTGGCGCTGCCCCGCCGCTGGGCGCTGACCGCACCGCGCGCCGTCATCGGCGGCGCGCACGCGGGCTATCAGGTCTATGCCTGCCGCGACGGCCGCGTGGCCATCGCGGCGCTGGAGCCGCACTTCGGCGCCTGCCTGTGCAAGGCCGTCGGGCTGCCAGTGGAAGCCGGCGAGATCACACGCGCCCTCACCCAGCCCGCGGCGCGCCAGCACATCGCCAACTTCATGGCGGGCCTGAGCCGCACCGAAGTCGAAAAGCTCGCGCGGCTGTACGACCTGCCACTGCACGTGCTGGGCGATTGAAGCGCGGCTGCGCGGGCATCACTCGGGCGTGATGCGGGCGGACTCGACGATCCGCGCGTACTTCGCGGTTTCGCCGGCGATGAAGTCCTTGAACTGCTGCTGCGTCATGGGCGCGGGCTCGCCGCCCTGCTCGCGCAGGCGCCGGCCGAGCTCGGGGTCTTTCAGCGCGTCGACGACGGCCGTGTTGATCCGCGCCTGGATGGCAGCCGGCGTGGACGCGGGCGCGAACAGGCCGAACCAGTTCTCCAGGTCGTAGCCCGCGGCCTGCGGGGATTCGGCGATGGCCGGGATGTCGGGCGCGAAGGGTGCGCGCCTGGCCGAGGTCACTGCCAGCACTTTCACACGGCCGCTCTTGATGAAGGGCGCCGCCCCGGCGTAGCTCACGAAGGCCAGCTCGACCGCGCCCGAGGCCACGTCCACCAGCTGATTGGCCGCGCCCTTGTACGGCACGTGCGTCATCTGGATGCCGGCAACCGACTGCAGCAGTTCGCCGTTGAGGTGCTGGGGGTTGCCGATGCCGCTGGTGGCGTAGCCCAGCCGGCCCGGGTGGGCCTTGGCGTAGCTCACCAGTTCGGCGATGTTGTTGGCGGGAAAGCTGGGCGCGGCCACCAGCACGTTGGGCACGCGCGTGACCAGCGTGATCGGCGCCAGGTCGCGCTGCGGCTGGTACTGCATGCGCTCCTTGTAGACCAGCGGGTTGATGGCGGTTTCGCCCGCCGAGCCCAGCAGCAGCGTGTAGCCGTCGCCCGCCGCCCGGGTGACGGCGCTGGCGCCGAGCATGCCGCTGGCCCCCGGTTTGTTGCCCACCACCACGGCCTGGCCCAGCGTGGCGCGCAGCCGCTCGGCCAGCAGGCGGGCCACCGTGTCGACGCCACCGCCGGCGGTAAAGGGCACGACCAGGGTAACCGGGCGGCTCGGGTAATCCTGCGACCACGCGGGATGGGCCAGGAATGCTGCGGCCAGCAACAGATAACGACGAGAGAGGTTCATGTTCGATTCCTTGGAACGGCGCCTGAGTTACGGGATGGGGTATGGGATTGGGGTTAGCGCTTGATTGCATTTTATTTATTGAATATGCAAAATAAAGCCTATGGAAAACACCGAAGATTTCTCGCCCCAGGTCATCGACCTGGACGGTCAGCGTTATTGCGTGGCGGACCTGAAGGGGGTGCTGGGCGAGCGCTTGACGCTGATGCCCACGGTGCTGCGCCTGCTGCTGGAAAACGTGCTGCGCAACATGCAGGGTCAGGAGCGCCGCGACGCCGTGGCCGCCTTGATCGCCTGGCTGGACCACGGCAGCAGCGAAGCCGAAATTGCCTACCAGCCCGGCCGTGTGCTGATGCACGACGCCACCAGCACGCCCGCGCTGGTCGACATTGCCGCCATGCGTGACGCGCTGGCGGAGGCTGGCGCGGACCCGGCCGTGCTCAATCCGGGCCTGCCGGTCGACGTGTCGGTCGACCACTCGCTCGCGGTCGAGGCCTATGCGGTGCCCGGCGCGGCAGACGCCAACCTGCGGCACGAGATCCGCCGCAACAGCGAGCGTTACCAGTTCCTGCGCTGGGCCGCCAAGGCGCTGGACAAGGTGCGTATCCACCCGCCGGGCACCGGCATCATGCACACCATCAACCTGGAGCAACTGGCCACGGTGGTGACCACCGAACGGCGTGAAGGCCAGGCAGACCTGCCTTGGGCCGTGCCCGACATGATGCTGGGCACCGACAGCCACACGCCCATGGTCAACGGCATCGGCGTGCTGGGCTGGGGCGTGGGCGGGCTGGAAGCGCAGACCGTCATGTTCGGCATGCCGACCATGCTGCGCATCCCCGACGTCATCGGCGTGCGGCTGACCGGCGCGCTGCGCGCAGGCGTGCAGGCCAGCGACCTGGCGCTGGTGGTCACCCAGCGGCTGCGCGCGCTGGGCGTGGCCGGCGAGTTCGTCGAGTTCTTCGGCCCCGGCGTGGCCACACTCACGGCGGGCGAGCGCTCCGTCGTCGCCAACATGGCACCCGAATACGGCGCGACCACCGGCTACTTCCCGGTGGATGGGCAGACGCTGGCCTACCTGCGCGCCACCGGCCGCAGCGAAGACAGCATCCGCCGCGTCGAGGCCTACATGCGCCACCAGGGCCTGTGGTTCGACCCAGCCGCGCAGCCGCGCTACACCCGGCAGATCACCATCGAACTGGACAGTGTGGGCTGGCACATCGCCGGTCCACGCCGCCCGCAGGATCTGCTCGACTACGGCGACAGCGCGCAGGCGCTGACGGCCGTCGCCTTCGCGGCCGAACCGGGCGGCTCGCTGCCCCGGCACGCGGTGGCGCTGGCGGCCATCACCAGTTGCACGAACACCTCGGACCAGGCCTTGCTGATCGCTGCGGGCCTGGTCGCCCGCAAGGCGCGGGCCCTGGGGCTGCGCGTGCCGCCCTGGGTCAAGACTTCGCTGGCCCCGGGTTCGCCGGCGGCCGCCTCTTACCTGGCACGCGCCGGGCTGCTCGACGACCTGGAGGCCATGGGCTTTGGCATCGTGGGCTACGGCTGCACCACCTGCATCGGCAACCCCGGCCCCCTGACGGCGCCGATCCGCCAGGCGCAGCAGGCCGGCCACACCAAGGCCGTGGCCATCCTGTCGGGCAACCGCAATTTCCCGGGCCGTGTGCACCCGGACATCGAGCTCAGCTTCATCATGTCGCCGCCCATGGTCATCGCCTTTGGCCTGGCCGGCGATGCCGCGCGCAATCTGCGGACCGAGCCGGTGCAGCGCACCGCCGACGGTGCGCTCGTCTTTTTGGCAGACCTGATGCCGACCCGCGATGAAGTCACCGCCCTGCTCACCCAGGCCACAAGCCCGCACGACTACGCGCGCGACTTCGCCAAGGCCAGCCTCAACCCGGCCTGGCATGCGCTCAAGGCCCCCACAGGCCCGCTGTTTCCGTGGAACCCCGCGTCCACCGCCCTGCGCCGCCCGCCTTTTGCGTCGCTGTCCGAAGGCAGCCAACTGGGCCACTATCAGGCTTATCCGCTGCTGGTCGTGGGCGACGACATCACCACCGACCACATCTCGCCCGCCAGTGCCATCCCGCCCGACAGCCTGGTGGCCGACTTCCTCGTGGCCCGGGGCGACGACCGCCACGACCTGAACGTCTTCGCCTCGCGCCGCGGCAACTGGGAAGTGATGATGCGCGCGGCCTTCCACAGCAAGCCGCTGAAGAACTGGCTGGCGCCCGATGCCCCGGTCGCGCACACCCTGCACGTGCCGTCGGGCCAGATCCAGCCCATCTGGGACGTCGCGCAGCGTTACCGCGACGCGGGCCAGTCCGTGGTGCTGATCGCGGGCGAGCGCTACGGCACCGGTTCATCGCGCGACTGGGCCGCCAAAGGGCAACGGCTGCTGGGCATCCGCGCCGTGCTGGCCATGAGCTTCGAGCGCATCCACCGCTCCAACCTGATCGGCATGGGCATTCTTCCGCTGCGCCTGCCGCCGGGCATGGGCCCGCAGGCGCTCGCGCTCAGGCCCGGCGACCGCATCGAGGTGGACGCGCCGGCCGCGGACCTGGCGCCGCGCGGCCTGGTGGCCGTCCGCCTGCTGCGCCGGGACGGCCAGGTCGAATCGTTCCACGCCACGGCGGCCGTCGAGACGCAACTGGAAGTCGACCTATTGCGAGCCGGCGGCGTGATCCCGACCATCCTGCGCCAGTCGCTCACACCAGCGCGGCCAACCGCCGCACCCGCAACCTGCTGATGTCGCACGACAATGGGGGCATGAGAACCGCTGCCGCCCTCTCCACGCAGATCCTGGCCCTGGCTCGCGCCGAACAATGGGCCAGCGGTGCCCACTTGGCCGCGCAGGGCCTGGCCGACCGCTTGCGCGTCTCGCGCCAGCCCGTCAACGAAGCCCTGCAATTGCTGGAGGAACACGGCGTGGCGCGCCGCGAGCGCAACCGGGGCTTTTTCCTGGCCCTGGCCCACGACCAGATTCCGGCCCACCTGCTCGAAGCCGCCGAGGGCCGCGACGGCGACTCGACCGAGGCGATCTACTTTCGCATCGCCGAAGACCGCCTGCGCGGCACCCTGCCCGAGTCGGTCACCGAAGCGGCCCTGCGCACCCGCTATGGGCTGGGCAAGGCGCAGCTCGGCGCCGTTCTGAACCGCATCTCGCAGGAAGGCTGGATCGAACGCAAGCAGGGCTATGGCTGGACCTTCGCCGCCATGCTGACCACGCCGGACAGCCTGCTGCAGTCCTACCGCCTGCGGCTGGCGCTGGAACCCGCCGCGCTGCTGGAGCCCGGCTACCGCCTGGAGCGCACGGTGCTCGAACGCTGCCGCGCGGCGGAAATCCATCTGCTCGAAGGCGGCATCGCCACCGACTCGGCCGACCGCATCCACAACCGTGGTGTGATTTTTCACGAGTCGCTGGTCGAGGCTTCGGGCAACCCCTTCTTCATCGACACCATCCGCCGCGTCAACCGCGTGCGGCGCCTGCTGTCCTACCGCTCGATGCAGGACCGCGCGCGCTACCGCGAGCATTGCGAGCAGCACCTGCACATCCTCGATCTGCTCGGCCAGGAACGCAACGAGGACGCGTCGCGCGCGATGCGCGAGCACCTGACGAGCACGCTGCGCAACCTCACGGACATCACCGAGATCCTTCGCCCGCAGGCCCAGGCCTTCGCCCCTCCACCGCCCGCACGGGCACCTTTCTCAACACGCTGACCATGACCCTTTCCGCCCAACTGCGCTCGGCTCTGGCGCCCCTGGGGCACATCCGGGCCTCCATCAACACCGGCAACCCGATCCTGGCGCGACTGCAAGACGACGGCAGCCCCGCCGGCGTCTCGATCGACCTCGCCCGCCGCTTCGCCGAGCAACTGGGGCTGGCGCTCGAGCTCGTGGTGTTCGACACCGCCGGCAAGTCCGTCGACGCCGTCACGCGCGAGGAAGCCGACTTCGGTTTCTTCGCGGTCGACCCGGTGCGCGGCGCAGGCATCGCCTTCTCAGACCCTTATGTGCTCATCGAAGGCAGCTACCTGGTGCGCGACGGTTCGCCGCTGACGGACAACACGCAGGTCGACCAGGCCGGGCACACCGTCGTCGTCGGCCAGGGCAGCGCCTACGACCTGTACCTGACACGCGAACTGCAGCAGGCCCAGATCCTGCGCGCCCCGTCATCGCACGCCGTCGTCAGCACCTTCGTCGAATCAACCGCCGACGTCGCGGCCGGCGTGCGCCAGCAGCTCGAAGCCGATGCCCAGCGCATTCCCGGACTGCGCCTGCTGCCCGGCCGCTTCATGGTGATCCAGCAGGCCATGGGCCTGCCCAAGCCGCGTGGCGCCGAAGCCCAAAGCGTGCTGGCGGCCTTCGTGGAAGAAGCCAAGGCGTCCGGCTTTGTGGCCGATGCGCTCAAGCGCCACGGCATTCAAGGCGCCGCCGTCGCCCCCCTGGCGGGCGCAGCATGAGCGCTGCACGACTGTTCGCCTATGTCGGCTCCCGCACCACGCGCGAGCGCAACGCCCGAGGCGATGGCATCACGGTCTACCAGGTCGATGCGGACAACGGCACATTGGCCCTGATCCAGACCGTGTCCGACCTGCGCAATCCGTCCTTCCTCGCACTCAATGCCGAGGGCAACCGCCTCTACACGGTCCACGGCGACGGGCATGAAATCAGCGTGTTCGCCGTCGACGCGCAACGCGGCACACTGTCCTTCCTGCAGACGCAGGACTGCGGGGGCCCGCACCGCAAGGAGCAGCCGTTCGCCAAACCGCATTTCAACCCCTTCGACCCGAGCGGCCGCTTCGTCGTCGTCCCCGACAAGGGGCAGGACCGCGTGTTCATCTTCGCCTTCGAAGCGGGCGAGTTGCGGCCCGCGCCGCAGCCCTGGCTCGACACGCGGGAAGGCTCGGGACCGCGCCACGTCGCCTTCCACCCAACCCTGCCCTGCGCCTACGTGGTCAATGAACTGGATTCGACGGTGCTGTCGTGCAGTTTCAACGCGCTGACGGGCGAGATGCACGGCGTCCAGATCCTGTCCACGCTGCCCGAGCGCTTCGTCGGCAACAGCCGGGCCGCGGAGATCGAAGTGTCGGCGGACGGCCGCCGCGTGTACGCCTCCAACGCGGCTGCGACAGCATCGCCGTGTTCGATGTCGATCCCGCAACAGGCCGCCTGGCCTGGCTTGGCGCGATTCCGTCGGCCGGGCTCACGCCCCGCTTCTTCACCCACAGCCCCGACGCGCGCTGGCTCTACGTGCTCAACGAAGACAGCCACACCATCGCGCAGTTCGACCTGGCGGACACACGCCCGCTCGAATCATGGAAGCCCGCCGCCGTCACCGCCTGTGGCAGCCCCGTGTGCATGGTGTTCAGCGCACCGACACCGCCTGCGACCTGAACCGGCTGCCGCCGATCGCAAGCAAGGCTCAGTAGGCCCAGCGCCCCGGCTAGAACACCCAGAACGGCCCGTCGGCATGCCAGTGCGGCGGCACGTAATGGGCCTGCGGCCGCACCGCTTCCCAGCGCCCTTCAACCCAGACGTGCCGGCGCGCCGGTGCATCCCAGGCCCAGAACCCCGGCACCCAGACATAGCCCACACGCGGTGGCGGCACGACTTCGACGCGGGGCGCTGGCGGCGCCACTTCCACACGAGCGGGTTCGTACACGCGCGGCGGCGCAATCACGCAGGCAGACAGCACGATGGCCGAGCCCAGCAGCAGCGCCGTGAGCAGCGCAACCCGCATCGGATTTTGTTGGAGGGATGGCATCGTGGCCTGAGGCATGGCGTCTCCTTCGGTGGGCTGGGTTGTCATGGGATCAACTCTCATCCAGCAACTCGAAATCGTCGTCGCCTTCCAGCAACTGCTGGAGATACGCATCACTGCGGCTGGCCGCGGAGGCCAGGCTGTAGAAAACGATGCCGCCGAACGACTGAACAAGCGCCAGTGCCAGAAGCCAGTGACGGATCCACATGAGGGTTGCCAGGAATTGATCTGGCGCCAGTGTGGTTCCGGTTTCTTAGGCGGGTCTGAAATGGACAACAAGGCGCCGCAAGACGCGGCGCGACAGTACTTACTTCAGCATCCACTCGTGCTGCGGGTCGTTCTTGAACACCCAGAAGCGGTTCGGCCCCGCCATGACGTTGAGGTAGTACAGGTCGTAGCCGTGGGGCGCCACCACCGGGTGGTAGCCGCGCGGCACCATCACCACATCGTGGTCCTCGACCGCACAGGCTTCGTCGAGACTGCGGTCGTCCGTGTAGACACGCTGGAACGCAAAGCCCTGCGGCGGGTTGAGGCGGTGGTAGTAGGTTTCTTCCAGCAGGGTTTCGGTCGGCGGCGTTTCCTGGTCGTGCTTGTGGGGCGGGTAGCTGCTGGAATGGCTGGCCGGTGTCAGCACTTCCACCACCAGCAAATGGGCCGCGGTCGGGTCGTCGTGCGGCAGGATGTCGCAGACATGGCGCGTGTTCGTGCCCTTGCCGCGCACGCTGCGCTTCATCTTGGCGGGGTCCAGCACGGTGACCTGGCGGTTGTTCGCGTCAGACGGCGCGGTGCACAACGCCACCTCGGCCGCCCCCACCGCGCGGATGTGCACCGCCCGGCCGGACGGCACGTAGACCGCCGCCGGCGACACCTCGTCGAACACGCTGCTGCGCATTCCCAGCTTGGCGTGGGTTTGGCCGTCGACGGTGACGTCCACCGTGCCGGTGAGCACCACCAGGCACAGTTCACGTTTACCCGTTTCCACCGTGTCGGATTCACCGGCCGCCAGACGCAGCGCGCGGAATCCGACATGGGTCCACCCCGCGCGCTCGGGGGTGACGTTGACGATTTCGCGCCCGGTGGACGCGGCCTTGGCAAGCAAAGGACTGACCATGGTTTCCTCCTGCCGATCAGCTCAGCGAGTCCACCAGACCACGCAGGGTCTGGTAGCCCTTCTGGGCATACGCGTAGCTCGGGGCCACGGCCGGGTCCTGCTCGGCCTCGACCACCAGCCAGCCTTCGTAGCCGTTGTCCTTCAGGGTCTTGAGCACGGTGGCGTAGTCGATGCTGCCGTCACCGGGCACGGTGAAGGTGCCGTTGATCACGCCGTTGAGAAAGCTCCAGCCGTCGTTGCGGGCCTGGGCGATCACGGGCGTGCGCACGTCCTTGCAGTGCACGTGCACCACGCGCTGGATGTGTTTTTTGAGCAGGTCCACCGGCGTGGCGGCACCGCCGAAATAGGCGTGGCCGGTGTCGAACAGCAGGAAGACCTTGTCCGGGTCGGTCAAGGCCATCAGCTTGTCCACGTCGGCCGGCGACTCGACGTAGGCGCCCATGTGGTGGTGGTAAGCCAGCTTGATGCCGTAGGTCTTGACGAGGTGTTCTCCGAAGGCGTTCAGGCGCTCGGCGTAAGCGAGCCACAACGCTTCGCTTGCGAACTGCGGGCGCTTGGACACGGGCGTGTCGATCTGGCCTTGCACGGTGCCGGCGCATTCGCCGTAGACCACGACTTTGGCGCCGTTGTATTGCAGCTTGCTCAGGTGGGCCTTGCAGCGCTCGATCTCGGCCGCCACTGCCTGGGCGTTGTCCTGGCCGGGCTCCAGTTCGGCCAGAAAGCCGGAGTACCAGCCCGACACGCAAGCCAGGCCGAACTCGTCGAGCTTGGCCTTCAGGCCCGGGCCGTCCTTGGGGAACTTGTTGCCCAGCTCGAAACCTTCGTAGCCGATTTCCTTGCCTTCGCTCAGCGCGGTTTCCAGCGGGGTTTCACCGCCCAGGGATGGCAGGTCGTCGTTCATCCACGACAGGGGATTGATACCAATGCGGACGTTCCAGCTCATGGGGTGTCTCTCAGAGAAAGGAGGTTGCGATGAGAAAAAAAGAATCAGATGCGCTGCGACGATTGCGCCTTGACGTAGCTGTCATGGGCCTGGTTGACCTCGCTGCGATTCGACACTTCGGGCACCGCCACTTCCCACCAGCAGCCGCCGTCGGTGATGCGGTGGTGGGTGGTGTCGATCACGATGACCTGGGTGCGCTTGGCCTGCCGCGCCTTGACCATGGCCGCCTTGAGCTCGGCCACATCCTTGACGTGGACCGCGTCGGCACCCATGGCGCGGGCGTGCATGGCGAAGTCGATCGTGCTGCGCTCGCCGCCTTCGGGCACGCAGTCGTCGAGCATGTTGTTGAAGCCCGGGCTGCCGGTCTTGATCTGCAGGCGCTCGATACAGCCGTAGCCCCGGTTGTCCAGGATCACGACGATCATCTTCTGGCCCAGCAACAGCGAGGTCGCCAGCTCGGAGTTGGCCATCATGTAGGAGCCGTCACCGACCAGCACGATGGATTCCTGGTCCGGCCGGGCCATCTTCACCCCCAGGCCGCCGGCCACTTCGTAGCCCATGCACGAGTAGCCATACTCCATGTGGTAGTTGCCCGGCAAGCTGGCGCGCCAGAGTTTGTGCAGCTCGGCCGGCAAGGTGCCGGCCACTGTCCAGGCCCAGTTCGGCAGCCGAGTCGCGCACCGCGCCGATCACCTCGGCGTCGTAGGGCAGCACGTCCTTGGGCACATGGGTGGTCAGCTCGGTGATGCGGGCGTTGGCCGCCGCGGCCTGTTGTTTCGCGAGCGCCGTCCAGTCCGCGTCGGCGGCCCAGTCCGCCAAACCGGCTTGCAGTTGCGTCAGGCCCAGGCGGGCGTCCGCGACCAGGGCGGTGCCGCTCCACTTGCCGGCGTCGTAGGGCTGCACGTTCAGGCTCAACAGCTTGGCCTGCGCGAACAGCGCGTGCGAGCCGGTGGTGAAGTCCTGCAGCCGGGTGCCCACGGCAAACACCACGTCAGCCTGGCGCGCCATGTCATTGGCCCAGGAGACGCCGTCCACGCCGATGGCGCCGAGGTTCAGCGGATGGTCCCAGGGCAGGCTGCTCTTGCCGCCGTGCGACTCAACCACGGGCACGCCGTGCGCCTCGACGAAGGTGCGCAGCGCAGACCAGGCCTGGCTGTAGAGCACACCACCGCCGGCCACGATGAGCGGGCGCCTGGCGCTGCGCAGCAAGGCGATGGCGCTGGCCAGTTCGCGTTCGTCCGCAGGCGGGCGGCGAAAACGCAGCACGCCCGGGTTGAGGAAGTCCTCCGGGCAGTCGAAGGCCATGGCCTGGACGTCCTGGGGCAGCGACAGGCAGGCCGGTCCGCAGTTGGCCGGGTCCGTCATCATCTGGATCGCGCGCGGCAGCGCGGTCAGGATATGTTCGGGGCGGGTCAGGCGGTCGAAGTAGCGGGTGACTGGGCGGAAGCAGTCGCTGGCGCTGACGTCGCCCTGGCCAAAGCTTTCGATCTGCTGCAGCACCGGGTCGGGGCGGCGCGTGGCGAACACGTCGCCCGGCAGCAGCAGCACCGGCAGGCGGTTCACATGCGCCACGGCAGCCGCGGTGACCATGTTGGTCGCACCCGGCCCGATGCTGGTGGACACGGCCATGATGCGCTGGCGGAACTGCGCCTTGGCGAACGCAATCGCCGCATGCGCCATGGTCTGTTCGTTGTGGGCGCGGTAGGTGGCGATCTGGTCGCGCTCGGCCACCAGGGCCTCGCCCAGGCCGGCCACGTTGCCGTGGCCGAAGATGGTGAAAACGCCGCCGCAATAGGGCTCGATCGAGGTGCGGCCGTCGAGGTGCTCCACCTCCACGCGCAGCGCCGCCAGGTGCTTGACCAGGGCCTGCGCCATGGTGAGTCGTTGGGTCTTCATGGGCTCAATCCAAGTGTTCAGGCGGCGGCGCGCTGGGCGCTGTGACGGTTGCGCCAGGCATCGACCAGCACCGCGAAGTTGCGGGCGACTTCGTCGACCAACGCCGTGTCGTCCATCTCGCCCTTGAACCATTTCAAAGACGCGTCCGCCCAGAGTGTGCGCCCGACCATGAAGCCCTTGACGATGGGGTTGGTCGCGTTGGCAAAGCTCGACGCCAGGAAATCGAGCGGCTGGTTCAGCCCCAGGATCACGGCGCCGCGGCAGTGGCGGTCGCGCTCGGCGATCAGCGCCTCCAGGTCACGCCAGCCCTGCTCCTGCATGGGCGCGAGCTTCCACCATTCGGGCTTGACGCCCAGGTTGTAGAAGCGCTTGACGGCGCGCAGCACGGCGGCATCGGCCGTGCCGTCAGGCGTCATGCTCTTGGGTGGAATGATCTCCAGCAGCAGCTCGTTGCCGGATTCGCGCGTGGCTTCCCACAGCTCCAGCACCTTTTGCTCCTGCGCCAGTCGCAGCTCGTAAGCGTCGTCGGGGTGGTAGTGCACCAGGCACTTGACGACCTGCTCGGTCGGCCAGTGGATCAGTGCACTGCCCACCGAACGGGTGCCGTCAAAACGCAGCGGACGGGAACCCGGCAGTTCGACCGGACGGCCAACCCACCAGCCACGGCCCGTGGCGCTGGCCAGTGCGTCCCGGCCGTAGTCTCCGCCATCGATCAGCACGCCGGTGTGGCCTTGCAGTTGACGGCTGGACTTGACCTGCTCGGCAGCCTTGACCAGCAGTTGCTTGAGCGCCGGCACCCGGGCGTCGCTGACGCCGGCGGCACGGGCGATGTCGTAGAACTGGCTGCGGTGGTCGAACGCCATCACGCACAGGTCCTGCCAACTGGGGCGCGCGGCGGTGACGCGGTGCAGGTGCGCCAACTGCTCGTCGGCATCGACCTTGGGATTGCGGTTGCCACCGAACCAGTGCGCCAGCTCGGCCGGCGTGGGCATGGCCGCCGAGCAGGCGTGGCGCGAGACCACAATGGCGCCGCAGGCATTGGCGACCTTGGTGGATTCGGCCCAGTCCTTGCCCTGCAGCAAGCTGGCCATCAGGCCGGACAGGAAGGCATCGCCCGCGCCCAGCACGTTGAGCACTTCCACCCGCTCGCCACGGTAGGTCGGCGCGGCATCGATGTCGTTGGGGACGTCACCTTCGATCACGCAGCAGCCCAGGGCGCCACGCTTGACCACCAAGGTCGCGCCGGGGCACAGGGCGCGCACGGCGCGCAGGCTGGCGATGATGTCGTCGGCCACACCGCCGGCGATGAAGAACTCTGATCTTGCCCCCGTTTCACGGACACCCCTATAAGCGATTAACTATCGCAATAGGAGGTGGACGATGACCAAGAGCAAGGCAGGCAGAAAGGGGCAGGAGTTCAGCCTGGAGTTCAGGCAGCAGGCACTGTTGCGAGCGGCCACAGAAGGGGTAACCACGGTGGCTCGTGATCTGGGGTTGCAGCCTGCCCAGCTGTACAGTTGGCGCGCCCAGGCGCGGCGGCACGACCAGGACGATCAGGCACAACGCTTGGAGTTGGCCGAACATGCACGGCTCAAACGTGAAGTGGCGCGGCTGGAGGAGGAGAACGCTTTC
>WNDQ01000056.1 GCA_009912175.1 Paracidovorax wautersii | reverse complement strand
GGGGGGGGGGGGAGGGAAGAAAAACCCGGGCCCCCCCGGGGGGGGGGCGCCGGGGGGGCCGCCCGGCGGGGGGGGGGGGGTGGGGTGGGGCGGGGGGGGGGGGGGGGGGGGGGGGGGGGGGGGGGGGGGGGGGGGGTTTTGTGGGGGGGGGGGGGGGGGGGGGGGGGGGGGAAAGGGATGCCCCCGCGCGCGCCTCTCCGGGGAAGGGAGTGTTTGTTTTAGACCCACACCCCACACCCTCCCCCACCCCCCCCGCGAAGACAAGGAGCGCCCATGAAAACGCCACGACCGGCCAGCCCCGCCCCTGCGCGGGCCTTGCAGGAAACCGCCGTGCGCTACTTCCTGGAAGTGGTGCGCACCGGCTCCGTCAAGGAGGCCGCCGCCAAGCTCTGCGTGGCGCCGTCGGCCGTCAGCCGGCAGATCGCGCGGCTGGAAAGCGATCTGGACATGCTGCTGTTCGAGCGCCGCGCGCGCGGCATGCTGCCCAATGCCGCTGGCGAACTGCTGGCCGCCCATGCGCGGCGCGTCCTGCGCGGCATGCGCATGGGCCGGGTGCGCATCGCCTCGGCCATCGGTTTTGCCCACGACCTGATTCCGACGCTGATCGCACGCTTTCGCGAAAAGTACGAGGGCATCGTGTTCGAGTTGGACGTGTGCTCCCAGAGCGACATCGCGCGGCGTGTGCGCGAAGGCGAGGTCGACATCGGCGTCACGCTCAGCGCGGTGCCCGAAAGCGGCCTGCGCGTGGAGCTTCGCCACCCCTGTCCCGTGCTGGCGATCGTGGCGGCGTCCCACCCCCTGGCGCGGTTGCGCCAACTGTCCCTGGCTCAGGTCGTGGCCTACCCGTTGGCCTTGCCGCTCAAGGACAGTTCCCTGCGCCACCTGCTGGACATCAGCTGCAGCCGCCAGGGGCTGCGCTACCGTGCGGCGCTGCAAAGCAACCATGCCGACGCGCTGGTGAGCTACGCGGCCGCCAGCCAGGCGGGCATTGCCTTCTACGGCGAGTTGTCGATGCGCGCGCGGCTGGACACCGGCGCGGTGGTGGGGATCCCGCTGCGCGACCGCGAGATGAACGAGCGTTACCTCGAAGTCCAGACCATGGCCGGGCGCAACCTGTCCGAAGCCGGCCGGGCCTTCGTGTAATACCTGGTGGCCGTCATCCGGGCCAACGGGGAAAGCGAAGGACTTTTGGCCGAGTGAACCGATGCATTGCCAAAAACGCACCGGTTCGTTCGATTTTTCCTGGACATCGTTAACGCTTTCATGCCGTGGCCGGCGCAGAATGCGGGCGCGCGCCGTGCAACGCAAAGACCGCCGCGCGGCCTGTTTGATGGAATCCACAAGGAGATGACGGATGAGCGCTGAAGAAGTCCTGGTGCTGGGCGCCGGCATGGTGGGCGTGAGCACCGCGCTGGCGCTGCAGCAGCGTGGCTGCCAGGTCGTGCTGCTCGACCGGCGGCCGCCGGGGCGCGAAACCTCTTACGGCAACGCCGGCTTCATCCAGCGCGAGGCGGTGCAGCCCTATGCCTTTCCGCGCGACTGGGCATCGCTGTGGAACGTGGCGCTGGGGCGTGGCAACGACGTGCACCTGCACTGGCGCGCCTTGCCGGCACTGGCGCCGCGCCTGTGGCGTTACTGGCGGCAGTCGGCGCCGGGGCCTTATGCCGACGTGGCCGCGGCCTACAGCCGCCTGATCGCGCACTGCATCACCGAGCACCAGGTGTTCATCGAGGCCGCCGGGGCCGGCGACCTGGTGCGCCGCGACGGCTGGCTGCAGGCTTACCGCGTGCCGGCCCTGTTCGAGGCCACCGCGCGCGCGGCCCAGGCGGTGGCGCAGGCCCACGGGCTGCGCTGCCAGGTGCTCGACGGCGCGGGCCTGGCCCAGTTGGAGCCGGGCCTGAAGGAAACGCTGGCGGGCGCCCTGCATTGGCAGGACCCCTGGACCATCAGCGACCCGGGCGAACTGGTCGAGCGTTATGCCGCGCTGTTCGTGCAGCGCGGCGGGCGCATCGTGCAGGGCGACGCCCAGACGCTGCGGCAGGCCGGCAGTGGCTGGGCCGTGCGCACCGACGAGGGCGAGCTGCAGGCCGCCCAGGCCGTGCTCGCACTGGGCCCCTGGGCCGAGGCGCACACGCGCCGGCTGGGCTACCGGCTGCCGCTGTTCATCAAGCGCGGCTACCACCGGCACTACACGGGCGGCGGCACGCTGCAGCGGCCGCTGCTGGACACCGACCACGGCGTGGTGCTGGCGCCCATGAAGCGCGGCCTGCGCCTGACCACGGGTGCCGAGTTCGCCGCGCAGGATGCGCCGGCCACCCCGGTGCAGCTCGTGCGCGCCGAACGGGCGGTGGAGCGCCTGCTGGGCCTGGGCCAGCCCGTGGAAGACACGCCCTGGTTGGGCGCGCGGCCCTGCACGGTCGACATGAAACCGGTGATCGGCCCGGCGCCGCGCCACCGCGGACTGTGGTTCCACTTCGGCCACGGCCACCAGGGCTTCACGCTGGGGCCGGCGTCGGCGCGGCTGCTGGCCGAGCGCCTGTGTGGCGAGCCGCCGTACATCGACCCCGCGCCCTACGACCCGGCACGCTTCGGCGTCTGAGCGGCGCCCGATCGGGGCGATGGGCTATGGCAAACTCGCCCCCTTTCTTTCCTTCCTTGCCGGCTGCCGGGCCATGCCCGGCGCGCAGGCTGGGCATGGCCCGGGTCTGCAGACCGTGCGAGAGCAAACCGAGAGCGAACGTTGAATAAAAAGATATCCCTGCAGATTGCGAACGAGTTGAAGGTCAAGGTGGAGCAGGTGGCGGCCGCCGTCGGGCTGCTCGACGGCGGGGCGACCGTGCCCTTCGTGGCGCGCTACCGCAAGGAAGCCACGGGCGGCCTGGACGACATCCAACTGCGCGAACTGGAGCAGCGCCTGGGCTACCTGCGTGAACTGGAAGACCGCCGCGAAACCGTGCTCAAGAGCATCGAGGAGCAAGGCAAGCTCACCCCCGAATTGCGCGCCGTCATCGAGTCCGTGCCGACCAAGCAGGAACTCGAAGACCTCTACCTGCCCTACAAGCCCAGGCGCCGCACCAAGGGCCAGATCGCGCGTGAAAACGGTATCGAGCCGCTGGCCGATCTGCTGTTCGCCGACCCGACCCGGGTGCCGGCCGACGAGGCCGCCGCCTACGTCAAACCAGCCAAGGGCGAGGACGGCAGCGACTTCACCACCGTGCTGGCGGTGCTCGACGGCGTGCGCGACATCCTGTCGGAGCGCTGGGCCGAAGACGCCGCGCTGGTGCAATCGCTGCGCGAATGGCTGTGGACCGAGGGCCTGCTGCGCAGCAAGCGCGTCGACGGCAAGGACGAAAACAACCCCGACGTCGCCAAGTTCCGCGACTACTTCGACTACGACGAGCCCATCGGCCGCGTGCCTTCGCACCGCGCGTTGGCGGTGTTTCGGGGCCGCCAATTGGAAATTCTGGAAGCCAAGCTGGTGCTGCCCGTCGAGCCCGAGCCCGGCAAACCCAGCATTGCCGAAGGCAAGATCGCGCTGCACCTGGGCTGGAGCCACGCAGCCCGCGCGGCCGACGATCTGATCCGCAAGGCCGTGGCCTGGACCTGGCGCGTCAAGCTCAGTCTGTCGACCGAGCGCGACCTGTTCGCGCGGCTGCGTGACGACGCCGAAAAAGTTGCCATCAAGGTCTTTGCCGACAACCTGCGCGACCTGCTGCTGGCCGCGCCCGCGGGCACACGCACCGTCATGGGCCTGGACCCGGGCATCCGCACCGGCGTGAAAGTGGCCGTGGTGGACGCCACGGGCAAGCTGGTCGACACCGCCACCGTCTACCCGCACGAGCCGCGGCGCGACTGGGACGGCTCGCTGCACACGCTGGCCAAGCTGAGCATGAAGCATGGCGTCAACCTGATCGCCATCGGCAACGGCACGGCCAGCCGCGAGACCGACAAGCTGGCGGCCGACCTCATCAAGCTGCTGGCCAAGGATGCGCCCTACGCCATCGAAAAAGTGGTGGTCAGCGAGGCCGGCGCCTCGGTCTACTCGGCCAGCGAATACGCCAGCCAGGAAATGCCCGACGTCGACGTCAGCCTGCGCGGCGCCGCCAGCATCGCGCGCCGCCTGCAGGACCCGCTGGCCGAGCTGGTCAAGATCGACCCCAAGAGCATTGGCGTGGGCCAGTACCAGCACGACGTCAACCAGAGCGAGCTGGCACGCACGCTCGACGCCGTGGTCGAGGACTGCGTGAACGCCGTCGGCGTCGATCTGAACACCGCCAGTGCGCCGCTGCTTTCACGCGTGTCGGGCCTGTCGGCCGGCGTGGCCAAGGCCGTGGTGCGCTGGCGGGAAGCCAACGGCGCCTTCCGCAACCGCCAGCAACTGCTGGCCGTCACCGGCCTGGGCGCCAAGACCTTCGAACAAAGCGCGGGCTTTCTGCGCATCCGCGGCGGTGACAACCCGCTGGACGTGACCGGCGTGCACCCGGAGACCTACCCTGTGGTCGAGCAGATGCTGGCCCAGACGGCGCGGCCCATCGCCGACGTCATGGGCCGTGGCGAGCTGCTCAAGACGCTCAAGCCCGAGGCCTTTGCCAATGCGCAGTTCGGCGTGGTCACGGTCAAGGACATCCTGGCCGGGCTGGAAAAGCCCGGCCGCGATCCGCGCCCCGACTTCAAGGTGGCGCGCTTCAACGACGGCGTGGAAGACATTGCGGACCTGAAGGAAGGCATGGAGCTCGAAGGCACGGTCAGCAACGTGGCCGCCTTCGGCGCCTTCGTCGACCTGGGCGTCCATCAGGACGGCCTGGTGCACGTCAGCCAGCTCGCCAACAAGTTCGTCGAAGACGCACGCGAGGTCGTCAAGACCGGCGACATCGTCAAGGTCAAGGTGCTGGAGGTCGACCCGGTGCGCAAACGCATCAGCCTGACCATGAAGCTGGGCGCCGTCCCCGCGCGCCGCGACGGCCCGCGCGACAACCGCTTCGAGGGCGCGGGACGCGGTGCCAGCCGCTACCAGGACCGGCGTGGCGCGGGCGAGTCGTTGCCAGCCGGCGGCAATGCCATGGCCAACGCCTTTGCCAAGCTGCGCGGAACGGCCAAGTAAAAGGAAAAAAGGCGGAAACGATGGACCCCAGGTCCATCGTTTCCGCCTTTTTCTTTGAGAACGGGTTGACGCTCTAAAGCCCGTGCTGCTGCGCCAGCAGATGCGAGTGCATGCCGCCGTCGACCGGCAGGTTCGCGCCGCGTATCCAGCCGGCGCCGTCGCTGAGCAGGAAGGCGACGACCGGCGCGATGTCGGTTGCATGGCCGGGACGGTCCATGGTCTTCATGTCTTCTTCGGCGCGCGCGCCCAGGGTCTCGATGAAATCCTGGAGGATGGGCGTGTCCACCGGGCCCGGGCTGACGGCATTCATACGAATGCCCCGCGCGCGCCAGGTCCAGCGGTTCTGCAGCGTCCAGGCGATCAGGGCTTCCTTGGAGAAGAAATAGCTGCGGGCGCCCTCGATGGCATGGCGCTGGCAGAAGTCCTCGATGCCCTCAAAGCCCAGTGACGCGCTGTCGCGGATGGCCGGGACGGCATCCGGCCAGCCCGCGCCCGCCAGCGAGGCGAGGTTGACGATGGCAGCGCCGTCGGCGAGCTTGGGGATGAGGGACTGGGTCAGGTAACGCAGGCCAACCAGGTTGACGCGGACCACCTGCTCAGCGGGTTTGGTCGGCGGCAGGCCGGCGATGTTGGCCAGGCTGTCGAGCGCGCCGGGCAGTTGGGCGATCAATTGGTCGATCGATGCCTGCTGCACCAGGTCCGCCTGGATGAATTGGTCGACCTCGGTGCGCGGGCGGTTGACGTCCACGCCGATGACACGCGCGCCCTGCGCCCGGGCGACACGGACGGTTTCTTCGCCAATGCCCGAGGCGACGCCGGTGACGACCAGGGTTTTGTTCTTCAGCATGAGAGATGCGGTTCCTGTGGTGTGTGGGGCGGGTGGCGTGCCGCTCAGAACGGGTAGTGGCGCGGCGTGGTCTGCACCGTGATCCAGCGCAGTTCCGTGAACTCGCGCACGCCGGCCAGGCCGCCGAAGTGGCCGTAGCCCGAGGCCTTGACGCCGCCGAAGGGCATCTGGGCCTCGTCGTGCACGGTCGGGCCGTTGATGTGGCAGATGCCCGACTCGATGCGGCGCGCGAGGTTCCAGGCGCGCGCGATGTCGCGGCTGAAGACGGCCGAGGACAGGCCGAACTCGTTGTCGTTGGCGATGCGCAGGGCCTCTTCGTCGCCCTTCACGCGCACCACGGCCTTGACCGGGCCGAAGGATTCCTCGCGGTAGATCTCCATCTCGGGCGTGACGTGGTCGATCACGGTGGCTGGCATCAGCGTGCGGTCGGCCTTGCCGCCGACCACCACTTTGGCGCCCTTGGCCACGGCGTCGTCGATCAGCTTGTTGCAGCGCTCGACCGTGGCGCGGTCGACCACCGAGCCCAGCACCACCGGGCCCTTGCGCGGGTCGCCCAGCGGCAGGCTAGCGGCCTTGGCGGCGAACTTCTGCACAAATTCGTCGGCGATTTTTTCGTCGACCACGATGCGTTCGGTCGACATGCAGATCTGGCCCGAGTTGGCGAAGGCACCGAAGGCCGCGCCGTTGACGGCCGCATCGATGTCGGCGTCGTCCAGCACCAGCAGCGGTGCCTTGCCGCCCAGCTCCAGCACGGGGCGCTTGAGGTCCTTGGCGCAGGTCTGGGCGATGATGCGGCCGACCTTGGTCGAGCCGGTGAAGTTCACGCGCCGCACCGCCGGGTGGGCGACGATGGCCTCGACCACGGCGCCGGCATCGGCCGGGGCGTTGGTGATGAAGTTGACCACGCCCTTGGGAAAGCCCGCGTCCTGCAGCGCCGCGATGATCAGGCCGTGGGAGGCCGGGCTCAGTTCGCTGCCCTTGAGGATGACGGTATTGCCGCAGGCCAGCGGCGTGGCGATGGCGCGCACGCCCAGGATCACCGGCGCATTCCACGGCGCGATGCCCAGCACCACGCCAGCCGGCTGGCGCACACCCGTGGCCAGGCTGCCGGGCACGTCCGACGGAATCACCTCGCCGGCGATCTGGGTGGTGAGCGAGGCGGCCTCGGTCAGCAGGCCGGCGGCCAGGTGCACGTTGAAGCCGACCCACAGGCCGGAGGCGCCGGTTTCGGTGGCCATGGCTTTCTGGAAGTCCTCCACACGCGCCTCCAGCGCGGCGGCGGCCTTGAGCAGCAGGGCACGGCGTTCACCCGGGCCCAGCGCGGCCCAGGCGGGGAAGGCGGCGGCCGCGGCCTCGACGGCGGCCTGCGCGTCCTCGGGCGTGGCGGCAGGGGCGATCGTGGCGACCGAGCCGTCGAGCGGGTTGCGGCGCTCGAAGGTGGCGCCGTTGCGGGCCTGCACGGCCTCGCCGTTGATCAGCATGGTGATGGTGCTCATGGTGGTCTCCTGGATGGGGAAAACGAAGGGACGGTGCGCCGCCCCCGTGTCGTTGCTCGATCGTAGCGACGCACGCCGGGCTCGCTTGCCTGTGGGTGCAGCCACTTGGTGCGCGTCGTGCGCCGGAACTGGGGTTAACCCGATACGGGCACCTGCCCTGGGGCGGCCCCGGGGCTTCGTGGCAGACTAGCCGTTGCTGCGCAGCGCGGCCTGTCGTTTTTTCTGACCGTCTCGAAGGACTTTCCATTGACCAGCCTGTCGCTTTCCACCGATGACCTTGCCGCGCGCGAGCGGGCGGGGCAGTGGTGCGAATGGGTCGGCTCGCATTTCGGCGGCCTGCGCACGGACGTGTATGGCGATGCGCTGGTCGAGGGGCGCATCCTGGCCGACAGCGCGGGCGAGGTCGTGCTCACGCGGCTGCAGGCCAGCCGCCACCGCGTTCATCGCTCGCAGGAACACGCGCGCCATGGCGAAGAGGCCTATCTGAAGATCGTCGCGCCATGGCAGGGCGCCAGCCGCGTGCGGCAGGACGGGCGCGAGGCCTGGGCGCACACGGGGCAATGGGTGGCCTACGACACCACGGCCAGCTATGCCGTCGACAACCCCGGTGCGTGCGACCACCTCATCGTCATGCTGCCCAAGGCGCGTGTCGGGCTGGACGCGGCCACGCTGGCGCGCGCGCTGGGGCGCACCCACGCGGGCGTGGCCGGCATTTCGCGCATCGCGCTCGAAGCCATGCGCAGCACCTACCAGGAACTGCCGGTGCTCAGCGCCGAAGCCGCGCGCGGCGCGGGCGAGGCGCTGGTCCACCTGGTGCGGCTGAGCCTGCTGGAACTGGCCGGGCAGGCCGCCGAAAACCAGCCGCTGGCGCTGGCCGACCGCATCCGCCACGCCGTGGCCCTGCGGCTGCGCGAGCCCGACCTGTCGGCCGATTCGATCGCCCAGGCGCTGGGCTGCAGCCGGCGCTCGGTCTACCAGGCGATTGCCGCATCGCCCGACTGGGAGCCGGAGCTGAGCCTGCAGGGTTACATCCAGCGCTGCCGCCTGCAAGCCTGCATGCAGGCGCTGCGCGCCGACCGTGGCCGCAGCGTGACCGACATCGCCTTCGAATGGGGCTTCGTCAGCAGCTCGCACTTCAGCCGGGCCTTTCGTGCGCACGCCGGGCTGAGCCCGAGCGACTACCGGGCGCAGCAGTCCTGAATTCAGGGCCTTTTCGACGCCGTTCTGTAGGAAATTCCCGCCTGCGGCCGTGAAGCAATGGCGGGTTTGCCTGCGTCGGCCTTGTTCGGGCGCATGGCCTGTTCCAGACTTCTTTTCCAGGGCCCGGCGGTTTTCATGCCGCCGGCCGACTCTCATGGAAAGGAGGCATCCCATGCCACGTTCATCCTGGAGCGCCAAGCGCGAACGCCAGTACGAACACATCAAGCAAGGCCTGCGCGAGCGCGGCGAAAAGCCATCGACGGCCGAGGAGATCGCTGCGCGTACGGTCAACAAGGAGCGGGCGCGCCATGGCGAGGCGCGCGAGTCGTCGCGGCTCTCGCGCGAGGACATTTCCTCAGGCCGGCGCGGCGGCCTGCGCTCGCACCGCGGCGCGGGTGGGCGCACCTATGCGCAGCTCTACCAGGAGGCGCGAGAGCGCAACGTGCGGGGCCGCTCCCGCATGAACAAGGACGAGCTGGAAGCCGCGCTTTCGCGTGGCTGAGGCGCCGCCGCTGCCGCCCGTGTCACGCCCGGCATCGCGGGCCGGCGCATCTTGCCGCCGCGGCGCGCGCGTGGAAAGATCGGGGCGTTATCGACTCTATGCGCGTCGCCATGGCTTCCGACACCGCGTCCACTTTTCATCCTCGGATCTACCTGGCCGGCCCCGACATCTTCTATCCGGACCAGGACGCCCGCTACCGGCGGCTCGAAGCGCTGTGTGAGGCCCATGGCCTGCACGGCGTGCGGCCCGCCGACGAGGCCGACCCGCCGCCCGGCGGCGCGGGCGGGCAACTGCTGGCCGAGCACATCTACGCCGGCAACGTGCGCCGGCTGGCCCAGGCCGAGGCGGTGCTGGCCAATCTCGAACCCTTTCGCAACCCGGTCGAGCCGGACTCGGGCACGGTGTTCGAAGTGGGCATGGCCATCGCCCTGGGCAAGCCCGTCGTGGCCTATCTGCCGCAGGCCGGGCAGACGCTGGCGGCCCGCGTGACCGCAGCCTTCGGCGAGCGCGATGCGGTGGGCGGCTTGCGCTATGACGCGGCCTACGGCCTGATGATCGAGGATCTGGGCTTGCCGCTGAACCTGATGCTGGGCTGCTCGGTGCGCGCCTTTGCCGCCACGCCGGAGGCGGCGGTCAAGCAACTGGCGTCTCTTCTGACAGAGCCGCCACGGCGGCGCGGGTGACACTGGCGGCGGTTTGGCACACAACAAGGAGAAGTCGCCATGAACGCCGCACGCATCATTGGTCTGATTCTGGTCATCGCGGGCATTGCCGCATCGGCCGTGGGCAGCTTCAGCTACACCAAGGACACCCACGAGGCCCAGGTCGGCCCGCTGTCGCTGTCGGTCCAGGAGAAGGAGACGGTCAACATTCCCATCTGGGCCGGCATCGCGCTGGCGGTCATCGGCGGCGGGCTGCTGGTGTTTGGGGGCCGCAAGCGCTGACGGAACGTCGCGCAAAAAGAAAGCCAGGGCCCTTGCCCTGGCTTTTTGCATGGAGCTGTGTGTCGGGAACCGGTACTTACTTGGTGCCGAAGATGCGGTCGCCCGCATCGCCCAGGCCGGGCAGGATGTAGCCGTGGTCGCTGAGTTCACGGTCGATGGCCGCCGTGTAGATCGGCACGTCGGGGTGGGCTTTCTGCAGCGTGGCCACGCCTTCGGGCGCGGCCAGCAGGCACATGAACTTGATCGACTTGGGCTTGAGTTCCTTGAGCCGCTCGATGGCCGCGGCCGCCGAGTTGCCGGTGGCCAGCATGGGGTCGACCACGATGATGTCGCGCTCTTCCATTTCCGAGGGCATCTTGAAGTAGTACTCGACGGCCACCAGCGTCTTGGGGTCGCGGTACAGGCCGATGTGGCCCACGCGCGCGCCCGGCACCACGCTGAGCACGCCTTCGAGGATGCCGTTGCCCGCGCGCAGGATGGAGGCGAACACCAGCTTCTTGCCGTCGATGACCTGGCCGGTGGTTTTTTCCAGCGGGGTTTCGATCTCGACCGCCTGCGTGGGCATGTCGCGCGTCACCTCGTAGGCCATGAGCATGCTCAGTTCGTTGAGCAGGCGGCGAAAGCTGTTGGTGCTGGCTTCCTTCTTGCGCATCAGCGTGAGCTTGTGCTGGACCAGGGGATGGGTGATGACGTGGACGTTGCTCATGGAGGATGTCTGCGCGGCCGCCACGCGGGACGGCGGGCGAGGGCGCTTCGAGAAAAGAGGGGGATGAAGCCTCTATTTTCACCTGAATCGTGGCAGTGATCATTCGGCACAGGGGCGGGCGCGGATTTGTGACACACCCATGTCACGCAAGCCATGCAAAGTGCGCGGCCGTTGCCCTCACGAAATGACGCGCCGTATGCATTGCCTGACACCCTCTTCACGTTCCGCTCGCCTGTGTGCATGGAAATGGCTCCTGGCCGCCGCGTTCACCGCGACCCTCTCGGCCTGCGGCGGCTCGGACAGCGATTCGACATCCACCGCCGAGGACGGCGGCGGACAGGCCGACTCGCCCTACCTGGCCGCGAAGGCGGGCGACGTCCTGAAGGTGCGGATCGATGAACTGCACCCGACGCAGCCGTCCGTGGGCTACGACCAGATCTACTACAACCTGGGCCGCAAGCAGCCCGACCTGAGTCGCTACACCGCCACCGCGGCCGGCTATCTGGGCGACGACGCCAACGACAACTACTCACGCTATCTCTACCGCACCGAACGCAAGCGGGTCGACGACTACTGCGCCGACAACGGGCAGGGCGGCGTGGCTGTGTACCAGCCGGGCAAGACCGCGCTGATCGACCCGTCGACCTATGCCTGCCAGGACGCCCCGCCCACCGCCTCGTCGGACGCCGCGGTGCTGGCCGGCCTCAAGACCGTGGTGATCGGTCCGGCCGGCGCGCTGTACCTGACCGACGGCCACCACACGTTCACGGCCCTCAAGGAACTGGCCGACGGCGGCGATGCGCTGCCGGTGTGGGTGCGCGTGAGCGCGAATTACGGCGACGCGTCGAGCGACACGGTGTTCTGGCAGCGCATGCAGGACAGCAGCTACGTGTGGCTCAAGGACGCGGCCGGTCGCAGCGTCGCGCCCGCCGATCTGCCGCAGCGGCTGGGGCTGAGCGAGATGGCCGACGACCCCTATCGCTCGCTGGTCTATTTCACACGCGGCCTGGGCTACAGCAACGACGATGTTTCGGAGTTCGCCGAGTTCAACTGGGGTGAATGGCTGCGCGACCGCGCCGGCCTGGCGCTGAGCGCCTACGACCTCACCAAGCTGGACCGGGCCCGCGTCACGGTGAGCAATGGCGCCGTGGCCGCACGCGCCGGCGACAGCACGACGAGTTACGTCGCCGCGGTCCGCGACGCCTCGATGAAGATGGTGGCCCTGGCCGACACCGACGTCGTGGCCAACGGCAAGACCGCCGCGGACCTGGGCAAGCTGCCGGTTCCGGCCCAGGCCAGCGACTGGAACGACCTCATGGAAGAGGACGTCTGGCGCACCGACACCAACAGCAGCGGCCGCTACCGCTCGGCCGGCAAGGCCTGGTATGCACTGAAGTTGCGCGCCTGCGGCGGCGCGGCCAACACGCAGCCGGCCTGCTGGCTTCAATAGCAATGGCCCGCGCGGTGCGCAGCGCCATGCGCTACAGCCCGCCCGGGTGCACGACCATGAGCGTGAAGGGATAGACGTAGGCCTGCAGCGTCACGAAGATGCCCATCAGGCAGGCCAGGGCGATCGAGTGGAAGAACACGTAGCGCAGGATGTCGCCCTCGTGGTTGAACCAGCGGGTGGCGGTGGAGGCCACCACGATGGATTGCGCGTCGATCATCTTGCCCATCACGCCGCCCGAGCTGTTGGCCGCGCCCATGAGGTTGGGTGAGAGCCCCAACTGGTCGGCCGCGACTTTCTGCATGCCGCCGAACAACACGTTCGATGCCGTGTCCGAGCCCGTCAGCGCCACGCCCAGCCAGCCCATGAGCGTGCCGAAGAAGGGGTAGAACATGCCGGTGTTGGCAAAGGCCAGGCCCAGCGTGGTGTCGGTGCCCGAGTACCGCGTGAGCGTGCCCAGCGCCAGCATGAGCACGATGGTCATCAGCGAAAAACGCACCAGCCACAGCGTGCGCACAAAGGTCTTGATCAGGCCGATCACGTTGTAGCGCATGATCACGCCGCCCACGAGCGCCGCCGCCAGGATGGCGGTGCCGGTGGCCGACAGCGGGTTGAGCGTGTAGACCGCGCTTTCGGGTGTGGGCGTGGGCACCACGGGGGGCACCTTGAGGATCATCTGGTGCAGGCCCGCGATCGGAAAGGCGGGCGCGAACAGGCTGTTGAGAAAGGCCTTGACCGGCGGCAGCCCCCACAGGAACACGAAGACGGTGAGGATGGCCCAGGGCGTCCAGGCGCGGATGATGGCTTCGCGGCTGTGGCGGGCCGGTGCGCTGACCGGCTCGCTGCGTTCGCTGGTGTCCTTGCGCCCGCGCAGCGACGTGGTGGTCCAGATCTTCTTGGGCTGCCACACGCGCAGAAAAGCCACCAGCACCGCCATGGAGGTGATGGCCGCGATGATGTCGACCAGCTCCGGCCCGATGAAGTTGGAAACCAGGTACTGCGGAATGGCAAAGGCCAGGCCCGTGACCAGGATGGCGGGCCAGATCTCCAGCATGCCCCGGCGTCCGGCAAAGGCCCAGATCATCCAGAACGGCACCAGCACCGAGAAGAAGGGCAACTGGCGCCCGACCATGGCGCTGACTTCCATCAGGTCGTAGCCGTGCACCTTGGCCAGCGTGATGACCGGCGTGCCCAGCGCGCCGAAGGCCACCGGCGCGGTATTGGCGATCAGCGACAGGCCCGAGGCCGCCAGCGGCGAAAAGCCCAGGCCGATCAGAATCGCCGCCGTCACGGCCACGGGCGTGCCGAAGCCGGCCGCGCCCTCGAAGAACGCGCCGAAGGCAAAAGCGATCAGCAGCAGTTGCAGGCGCCGGTCCTCGGTGATGCTGGCGATCGAGTCCTGCAGCACCTTGAAACTGCCGTTCTGCTCGGTGAGCTGGTGCAGGAAGATGATGTTGAGCACGATCCATCCGATCGGCAGCAGACCGGTGAGACCGCCGAGCAAGGCGGCTTCACCGGCCGTGCCGACGGGCATGCTGTAGGCGAAGATGGCGACCGCGAAGGCGGTGACCAGACTCGCGCCCGCGGCGACGTGCGCCTTGAGGTGAAAGAAACCCAGCCCCGCCAGCACCACCACCACCGGCAAGGCCGCCAGCAGGGTAGAGATGACCATATTCCCGAAGGGATCGTAGACCTGTTGCCACGGCATGAAATGTCCTCGTCTGTTGTTGGAGATCGATGACAGGCGGCGAGTGCTGGCCGGCAGACAGAACGACAAGGGGACACGGCGAACGACAGCGAAGGGCAGCACGCACGGGGCCTGGGCGAAGAAAGGCCGGCGCGGTGTCTGCGCTGGCTCGAATCAGTATAGGAATGGCAGTGCCCGCGTTTTGATAGCGGTAAACCCTGACGGACCTGCATGCGCCGGGCCGGGCCAGTCGTGTCGGCGACACCCATGCGCGGCCAGGGCCCGGCCAGGAAAAAGCCCCCGGACCGGGACGGTCGCGGGGGCTGGTGCGGGTGAAGCGGCGCGGGGCGGCTTGTTACTGGATCTTGGCCTTGGTGCGCAGCTCGTTCTGGTAGGCCTGCAGCTTTTGCTGCTGGAGCTGCTGCACGATCTGCGGCTTGACGTCGTCGAAGGCGGGCAACTGGGCGTCGCGCACGTCGTCCAGACGGATGATGTGGTAGCCGAACTGGGTCTTGACCGGGGTGTCGGTCATCTGGCCCTTGCTCAGCTTGGCCAGGGCTTCGCCGAACTCGGGCACGTAGGTGTCGGGCGTGGTATTCCTTGCCGCCGTTGGTCGCCACGTACTTGTCGTACTCGGCCTTGGCTTCCTGGTCGGTGACCGGGTGCTTGTCGGCGTACTGGGCGAACAGTTCCTGGATCAGGATGGCCTGGCGGGCCAGGTCGAGCTGGTTGCGGTAGTCCTCGGACTTGTCCAGGCCCTGGGCCTGGGCGGCCTGCGTGAAGACTTCGCGCATCACGATTTCCTGCTTGATCTGGTCACGCAGCTGGGGCGGGACCGGGCGGCCCGAGCGCTCGAACTGCTTGATCAGCGCATCGACGCGCGAACTGGGCACCGGCTTGCCGTTGACGATGGCGGCGTTCTGGGCCAGAGCGCCCAGGGAGATCGTGGCCGCGGCAGCGGCGACAGCCAGGCTCAGCAGTTTGTTTTTCATGAAGATCCTCATTGGTGTTGAAGTCGGAATGGACCGGCGGCCAGTGCGCGGCTGCCGCGTTCCTGCCGGGGTCGGGGTCGACCGGGGCAAAAAGGTTGCATGGGGCAGAGGCGGTGCGGATGCCGGGCCCGAAAAGGAGCCGGGCCGATGGTCGCGCGAAAGCGGAGGGTGATTCAGCGTGTCTCGTCGGTGGGCAGAATGTCGATCGCCAACGCGTGCAGGCCCAGTGCCTGACAGTCGGCGAGGGCATCATACACAAGGCGGTGGCGCTGCACGCGGCTCTTGTTTTCGAAGCTGGGCGCGGCGATGCGCACGCGGAAATGCGTGCCCCAGCCTTCGGCGTTGGCGCCGCTGTGGCCGGCGTGCGCGGCGCTTTCGTCGATCACTTCGAGCCGGGCGGGGGCGAGCGCGGCGACCAGGCGGCGCTCCAGGTCTTGCGGGGTCAGGGGCATGAGGTTGGTTTCAGGCAGCAGGTATCGCGCTCAGCGTGCGGCGGGCGGCTGCTGGTCATCGCCGTCCTCGCCGCCAGGCGTGGCGTGGCCCAGGTGCCGGCTCACGTACAGGCCCTGGGCCAGGATGAAGGCGATGGGAAAGACATAGCCCCAGAGCTTGAAGTCCATCCACGCCGCGGTGCTGAAGGCCATGGCCACGTAGGCATTGAGCGCGGCCATGAACAGGAAGTACAGCGCCCAGGCGTAGTTGAGCCGGTTCCAGATGGGCTCGGGCAGCGGCAGTTGTTTGCCCAGCAGCAGGTGCAGGAAGTTGCGGCGCATCAGCCACTGGCCGCCCAGCAGCGCCAGGGCCATGGCCGTATAGAGCACCGTGGGCTTCCACTTGATGAAGGTGTCGTCATGCAGTGCCAGGGTGAGCGCGCCGAAGATCAGGATCAACACCAGCGTGGCCTTGTGCATGGTCTGCAGCTTGCGGTCGATGGCGTAGACGATGGCCATCTGCACACAGGTGGCGGCCATGAGCACGCCCGTGGCCACATAGATGTCGACCAGCTTGTAGGCGGCAAAGAACAGCAGGATGGGGACGAAGTCGAGAAGCGCTTTCATGGCTCGCATTATCAGGGCCTCAACCGCCCGTCTTGAAGTCCAGCGCGGCGGAGTTCATGCAGTAGCGCAAACCGGTGGGCGTGGGGCCGTCGGGAAACACGTGGCCGAGGTGGGCGCCGCAGCGCGCGCAGACGGTTTCGGTGCGCACCATGCCGTGGCTGTGGTCGGTGATCTCGCGGATGGCGCCGGGCTCGGCCTCGGCAAAGCTGGGCCAGCCGCAGCCGGCGTCGAACTTGGTGTGCGAGTCGAACAGCTTGTTGCCGCAGCAGATGCAGTGGTAGCTGCCGTCGGCCCACACGGCGTTGTACTTGCCGGTGTAGGGGCGCTCGGTGGCGGCGTGGCGTGTGACCTGGAAGGCCAGCGGCTCGGCGTTCTTGCGGGCCAGTTCGGCCTGCCACTGGACGTCGGTGTAGCTGGCGTAGGCGTCGTCGTCGCCAGCGGGGCGGTTGGGATCGTGGGTCATGATGAACAGCTGATGAGAATGCTGGAGGCCCAGTCGGGCGGGAAGCCGGCCAGGCGGTCCTGGCCGGGATGGTCGTCATAAGGCGTCTGCAGGACGGTCAGCAGCGTCTGCACCGGCGCGAAGTCACCGCCGCGCGCGGCCTCGATGGCTTCTTCGGCCAGGTGGTTGCGCAGCACGAACTTGGGGTTGACGCGGCGCATGGCGGTGCGGGTGGCGTCCAGGTCGTGGCCGGCCAGCAGCTCGGCGTGGCTGCGCGACCAGTCCTCGAAGGCCTGCCAGTCGACGAACAGGTCGACCACCTGCGCATGGCCGTCCGTGCCGGGCAGGCCGTCGCCCAGGCGGCGCCAGAAGATGGGGTAGTCGGTGCGCTCGTGTGCCATCAACTGCAGCAGCGGATTGAGCACGCGCTGTTCCTGGTCCTCGCTCAGATCGGGCAGACCGAGCTTGGCGCCCATCGCACGGCGCAGCGCGCCAGGGAAGACGGCGCGGTAGCGTTCGAGCGCGGCCAGCGCCGCGTCCGAATCCTCGATCAGCGGCATCAGCGCCTGGCCCAGCGCGTAGAGGTTCCACAGCGCCACGTTGGGCTGCTGGTGGTAGGCGTAGCGGCCCTGGCTGTCGCTGTGGTTGCAGATGTGCCGGGGATCGAAACCATCGAGGAACTGGTAGGGACCGTAGTCGATGGTCAGGCCCAGGATGCTCATGTTGTCGGTGTTCATCACACCGTGGCAAAAGCCCGCGGCCTGCCACTGCGCAAGCAGCCGGGCGGTGCGCTCGGCGACTTCGCCCAGTAGCGCCGCGTAAGGGCGCTCGGCCTGGGCGCAGGCCGGGTAGTGGTGGGCGATGACGAAGTCGGCCAATTGCCGAAGCTCGGCGTGCAGGCCGTGGTGCGAGAAGTGCTCGAAATGGCCGAAGCGGATGAAGCTGGGCGCCACGCGCGTGACGACGGCCGCGGTCTCGATCTCTTCGCGCCGCACCGGGCTGTTGGAGCCGGTCAGGCACAGCGCGCGTGTGGTGGGAATGCCGAGCGCGTGCAGGGCCTCGCTGGCCAGGTATTCGCGGATGGATGAGCGCAGCACCGCGCGGCCGTCACCCATGCGCGAGTAGGGCGTGGGGCCCGAGCCCTTGAGCTGGAATTCCATCGGGCCGGCAGCGGTCTCGGCCTCGCCCAGCAGCAGCGCGCGGCCGTCGCCCAACTGGCCGGCCCAGACGCCGAACTGGTGGCCGCTGTAGACGGTCGCCACGCTCGGGCCGCTGCCGGGCCACGGGGCGTTGCCGGCAAAGACGGCCAGCGCTTCGTCGCTGGCCAGCCAGGCCGGGTCCAGGCCCAGCTCGCGCGCCAGCGCGTCGTTGCGCGCGACCCAGTAGGGCTCGGGCAGCGGGCGCGCGGGCAGTTCGGTGAAGAAGGCCGGGCCCAGCGTGTGGAAACGGTTGGGCCAGTGCAGCGCGGCGGCGGAAATCGAGGCAGGGGACGGGGAACTGGTCGTGAAAGCCATGCCCGTATTGTCCGCCCAGGGCGTGCGCGGGGGCGGGACGCGGGCAATAGTCCCACGGCGCATCGGGCCTCCAGGCACGGAGCCGTGGCGGTGCTCATCTTTCGGGAAAGTACTGACGCCTGCCCAGGCTGGCTGCGGCCTGTTTGGCGGGGCGGCCTCTACCATGGCTGGCGAGGCGTTGAGCGACCGCCGCGCCGCCACAACGACGCAGAAAAGGAGACAACGATGCTGGGTTTGATGCAGAAGCAGCCGCTGCTGGTGTCCTCGTTGCTGACCTTCGCGGAGCGCCACCATGGCGACAGCGAGATCGTCTCGCGCCGGGTCGAGGGCGACATCCACCGCTACACCTACGCCGACCTGGCCCGGCGCACGCGCCAGTTGGCCAATGTGTTCGACGCCTGGGGCGAACTGGCGGGTGCGCGCATCGGCACGCTGGCCTGGAACGGCTACCGGCACCTGGAACTCTACTACGCCGCGGGCGGCAGCGGGCGGGTGGTGCACACCATCAACCCGCGCCTGCCGCCGGACCAGATCGCGTGGATCATCAACCACGCCGACGACCAGGCACTGTTCTTCGACAAGACCTTCGCGCCGCTGATCCAGGCCGTGCGGCCCCTGTGCCCCGGTGTCGAACACTGGGTGCTGCTGGCTGACGAAGTGCCGGCCGACATCGGCATGCCCGGCCTGCTGGCCTACGAAGCGCTGCTGGCCGACGAGCCGCCCGACTACGCTTGGCCCGAGCTGGACGAGAACACCGCCTGCGGCCTGTGCTACACCAGCGGCACCACGGGTGCGCCCAAGGCCGTGCTCTACAGCCACCGCTCGTCGGTCCTGCACGCCTACGCGACCTGCCTGCCGGACGCCATGGGCCTGGCTTCGCGCGACGCGGCGCTGCCGGTCGTGCCCATGTTCCACGTCAACGCCTGGGGCCTGCCGTATGCGGCGCCGCTGGTGGGCGCCAAGCTGGTGCTGCCCGGGCCGGGACTGGACGGCAAGTCGCTCTACGAACTGATCGAGGCCGAAGGCGTGACCTTTGCCGCGGGCGTGCCCACCATCTGGCAGATGCTGCTGGCGCATCTGCGCGGCCAGGGGGTGCGGTTCAGCACGCTCGAGCGCACGGTCGTCGGCGGCGCGGCATGCCCGCCCGCCATGATCGACGCCTTCGAGCGCGAATACGGCGTGCGTGTGATCCACGCCTGGGGCATGACCGAGATGAGCCCGCTGGGCACGCTGGTCTCGCTCAAGAACAAGCACCTGAAGCTGCCCGAGGCCGAACAGCGGCGCCTGCAGACCAAGCAGGGCCGGGCGATCTTCGGGGTCGACATGAAGGTCGTGGGCGATGACGGGCAGGCGCTGCCGCACGACGGCCAGACCGCCGGCAACCTGCACGTGCGCGGCCCCTGGGTGGTCGAGAACTACTACCGCAACGAGGGCGCGAGCCCGCTGGTCGAAGGCTGGTTCCCGACCGGCGACGTCGCCACCATCGACGCGGACGGCTTCATGCAGATCACCGACCGCAGCAAGGACGTCATCAAGTCGGGCGGCGAATGGATCAGCTCGATCGCGATCGAGAACATCGCCATGGCGCACCCGGACGTGGCCATGGCCGCCTGCGTGGGCGTGCCGCACCCCAAGTGGGACGAGCGGCCCATCGTCTTCGTCGCGCGCAAGCCGGGCAGCAGCCTCAGCCGCGAGGCGCTGCTGCAGTTCTACCAGGGCAAGGCCGCCAAGTGGCAGATCCCGGACGACGTGATCTTTGTCGAGGCCATCCCGCTGGGCGCCACGGGCAAGATGCTCAAGATGAAACTGCGTGAGCAGCTCAAGGACTACCGGCTACCGTCGGCATAACACGCTCTATCTGATATAACCAGTTCGTACATTTTCGTATCAAAACAGGAGCTATCTGGTCTTGTGGAATAATGCGCTTGCCGTTGAAATCCGGTGGCCGTTGTATCCCGTTCCCGCGCATGGATCCCTTGATGAACTTGATCCTGGCCGTGGGGCGCTGGTTTAAAGTCGCGCCCAACTAAACCTATCCCAGGAGACATTTCATGACGGTTCATGCCGGTAATGAAGCACGTGGACGCCAGCAGTCCAAGAAGGCCGCCGCCAGCGGCTGGATCGGCTCTGCGCTCGAGTACTACGACTTTTTCATCTACGCGACCGCTGCGGCGCTGATCTTCCCCCAGATATTTTTCCCCAAGGGCGATCCTGCCATCGCCATCATCGCGTCGCTGGCGACCTATGGCGTGGGTTACGTCGCGCGGCCCATCGGCGCTTTTGTGCTGGGCCACATGGGGGACACGCGCGGGCGCAAGCAGGTGCTGGTGCTGTGCATGTTCCTGATGGGCTTTTCGACCATCGCCGTGGGCCTGCTGCCCACCTATGACCAGGTCGGCCTGTGGGCGCCTGCCTTGCTGGTGCTGTGCCGCCTGGTTCAGGGTTTTGCGGTGGCCGGTGAAATCTCGGGCGCCAGCTCCATGATCATGGAACACGCGCCGTTCGGCCGCCGGGGCTTCTTTGCCAGCTTCACGCTGCAGGGCGTGCAGGCCGGCCAGATCATGGCCGCCGCCGTGTTCCTGCCGCTGGCGCACTACATGCCGACCGAGCAGTTCCAGAGCTGGGGCTGGCGCGTTCCCTTCCTGCTGAGCTTCATCGTCATCATTGCGGGCTACATCATCCGCCGTGAAGTGGACGAGACGCCGGCCTTCAAGCGCCAGGACCAGAAGCAAGTGGCCCAACGCTCGCCCGTGGTCGATGCCTTCCGCCACAACTGGCAGGACATGGGCCGTGTCGTGCTGATGGCGCTGATGAACGTGATCCCTGTGGTGGCCACCATCTTTGGCGCGGCCTATGCGGTGCAGCCGGCCTACGGCATCGGCTTTGCGGCTGACGTCTATCTGTGGATTCCGGTGCTGGGCAACATCCTGGCGGTGATCGTCATCCCCTTCGTTGGAGGCCTGTCGGACCGCATCGGCCGCCGCCCGCCCATCATCGTGGGCGCGCTACTGTCGGGGCTGCTGGCCTTCGGCTACCTGTACGCCATCAGCATCCACAACGTGGGCCTGGCCATCGTCATGTCGCTGCTGATGTGGGGTGTGGTCTACCAGGGCTACAACGCCGTCTTCCCCAGCTTCTACCCCGAACTGTTCCCGACCCGCACCCGCGTCTCGGCCATGGCGATCTCGCAGAACGTGGGCACGGCCATCACCGCCATGCTGCCCGCGCTGTTCGCGACCATGGCGCCTCCGGGCTCTTCCAATATCTGGCTGATCGTGGGCTCGCTGGCCTTCGGCATCACCGTCATCTCGGCCCTGGCCGCGTTCAGCGCCCGCGAGACCTATCGCGTCCCGATGGAAGACCTGGGCAAGCCCGACGCGCAACCACTGGCGCTGGACGACTACAACCAGCGGCGTGCCCGCGTGCTGGCCGGGACCGACGTGGCCTGATTCTCGCCACCGTCACTCTCACTCAGGGCACGCCAGTTGGCGTGCCCTTTGTTTTTGGAGCGCCATTAGCCCGATGCTGCGGTGGCGTGAAACGATCAGGCCGCGCCGGCCAGCACCGTGGCCTGGGCCGTGGTCTGCGTTGCCGGATGGTCGTCATTGGCGTGCGCGCCCCGGCTTTCCTGGCGCGCGAGCGCGCTGCGCACCACCAGCGCTGCGGTGTCGAGCAGGTTGCGCCATTCGACGGCGGTCAGGTCGGTGGACTCACCGGCCGGCAGGGCCTGGCGCCAGGCGTCGATCTGCCCGAGCGCATGCCGCAGGCCCGTATCGTTGCGGACGATGCCCACGTGCCGCTCCATCAGCCGTGCCAGCGCGGCGCGGTCGGGTTGATCGCGGCTGCGCTGGCACGGCTGAGGGCGATGGCTCGTCGGGCGGCAGGTCCGCACGGCGCGTCGGCATCGACGGACTGGCGCCGATGGCCTGCGCCGCCGCGCGGCCCATGACCACGCATTCGAGCAGCGAGTTGCTGGCCAGCCGGTTGGCGCCGTGCAGGCCGGTGCAGGCGGTCTCGCCCACGGCAAACAGACCGGGCAGGTCGGTGCGGCCGGCCGTGTCGGCCACGATGCCGCCACAGGCGTAATGCGCGGCAGGCGCCACCGGAATGGGTTCGCGCGTGATGTCGATGCCCCACTGCGCGCAGCGTGCGCGGATGGTGGGAAAGTGCTGTTCGATGAAGTCGGCCGGCTGGTGCGAGAGGTCGAGCAGCACGAAGGGCAGGCCATGCTCGGCCATCTCCAGTGCGATGGCGCGGGCCACGATGTCGCGCGGCGCCAGCTCGGCACGGGCATCGTGGACGGGCATGAAGCGCATGCCATCGGGCCGGCGCAGCACGCCGCCTTCGCCGCGCGCGGCCTCGGTGATCAGAAAGGTGGGCGCGCCGGGCAGGTGCAGGGCGGTGGGGTGGAACTGGATGAACTCCAGGTTGGCGACGCGGCAGCCCGCACGCCAGGCCAGGGCGATACCGTCGCCCGTGGCGCTGGCCGGGTTGGTGGTGCAGGCGTAGAGCTGGCCCAGTCCGCCCGTGGCCAGCACGGTGTGTTTGGCCCAGAGTCGGCGCAGGGTGCCCGTGCCGCTGTCGAGCACACGCGCGCCGACGCAGCGGCGCCCCTGTGCGCCATCCGGCTCGGTCAGCAGATCGAGCGCCGCGTGATGCGTCAGGACCTCAACCTGCGGGCATGCCGCCAGCGCCGGACGCAGCGCCGCGCAGATGGCCGCGCCCGTGGCGTCGGCCGCGTGCACGATGCGCCGCTGGCCATGGCCGCCTTCGCGTGTCAGGTGCAGCGTGCCGGCTTCGCTCGTGAAGGCGACGCCGTGCTGGCGCAGCCAAGCGACGGCGGCGGGTGCCTGGGCCAGCAGCTCGTTCACTGCGGGGCCGTCGCACAGGCCGGCGCCAGCCACCTCGGTGTCGTGCGCGTGCTGGGCCACGCTGTCGCCGGGCGCGAGCGCGGCGGCAATGCCGCCCTGGGCCTGCTCGCTGGCGCACAGGGCCAGGTCCTGTTTGCTCAGCACGGCCACACGCAGCGTGGGCGGCAGCGACAAGGCGGTGCTCAGGCCGGCCAGGCCGGCGCCGATGACCAGCACGTCGTAAACGGCGTCATGCGCGGCGGGCAGGGCGCTCATCAGGCGGCTCCGACGTGCTGGAACAGCGCCATGTCCTGCGCCAGTTCGCCGCTGGCCTGCACACGCTGTCGGCGTGTGGCGGCAAAGGCCAACATGCGTTCGATGGGTTGGCGCGCGCGGTCGGCCAGCTGCGGATCGAGCGTGATCTCGCCGCCGCCCGCCTCCAGCGCGTGGACCACGCCGGGCAGGCCGTTCATCGCCATCCAGGGGCAAAAGGCGCAGCTCTTGCAGGCGGCGCCTTCGCCCGCGGTGGGCGCGGCCAGGAAAGTCTTGCCAGGGTGCTGGCGGCGCATGGCGTGCAGGATGCCCTGGTCGGTGGCGACGATGAAGGTGCTGGCGTCCAGGCGCCCCACGGCGTCGATGAGCTGGGTGGTGGAGCCGACGACGTCGGCCTGCTCGACCACGGCGGCGGGCGATTCGGGGTGCACCAGCACGCGCGCGGCGGGGTGCTGCGCGCGCAGCGCGGCCAGTTCGTTGCCCTTGAATTCGTTGTGCACCAGGCAGGAGCCCTGCCACAGCAGCATGTCGGCACCGGTCTGCTGCGCGATGTAGCGGCCCAGGTGGCGGTCGGGCGCCCACAGGATTTTTTCGCCGCGTGCGTGCAGCATGGCCACGATGTCCATGATCTTGCCCCCGTTTCACGGACACCCCTATAAGCGATTAACTATCGCAATAGGAGGTGGACGATGACCAAGAGCAAGGCAGGCAGAAAGGGGCAGGAGTTCAGCCTGGAGTTCAGGCAGCAGGCACTGTTGCGAGCGGCCACAGAAGGGGTAACCACGGTGGCTCGTGATCTGGGGTTGCAGCCTGCCCAGCTGTACAGTTGGCGCGCCCAGGCGCGGCGGCACGACCAGGACGATCAGGCACAACGCTTGGAGTTGGCCGAACATGCACGGCTCAAACGTGAAGTGGCGCGGCTGGAGGAGGAGAACGCTTTC
>WNDQ01000055.1 GCA_009912175.1 Paracidovorax wautersii | reverse complement strand
GAAAGCGTTCTCCTCCTCCAGCCGCGCCACTTCACGTTTGAGCCGTGCATGTTCGGCCAACTCCAAGCGTTGTGCCTGATCGTCCTGGTCGTGCCGCCGCGCCTGGGCGCGCCAACTGTACAGCTGGGCAGGCTGCAACCCCAGATCACGAGCCACCGTGGTTACCCCTTCTGTGGCCGCTCGCAACAGTGCCTGCTGCCTGAACTCCAGGCTGAACTCCTGCCCCTTTCTGCCTGCCTTGCTCTTGGTCATCGTCCACCTCCTATTGCGATAGTTAATCGCTTATAGGGGTGTCCGTGAAACGGGGGCAAGATCACCAGGCGCGTGCCCGGCTCTACCGTTTCATCGAGTTCATCGGCCAGTGGTCGATGCTGGATATTTTTGTGGTGCTGCTGCTGGCTGCGCTGGTCAATTTCCAGGGGCTGATGCAGGTGACGGCAGGCTACGGCGCCATCGCCTTCGGCCTCACCGTGGGGCTGACCATGCTGGCCGCCCAGAGTTTCGACCCGCGGCTGATCTGGGACGGCCAGCCCGGCGCCGGGACGCCCATGGCGTCAGCGCCGCAGCCGGGCGACCCGGTGTTTCAAGACCATGATCGGGCCGCTGGGCCAGGAGAAGTGCATGCCGGACAAGGCTGACCAGGATACCCATCGCGAGCCCGGGCAGGCGCCCGCACCGGCCCCCGGGGACGGCACGCTGCCGCGCGCGCAGGTGGTGCGCAAGCGCCGCTCGTGGCCCTCGGCCATCTGGCTGCTGCCCGTGGTGGCGGTGCTGGTGGGGCTGTCGCTGGTGGTGCACAACTGGATCAACACCGGCCCGCTGATCACCATCCGTTTCAACAGCGCCGAAGGCCTGGCCGTCGGCAAGACGCAAGTCCAGTACAAGGAAGTCGTCATCGGCATGGTCGAGGACATCGAGCTGGGCCCGCGTGGCGAGTACGTGCTGGTCAAGGCTCGCATCAACAAGAATGCGGCCTACCTGGCCAACGAGGAAAGCCGTTTCTGGGTGGTGCGCCCGCGCTTCGGCCTGGGCGGTGTCTCGGGCCTGGGCACGCTGCTGTCGGGCGCCTACATCGGGGTGGACGCGGGCAAGACGCAGGACCAGTTGCGCACGGATTTCGTCGGACTGGAAGTGCCGCCGGCCGTGACCAACGACCGCCAGGGCAAACGTTTCGTGATCCATGCCGAATCGCTGGGCTCGCTCGACATCGGCTCGCCGGTCTACTACCGCAACGTCCAGGTCGGGCGTCTGGCGTCCTACCGGCTTGAGCAGAGCGGCCAGCGGGTGGCGCTTGAAGTCTTCATCGACGCGCCCAACGACCAACTGGTCACGCAGGACACCCGTTTCTGGAATGCCAGTGGCGTGGACCTGTCGCTCAGCTCGGAGGGGTTTCGCCTGAACACGCAGTCGCTGGCGACGCTGGTGGCGGGGGGCCTCGCGTTCGACCGGGTGCCTGGCACTGCCAGTGCCGATGTGGCGCAGGTCGACAGCGTGTTCACGCTGTATGCGAGCCAGGATGTGGCCACGGACGACGTGGGCGGGCCTTCCGCGCCGATGCGCATGGAGTTCGAGCAGTCGGTGCGTGGCCTGGCGATCGGCGCGCCCATCGAGTTCCAGGGCATCCACCTGGGCAAGGTCACCCACATCGGCCTGCGCTACGACAGCCAGAAGCGCCGTTTCATCAGCGTGGTCGACGGATTGGTGCAGCCCTACCGGCTCGACCTCGATCGTTACCGCGCCCAGAGCACGGCGTCCGACCGAGCCGAGCTGGAAGAAATTCACCGGCCGGCGTTCCTGCGCCGCATGGTCGAATACGGCCTGCGCGCGCAACTCAAGACCGGCAACCTGCTGACGGGCCAGATGTATGTGTCGCTGGGCTTCGTGCCCAAGGCGCCCAAGGCCACCATCGACGTGGCGGCGGTGCCGCTGCTGATGCCGACGGCGCCGGGCGATTTTGATCAGCTCCAGGGCAAGCTCTCGAACATCATCAGCAGCCTCGAACAGGTGCCGTTCGGCGACATCGGGCGCGAGTTGAGCGCGACGCTGCGCAGCGTCAACCAGCTCTCGAACGACTTCAACGCCCAGCTCACGCCCGAGGCGCGCAAGACGCTGGAGCAGGCCCAGCGCACGCTGCAAAGCGCCGACGCCACGATGCAAGGCCTGGGCAATGCCGCGGGCGACCAGGCGCCGCTGATGCAGAACGCCAACCAGACCCTGCAGGAGATCAACCGCGCGGCGCGTTCGCTGCGCGTGCTCTCGGACTACCTGCAGACCCACCCCGAGGCGCTGATCCGTGGCCGCAGCGAAACGGGGGGTGACGGCCGCTCGGCCAATCTGCCCATGCCGCAAGGCGCAACCACCGAGCCCGGGCCGTGATCGGCCGCGCCCATGTTCGCTGCGCCCTGTCCGCCCGCAAGCTTTCACCGTTCATTTCGAATCGACCGATCGCCATGAAACCTGACGACCTGACCTGCGGCCACCCGGCCGCGACACCTCGCCGGTTCCGGGCCGCGCTGGCGGCACTGATCGCCGCGGCGGGCTTGCTGGCCGCATGCAGCGCGCCGGCACCCGCGCGCTACTACACCTTGCTGCCCGCGCCCAGCGGCGCGGGCACGGCCGAGGCCCTGGCGTCCACGAGCGGGACGCCAGGCTTTGCGCTGCAGGTGCTGCCGGTGCGGGTGCCACCGGCCAGCGACTTGCCGCAGTTGCTGGTGCGCAGCAGCGACGGGCAGGTGGTGCCGCAGGAAAACGACCGCTGGCTCGGCCCGCTCGCCGACGAGATCCGCAGCGCGGTGGTGGCGCAGCTCACGCGTGAGCTGGGTGTGCCCGAAGTGTCGTCGGTGGCGATTCCGCCCGGGCTGCCGGTTTACCGGCTGCAGATCGACGTCACGCGTTTTGGCAGCGCGCGCGGCCAGTACGCGCTGCAGGAAACCAACTGGAGCCTGCGCGACCTGAGCACGCCGCCGTCAGCCGCCGGTGCCGCCCCGCAGGCCGTTCTGCTCTGCCGTGGCCGGCAGGTGGTGCCGGCTGCGGGCACCGGTACAGCGGCCTTGGTCGATGGTCATCAGCAGGCGCTGCGGCAACTGGTGCGGCAGATCGAGACGACGCTGAAACAGCCGCCGGCGCAGTGGCGCTGCGCCTGATCTGACATTCAGCGCAGCCGCGTTTCCTGCAGATCCAGCCGCGCCACCATGTCGCGGCAGAGGTTGTCGGGAATCTTGCCCCGGCGCGCCATGCGAAACAGCACCAGGCGCGCTTCCTGGATGGCACCCAGGCGCATCTCGCGCTCGATGGCTTCAAGCTCGCGCAGCACCTCGGCCTGCAGCGGCTGGCCTTCGCCGTCCTGCGTGCGGCGCCGGATGCTGTCCATGACCTGCGTGGCCACGTTGGCGTAGATCTGCGGGTCCTTGTCGGGGTGCATTTCGACGAGCCGGTGCAGCGTCTGCTCGATGCCACGCAGCGCCGCTTCCTGCGAGGCCTGGTTGGCAATGTCCAGGTAGTGGTGGTGCTCGGACTCGATGGGGATGTCGAGGTTCTTGAGCAGGCGCGGCAGGAAAAAGCTGGCCGCCACCAGCGAGATGATGATCACCGACGCCGCCAGGAAGATGGTCAGGTCGCGCGCAGGAAAGGGCGAGCCGTCGCCCAGCGTGAGCGGCAGCGTCATGACGCCGGCCAGCGTGATGGCGCCACGCACACCCGCCAGCGAGATCGCGGCAATCAGGCGTGGATGGGCGCGGGGCGCCACATTGCCCCGGCGCTCGGCCACGAAACGGCCGATCGCCAGCGACAGCCACACCCAGGCAAAACGCAGCACCGCCAGCGCCAGGGTGATGCCCAGTGCGTAGATCACCAGCCACCAGGGATTCTGGTGCCCGGTTTCGGCCACCACACGCACCGCGCCGCGCAGGATGGACGGCAGTTGCTCGCCCAGCAGCACGAACATCATGCCGTTGAGCGTGAACTGCACGGTGTTCCAGACGGCGGCACGCTGCACCCGCGTGGTGGCGCCCGCGGCCGAGCCCCGGAGTTCGGCATAACTCATGGTCACGCCGGCCGCCACCGCTGCCAGAATGCCCGAGGCGCCGATATGCTCGGCCAGTTGATAGGCCCCGAAGGGAATCAGCAGACTGACCAGAATCTGCGAGCCGGCCTCTTCGCCGAAGCGGCGGCTGACCTGGTTTTTGGTCCACGTAACCGCCACCGTGAGCAGTGCGCCCGTTGCCAGGCCCGCGCTGGCGACCCAGACAAAAGACAGCGCAGCCGAGGTCAGCGAGAACGTGCCCGTGACGGCCGCCGCCACCGCAAACCGGAACGCCACCAGGCCGCTGGCGTCATTGAGCAGCGATTCGCCCTCCAGCACATGCATGACGCGTTTGGGAATGGCCACACGCGAGGTGATGGCCGAGACCGCGACCGGATCGGTCGGCGAGACGATGGCCGCCAGCGCAAAGGCGACCGCCAGCGGCATGGCCGGAATCATCCAGTGAATGAAGAACCCCACGCCGACGACGGTGCAGATCACCAGGCCAAAGGCCAGCTCGATGATCGAGTTCTTGTCGCGCAGCAGCCCTTCCTTGGGCACGCGCCAGCCGTCCAGAAACAGCAAGGGCGGCAGGAAGAGCAGGAAAAAGATCTCGGGCTCAAGCTGCACGCCGTGGTTGAACACCCCGGCGATCAGCGCACCCAGCCCGATCTGGACCAGCGGCAGCGGAATGGGCACGGGCAGCATGCGCACGATCAGGCCGCTGGCAACCGCGGCCAGCATCATCGCCAGGGCGATGGAAATGGATTCCATAGGGGGATTTCAGAACGAGAGACAGAAGGGGACAAAGCAGCTTGGAGTATCCCGCAATCAGCGCGAGGCCGTGGGGTGCGGCAATGGGGCTGGTAAGGGACCGGGCCTGCAGAAGAGTCAATTATCAGGGCCTGCTACCGATGCCTGTGATGTCATGAGCCTGAGCTGGAATGCTGTCCCGTCGGTGACGAAGTACGCCACCAAGGTAACGAAAAGTTAAATCTTTTTCAGGATATCATGCGCGAGGGAGTGTGACCCACCCTTCTGTTTTTCTGAGAGCGATTGCTTCGTCATGTATTTCTCAGGAACGCAGCGAATGTTTTTACTATAAATCAAGTTTTGGAGGTTCTGTTTTGAAGAAGTTTTTGTTGATTATCTTGGCGTCTGTCTTGTTTACTGGCTGTGCCTCCGTGAAAATGGAGAGTAAAGAGGCCTCGCAGAAAGCCAAGGAATTCAGTCAACCGACATCAGGGAATTCTGGGCTTTATATTTATCGAGACAGTTTCGTTGGTAAAGCTCTCAAGAAAGATGTCTGGGTGGATGGGAAGTGCGTTGGTGAAACTGCGCCCGATGTTTTTTTCTACACGGAAGTGGCGGGCAATCAAAGCCACACAATTTCCACAGAGTCCGAGTTTTCTCCCAACAATCTTTCATTGTTGACTGATGCCGGTAAGAATTATTTCATCAGGCAGTACATCAAGTTGGGTGTATTCGTGGGTGGGGCGGGGTTGGAGTTGATTCCAGAAGCCGATGGGAAGGTTGCCGTTTCGAAGCTTGAAATGGCATCCCCCGGCGTGTGCAGCGGTCAGAAATAGGAAGACCGTCAACGCACTGGAGTGCCCTCGGTCTTGATCCGTCCTACGGACGGTTATGAAGACCGGGGAGCGCTACCACCTCAACCCAAGGCAGCAACCAATTCGCTTAGGTTGCTGCGCATCATCTCCACGTAGGTCGCGCCCGGCTGGCCCGGGGGCGAGAGGGCGTCGGAGTACAGGCGACCGCCGACCTTGGCGCTGCTTTCCCGGGCGAGTTGTTCCATCAGGCGCGGGTCGCCGATGTTTTCCAGGAAGACAGCGGGAATCTTGTCGGCGCGGATCTGGCTGACCAGGCGGGCGACGTCGGCGGCCGAGGGCTCGGCTTCGTTGGACAGGCCGCGGGCACCGATGAAGCGGATGCCATAGGCCTGCTCGAAATAGCCAAAAGCGTCGTGCGTCGTCACCAGGTGGCGGCGGGCCTGCGGGATGGCGGCCACGGCGCGGCGGATGTCGGCGTCGAGTTGTTGCAGTTGCTGGTCGTAGGCTGCGGCGCGTTCGCCGTAGCGTGCAGCATTGGTGGGGTCAGCCTGTGCCAGGCCCTGGGCGATGTTGCGCACGTACAGGCGGGCGTTGGCCACGTCCTGCCAGGCGTGCGGGTCGAGCGGGCCGTGATCGTGGCCATGGTCGCCGTGCGCGTGGTCGTGGTCATGGTCGTCGTCCTCTTCGAAGTGGCGTGCCTTGACGCCCTGGCTGGCGACGATTTTCCGGCCCTTGAATCCCGATGCCTTTTCCAGGCGGGCCAGCCAGCCTTCGAAGCCCAGGCCGTTGACCACCAGCAATCGTGCGCCCTGCAGTTTGCGGGCATCTTGTGCGCTGGGGTTGAAGGCGTGCGCGTCGCCGTCCGGGCCCACCAGCGTGGTCACGGCCAACTGCGGCCCGCCCACCTGTTGCAGCCAGTCGGCGAGGATGGAAAAGCTGGCGACCACCGGCAAGGGGGTGCCGGCAGCCGGCGCGGCGGTCTGTGCGTGGGCCAGCGTGGTGCTGCCGAGCACGCCCGTGGCGGCCAGGGCGCCCAGGCGCAGCAGGGCCTGGCGGCGTTCGATCGAATGACGAGTCATGGTGGTTCTCCGGGAAAAAGAGTGATCAGGCGGACCGGGTCTGCGCCTGCACGCTGGCCGACGACAGGTGGTGCCGCAGGCGCTCGCGCAGGCTGCCGTAGCGGCCGACGAGCAGTGACGCGGCGTAAAGGGCGCCCGCCGTGAGCACGATGGCGGGCGAGGCGGGCGTGCCCAGGTGAAAGGACAGCAGCAGCCCCGCGAGGCTGGCGACCAGGCCGACAGCGGCGGCAACGGCCATCTGCCCGGCCACGCTGCGCAGCCACAGCCGCGCCGTGGCGGCCGGCAGAATCAAGAAGGCCACGGCCATGAGTGTGCCCAGCGCGTAGAAACCGCCCACGAGGTTGAGCACGAGCAGCAGCAGGAAGAGGGCCTGCGTGGCCCAGCCCTGCCAGGCGCGCGCCCGCAGAAAACCGGGGTCGACACACTCGACCAGCAGCGGCCGGTAGATCGCGGCCAGCCCCACCAGCGACAGTGTGGCGATGGCACTGGCCAGCAGCAGCGTCGGGTCGTCGAGCGACAGCGCCGAGCCGAACAGCACGCTGAGCAGGTCGACGTTGGAGCCGCGCAGCGACATCAGCAGCACGCCCAGCGCCAGCGAGATCAGGTAGAACGCGGCGAAGCTGGCGTCCTCGTGCTCGCCGGTCAGGCGGGTGACGGCGCCTGCGACGGCCGCGACCAGCAGGCCCGCACCCAGGCCGCCCAACGTCATGGCCGGCAGCGACAGCCCCCAGAACAGATAGCCCAGCGCCACGCCGGGCAGCAGCGCGTGCGACATGGCGTCGCCCACCAGGCTCATGCGGCGCAGGCGCAGCACCACGCCCAGCGAGCCAGCGCCCAGGCTGAGCGCCAGGCAACCCACGATGGCGCGGCGCATGAAGCCGAAGTCGGCAAAGGGTTGAATCAGCAGGTCGTGCAGCCCGGCGGTGCTCATGGCTGACCTCCGTGGGCGCGTTTCAGGCCGTGCAGCGGGCGATCCAGCACTTGGTCGGTGGCGCCCCAAACCGCCACGCCCGGTGGCGGCGCCAGCGCCAGCGTGCGCGGGAAGTGCCGCCGCACCAGCGTCATGTCGTGCAGCACCGCGATCACGGTGGTGCCCTGCTGGTGCCATTGGTGGATCAGGCACAGCAGGTCGTCGACGGTCTGGCTGTCGATGCCCGAGAACGGCTCGTCCAGCAGCACCAGCGGCGCCTGCTCGACCAGCAGCCGCGCAAAACGCACGCGCTGGAACTGGCCGCCCGAGAGCTCGTCGATCCAGCGCCCCTCCAGGCCGCGCAGGCCCACGGCGTGGATGGCGTCAAGCGTCAGCGCCTGCCAGGGCGCGCGCCGCAGCGAGCGCCACCAGCTCGCCCGCCGCCAATGGCCCAGCGCGACGAAGTCGCACACCGTCATGGGAAAACGACGATCGATTTCGTCGAGCTGCGGCAGGTAGCCGATGTCCGCCCGCGCCACGCGGCAATGGACCTGGCCTTCGAGCGCGGGGAGCTGGCCGACCAGGGTCTTGAGCAGGGTGGACTTGCCGCTGCCGTTGGCGCCGACGATGGCGGTCAGCGAACCGGCGTCGAACTGCCCCGACAGGCCGCGCTGCACACAGTCCGAGCGCCGGTGGCCGATGGCCAGGTCTTCAAGCGAGAGCAAGGGAAGGGCGGCCGCAGGCAGGTCGCCGCAGTGACCGGAAAGACTGGAAGCTTGCCGAAGCGGCAGGGGATGAGGCACGGGCGTAGCGATCATGGCAACAAAGCCCAGGCCGTAGCCAGCCACAGCAGAGCGGCCAGCGCCAGCGCGCAGGCAACGCGGGCCCAGGCCGGCCAGCGCAACAGGCTGGGCGGAATGGCGCGGGGTGGCGGTTCTTGGCGGGTGGCGGGACGGGCGGACGGGGACGGCATGGCAAACGAAAAACGCAAATGAGATTGCAAAATCGTTTAAATGATAAAGCAATTTCAAAAACTTGGCTGTCGTCGCCAGGCGAAGGCGGAGAAACGGCGCGCCCGATCCAGGGCCGCAAGGCCCGCGGCGGGTGTTCAACCGAGGCGGTAGGCGGCTTCGACGATGGGGCGGACCCAGGCCGGCAGGGCTGCCAGCGCGGCGCTGTCGTCGGCCTGGGGCGCCAGCACGCGCCGGGCCGCCATCTCCAGCAGCAGGCGCGGCGCGGGAATGGGCTGGCCCAGTGCGGCCGGGGCGCTGTTGTCGAAGACCTGCAGGCGGGCCAGCGTGGGCAGCAGGTGGACCAGGTTGGCGCGCGACGCAACCCAGCGTTCGCGGATCTTGTGCTCGGGGATGGCGTGGCCGCCGCGCGCCACCCGCTGGTGCACACGCGCGATGTGCAGCTCGGGGCTGGCCAGGCCGCAGAACAGCATCTGCACGTCGTGCGTGCGGCTGGCGTCGGCCAGCAAACTGGCGATGGAGTGGCCGCCCAGCGTGGTCTCGAAGGCGTAGTTGCGCCCCGTGGCGAGCGCGGCACGCAACTGGTCGAAACCGTGCTGCCAGGCGCGGCCATTGGCCTCTTCGGCACTCAGGCGCAGCGCGGCCATCAATTCGCGCGCGTAGCTGTCGGGGTTGAACCAGGGCAGGCCGTGTTCGGCCAGCATGGCGCCGGCGACCGAGCTTTTGCCAGCGCCGTTGACGCCGGCCAGCACGAGGATGAAGGGGCGTCGGCTCAAGGCGCGAGCGTGGTCGGTGTGATGAGCGGGGTCAGAACGTCTCGCCCGCGTGCGGCGGCTGGTCGATGGCACCTTGCGCGGCGAACAGGGCATCGAGGCGGTCGGCCGCGTCCGGTTGCTGCAACTGGGCCAGGCGTTCGTCGAAACGGGCCGACAGGGCGTCGAGCACGGCTTGCTCGCGCTCGGCGCGCAGGGCTTGCAGGTCGTCCGTCAGGCGCTGGTAGGTGGCGGCGTCGAGCAGCACCATCTCGATGGCGGCGTGGTTGGTGATGGCCACGCTGCCGCTTTGGTGGACCTGGCGCACGACCTCGCCCCACTTGTTCTTGACGTGCGAGGCGTTGTGGCGCGGCAATTCGGCCAGGCTGGGCGCCGAGGCGGCAGCAAGACCCGCAGTGCGGGCCGGAGCACGGGCGGAAACGGCAGCGAGCGTCATGAGTAGCCTCCAGGCAGCGGTCGCGCCGGCGTCAGCGCCGGGCAACCCTGGACTCCATTATGGCTAAATTAGCCAAAAAGGACAAAATGCCTGAAATTGACCGCCGGCCGCGCTGGCCGGGAGGGCTCAAATGAGCTTGTCGCTGGGCTTGGCGATCTTGCTCAGCGGCTTGGGGCCATGGCCCGGCGTTTTCAGCGGGTCGTGCTCGGTACGGCTCCAGTCGGGGTTCTCGATGCTGTCGAAGGCCTGGCGCAGCTTGTCGCCCCAACTGCCGTGCAGCATGCGGAAGTAGGGGTTGCTTTCGTCGATGCAGACCACCTGGTCGCTCTGCAGCTGGTCGGCCGAGTAGATGGCCAGGTCCAGCGGCAGGCCCACCGACAGGTTGGACTTGAGTGTGGAGTCCATGGACACCAGCGCGCACTTGGTGGCCTCGTCCAGCGGTGTGTCGGGCTGGAGCACGCGGTCGAGCACGGGCTTGCCGTACTTGGATTCGCCGATCTGGAAGTAGGGCGTCTCGGCTGTGGCCTCGATGAAGTTGCCGGCCGAATAGACCTGGAACAGCCGCATCTTCTCGCCCTTGATCTGGCCGCCCAGGACAAAGGAGGCGGTGAAGTCCACCCCCGAGCGCTTGAGCGCGGCGGCGTCGCGGTCATAGACGCGGCGCACGGTCGAGCCCAGCACACGCGCGGCATCGAACATGCTGGTGGCGTTCCAGATGGTGATGGGCGGCGCGTCCTCGTCGAGGTGGTGGCGCACCTGCTCGACCTGCAGCAGCTCGCGCACCGACTGCGAGATCGACAGGTTGCCCGCCGACAGCAGCACCATGAAGCGATCGCCCGGCTTTTCGTAGACGATCATCTTGCGGAAGGTACTGACCTGATCGAGCCCGGCGTTGGTGCGGGAGTCGGACAGAAAAACCAGGCCCGCGTTGAGCTTGATGGCGACGCAATAAGTCATGGGAAGAACACCTTGGTGATCGAGGGAAGGCGCGGCATGCCCGTCAAGCTAGCAAGGATGGGGCCGGCCGGGCGGGTCAGTGCGATTGTGCGACGACTTTGAGGCTGTAGAGCGCGTCGAGCGCCTCGCGCGGCGTCATGGCGTCGGGGTCCAGCCGCGCCAGCGCCGCTTCGACCGCGCTGGGCAAGGCCTCGGCGGCGGCTGGCGGCGGCGCGAACAGGTCGACCTGGGCCTGCGCCTCGTGCTGGTGGCTCTCCAGCGCGGCCAGCGTGTGGCGGGCGTGGGTGATGACGCCGGCGGGCATGCCCGCGAGCTTGGCGACCTGGATGCCGTAGCTCTGGCTGGCCGGCCCGGGCTGGATCTCGTGCAGAAAGACGATGTCGCCAGCGCCCTTGCCGCTGCCTTGCACGGCGCTGACGTGCACGTTGATGGCGCCGTGGTGCTTGGCCGGGAACTCGGTGAGCTCGAAGTAGTGCGTGGCAAACAGCGTGAAGGCCTGCGTCTTGTCGTGCAGGTGCGCGCCAATGCCCGCGGCCAGCGACAGGCCGTCGAAGGTCGAGGTACCGCGGCCGATCTCGTCCATCAGCACCAGCGAATGCGGCGTGGCGGCATGCAGGATCTGCGCGGCCTCGGTCATCTCCAGCATGAAGGTCGACTGCGCATTGGCCAGGTCGTCGGCCGCGCCGATGCGGGTGTGGATGGCGTCGATGGGACCAAGCCGGCAACTGTCGGCCGGCACGTAGCTGCCCACGCAGGCCAGCAGCGTGATGATGGCCACCTGCCGCATATAGGTCGACTTACCGCCCATGTTGGGGCCGGTGATGATCTGCATGCGCTGCTTGCCCGACAGCGCCGTGTCGTTGGCGATGAAGCTGCCGCCGGAGGTCTCGGCCAGCCGGGCCTCGACCACGGGGTGGCGGCCGCGCCGGATGTCGATGCAGGGCGCGGCCACGAATTCGGGCCGGGCCCAGCCCAGCGTGAGCGAGCGCTCGGCCAGCGTCGCCAGCACGTCGAGCGCAGCCAGCGCCTGCGCGCACAGGCCCAGGGCCGGCACATAAGGCTGAAGCTGGTCGAGCACTTCGTCGTAGAGCAGCTTCTCGCGCGCCAGCGCCCGCTCCTGCGCCGACAGCGCCTTGTCCTCGAAAGCCTTGAGCTCGGGCGTGATGAAACGCTCGGCGTTCTTGAGCGTCTGGCGGCGGCGGTAGTCGTCGGGCACCTTGCTGGCCTGGCCCTGCGTGACCTCGATGTAGAAGCCGTGCACCTTGTTGAACTGCACACGCAGGTTGGCAATGCCGGTGCGTACGCGCTCGCGCGTTTCCAGGTCGAGCAGAAAGGCGTCGCAGTTGTCACGGATGCCGCGCAATTCGTCGAGCTGCGCATCGAAGCCCACGCCGATCACGCCGCCGTCGCGCACCAGTGCGGCGGGCTCTTCCAGCAGCGCGCGCTGCAGCAGCGCGATGCAGTCGGGCGGCGCCACCAGCGCCTGGGCGATCTGGCTCAGGTAGGGCGACAGGCCCTGCGCGGTCTGGCTGAGCAACTGGGTTTTCTGCAGCGTCTGGCGCAGCGCGACCAGCTCGCGCGGGCGCACCTGGCGCAGCGCGATGCGCGCGGTGATGCGTTCGACGTCGCTGCTGTGCTTGAGCTGCGCGCGCAGCGTCTGCCAGGGCGCGACGGCGCCGCTGCCACGCAGCGCGGCGATGGCGTCCAGCCGCGCGCCGGCCTGCGCGCGGTCGCGCTGGGGTTCGAGCAGCCAGCGGCGCAGCAGCCGGCTGCCCATGCTGGTGCTGCAGGTGTCGAGCAGCGAAAACAGCGTGGGCGCGTCCTCGCCGCGCAGCGTCTGCACCAGCTCCAGGTTGCGGCGCGTGGTCACCGGCAGGTCGATCAGCTCGCCCCCGCGCTGCACACGCAAGGCTGCGACGTGCGACAGCGCGCGGCCCTGCGTGTGTTCGGCATAGGCCAGCAGGCCGGCCGCGGCCGCGTGCGCGCAAGGCAGGCCGTCGGCGCTCCAGGCCTGCAGGCTCGCGGCCTGCAACTGTTCCTTGAGCTTGCGCTCGCCCAGGTCGGCATCGAACTGCCAGGCCGGGCGCGGCGTCAGCGAAAAGCCCTGCGCGTCCTTGGACTGCTTCAGGCGCGCCTCGAATGCGTCGGTCACGTCGGCGCCATACAGCACTTCCGACGGCGCTACGCGGGCGATCCAGGCGTCGAGCTGATCCGGCGTGCATTGCGCCAGCTGCAGCTCCGACTGCGTCAGCGCCAGCCAGGCCAGCCCGACCTGGTTGCGCGGCCCCTGGCAGACCGCCAGCAGCGTGTTCTCGCGTTTGTCGCTGAGCAGCTCCGTGTCGGTCAGCGTGCCGGGCGTCACCACCCGCATCACCTTGCGCTCGACCGGTCCCTTGCTGGTGGCCGGATCGCCAATCTGTTCGCAGATCGCCACCGACTCGCCCATCTTGATCAGGCGCGCCAGATAGCCTTCGAGCGAATGGAAGGGCACGCCCGCCATCACCACCGGCTCGCCGGCCGACTGGCCGCGTTTGGTCAGCGTGATGTCCAGCAGCCGCGCCGCCTTCTCGGCGTCAGCCCAGAACAGTTCGTAGAAATCCCCCATGCGGTAGAACAGCAGGGTGTCGGGGAAATCCGCCTTGAGCCGCAGGTACTGCGCCATCATGGGCGTGTGGGCGGACAGGTCGGGCGCGGCAAGCGATGGGTCTTGCTGGGGGGCGTTCATTCAGTTCTGGATATCGATGTCGGTGGCGCGATGGCCGGTGTCCTGCACGCTCGCGCGGGCGCGAACGCCCAAAGCCGGGCGGCGCGGCTGGCGGCAGGCGCCGGGATAACACCGTATCGTAACTGGCGCGCGGGCTCCGGGGCGCGATCCTGGTACCACGGGATGGACCGCGGTCGAATTGACCGGACCCTGTCGTGAGTCCGCCGGCCGCAGCGCGTTACCGCGCCCCGAGATCCGCCTTGGTCGCGCCGCTGATGATGACGTCGGTACGCCGATTCTGCTGGCGGCCGGCGGGGGTGGTGTTGGAGGCGAAGGGAGCGGTTTCCCCATAGCCCTTGACCGACATCCGCGCGGGCGGAATGCCGTGCTGGGCCAGGTCGTTGGCGACGGCTTCGGCGCGTGCTTCCGACAGGCGCTGGTTGGCGCGCCGGTTGCCGACGTTGTCGGTGTGGCCTTCGATGATGATCTGGTAGCCCGAAGCGCGGCCGGCCAGCACGCGTGCCACGCTGTCGAGGTAGCTGCGAGCCTGGGGTTTGAGTTCGGCCTTGCCGAAGTCGAAGAGGATAGTTTCGTTGGCGCGGATGACCACGCCTCGTTCCGAATCGCGCAGGTCCAGGCCGGCGTCGATGCCGTTCTGGTCTGGGGCGTCGGCCAGGGTGGTGCAGGCTGAAAGCGCGGCCAGGGCGCAAGTGGCCGCCAGCCAGGTGAAAGTGCGTCGTGGGACGGAAAACATCGGAAGGAGATGAACAGCCGGATCAGAGCAGGACAGCGCTGCTGCACGGATTCGGTGCAGAAAGCCTTGTCGCGAAGCCCTGATTGTAGGTTCAGTCCTACAGAAAAATTGTCGCCTTAATGTCTATTCGTCAGGCTGGGGAGGCATCTGGCGTTTCTAGAAACCAGGCGCTCGCATGCCGCCGCCGTTGATCCGGCCGGCACCCACCGACACGCCAATACTGCCCAGCGGCCGGCCGCAGTCGCCCAGCCGTTTGGTCAAAGAGACGGCGCCGGCCTCGCCAGTCACGGTGCCCATGTGCGAGCCCGTGGCGATGCCCGTGCTGACCACGCCGTGCACTTCGGGCTTGGCATAGGCGGCGTCGTTGCAGACGGGGGTGTCGACCGAGCTGGTGGTCGTCGGCGCGTCCTGCCAGCCCAGGGGCTTGGACCTGTCCTGCGCGGTGACCGAGGAGGCCAGCGGCGTGCTGGTTGTGTCGGCGCTGGCCGTGGTGGCATAGGCGCCCAGACAGAAGGCCAGCAGGCAGGGATAGACGAGGGACTTGATCATCACGGGCTCCCTGAAAGTCGTGGGCCAGGCTGCCGTCAGGTCGGCCTGGGTGGACTGATGCACGACATCGCGCGGCCACCTGGTTCAGACTGGCAGGGGCCGCGCGAGTTCAGCGCTTTACATCGACTTGACGGGCGGGCGCGCCCATCGTCCTGCTCAATCGTTGGGCCGGAAGCCGATGACCAGGGGCGATGGCGGTGGTTTGCCTTCGTCGAGCGGCAGCGAGCCGGTGCGGTCGATGGCGCGCAGCACGGCGTCGTCCCAGGCCGGGTTGCCGCTCGATTGCATCAGCCGCTTGCCCAGGATGGTGCCGTCGGGCGAGGTGCGAACTTCAACCTCGGCGCGCGGATTGCCGCTGATGGCGTCGGGGTAGATGATGTTCGGGCGCACACGCGCGGCCACGCGTCCGCCATAGCTCGACGACGGGCCGGACGACTGGGCCGCTGTGCCGCGCGAGGTCGGCGAGCCGCTGCCGCCGGACCCGCCGGCCAGCGCCGTCATGCGGGCAATGTTGGCCTGGCGGTCGCGCTCCTGTTGCTCGGCCTGGGCCTTGGCCTGCTTTTCGGCGGCGGCCTTGGCTGCGGCGGCCTGCTTGCGTTTGTCGTCCTCGGCAGCCTTGGCCTTGGCGTCGGCTTCGGCCTTGGCTTTTGCGTCGGCCTGGGCTTTGGCCTGGGCATCGGCCTTGGCTTGAGCGTCCGCCTTGGCCTGGGCATCCGCTTTGGCTTTGGCCTCGGCCTGCTGGCGGACCTGCTCGTCCTGCTGCTGCTTGCGCTGGCGTTCTTTCTCCGCCTGCAGCTGGGCCTGTTTCTCGGCTTCGGCCTTCTTTTCCTTCTCGCGCTGCAAGGCGATGTCGGGCGCGGGGGCCGGTGTCGGTGCTGGCGCGGGAGGCGGCGGGGGCGGCGGTTCAGGTGCCGGCGTGGGCGGTGGTGGGGGCGGCGGGGGCTCGGGGGCCGCGGCCGGCTCGGGCTGGGGCGCGGGTGGCGGCGTGGCGCTTGCAGCCGGTGCGGCTTCCTGCGGCACGCGCGACCAGACCTCGGCCTCGAACGAGGGCAGGTCGCTGCTCAGCCGCCAGTGCGTGCCGAAGTACAGCAGGCCGCCCAGGGCCAGGTGAGCCAGCACGGCCAGGCTGATGGAGCGCAGCCGCGCCGGCGGCTCGGGCGGCACGAAGAGCGGACGCTCGCCAGGGCTTTGCAGGGGATGGAGCGGTGCGTTCATGGCTGGAGCAGGCCCGTCATCAGTTGTTGACGAGCTGGACCGACAGGCCGACGCGCTGGATGCCGGCCTTCTGCAGCGTGTCCATGACCTTGACGACCGCCTCGTACTGCACCGTGCGGTCGGCACTGATGACCACCGCCACGTTCTGCGGAGCGGGGCTGGCGCCCTGGGTGCCGTTGCGCGCGACCGTGGGCGCGCTCTGGGCCGACTTGACCTCGCTGACCAACTGCGCGAGCGCGATGTCGCGCGTCGCGTCGTGCGTCTTGAGCTGCAGTTGCTCGTCCTTGCGCACGATGACCTGGATCACCCGGTCCGGCTGGCGCGCGGCGTTGCCCATGGAGGGGAGGTTGATCATGCTGGGCGTCATCAACGGCGCCGTCACCATGAAGATGATCAGCAGCACCAGCATCACGTCGATGAACGGGACCATGTTGATCTCGTTCATGCTGCGGCGCCTGCGGCCGCGCGTACCCACACTGGCCATGTCAATGTCCTTGCGAAGGGGAAGTGGTGCCGGTGCTGCCGACGTTGCGCTGCAGGATATTGGAGAACTCCTCGATGAAGGAGTCCAGGCGCGTGGCGATGCGGTCGACGTCGCGCGCAAAACGGTTGTAGGCCGTCACGGCCGGGATGGCCGCGAACAGGCCGATGGCGGTGGCCACCAGCGCTTCGGCAATGCCGGGCGCGACGCTGGCCAGCGTGACCTGCTCCAGCGCGGACAGGCCGGTGAAGGCGTGCATCACGCCCCAGACGGTGCCGAACAGGCCGACGTAGGGCGAGACCGAACCGACCGTCGCCAGAAAGGACATGCTGGATTCGGCCGCGTCGAGTTCGCGCTGGAAGCTCGCGCGCATGGCGCGGCGCGAGCCGTCGAGCAGCGTGCCCGAGTCGGTGATGCGGCGCTCGCGCAGCTTCTGGTATTCGCGCATGCCGCTGGCGAAGATGCGTTCAAGGGGCGAGCCCTTGTTGGCGTGGCGCACCGAGCTGGCATAGAGCTCGTTGAGGCTGGTGCCGGACCAGAACACGTCCTCGAACTCGTCGTTTTCGGCGTTGATGCGGCGCAGCGAGAAATGCTTGCGGAAGATGGCGGCCCAGCTGGCCACCGAGATGACCATCAGCAGCAGCATCACGAATTGCACCACACAGCTCGCATTGAGCACCAGGTGCACGATCGACATATCGTTGTTCATGGATGTCCTCGGGTAATTCAGGAAGAAGAGGTTGCTTGGATTGTGAAGGGGGTCCTGGGATGCCCGGGCTACGGGGCCGTCGCGGACGGCTGCAGTCCCAGCGCGGCAAGCACCTGCGCGGGCAGCCGGCCGGGGCGCAGCGTCTGCGCGTCGACCCAGCCTATGCGGACAGTCCCTTCGCACAAAAGTTCCATGCCGCCGTCGGCCAGACGCTTGAAGGCCTGCTGGCGCAGCACCAGCGAAGCACGCCCGGATTCGGCCGGATCGGCGGTGATGTGCAGCTCGTCGTCCAGGCGCGCCGGGCGCAGGTAGCGCAGTTCACAACCGGTCACCACGAACATGCCGCCGGCCTGTTCACGCAGCGCCTGCTGGGCCAGTCCGCAGTTGCGCAGCCACTCGGTGCGGGCGCGCTCGAAGAACTTGAGGTAGTTGGCGTAGAACACGATGCCGCCGGCATCCGTGTCCTCCCAGTACACGCGCACGGGCCAGGTGAACGCAGCGGAGGCCGTCATGCCAGCACCTCTTGCAGCCGGCGCACGGCCTCTTGCAGATGCGCCATGCTGCTGGCCGTTGAAAAGCGCACGTAACGGTCGGGATCGGCATGGCCGAAGTCGCGCCCGGGCGTGACCACCAGGTGCGCGCGGCGCATCAGTTCATAAGCCAGGTTCCAGCTGCCTTGCACGCCCAGCCGGTGCGCGGCGGCCGTGCTGTCGGCATAGGCGTAGAAGGCACCGTCGGGCATCACGGGCACGGTCAGGCCCAGGCGATTCAGTTCGGGGATGAAGTAGTCGCGCCGGGCTTTGAAGGCCTGGCGGCGGCGTTCGTATTCGGCCAGCGACTCGGGCTCGAAGCAGGCCAGCGCCGCGTGTTGCGACACCGTGCTCGGGCAGATGAACAGATGCTGGGCCAGACGTTCGACCACGTCGACCAGGCCGGGCGGCACCACCAGCCAGCCCAGGCGCCAGCCGGTCATGCAGAAGTATTTGGAGAAGCTGTTGACGCTGATGATGTTGTCGTCAAGCGCCAGCGCGGTCTGGCCATAGGCGTCGTCGTGCGACAAGCCCAGGTAGATTTCGTCGACCAGCGTGACGCCGCCGCGGGCGCGCACCTGCTCATGGATGGCGGCCAGTTCGGCCGGCGCGATCGAGGTGCCCGTGGGGTTCGAGGGCGAAGCCAGCAGCACGCCGCGCGTGGCGGGTGTCCAGGCCTGTGCGACCTGCGCGGCCGTCAGCTGAAAACGCTGGCTGGCCGGTGCCGGCAGCAGCCGTGCCACGCCGCCCGCGGCCTGCACGAACTGGCGGTTGCAGGGGTAGCTCGGGTCCGGCATCAGGATCTCGTCGCCCGCGTCGATCAGCGCCAGGCTGGCCAGCTGCAGCGCGGCCGAGGCGCCGGCCGTCACGATGATGCGGCTGGCGTCCACCTGCACGCCAAAGCGCTGTGCATACCAGTGGCTGATGGCCTCGCGCAGGCGCGGCAGGCCGGTCGCCTGCGTGTACTGGGTGTGGCCTTGCTCGATGGCCACGCGCGCGGCGTGCTGCACCGGCGCAGGGGCGGTGAAGTCGGGCTCGCCGATGTTGAGAAAGACCATGGGCCGGTCGGTGTGGGCGACCTCGGCGGCCAGTCGGGCGGCCTCCTTGGCGATCTCCATCACATAGAAGGGCTGCACGGCCTGGGCGCGCGCCGACAACCGCGGCAGGGGCGTGGACGACACGGTCATGCGATCAGTTCGCGGCGGCTTCCTGGGGGCGCTGCACGGGGGCCAGCTTGTCGAGCACGCCGTTGACGTACTTGTGGCCGTCGGTGCCGCCGAAGGCCTTGGCCAGCTCGATGCATTCGTTGATGACGACGCGGTAGGGCACGTCCAGGCAGTGCGCGAATTCATAGGCGCCGATCCACAGGATGGCGTGTTCGATGGGCGAGATTTCGGCCAGCGGGCGGTCCAGGCGCGGCGTGATGAGCGCGTCAAGCTCGCCGGCTTCGTGCGCACAGCCATGAACCAGTGCGTCGTAGTGGACCGAGTCGGCCTTGCTGAAACCCGAGAGGTCGCGCGTGAACAGGTCGATGGACTCGATGGTGTTGCCGCTCACCAGGTACTGGTAGAGCGCCTGCAGGGCGAATTCACGCGCGCGGCTGCGCGGCGGTTTGCTCGCGCTCTTGCGCGCGCCGGTGGCGCTCAGCGGCACGGTTTTTTTCGGGGCGGCGGGGGCGGAGGTGGGTTTGGAATCGGTCATGAACGGGAAACGCTGAAAAACGGAAGAAGCCCGGCAAGGGCTTCAGGCAGGAAGTGAAGGGCGGGCGCCGCAACTGGCCAGCGCCCGCTTTTGACGCGGGTGCAGGGGCGGGTGCGCGGCATGCCCATGGGCTCAGGCCTTGGCGAGCAGCGCCATCTCGACCACCACGCGCGCGGCGTCGCGCCCTTTTTCGTCCTGGCGGGCCACGGCCTGCTCCAGGTTCTCGGTGGTGAGGATGGCGTTGGCAATCGGCAGGTGGTGGTCCAGCCCCACGCGCGTGACGCCCGCGCCCGATTCGTTGGCGACCAGCTCGAAGTGGTAGGTCTCGCCGCGGATGATGCAGCCCAGCGCGACCAGGCCGTCATAGGCCTTGCGCCGCGCCAGCACCTGCAGCGCCAGCGGCACTTCGAGCGCGCCCGGCACCTGCACGAGCTGGATGTTGTCGGGCTGCACGCCCAGCGCGATCAGTTCGCTGCGGCAGGCATCGGCCAGCGACTGGGTGATGCCGGCGTTGAAGCGGGCCTGGACGATGCCGATACGCAGCGCGCTGCCGTCGAGCGTGCTGGCGTGGCCTTTGTCTGCACCAAACATGGTGGGGAGTCCTTGTGATTTTTGTAGGGTTGATGAGGTCGGCGGGCGGATTCGTTATTCGTTGTCGGCGTAGCCCACAACCTCCAGCCCGTAGCCGGCCATGCTGGGCATGCGGCGCGGCGCGCCCATGAGTTGCATGCGCCGCACGCCGCATTCACGCAGGATCTGGGCGCCGGTGCCGTAGGTGCGCAGGTCCATGCGGCCGCGCACGGGCGCGTGCGCCGCTTCGGCCGTGCCTTCGAATTGCGCCAGCAGTTGCTCAGCCGTCTCGCCGCAGTTGAGCAGCACGGCCACGCCGCGCCCCTGCTGCGCGATGTGCGCCAGGCTGCGGTCCAGGCTCCACGAATGCATGGCACGGTTGACTTCGAGCGCGTCGAGCACCGACAGCGGCTCGTGCACACGCACCGGCACGACGTCCTCGTCCTCCCAGTGGCCGAACACCAGCGCCAGGTGCAGGCCCTGGCCCGGCTGGTCGCGGAAGGCGTGGACCACGAACGAGCCCCAGCGGGTTTCGAGCGTGCGGCTGCTCACGCGTTCGATCAGCGATTCGTGGCGGCTGCGGTATTCGATCAGGTCGGCAATGGTGCCGATCTTCAGGCCGTGCTGGTGGGCAAAGACCTGCAGGTCGGGCAGGCGCGCCATGGTGCCGTCGTCGTTCATTACCTCGCAGATCACCGAGGCGGGGCTGCAGCCGGCCAGGCGGGCCAGGTCGGAGCCGGCTTCGGTGTGGCCGGCGCGCATGAGCACGCCGCCGTCGACGGCCTGCAGCGGGAAGATGTGGCCGGGTTGGACCAGGTCCTCGGCCCCCGCGTTGGGCGCCACGGCGGCCTGCACGGTGCGCGCGCGGTCGGCCGCGGAGATGCCGGTGGTCACGCCTTCGGCCGCCTCGATCGAGACCGTGAAGGCCGTGCTGTGCTTGGCGCCGTTGCGCTGCGTCATGGGCGGCAGGTGCAGGCGCTCGCAGGTCTCGCGCGAGAGCGTCAGGCAGATCAGCCCGCGTGCGTGGCGGGCCATGAAGTTGATCGCCTCGGGCGTGACGTGGTCGGCCGCGATGATGAGGTCGCCCTCGTTCTCGCGGTCTTCCTCGTCGACCAGGATCACGATGCGCCCGGCGCGGATCTCGGCAACGATGTCCTCAACGGGCGAGATGGGCGAGTGCTCGGCCGTGTGGGCGATGGAAGGCGTGTGGGGTGCGTTCATGACGTCAGTGCGTTCAGGCCGGGTGCGCGGCCGTGTAGGTCACCATGCGCTCGACATAGCGCGCGATGGTGTCGATCTCCAGATTGACCGGGCTGCCCGCGGCCAGCTGGCCCAGCGCCGTGTTTTCCACGGTGTGCGGGATGAGGTTGATCGACACCACGCTGCCCTGGCCATCGGGCAGGTCTTGCACGGCGTTGACGGTCAGGCTCACGCCGTTGATGGTGATCGAGCCCTTGTAGGCCAGGAACTTGGCCAGCGCGGGCGGGCAGCGCACCTGCAGCTCGTGGCTTTCGCCGACCTGCTCGAAGCGGGCGACCTCGCCAATGCCGTCGACGTGGCCCGAGACGATGTGGCCGCCCAGCCGGTCGTTGGCGCGCATGGCTTTTTCGAGGTTGACCGTGCCGGGCTGATCCAGCCCGCGGGTCTTGTCGAGTGATTCGGCGGAGACGTCCACCTGAAAGCGGCCAGCGGCGGCGTCGAAGGCCGTCACCGTCATGCACGCGCCGTTGATGGCGATGCTGTCGCCCAGGGCGACGTCGTCGAGATACCCGGCAGGCGTCTCGATGGTGAGTTGCTTGCCGTGACTGAAAGAGCTACCCAGGTCGTGGACGACGGCGATACGCCCCACGCCGGTGATGATGCCGGTGAACATAGGCGCGCATTTTCGCAGGGATTGCACGGGGCGGCGAGTTTCGTCGCCCGCAGCCCTCCCGAAAAGCCGGATTTGGCCTGAAGACCGATCCGCTTTTGCTTGATTTTCAATAGCAATCACGCGTTTTTGGCGCCGGCCATGCGTCGCCAGGCAGTCCTTCGCGCGGATGCACGGGCAGGCCGGGGCGTGCGCCGGCTCGGGCGCCCCGCGCTCTCGATAGAATCTCGCGCATGCTTGACATCACCCTATTGAGAAAAGACCTCGACGGCGTCGTCGCCCGTCTGCAGGCCCGCAAGAATCCGCAGGCCTTTTTGGACGTCGAACGGTTCCAGTCACTGGAAGCCGAACGCAAGACCATCCAGACCCGCAGCGAAGAACTGCAGGCCACGCGCAACCGTCTGTCCAAGGAAGTCGGCCAGCGCAAGAGCAAGGGCGAGACGGCCGACGAACTGCTGGCCCAGGTCACAGCGCTCAAGGGCGAACTCGAATCCTCGGCCGCGCGCAACGAAACCATCCAGGCCGAGCTGCAGGCGCTGCTGCTGGCCGTGCCCAACCTGCCGCACGAATCGGTGCCGCTGGGCGCCGACGAATCGGCCAACGTCGAAGTGCGCCGCTGGAGCCCGCAGGGCCAGGATCCGCAGCCGCTGGGTTTCGAAGCCAAGGACCACGTCGACCTGGGCACGCCGCTGGGTCTCGACGCCGAAACCGGCGCCAAGCTGGCCGGCGCGCGCTTCACCGTCATGAAGGGTGGCATTGCACGCCTGCATCGGGCGCTGGCCCAGTTCATGCTGAACGTGCAGACCGACGAACACGGCTACACCGAGCACTACACGCCCTACATCGTCAACACCGCGACGCTGCAGGGCACGGGCCAGTTGCCCAAGTTCGAGGAAGACCTGTTCGCCGTCAAGAAGGGCGGCCAGGAAGGGCAGGGCGAATCGCTCTATTTGATCCCGACGGCCGAGGTGTCGCTGACCAACACCGTGCGCGGCGAGTTGCTGAGCGAATCGCAACTGCCCCTCAAGCTCACGGCCCACACGCCGTGTTTTCGCTCCGAGGCCGGCGCCTACGGCCGCGACACGCGCGGCATGATCCGCCAGCACCAGTTCGACAAGGTCGAGATGGTGCAGATCGTGCACCCCGAACGCAGCTACGAAGCGCTGGAGGAGATGGTCGGCCACGCCGAAGCCGTGCTGCGCAAGCTGGGCCTGCCGTACCGCGTGGTCGCGCTGTGCACGGGCGACATGGGCTTTGGCGCGACCAAGACCTACGACCTTGAAGTGTGGCTGCCCGCGCAGAACACCTACCGCGAAATCAGCTCGGTCTCCAACTGCGAAGCCTTCCAGGCGCGCCGCATGCAGACCCGCTTCAAGAACGCGCAAGGCAAGAACGAACTGGTGCACACCCTCAACGGCTCGGGCCTGGCCGTGGGCCGCACCCTGGTCGCCGTGCTTGAGAACTACCAGAACGCCGACGGCTCCATCACCGTGCCGCCAGTGCTGCGCCCGTTCATGGGCGGAATTGAGCGCCTCCAAGCCGAAAGCGCGTAAAAAGCTTGCTATACTAGCGTTCTTGTCCGATCACGACGACGACACTTACAGGAGAGGTGGCAGAGTGGTCGAATGTACCTGACTCGAAATCAGGCGTACGGTATCCCCGTACCGTGGGTTCGAATCCCACCCTCTCCGCCAATGAACGAAGCCCTTGACGATCGTCAAGGGCTTTTTTCTTGGTCTCACGATACGTATTTCGTTCCGGCGCCCACTTTCAATGGTTTCGGCTTCGACGCGCGCCTCACACGTCGTCCAATGCCGCCATGGCGGCGAATGCTGTGCTTTATCTCCGCAGAGTCTGCGGTAACAATCACCGCATCAAGCCCACGAGCCTGCCACCGCCGACCGTCTGTCCGGCTGGCACGTGACCCCGGTTCCCATCGGTGATTCCCGCGCTCAGGTTGATTCCCAAGTTGGATCTTGCAGGAGCGCCCCATGCACGCCAAACACATAACACCCATTCTCAATGTCTCGGACATGGCGCAAAGCTTTGCCTGGTTCCGGACACTGGGCTGGGAAAAATGCTGGGATTGGGGCGATCCGCCGACTTTTGGCGCGGTCGGGTCAGATGAGTGCGAGATATTCATATGCCTCAATGGCCAAGGGCATCGGCAGGATCCCGCAGATGCTTACTCCCGGACTGCCGGGGTCTGGCTATCCATCTGGGGGGATGACGTAGACGCTGTTCACACGACCTGCCTGGCAAATGGAATCGAAGTGACCTGGCCACCGACGGATGAGTCGTGGGGCGTCAGAGAGATGCACATCCGTCATCCGGACGGCCATATCTTTGATCTTGCCCCTGATTTACGGACACCTATCTAAGCGACATTGGCCAGCTCGTACTGCTCTGGGCTGAGGTAGCCCAGGGTCGAGTGCAGCCGGATCCGATTGTAGTCAACCTCAATGTAGTCAAACACATGAGCCTTGGCCTGCTCCCGTGTGGCGAGGTGTTCACCATGGATGGCCTCGACCTTCAGACTGTGGTTCCAACTCTCCATTGCTGCGTTGTCGTAGCAGTTGCCTCTGGCACTCATGCTGGCGATCAAAGCGTATTGCTCCAACAGGGCGCGGTGCTCGCGCGAGCAGTATTGGCTACCACGGTCA
>WNDQ01000054.1 GCA_009912175.1 Paracidovorax wautersii | reverse complement strand
GAAAGCGTTCTCCTCCTCCAGCCGCGCCACTTCACGTTTGAGCCGTGCATGTTCGGCCAACTCCAAGCGTTGTGCCTGATCGTCCTGGTCGTGCCGCCGCGCCTGGGCGCGCCAACTGTACAGCTGGGCAGGCTGCAACCCCAGATCACGAGCCACCGTGGTTACCCCTTCTGTGGCCGCTCGCAACAGTGCCTGCTGCCTGAACTCCAGGCTGAACTCCTGCCCCTTTCTGCCTGCCTTGCTCTTGGTCATCGTCCACCTCCTATTGCGATAGTTAATCGCTTATAGGGGTGTCCGTGAAACGGGGGCAAGATCACTGCCGGCGTGGTCGCCTTTCTTGTGCATGGCGCGTGGCAGCTCGGTGATGTGCAGCGACTGCAGTGGCGTGGCCAGCGGATGGCGTTCGTGGATGCGCTTGAGGCTGGCGCGCAGGGTCTTGGCGTTTTCGCACAGCCAGTATTGCAGGCCGGCGGCCGTGGCCATGGTGGTGTCGGGCAGCACGTCGACCGGTGCGTCGGTGGCGGGCGAGGGCAGGCAGCCGAAATCCAGCGGCGCGGGGACCAGGTACAGGCGCCCGCGCGACGTCGGTGAGCCGGTGGTGGCTTGGTTCATCGCAAGACAAAGAAGAAAGACAGGGGGAAATCAGGCGAGTGTCAGGCCGGCGGCCCGCAGCAGGCGGCAGGTCCGGATGAGGGGCAGGCCGATCAGGGCGGTCGGATCGTCGTTGACGATGCGGTCGAGCAGGCTGATGCCCAGGCCTTCGCTCTTGGCGCTGCCGGCGCAGTCATAGGGTTGTTCGGCGCGCAGGTAGGCTTCGATCTCGTCGGCCCGGAGCGGGCGGAACTGGACTTCGACGGCGGCCAGGTCGAACTGCTCAAAACCGGTGGCCAGGCAGGCGACGCTCACGGCGGTCTGGAAGATCACGGTGCGTCCGCTCATGCGTGTGAGCTGGGCGACCGCGCGTTCGTGCGTGCCGGGTTTGCCCAGGGGCTCGCCGTCGAGGTCGGCAACCTGGTCGGAGCTGATGACCACGGCCTGCGGAAAACGCTGGGCGACTTCCATGGCCTTGGCGCGCGCCAGGCGCAGCGCCAGATCGACCGGCAGTTCGCCCGCTTGCGGGGTCTCGTCCACCTGGGGGGCGGCGGTTTCGAAGGGCAGCCGCAGGCGCGTGAGCAGTTCGCGCCGGTAACGCGAGGTCGAACCCAGGATGAGCGGGCGTTCCGTGGGGCGGAGGGCGGTGATGGTTTCGGGCATGGCGCGATTATCCGGCCGCTCGCCTGTCGCGGCCCCGGCGTCCGCAGCGCCTAAACTTGCGGGCATGACCCAAGACTATTCTCCCCAGGCCCTCGATGTCCGCGCCTTTGCCCAGGCCGGTGGCGAGCTTCGTGGTGCCGACGCGCTCTCGACCTACGAGCGTCTTGCGCAGGAACTGCCCGGCCAGGACGGCGGCGATGCAGAACTGCCTGCCGTGCGGTGGTCGGCGCACGGCCGGACGGTGGCGCGTGCGGGTGCGGCCGATGAAATCTGGCTGGACCTGCAGGTCCAGGCCGATGTCCCCCAGATCTGCCAGCGCTGCCTGCAGCCCGTGCTGTCCCGGGTCGATGTCGAGCGCGCCTTTCATTTTGTTGCCGATGAGCGCACGGCGGCCGAGCTCGACGAGGCGTCGGACGACGATGTGCTGGTCATCAGCCGCCAGTTCGATCTGCACGGCTTGATCGAGGATGAAATCCTCATGGACCTGCCGCTCGTGCCGAATCACGACGTCTGTCCGCAAAGCCTGCCCTGGCAGGCGCAAAGCGAGGACTTCGACGCGCAGGAAGAAGCCTCGCGCCCGAATCCCTTTGCCCCGCTCGACGTTCTCAAGAAAAAGAAGTGAGGGCGCGTTGCCGTCCTGTGCTGGGCCTTGTTGCAGCGTTGCAACCACGGTCTGACGCGGGTGGCGAGCCCTTCGGATGAGGGGCGAGCAATGGGTGGGCTTGGCTGCGGCCGCACACTGGTCTATAATCCGCGATTCACGCGCGCAGCCATACCTGTCGTGCACCGAACACCCACCTCTTTCACAGATCGACAGTTCAGGAGCGGAACATGGCCGTCCAGCAAAACAAAAAGTCCCCTTCCAAGCGCGGTATGCACCGTTCGCACAACGCGCTGACCGTGCCCGGCATCGCCGTGGAACCCACCACTGGTGAAGTGCACCTGCGTCACCACATCAGCCCCAACGGCTTCTACCGTGGCCGCAAGGTCCTGAAGACCAAGGCTGACGCCAACGAAGCCTGATTCCCAGAGTGAAGCGTGCAGACCCAGTGCTGCATGGCATCCTCTAGAGGCCTGCCGCTGCACGGCATGTGTGGCGCCAGGCCTTTTTTGATGGAGGCGCCGATGCGTCTTGCCGTCGTTCTCCATGAAGAGGGCGCGGCAGGCCGGGCCTGCCATCTGCCGCATGACGCCGTCTGTATTTCCAATGACCACCACCATCGCCGTTGATTGCATGGGGGGCGACCGCGGTCCCCAAGTCACCCTGGTGGCCTGCCGCCATTTTCTGGATACCCATCCCGATGCCCGCCTGCTGCTGGTCGGCCAGGCGCAGGCGCTGGCTGGCTTCGAGCACCCGCGCGCCGAGCATGTGATCGCGACCGAGGTGGTTGCGATGGACGATCCGGTGGAGCTGGCGCTGCGCCGCAAGAAGGATTCGTCGATGCGCGTGGCCATCCTGCAGGTCAAGGGCGGCAAGGCCGATGCGGCCGTCTCGGCAGGCAACACGGGCGCGCTGATGGCGATTTCCCGTTTTGTGCTCAAGACGCTCGACGGCATCGATCGCCCGGCCATCGCCTATCCGCTGCCCAACAGCAAAGGCGAGGCCACCACCGTGCTCGACCTGGGTGCGAACGTGGATTGCACGGCCGAACACTTGTTGCAGTTCGGCGTCATGGGCGCGGCCCTCGACTCGGTGCTCAAGGACAAGGCCCAGCCCACGGTCGGTTTGCTCAACATCGGCTCCGAAGCCATCAAGGGCAGCGAAGAGATCAAGCGGGCGGGCGAGCTGCTGCGTGCGGCGGCCGAGACCGGGGCGATCAATTTCTATGGCAATGTCGAAGGGAACGACATTTTCAAGGGCACCTCGGACATCGTGGTGTGCGACGGCTTTGTCGGCAACGTCGCGCTCAAGACCACCGAGGGTTTGGCCTCGATGATCGGGCAAATCCTCAGGCAGGAGTTTTCCCGCAACATCTTCACCAAAATGGCTGCAATCGTGGCCTATCCGGTGTTATCTGCTTTCAAGCGTCGCGTTGATCACCGTCGCTACAACGGCGCGGCGCTGCTGGGCCTGCGCGGCCTGGTGTTCAAGAGCCATGGTTCGGCCGACGCGCTGGCTTTTGAGCACGCACTGCAGCGCGCGTATGATGCCGCTCGAAACCAATTACTCCAGCGGGTCCAGGCCCGCATCGCCAAGGCCGCGCCGCTGTTGCTGCCGGCCGACGCGGAGTCACTACAACAAAAGCCGGATGCGCCTGCGCTCCATTCCTCGGCGGCCTAGGCGGCAATCCCGGCCCGGTCCGGCTGCCGTCCCGACACGGAATGAGGCGCGGCAGGCGCCGGCGAGTTATTCGCATCAGCTATGACGAGACGTTATTCCCGCATCACCGGCACCGGCAGCTATCTGCCGCCCCAGCGCATCAGCAACGACGAACTGGCGGCCCGACTGGCCCTGGATGGCATCGAGACCTCGGACCAGTGGATCGTCGAGCGCACCGGCATCCATGCGCGCCACTTCGCCGCGCCCGATGTCGCCAGCAGCGACTTGGCCCTGCAGGCCTCGCGCCGTGCGTTGGAGGCTGCGGGCCTGCAGGCCCAGGACATCGATCTCATCATCGTGGCGACTTCCACGCCCGACATGGTGTTCCCCTCGACCGCGGCCATCCTCCAGAACAAGCTCGGCATCGCTGGCTGTGCGGCGTTCGACGTGCAGGCCGTGTGCAGCGGCTTCGTCTACGCGCTGACGGTGGCCGACGCCATGATCCAGAGCGGCGCCGCATCGCGCGCGCTGGTCATTGGCGCGGAAGTGTTCTCGCGCCTGCTGGACTTCAAGGATCGCACCACCTGCGTGCTGTTCGGCGACGGCGCCGGTGCCGTGGTGCTGGAGGCCTCGGATCGGCCCGGCATCCTGGCGAGCGACCTGCACGCCGACGGCCGCCACGTGGGCATCCTGTGCGTGCCCGGCAATGTCTCGGGCGGCCAGGTTCTGGGCGATGCCATGCTCAAGATGGACGGCCAGGCCGTCTTCAAGCTGGCCGTCGGCGTGCTCGAGGACGCGGCCCGCAAGGTGCTGGCCAAGGCGGGCCGCACTGAGGCCGACATCGACTGGCTCATCCCGCACCAGGCCAACATCCGCATCATGCAGATGACCGCGCGCAAGCTGCGCCTGCCCATGGACAAGGTCATCGTGACCGTGGGCGAGCACGGCAATACCTCGGCCGCCTCGATTCCGCTGGCGCTTGACGCGGGCATTCGCGATGGCAAGATCAAGCTTGGCGAAACGCTCATGCTCGAAGGGGTGGGCGGGGGCTTCACCTGGGGCGCCGTGCTCCTGGATCTGTAACGCATTTCCGGGCGCCCCCTGGACGATCCAGGCGCCGCGCCTGTCTGTTTCTCCGTTTCACTCAATCACACGCTGAATTCATGGATGCCACGTTCGCTTTCGTTTTTCCTGGCCAGGGGTCGCAGTCTGTCGGCATGCTCGACGCGTGGGGCGACTACCCCGCCGTGCGTGCCACCGTGCAGGAGGCGTCCGATGCGCTGGGCGAGGACATCGGCCGGCTGATCCAGGAAGGTCCCAAGGAAACGCTGGCGCTGACCACCAACACCCAGCCCGTGATGCTGGTGGCCGGTGTAGCCGCCTGGCGCGTGTGGCAGGCCGAGGGCGGTGCCACGCCCGCGCTGGTGGCGGGCCATTCGCTGGGTGAGTACTCGGCCCTGGTGGCGGCGGGCGCGCTGGCGCTGGCCGACGCCGCACCGCTGGTGCGTTTCCGTGCCCAGGCCATGCAAGAGGCCGTGCCGGTGGGCACGGGCGGCATGGCCGCCGTGCTGGGTCTGCCTGCCGGCGTGGTGATCGACACCTGCGAGCGGGTGAGCGCCTCGTTTGGCGATGGCAGTGGCGAAGTGGTCGAGGCGGTGAATTTCAACGACCCGTCGCAGACCGTGATCGCCGGCAGCAAGGCGGCGGTCGAAGCCGCGTGCGAGGCGCTCAAGAAGGCGGGCGCCAAGCGCGCGCTGTCGCTGCCGGTGTCCGCGCCCTTCCATTCGAGTCTGATGCGGCCCGCGGCCGAGCGGCTCAAGGAAAAGCTGGCCGCCACGCCGCTGCAGACGCCCGCCATCACGCTGCTCAACAACATCGACGTGGCCGCGCAGTCCGAGCCCGAGGCCATCCGCGATGCGCTCTACCGCCAGGCCTTCGGGCCGGTGCGCTGGGTCGAGACCGTGCACACCTTCAAGACGCGCGGTGTCACCCACATCGTCGAATGCGGCCCGGGCAAGGTGCTCACGGGCATGACCAAACGCATCGCCCCGGAACTGACGGGCGCCGCAGTCTACGACCCGGCCACCGTGGCCGAGGTCCAGGCGCTGCTGAGCTGAAACAGCGGTGGCCTTTTTTCTTTTCTTGATCGGTTTTCCTGAGCAAACCCAACATGTCTGAAGTGAAATTTGCGGGCCAGGTGGCCCTGGTGACGGGCGCCTCGCGCGGCATTGGCGCGGCCATCGCGCAGGAACTCGCGGCGCAGGGCGTCAAGGTGATCGGCACAGCCACCACCGAGTCCGGCGCCCAGAAGATCACCGAGGCGCTGGCCGCTTTCGGTGGCGAGGGCCGCGCGCTCGACGTCAACGACGCCGCGGCGTCCGAGGCGCTGATCGACGCCATCGTCAAGCAGCACGGCGGCCTGCAGGTGCTGGTCAACAACGCGGGCATCACGCGCGACACGCTGGCCATGCGCATGAAGGACGACGACTGGGACGCGGTGCTCGACACCAACCTCAAGGCCATCTTCCGCCTGAGCCGCGCCGTCATCCGCCCGATGATGAAGCAGCGCTACGGCCGCATCATCAGCATCACCAGCGTGGTGGGCGCCTCCGGCAATCCGGGGCAGGCCAACTACGCGGCCGCCAAGGCGGGCGTGGCGGGCCTCACGCGGGCCCTGGCGCGCGAACTGGGCAGCCGCGGCATCACCGTCAACTGTGTGGCGCCCGGTTTCATCGCCACCGACATGACGGCCGTGCTGCCCGAAGAGCAGCACAAGGCGCTGCTGGGCCAGATTCCGCTGGGCCAGCTCGGCAAGCCCGCCGACATCGCGCATGCGGTGAAGTACCTGGCCAGCCCCGAGGCCGGCTATGTGACCGGGCAAGAGCTGCACGTCAACGGCGGCATGTACATGATCTGAAAGCGCGGGGTGCCTGCCGGCTTGTCGAGCCCATGGCGGGGACCACGTCTTTGGAATGGCCGGATGTCCGTACGGCCTACCGAAGCCAGGCATGGATAAGACGCCATGCAAGGCCGGTTAGAATGACGGATTGTTTAGACAACCCCCAGAGGGAAACCATGAGCGATATCGAAGCACGTGTCAAGAAGATCATTGCCGAACAACTCGGCGTTGAAGAGTCCCAAGTGACCAACGAAAAGGCCTTTGTGGCCGATCTGGGCGCCGACTCCCTGGACACGGTGGAACTGGTGATGGCTCTCGAAGACGAGTTCGGCATCGAGATCCCGGACGAAGACGCCGAGAAGATCACCACGGTGCAAAACGCCATTGACTACGCAGTGGCTCACCAGAAGGCCTAAGAAGGCCCCCGCCTGGTCCGGGGCGCGCTGGCACGATCCCACCTCCCCATGTCGAGGTCTCATGCAGGATCCTGCGCCGCTGTCCGCCAGGCCCAGGAGTGCGGCTTTCCTTGCCGCGGCTCCGCAGGAACCGTCCCGACGCCCGGCGCATGCCGTGGCAGCAGGGGCTGCATTTTGCAGTCGAGCAGCCCCCGTGGCGGCCTTCCTCGTCCCCCTCTTTTCTCAGTCCCGCCTTCATTGTCGGCATGCGGTCTGCATTGCGCAGCGAGCGTGTCCGGCGGGGCTGTCCAACATTGAATTTCAAGCGAGCGAGCTATGTCCAGACGTCGTGTAGTCGTCACTGGCCTGGGTTGTATCAGCCCCGTGGGCAACACGGCTGATGCAGCGTGGAACCAGCTGCTGGCCGGCCAGTCCGGTGTGGATCAGATCACTTCCTTCGATGCGTCGGCATTTGCCTGCCGCTTTGCCGGCCAGGTCAAGGATTTCGACATCTCGCAGTACATGCCCGAGAAGGAAGCGCGTCACATGGACCGCTTCATCCACTTCGGCTATGCGGCTGCCGTGCAGGCGGTGGAGGATGCGGGTCTCAAGACGGGCGATGCGCTCAGCCTCGAGGAGGCCGAGCGCATCGGCGTGAACATCGGCTCGGGCATCGGCGGTCTGCCGATGATCGAGGCCACGCATGGCGAATACGCCAGCCGTGGCCCGCGCCGCATCTCGCCGTTCTTCGTGCCGGCCTCGATCATCAACATGATCTCGGGCCACGTCTCGATCCGCTACGGCTTCAAGGGCCCGAACATCGCCGTGGTGACGGCGTGCACCACCGGCCTGCATGCCATCGGCACGTCCGCGCGCATGATCGAGTATGGCGACGCCGACGTGATGGTCGCCGGGGGCGCCGAGTCCACCGTCTCGCCGCTGGGCGTGGGTGGCTTTGCGGCCGCGCGTGCACTGTCGACGCGCAATGACGATCCCAAGACGGCTTCGCGCCCGTGGGACAAGGGTCGCGACGGTTTCGTGCTGGGTGAAGGCGGCGGCGTGGTGGTGCTCGAGGAGTACGAACACGCCAAGGCCCGCGGCGCCAGGATCTATGCTGAACTTGCCGGTTTTGGCATGAGCGGCGACGCCTATCACATGACCGCCCCCAACGTCGACGGCCCGCGCCGCTCGATGGCGATGGCGCTGCGCAACGCGGGGATCACGCCGGACCAGGTGCAGTACCTCAACGCGCACGGCACCTCCACGCCGCTGGGCGATGTCAACGAGACCAACGCGATCAAGGCCGCATTCGGCGACCACGCGAAGAAACTGGCCGTCAACTCGACCAAGTCCATGACGGGCCACCTGCTGGGTGGCGCCGGGGGCATCGAGTCGGTGTTCACGGTGCTGGCGCTGTATCACCAGAAGAGCCCGCCGACGATCAACATCTTCGAGCAGGATCCCGAGTGCGATCTGGACTACGTTGCCAACACTGCGCGTGACCTCAAGATCGATGTGGCTGTCAAGAACAACTTCGGTTTTGGCGGCACCAATGGCACCCTGGTGTTCAAGCGCCTGGGCTGAGGCTGCATCCGGCAGGCCCACAGGGCCTGCCCCGGCCCCGGCAAGACGGGGAGCGTCGGCTTGACGCCCCTGCAGCGCCATAACGCACCCGCGGTGGCCCTCCGTCTTGGAAGCCGCCGCTGGCTGCGGCGCGGCCTTTGGCTGGCCTGGGCCCTGGGCCTGATGGCCGCGCTCTTTTTTGGCTGGGCGTCCTCATGGACCGCTCGGTCCGCCTTGATTTTTGCCGTGCTCCCCCTATCTGCCTGGGGTGTCTGCTCGTATCTTCGGAGCTTGCCGCACGAGGTTCTTTTCTGGACCGGCGAACAGTGGCGCTGGCACGCGCAGGCCGTGGGCGATGACCTGACGCCGGGCACGCCCGCGGGGCGCGATGACTGGTCCGTGGCGCTGGAGCCGGTCTGGGACGTGCAGGACGCCGTGCTGCTGCGCTGGCAGCGCGAGCCGTCGTCGTCGCTGGGCAAGGCCGAGGGCGGCTGGTTCTGGGGCGAGCGTCCGGCCGACATGCCGATGGCCACATGGCTTGCATTTCGCCGTGCGGTATATTCCCCCGCCAGACACCAGGAGCCCGTCCTGGGCATGGCCGATCGTTGACCGCGGTCTCTTTTCAATTCTCTTCATTTCAGAGCACTGTCACGTCGAATGACCGAGGCTAATCCAGTGAATCCCACTGATCCCGATAGCGATACCGAGTTGGTGCGCCGCACGCTGGACGGTGATCAGCGGGCGTTCGAGCTGCTGGTCATCAAGTACCAGCGCCGCATCCAGCGCCTGATCGGCCGCATGGTCCGCGACGTGGATCTGGTGGAGGACATCGCCCAGGAAACGTTCATCCGGGCCTACAAGGCGCTCGGCCAGTTCCGGGGCGATGCCCAGTTCTACACCTGGCTCTACCGGATCGCGGTCAACACGGCCAAGAAGGCGCTGGTCGATCTCAAGCGCGATCCGGTCCTGGTCGAAAGCGCGTTGCGTGGCGCCAGCGACGACGATGAAACTTCCCGTCCCGAAAACGAACCAATCAGCTCGGAAACCCCGGAAGCATCCCTGCAGGCCAAGGAAATCGCGACGGCCGTGAATGCGGCGGTCGAGGACTTGCCCGAGGAGTTGCGGCAGGCGGTGATCCTGCGCGAGATCGAAGGCCTGAGCTACGACGAGATCGCCGAGGTGATGAATTGCCCGATCGGGACGGTGCGCTCGCGTATTTTCCGGGCGCGCGAGGCCATTTCGGCGCGGGTCAAGCCCTTGCTGGACCGGCAGACAGGAAAACGGTGGTGAGCTTCGCCCGGCGCGCAAGCCCAAGGTCAAAAACAAGAGCGAGTGGTCGCGAAAGGTTGCAGAAATGAGTACGGAACTGGATCTGGCCCAAAAACGAGGACAGTCGCGCGAGCGGCTGTCGGCGCTGGTCGACGGCGAACTGTCGCCCGAGGCGAGCCGCGCATGCCTGGCGGCGGTCGGCCGCGATGAGACGCTGCTGGCCTACTGGGCCGATTGCCAGCGCGTGGGCGACGTGCTGCGCGGTGGCGCGGCGCTGGCCGGCCGGGGCAACGAACTGGCCTTTCTGGCGACCTTCCGCGAGCGGCTGGCAGCCGAAGCGCAATCGGCATCGGACGCCGCATCCGCCAAGGTCGTGCCTTTCCCGGCCATCGCCACGGCCACGGCCGGCAATGGCCCGAAGCCGCAAGAGCGCACGGCCGCCAACGACCGCGTCTACCGCTGGAAGATGGTGGCGGGCCTGGCCACCGTCATGGCCGTGCTGGTGGTTGGCTGGGCTGCGCTCGACGAGTCGTCGTTGACGCCCACCTCCGCGCCGGCCGCCCAGGAAATCGCGCTGCAGCAGCAGCCGTCGGGTGCGGCCAATGTCCAAGGCCCGGTGGCGGACGGTGGCGCTGCTTCCGGCGACGCGGCTGTGAGCCTGGCCTCTGCCCGTGGCTCGGCGGTCGCGCTGCTGCCGCAGGGCGGCTTGCGCCGTGTCTCGCAGCCCGGCCTCGTCGTCGAGCGCGAAGCGGTCGGGCCCGTGTCGTCGCGCTACGCGCTGCAGGCGGCCAATGACGGTGTCGACAGTGTGATGATCCGTGATTCGCGCCTGGACGAGTTCCTGGCCGCCCATCGCCAGGGCAATGCATCGGTGCTGCAGGCACCGGTGGATTTTGTGCGCGATGCGGTGATGAAGCCTGCGCCCTGAGCGTTTTCGCCTGATTCTTGGCGGGGCGCGCAGCGGCTTTTCAGGCCGCGGCGGGCTCCGGTTCATGCGCTCCGATGTCCCTTGCATTTGAAGAAACCACCCCCCTCGACGGGATGAATTCAGACAGGAGAAGGCCTGGCGGGAAGCCTGATTCCCCCCACCCCCCGTGGCGAGCCTTGCTGCTGGCGGGGCTGTTGTGTTTCAGTGCCCAGGCGCCCGCCTGGGCCGCAGCGCCTGCCAAGGGGGGCAACGCACCCGCTGCCGCCGCCACTTCCACCGACGATCGCCAGGCCCTGGCCGAACAGTGGCTGGCGCGCCTGCAAAGCGCGCCCCAGCGGCACAGCTATGCGGGCGATGTGGTCGTGTCCGTGCATGGGCGCGTGAGCACCTCGCGCATCGAGCACGCACGCGACGTCCATGGCCGCACGCTCGACCGCATCGAGACGCTCAGCGGCCAGCCCCGCATCACCTATCGGCAGGCCGACGAGGTGCTGACGCTGTGGCCGCGCAGCCAGCAGGCGGTCCGTGAAAAGCGCGATCCGCTGCTCAGTTTCCCCAACCTGCTGCAAGGCGCGGCCGGCCGCCTCGCGCGGTTTTATGCCATCGTGCCGGACGGCGAGGACTGGGTAGCGGGCCATGCGGCCGACCAGATGGATCTGCAGCCGCTCGATGCCTGGCGCTACAGCTACAAGATCTGGACCGAAAAGAAGTCCGGCCTGCCCGTCAAGGTGCAGATCCTGGACGCCCAGGGACGGGTGCTGGAGCAATCGATGTTCGCGGAGCTGACGTTCGATCCCGCGCTCGACGCCGCGGCGATGCTGCGCCAGCGCAACGACCTCCAGGCCTACAAGGTCAAGACGTCCAGCCTGCAGCGCACCACGCCCGAGCAGGAGGGCTGGCGCATGGCGCAACCGGTGCCGGGCTTCGAGCCGGTGAACTGCTACCGCCGGCTGCTGGATCAGTCGCAGGGGCAGGCCGCCATGCAATGGATATTCTCGGACGGGCTGGCTTCGGTGTCGCTCTTCCTGCAGCCCTTCGACAGCGCGCGCCACCAGCGCGAACTGCAACTGTCGCAAGGCGCCACACACGTGCTGACCCGTCGTATCCAGGACTGGTGGTTGACCGCCGTGGGCGAGGTGCCGATGCAGACGCTGCAGGCCTTTGCCGAAGGCCTGCAGCGCAGTCCCTGACATACACGCGATGCCCGGCCGCTTGCAACCCCTGGTTTCGATTGAACTTGGCGGCGCGGCCTGTATCGCAGTGAGCAACATCGATCAAGGAGAGGTGGATTCATGAAAGTTGTCTCGAAGCTCAAGCGCACGCGCAGCGTGATGCTGTCGGCCGCGCTGATCGTGGCCACCAGCGGTGCGCTGTGGATGCCGGCCCAGGCGCAGACGCAGGCGCCGCTGGTCCAGGGGCTGCCCGATTTCACACAGTTGGTCAGCCAGACGGCCGACACGGTGGTCAACATCCGCGCGACCGAGCGTGTGGCCGCCAACAGTGGCGCGCCCCAGATGGACGAGGAGATGCAGGAGTTCTTCCGGCGTTTCTTCGGCGTGCCGATTCCCAGCCAGCCGCGCCGCGGCTCGCCGCAGCCCCAGCAGGAAGAGCGTCCGACAGGCGTGGGCTCGGGCTTCATCCTCACGTCCGACGGTTACATCATGACCAACGCGCACGTGGTCGACGGCGCCGACGAGCTGCTGGTCACGCTGCCCGACAAGCGCGAGTTCAAGGCCAAGCTCATCGGTGCCGATGCACGCACCGACGTGGCCGTCGTCAAGATCGAGACGACCGGCCTGCCCGCGGTCAAGATCGGCGACGTGGGTCAGCTCAAGGTCGGTGAATGGGTGATCGCCATCGGCTCGCCCTTCGGCCTGGAAAACACCGTCACCGCCGGCATCGTGAGCGCCAAGCAGCGCGACACCGGCGACTATCTGCCCTTCATCCAGACCGACGTGGCCATCAACCCGGGCAACTCGGGCGGCCCGCTCATCAACATGCGCGGCGAGGTGGTGGGCATCAACAGCCAGATCTATTCGCGCTCGGGCGGCTTCATGGGCATCTCGTTCTCGATCCCGATCGACGAGGCCATCCGTGTGAGCGACCAGTTGCGCGCCACCGGCAAGGTCACGCGTGGGCGCATCGGCGTGAGCATCGACCAGGTCAGCAAGGACGTGGCCGAATCGCTGGGCCTGGGACGCCCGCGCGGCGCGCTGGTGCGCTCGCTGGAGGCAGGTTCCCCGGCCGAGAAGGCGGGCCTGGAGCCGGGCGACATCATCGTCAAGTTCGACGGCACCGACATCGAACGCCCGAGCGACCTGCCGCGCCTGGTCGGCAACACCCCGCCCGGCAAGAAGGCGACCGTGACGGTCCTGCGCCGGGGCCAGACGCGCGACCTGGGCATCACGGTCGCGGAGATCGAGCCCGAGCAGACCGCCGCGGCCGGCTCGCGCCGCCCAACCAACCCGCCGACGCAGGCCGTACAGTCGCTGGGGCTGAACCTGCGCGATCTGACGGCGGCCGAGAAGACCGAGCTCAAGGTCAAGGGCGGCGTGCTGGTCGAAGCCGCCCAGGGGCAGGGCGCGCGCGCCGGCATCCGCCAGGGCGACGTGATCCTGACACTGGGCAACCAGCAGGTGGCCGACGTCAAGTCCTTCGAGGCTCTCTACGCCAAGGCGGACAAGAACAAGCCCGTCAACGTGCTGCTGCGCCGTGGCGAGTGGGCGCAATACGTGGTGATCCGGCCGGCCGGCCGCTGAGTGGGCGGCGGCGCATTCGGTAGAATCCCGGGCCGGTTCCATGCCGAGCCGCCCGGGCCCGCCGTCGTTGACTGGATTGCTGTGACTTCCAGATACATCGATGCAAAATGAATAGCGAGCGGGCCAGGCTGGTCGGGAATCGCCCCCAGATTTAATGAAGAGTTGCGACGATGCAACGAGCCCGTTGATCCGATCTTGCGGTGTGACTTGCAGGTGTTTTGCCTACAATGAAGTCCCAACCATCGCAGTTGCCAAAGATTGTTGGTTTCAGGGCGCGTCGCAGATTGACGCGCTTTTTTTATGCGGGCGGCTGGCCTGGCTTTTTCTTTCTTACCGCTGCGTTCTTGATGAATCACATTCGTAATTTCTCCATCATCGCCCACATCGACCACGGCAAATCGACCCTGGCCGATCGGTTGATCCAGCGCTGCGGCGGTCTGGCCGAGCGCGAGATGGAGGCCCAGGTGCTCGACTCGATGGACATCGAGAAGGAGCGCGGCATCACCATCAAGGCGCAGACCGCCGCGCTGAAGTACAAGGCCAAGGATGGCCAGGTCTACAACCTCAACCTGATCGACACGCCCGGTCACGTCGACTTCTCGTATGAAGTCTCGCGTTCGCTGTCGGCCTGCGAAGGCGCGCTGCTGGTGGTCGACGCCTCGCAGGGCGTGGAAGCGCAGACGGTGGCCAACTGCTACACCGCACTCGACCTGGGTGTGGAGGTGACGGCCGTGCTCAACAAGATGGATCTGCCGCAGGCCGACCCCGAGAACGCCAAGGCCGAGATCGAGGACGTGATCGGCATCGACGCCAGCGACGCCATTCCCTGCTCGGCCAAGACCGGCATGGGCATCGACGACATTCTGGAAGCCATCGTCGCCAAGATTCCGGCACCGCGCGGCAATCCGGATGCGCCGCTGCGCGCCATGATCGTCGACAGCTGGTTCGACACCTATGTCGGCGTGGTGATGCTGGTGCGTGTGGTCGATGGCCGCCTGGCCAGGGGCGAGCGTTTCAAGATGATGGCGACCGAGACGGTCTACAACGCCGACAACCTGGGCGTGTTCACGCCCGCCAATGAGTCGCGGCCGTCGCTCGAAGCGGGCGAGGTGGGCTACATCATCGCCGGCATCAAGGAGCTGCAGGCGGCCAAGGTGGGCGACACCATCACGCTGGAAAAGAAGCTGCCCAACAACCTGGGCCCGGCCACCGAGCCGCTGCCGGGCTTCAAGGAAATCCAGCCGCAGGTGTTTGCCGGGCTGTACCCGACCGAGGCCAACCAGTACGACGGGCTGCGCGATGCGCTGGAGAAGCTCAAGCTCAACGACTCGTCGCTGCACTACGAACCCGAGGTGTCGCAGGCGCTGGGCTTTGGCTTTCGCTGCGGCTTCCTGGGCCTGCTGCACATGGAGATCGTGCAGGAGCGGCTGGAGCGCGAGTTCGACCAGGATCTGATCACCACCGCGCCCAGCGTGGTGTACGAGGTGGTCAAGGGCGACGGCGAAGTCGTCATGGTCGAGAACCCGTCCAAGATGCCCGACCAGGGCCGGCTGCAGGAGGTCCGTGAGCCGATCGTGACGGTGCACCTGTACATGCCGCAGGAGCACGTGGGCGCGGTGATGACGCTGGCCAACCAGAAGCGCGGCGTGCAGATGAACATGGCCTACCACGGCCGCCAGGTCATGCTGACCTACGAGATGCCGCTGGGCGAGATCGTGCTGGATTTCTTCGACAAGCTCAAGTCGGTCAGCCGCGGCTACGCCTCGATGGACTACGAGTTCAAGGAGTACCGCGCCTCCGACGTGGTCAAGGTCGACATCCTGCTCAACGGCGAGAAGGTCGATGCGCTGTCCATCATCGTGCACCGCAGCCAGAGCCAGTACCGCGGCCGCGCCGTGGTGGCGAAGATGCGCGAGATCATCAGCCGCCAGATGTACGACGTGGCGATCCAGGCGGCCATCGGCGCCAACATCATCGCGCGTGAGACAATCAAGGCCATGCGCAAGAACGTGCTGGCCAAGTGCTATGGCGGCGACATTTCGCGCAAACGCAAGCTGCTCGAAAAGCAGAAGGCGGGCAAAAAACGCATGAAACAGATCGGTTCGGTCGAAGTGCCACAAGAGGCATTCCTGGCCATCCTGCAGGTGGAAGATTGATATGGCTTGGTTGACCGGCGCCGTCCTGGCGTTGTTTGTGGCGTACGCGGGCGGCTGGTATTCGGGCGCCATCCAGGGCAATTTTGCGGTGCTGCTGCTGGCCGCCACGCTGGTGACCGGCGTGTACTGGGTGGCCGAAAAGCTCTACTTCCTGCCGCGCCGCCGCGCAGCGGCCGACCGCCTCGAAACCCAGCGCGCCGAACGTGCGGCCGCGCTCACCGCCCAGGGCATCCCGGCGCCGGACGACGAGCCGCTGGACAAGGCGCGTGCGCGCCTGATCATGCAGCCCTGGTGGCTGGACTGGACGGCGGGCCTGTTCCCCGTGATCCTGGTGGTCTTTGTGCTGCGCTCCTTTCTGTTCGAGCCGTTCAAGATCCCGTCGGGCTCGATGATCCCCACGCTGCTGGTCGGCGACCTGATCCTGGTCAACAAGTACCACTATGGTCTGCGCCTGCCGGTGCTCAACAAAAAGATCACCGAGGGCACGCCCGTGGCGCGTGGCGACGTGATGGTGTTCCGCTACCCGATGAACCCCAACCTCGACTACATCAAGCGGGTGGTCGGCGTGCCGGGCGACACCGTGTCCTATCTCGACAAGAAGCTCACGGTCAACGGCCAACCCGTGCCCAAGACCACCGCCCCCGACTTCCTCGACGAGCAGAGCATGCGCTACGAGAAGCAGTTCCACGAGAAGCTGGGCGGTGTGGACTACAACATCCTCAACGACCCGTCGCGCCCGACCATGCTGCCGGCCACCTACGACTTCCCGCAGAAGGACTTGTGCACCTACAGCGCGCAGGGCTTCGTCTGCAAGGTGCCGGCCGGCCACTACTTCATGATGGGCGACAACCGCGACAACTCCGAGGATTCGCGCTACTGGGGCTTCGTGCCTGACGAGAACATCGTCGGCCGCGCCTTCTTCATCTGGATGAACTTCAGCGAACCCGGCCGCATCGGCAGTTTCCGTTGAGGCGAGGTTCCGGCACGAGCGTGAGTTCCAAACAATCCCCCCATACCCCGCACACCCTGAGTCCCGCACTGCGCGCCCTGCAGCAGCGCCTGCAGCACGTGTTCACCCAGCCGCAGCTGCTTGAGCAGGCGCTCACGCACCGCAGCTTCTCGTCCAGCCACTACGAGCGCCTGGAGTTCCTGGGGGACTCGGTGCTCAACCTGGCCGTCTCGGGCCTGCTCTACGAAAGCCTGCAGCAGCTCTCCGAGGGCGACCTCTCGCGCGTGCGTGCCAACCTGGTCAAGCAGGAAACCCTGCACCAGCTGGCCGTCGACCTGGGGCTGCCCGGCATGATGCGCCTGGGCGAGGGCGAGGCCCATTCGGGCGGACACACCCGTGCGTCCATCCTGGCCGACGCCACCGAGGCGCTGATCGGCGCCGTCTTCCTGGATGCCGGCTACGCGGCCGCCGACGCGCTGGTGCGCCGGCTCTACCAGGGCATCGAGATCACCCCCCGCATGCAGGCGGCCAGCAAGGACGCCAAGACGGCCTTGCAGGAGTGGCTGCAAGGCCGCAAGATGCGCTTGCCGAGCTACGCGGTCACCGCCGTCACGGGTGCCGCGCACCAGCAGACCTTCGAGGTCGAATGCCGTGTCGACGAATTGAGCCAGCACGCGCGCGGCACAGGCGCTTCGCGCCGCGCCGCCGAACAAGCCGCCGCCGCCGCTCTGCTGCAACACCTTCTGAAAGCCAACCCGCGATGACCGCTGGATCTCCCAAACACTCCAAGGCAGCCGCCAAGCCCGCTGCTGATTCGACCCAGAGCGCGGCCGAGCTGGAGGCGCTGCTGGCCCAGGCCGGCCTGGCGCGCCAGCCCGCGCCGGAAACCACCGACGCCGAACCCGTCGCCGACGAATTGTCCGCAGATGACGGCGAGGGCGACGATGACGAGCTGGCCGACGACGCGCCCGCCGCCCCCAGCGTCGTCGAGGCCGAACTGGCCGCCGGCCCGGTGCGCTGTGGCGTGATCGCCATCGTCGGCAAGCCCAACGTGGGCAAGTCCACGCTGCTCAACGCGCTGGTCGGCCAGAAGATCAGCATCACCTCGCGCAAGGCGCAGACCACGCGCCACCGCATCACGGGCATCCGCACGCTGGGCCAGACGCAGTTCATCTTCGTGGACACGCCGGGCTTCCAGACGCGCCATGCCACGGCGCTCAACAAGTCGCTCAACAAGACGGTGATGGGCGCGGTGGGCGACGTCGACCTGGTGCTGTTCGTGGTCGAGGCCGGCAGCTTCACGCTGGCCGATGCCAAGGTGCTGTCGCTGCTCAAGCCGGGCGTGCCCGCGCTGCTGGTGGCCAACAAGCTCGACCGCGTGCACCGGCGTGCCGAGATCGCGCCCTGGCTGCGCGACATGCAGGGGCGCCACGACTTCACCGAGTTCGTGCCCATGTCGGCCAAGAGCCGCGGCGACGTCGAGCGCCTGTTCGGCATCTGCGCCAAGTACCTGCCCGAGCAGGCCTGGTGGTATGGCGAGGACGAGCTGACCGACCGCAGCGAGAAGTTTCTGGCCTCGGAAACCGTGCGCGAGAAGCTGTTCCGCTTCACGGGCGACGAGCTGCCCTACACCTCGACGGTGGTGATCGACAAGTTCGACGAGGAAAAAAGCAAGAGCAAGACGCACAGCCGCTTCCTGCGCATTGCCGCGACCATCGTGGTCGAGCGTGACGGCCACAAGGCCATGGTGATCGGCGAGAAGGGCGAGCGCCTCAAACGCATCGGCACCGAAGCGCGGCAGGAGCTGGAAAAGATCCTGGGCTGCAAGGTGTTCCTGGAGCTGTGGGTGAAGGTGCGCTCGGGCTGGGCCGACGACGAGGCACGCGTGCGCTCCTTCGGCTACGAATAAGCCCCGGCAGGGCCCGCGCGCATGGCTGCCCGCCGCACCACGGTGCAGGATGACGCCTTCATCCTGCACCACTACGACTGGAGCGAATCCAGTCTGATCCTCGACGTCTTCACGCGCGAGCATGGCCGCGTGGTGCTGGTGGCCAAGGGCGCCAAGAAACCGACCTCCAACTTCCGCCCCGTGCTGCTGCCGCTGCAGCCCATCCGCGTGAACTACGGCGTGGGCGGCGAGCAGGCCGAGGTGCACAACCTGCGCGGCGCCGAATGGCTGGGCGGCCACGTCATGCCCGTGGGTGACGCGCTGTTGTCGGGCTACTACCTCAACGAATTGCTGATGCGGCTGCTGGCGCGCGACGACCCGCACCCGGTGCTGTTCGCCGCCTACGCGGCCACCGTGGCGCAACTGGCCGACCGCGACCTGGCCGACAAGCAGCCCGCGCTGCGCGCCTTCGAACTGCGCCTGCTGCGCGAGGCCGGCTGGCTGCCCGCGCTCGACACGCTGACCCAGACCCACGCCGCGCTCGATGCCGACGCCGCCTACCTGCTGGTGCCCGAGGTCGGCCTGCGCCCCGCGCTGGACGACGAACGCCTCGCGCTCAGCGGCCATCAGTGGCGGGTGCTGCAGACGCTGCTCGAATCGGACGACCCGGCCGCGCCCGCCACGCTGCAGGCCGTCTGCGCCCAGGCCGGCGCTGCGCTGCGGCAGCAATTGCGCCATCTCTTGAACTACCATTGCGGCGTCAGCACGCTGCGCATCCGGCAGATGATGCTGGATCTCCAGAACCTATAGGCGCGACGCCGGCACGGCCGCCCGCGCCCAGACCGCCCGTCATCGTGAACGCTCCTGCACCCACCACGGCCCTGTCCGTCAACGTCAACAAGGTCGCGCTGCTGCGCAACACCCGCCACCTCGGCATTCCCAGCGTGACGCGCGCGGCCACGCTGTGCCTGCAGGCCGGCGCGCAGGGCATCACCGTCCATCCGCGGCCCGACGCACGCCACATCCGGGGCAGCGACGTGCATGAACTGCATGCCTTGCTCCAGCAGGACTGGCCGCAGGTGGAGTTCAACATCGAAGGCAATCCCTTCCACAACCTGATGGACTTCGTGCGCGCCGTGCGGCCGCACCAGGCCACCTTCGTGCCCGACGGCGAGGGCCAGTTCACCAGCGACCACGGCTGGTCGCTGCCGGCCGACGGCCCGCGCCTGCGCCCGCTGATCGACGAATGCCATGCGTTGGGCGTGCGGGTGAGCCTGTTCATGGACGCCGATGCCGACGCCATGACCCACGCCAGGGCCATCGGCGCCGACCGCGTCGAGCTTTACACCGAGCCCTATGCCGCCGCCTTCGGCACCCCGCAGCAGGCCGCGCAACTGGCGCGTTTTGCCAGCGCCGCGCAGGCCGCGCTGGACGCCGGACTGGGCGTCAATGCGGGGCATGACCTCAACCGCGACAACCTGCCGGCTTTCGTGGCCCAGGTGCCGGGCCTGGCGGAGGTTTCGATCGGCCACGCGCTGGTGGCCGATGCGTTGGAACTGGGCTACGGCGCCACCATCCACGCTTACCTGGCTGCTATCGCCCAGGGGCAGGTGGCGCGCACACAAGGCCGCCCATGATCTACGGCATCGGCACCGACATCTGCGACGTGCGGCGCATCCGGGCCTCGTGGGAGAAGCACGGCGAACGTTTTGTGCACAAGATCCTGAGCGAGGCCGAGTACCGGACCTGGCAGGCGCGCCGCGCCCGCTGGCCCGAGCGTGGCGTGCGTTACCTGGCCACACGCTTTTCGGCCAAGGAAGCCTTCAGCAAGGCCGTCGGCATGGGCATGCGCATGCCGATGACCTGGCGCTCCTGCGAGATCGGCAAGCTGCCCTCGGGCCAGCCCGTCATCGTGCTGCATGGCGCGCTCAAGGACTGGTTCGAGGCGCGTGGCCTGGTCGCGCATGTCACCGTGACCGACGAGTCCGACTACGCCGCGAGTTTTGTCGTGGTCGAGTACCGCCATCCGCCGGCCGCCACGCCGTCGGCCTGAGTTTTTCTTCTCTGCCTTCTGCCTGCGAGATGCCATGAGCGCCACCCGCCGCGTCCCCATTGCCCAGCCCGATCCGTTCGACGAGATCGACGGCTTTGCGCATGCCCCGCTGATCATCGACGTGGCCGGCCACGAACTGACCGAGGCCGACCGCCGCCGCCTGGCGCACCCGCTGGTGGGCGGCGTGATCCACTTCGCGCGCAACTGGCGCGACCGCGCGCAGCTCACGGCGCTCAATGCCGAGATCAAGGCTGTGCGGCCCGACCTGCTGATCTGCGTGGACCACGAGGGCGGCCGCGTGCAGCGGTTCCGCACCGACGGCTACACCCACCTGCCGCCCATGCGCCGCCTGGGCGAGCTGTGGATGACGCAGCCGCTGGAGGCGACCAACGCCGCCACGGCGCTGGGTTACGTGCTGGGCGCCGAGTTGCGCGCCTGCGGCGTGGACTTCAGCTTTGCGCCGGTGCTGGATCTGGATTACGGCGAAAGCTCGGTCATCGGCGACCGCGCCTTTCACCGCGACCCGCGCGTCGTGGCGCTGCTGCCGTAAGCTTTCAGTCTGCGGCTGGCGCGGCGTTCCAGTCGAGCGCGCCGTGGCGGCTGCAGTGCAGCAGGTACAGCCGCAGGTCGAATTCAAGCTGGTGGTAGTCGGGCGCCATGTGGCAGCACAGCGCGTAGAAGGCCTTGCCGTGGTCGGATTCCTTCACGTGGGCCAGCTCGTGCACGACGATCATGCGCAGAAAGGCCTCGGGCACGTCGCGGAACAGGCTGGCGATGCGGATGTCGCGTTTGGCCTTGAGCTTGTTGCCCTGGATGCGCGATTGCCGCGTGTGCATGCCCAGCGCGTGTTCGAGCACGCGCATCTTGTTGTCGTAGGCGACCTTCTGGATCGGCGGCGCATGGCGCAGGTGGTCGCTCTTGAGCGCCTGCACGTAGTCGTAGAGGGCGCCGTCGGTGCGCATCTGGTGCGCGCCCTGCGGGTAACGTTCAAGCAGCCAGGGCCCGAGCCGGCCGTCGTCCAGCAGGCGCATGGCGCGGGCCTGCAGGTCGGGCGGGTAGGCGGCGATCGGGTTCATGGCGTGGGCTCGATTATTGAGCGGTGGCGTAGGCCAGGCCGCTGGCCACGCCGCCGAAGAAGTCGCCCTCGACCATCGCCACACCCGGGAAGTCGGCACGTAGCGCCTGCTGCAGCGGCTTGAGGGCCGACGAACCGCCCGTCAGGTAGAGCGCGTCGATCTGGCTGGGCGCCAGGCCCGCGCGGCGCACGCATTCCTGCGCGCTGGCGCTGATCAGCCGCAACTGGGCCTGCAGGTCGTCGCGCAGCGCTTCGGGGGACAGCGGCGGCTGCCAGTCACGCTCGATCGAGGTCAGGTCGATGGCGGCGTCGGCCTGGCTGCTGGAAACGCCGATCTTGGCGTTTTCCACGGCGCGCAGGCCCTGGGCCTGGTGCAGCACCTTGGGGCTGTAGAGCCAGTTGATCAGGTGCCAGGTCGCCAGGTCCAGGAAGAGCGGGCTGGGCACTTCGCGCCCGCTGGGGCCGACGTGGCGCAGGCCCAGGTGCGGCATGACCTGCTGCAGCGCCAGGCGCTGGTCGAAGTCGGTGCCGCCCAGGTGCACGCCGCTGGTGGCCAGGATGTCGCTGGCGCGGTCGGCCTGTGCCATGCGGTCCGGCCCCAGGCGCACGACGGTGAAGTCCGAGGTGCCGCCGCCGATGTCGACGATCAGCACCAGGGTTTCGCGGTCGATGCGGCGTTCGTAGTCGAAGGCCGCGGCAATCGGTTCGAGCTGGAAGCGGATGGCGTCATCGGCATAGCCGGCCGCGCGTGCGGCGGCGCGCAGCGCGGCCTCGGCCTGCTGGTCGCGCGTGGGGTCGTCGTCGACGAAATGCACGGGGCGGCCCAGCATCAGCCGGGTCGGGCGGCGCCCGAGCTGGACTTCGGCGCGCCGCACCAGCTCGGCCAGGAAGCGGCTGATGATGTCCTGAAAGCTCACGGCTTCGCCGTTGACGGCCGTTTTTTCCTGCAGCAGCGGGCTGCCCAGCAGGCTTTTGAGCGAGCGCATGAGGCGGCCTTCGGTGCCGCTCAGGTACTGGCCGACGGCGTCGCGGCCATAGTGCGTGCGGCGCTCTTCTTCATTGAAGAAGAGGGCGGTGGGCATGGCGGTGGCGTCGCCTTCGAGCCGGATGAGCTGCGCGCGGCCGTTGCCATCGGTGGCGGCCATGGCGGAGTTGGAGGTACCGAAGTCGATGCCCAGGGTCAGGTCGGTCATGGCAGGAAGCAGAGACAAAAAAGCCACCCCGCCAGCAGCGGGGTGGCTTGCGGGTGGGGAAGGCTCAAGCCTCGCGGCGCAGGGCGGGGAAAAGAATGACGTCGCGGATGCTGGGCGAGTCGGTCAGCAGCATCATGAGGCGGTCGATGCCGATGCCGCAGCCGCCGGTGGGCGGCATGCCGTATTCCAGCGCGCGCACGAAGTCGTGGTCGTAGAACATGGCTTCGTCATCGCCACTGTCCTTGGCCGCCACCTGCGCGTTGAAACGCGCGGCCTGGTCTTCGGCGTCGTTCAGTTCGCTGAAGCCGTTGCCGAATTCGCGGCCGGTGATGTAGAGCTCGAAGCGCTCGGTGACTTCGGGGCGCTCGTCGTTGGCGCGGGCCAGCGGCGAGATCTCGGTCGGGTGCTCCATGATGAAGGTCGGCTGCCAGAGCTTTTCTTCGACGGTTTCCTCGAAATACAGCACCTGCAGGCTGGCCAGGCTGCGCTGCGAGAGCTTGTCCTTCTCTTCGCTCAGGCCCAGCTTGCGCAGGGCGTTGACGAGCCAGGCGCTGTCGTCGACGCCATCACCGGCGTCGGTGTACTTCAGGATCGCTTCGCGGATCGTCAGGCGCTCGAAGGGCTGGGTCAGGTCGACCGGCTTGCCCTGGTAGCTGAGCTGTTGCGTGCCCACGGCCTTGTCGGCGATGGTGCGGATCAGCTTTTCGGTGAAGTCCATCAGGTCGCGGTAGTTCCAGTAGGCCGCGTAGAACTCCATCATCGTGAACTCGGGGTTGTGCCGCACCGAGATGCCCTCGTTGCGGTAGCTCCGGTTGATCTCGAACACACGCTCGAAGCCGCCGACGATCAGGCGCTTCAAGTACAGCTCGGGCGCGATGCGCAGGAACATTTCCTGGTCGAGCGCGTTGTGGTGCGTCTTGAAGGGCTTGGCGTTGGCGCCGCCGGGAATCGGGTGCAGCATGGGCGTTTCGACTTCGAGGAAGTCGTTGGCCACCATGAACTCGCGCAGCGCGCTCACGGCCTTGCTGCGCGCGGTGAAACGCACGCGGGCCGACTCGTCGGTGATCAGGTCGACGTAGCGCTGGCGGTACTTCTGCTCCTGGTCGGCCATGCCGTGGAACTTGTCGGGCAGCGGGCGCAGGCTCTTGGTGAGCAGGCGCAGCGTGGTGACCTTGATCGACAGCTCGCCGGTCTTGGTCTTCATCAGCGTGCCTTCGGCGCCCACGATGTCGCCCAGGTCCCAGCGCTTGAAGTCGGCGTAGACGTCTTCGCCGACCGCATCCCGCGTGACGTAGAGCTGGATACGGCTGGTGGCGTCCTGCACGGTGGCGAAGCTCGCCTTGCCCATCACACGCTTGAGCATCATGCGGCCGGCCACGCTCACGGCCACGTTGGCGGCTTCGAGCGCCTCGGGCTCGGTGGCGTCGTGGGCGGCCAGCAGGGCGGCCGCACGGTCGGCGGGCTTGAAGTCGTTGGGGAAGGCCACGCCCTTGCCCTCGGCCTGGGCGGTGCGCAAGGCCTTGAGTTTTTCGCGCCGCTCGGCGATGAGCTGGTTGTCGTCGATGGAGGGCGCGGCCGCTGCGGCCGCCGGGGTGGCTTGGTTGTCAGACATGGGCGAAAAAAAGAGCAGACGGGGCAGCCGGCCAGGGGCTGCAAAACGGGGCAAAAGCGTGATTTTAAGTTTTTGTGGCGCCGGCCGCGACGGCGGCGGCTGGCGCCAACGAAAAAGCCCACGGCCGTGGCCGTGGGCTCGGGGCGGCGCAGCGGGACGATGCCATCCCGCTGCCAGCCGCCGGGGTCAGCGTTTGCCGGCTGCCGGAACGTCGCGGCGCACGTTGCCGGTGAACAGCTGGCGCGGGCGGCCGATCTTGTACTCGGGGTCGCTGATCATTTCGTTGAGCTGGGCGATCCAGCCCACGGTGCGGGCCAGCGCGAACACGCCGGTGAACACGTTGACCGGAATGCCGATGGCGCGCTGCACGATGCCCGAGTAGAAGTCGACGTTCGGGTAGAGCTTGCGCTGCACGAAGTAGTCGTCTTCCAGGGCGATCTTCTCGACCTGCTTGGCCAGGGCGAACAGCGGGTCCTTTTCCAGGCCCAGTTCGGCCAGCACTTCGTTGCAGGTTT
>WNDQ01000053.1 GCA_009912175.1 Paracidovorax wautersii | reverse complement strand
TGACCGTGGTAGCCAATACTGCTCGCGCGAGCACCGCGCCCTGTTGGAGCAATACGCTTTGATCGCCAGCATGAGTGCCAGAGGCAACTGCTACGACAACGCAGCAATGGAGAGTTGGAACCACAGTCTGAAGGTCGAGGCCATCCATGGTGAACACCTCGCCACACGGGAGCAGGCCAAGGCTCATGTGTTTGACTACATTGAGGTTGACTACAATCGGATCCGGCTGCACTCGACCCTGGGCTACCTCAGCCCAGAGCAGTACGAGCTGGCCAATGTCGCTTAGATAGGTGTCCGTAAATCAGGGGCAATATCACATTCTGTTTCATGGCAAGCGGTATCCGCAGGCCATGAGGGCGGCAGAGGGAGTGGCTTTTCTGAAGTAAGTGATGACTGCTTGGACTTGGGGGTCGCTGGCATTTGGAGTAGACATTGGGTTCTCTTTAGTGAGGCATCACGTTTGACTTCAGTGGATCGCGAAAGGCAGGGAGCTTGAAAACACGATCAATCATCACCGGGCTTGCTCTATTTCTCAGGGCTTCCACGAGCCAATGTCATCGGCAGTTCGATTCAAGCCATCGGGACCCGCAGAGAAGACTTCGACCTCAGCCCGTTTCCCTGGATTGGCGTACTGATACGGCCTGCCCCAGGGGTCGATCGGGAGTTTGTCAAGGGAAGGCTTGGGCGCGGCGAGGAGGGCCTCCAAGCCTTCTTCTTGAGATGGGTAGCGTCCGTGGTCGAGTTTGTAGAGGCGCAGTGCCTGGAAAAGGTTGGAGGCGTCCGTCTTGGCTGCGACTTGGCGCGCGTCCGCGATATGGTCTTCATGCGCTTCCTGCATGGCGAGCATGCGATCGGCTTCGCGAAACGCGCGAGAACGGGGCTGTTCCCGAAGCACAAGGTAGGCGATGCCGAGCGCAATCGCGGCCAGCAAGACGACAACGGTGATCTGAAAACTGGTGAAACCGCGCATGGGTGAACGCGGCGAGGCTCCCGGCGGAATCCATTGGGGTGGGTACTTCATGTCGTCAATAAATACATTTGGAAACAGTCATCCTAGCCGTGCCCGCTTGTTGACGTCAATCGATACGCCGGCTGTCCAGTGAGCAGGCGCCGCCGTATCTGTCTGGGTGAAGCGGTCAAATTCCGATGCCTGGACATCCGTCCAGTCCAAGGCACAATCCCCGCATGCCCAGCCGCCTGCCGATGCCTCCTGCCGACGATGCCGACGACGATATCGGTGCTCGGGCGCCGGCCGGGCGGGGTCGGGGCAAGAAGAAGGGGGCGGCGGATAAGACGGCCGCTGCTGCTGGTAGCGGCCCGCGCGATGCGGTCAGCCAGCAGGACCGGGCGCTGGCCAAGCTGGGGCTGGTGCGGGACATCGACTTGGCCTTGCACCTGCCGCTGCGTTACGAGGACGAGACGCGCATCACGCGGCTGGCGGATGCGCGTGAGGGCGAGGTGGTGCAGATCGAGGCGATGGTGATCGATCAGCAGATGCACTACCAGCCGCGCCGCCAGTTGATCGTGAAGGTGGACGATGGCAGCGAGACGTGCACGCTGCGGTTTTTCAATTTCTACCCGTCGCAGGCGAAGTCGCTGGCGGTGGGCAAGCAGATTCGGGCGCGGGGCGAGTTGCGCGGCCATGTGTCGGCGTGGGCGGGCAGCAATCTGACGATGATGCATCCGGTCTGCCGCGCGGCGGGCGGGGCGCTGCCGCGTTCGCTCACGCCGGTTTACCCGACGGTGGCAGGGCTGGCGCAGCCGGCGATCCGGCAGGCGGTGGCCGAAGGGCTGGCGCGTGCCAAGGGCAGCGGGCTGCTGGCCGAGACGCTGCCGGCCGGCAACACACGCATGATTGGCCACCACACGCTGTATTCGCTGGAGACGGCGCTGGGTTTTCTGCACCACCCTTCGCCCGATGTGAACCTGCAGACGCTGGAGGACCACAGCCACCCCGCCTGGCAGCGGCTGAAGGCCGAGGAGTTGCTGGCCCAGCAGTTGTCGCAGCAGGTGGCGCGGCTGGAGCGTGCGAGTCTGCAGGCGCCGGTGCTGGTGCCGCGTTCGGGCGGCGCGGGCGCGGCGGCTGGCCTGCACGAGCAACTGCTGGCCGCGTTGCCGTTCGCGCTCACGGGCGCGCAGCATCGTGTGGTCGCGCAGATCGCGGCTGACTTGCGCGAGTCGCGGCCCATGCACCGGCTGTTGCAGGGCGACGTGGGCTCGGGCAAGACGGTGGTGGCGGCGTTGGCGGCGGCGATCTGCATGGACGCGGGCTGGCAGTGCGCGCTGATGGTGCCGACCGAGATCCTGGCCGAGCAGCATTTCCGAAAGCTGGTGGGCTGGCTGGAGCCGCTGGGCGTGAAGGTCGCGTGGCTGGCGGGTGGGCAGAAGGGCAAGGCCAAACGCGAGGTGCTGGAGTCCGTGGCCAGTGGCGAGGCCCAGCTCGTGGTGGGCACGCACGCGGTGATCCAGGACAGCGTCGTTTTCCGCCGGCTGGCGCTGGCCATCATCGACGAGCAGCACCGCTTCGGCGTGGCGCAGCGGCTGGCCTTGCGCAGCAAGATGGCGGCGCCGGTCGACGATCCGGAATCGCCAGCCGGGCCGGGCGGCTTGCCGCCTTATGAGCCGCATCTGCTGATGATGAGCGCCACGCCCATTCCGCGCACGCTGGCCATGAGTTACTACGCCGACCTGGACGTGTCGACCATCGACGAACTGCCGCCGGGGCGCTCGCCCATCGTCACGCGCGTGATCTCGCAGTCGCGGCGCGACGAGCTGATCGGCCGCATCCGCGACCAGGTCGATGGCGGCCGGCAGGTCTACTGGGTCTGCCCGCTGATCGAAGAAAGCGAGGCGCTGGACCTGGCCACCGCCACCGACACCTTTGCCGAACTGGGCGCGGCGCTGCCGGGCGTGCTGGTCGGGCTGCTGCATTCACGCATGGCGCCCGCCGAAAAGAAGGCGGTGATGGATTTGTTTTCTGCCGGGCAGATGGGCGTGCTGGTGGCCACGACCGTGATCGAGGTGGGCGTGGACGTGCCCAACGCCTCGCTCATGGTGGTCGAGCATGCCGAGCGTTTTGGCCTGTCGCAACTGCACCAGTTGCGCGGCCGGGTGGGGCGGGGCGCGGCGGCGTCGGCCTGCGTGCTGCTCTACGCGCAGTCCGAGGGCGGGCGCCTGAGCGAGTCGGCGCGCGCGCGGCTGCGCGCCATGGCCGAGACGCAGGACGGCTTCGAGATCGCGCGGCGCGATCTGGAGATTCGGGGGCCAGGCGAGTTTCTGGGCTCGCGCCAGTCAGGTGCGGCGCTGCTGCGTTTTGCCGATCTGGAGACCGACAGCGAGCTGCTGGACTGGGCGCGCGAACTGGCCCCGCGCCTGCTGGCCGACGCGCCCGAGCAGGCCGCGCAGCACATCGAGCGCTGGCTGGGCGGCAAGGCCGAATTCCTCAAGGCGTGATGGCCGACGGGCCGATGAGCGGCCGCGCGCGCCGCCCGGTCTATCGCGTCGACGTCTGTTCCGGCGTCTGGACCTGCACGATGGCCAGCGCGTCGGGCTGGTCCACCAGCACGCAGGTCTTGCCCTGCGCCGGCAGTGGTCCTGCACGCGCCAGTAATCGCCATGGCTGACGCAGCCGGTCTGGCAGATCACCAGGTCGGCCGCGCGCAGGCTGGCTTCCAGCGCCTCGGGGTCGGGCGGCAGCGGCAGGGCGGCGGTTCGCGATGGGGCTTGCAGGTTGTGGGTGAGCTGCTGGCGCATCAGCGCCTGCACCCGCGCGAGCAGGTCGTCCACCCGGCGCGCCAGCGTCTGCCGACGCGGCAGGCCGGGCGCGGCCTGCTCCAGCGCACGCCGGTCTTCGCGCTCCCAGGCCAAAGCATTGTCGCGCACGATCACCGCCGCGCGCAACCGCATCGCCTGGGCCTGCAGCCGCGCAATGGTCTGCGCCTGCGTGTGCAGCAAGTCGCTGCAGCGCGCCTGCGCACGGCCGTAGCCCCGCAGAAGCACCTCGTGTTCCTGCGCCAGGTCGGGAAGGTCTTGCGGGACTTGCTGCATGGCGGCCTCCGGTCAGCGAGGGCAAGGCCGCGTACCTGCCGCCCCTGGGACATGGAGTATAGCGATCAAATGAGGATCATTCTCACGATAGATGCGATGGCAGCCGGGTCATTCGAAACGCCGCAAGGCGCTTCGGGGGGCGTTTAGTTCGGTCGGCGCGCCAGGGCCAGCACCAGGCCAAAAAACACCATCAGGCTGCCGCTGGCGCGGTTGAACCAGCGCATGGCGCCCGCCCTGCGCGTGTAGCGGCCCATGCGCCGGCCCAGCCAGCCGTACAGGCCGATGGTGGCCCACTCCAGCAGCAGGAAGGTGATGCCGATCTGCACGTAGCTCATGGTGTAGTTGTGCGGCACGGCGAATTGCGGCAGGAAGGCGGTGAAGATGAGGATGGCCTTGGGGTTGCCGATGGCGACCATGAATTCCTGGCGCACGAGCAGGCGCGTGGACGGGGCGGCCTCGCCCGTGTGCTGCGACAGCGGCAGGTCGGCCGACGGCGCCTTGGCGCGCAGCAGCTTCACGCCCAGCCAGATCAAGTAGGCCGCGCCCAGGTACTTGACGACCGTGAACGCGGTCTCGGACGCCAGCAGCAGCGTGCCCATGCCCAGGCCCGAGATCGTGATCATGATCACGAACGCCGCGAGCCGGCCCAGGCCGGCATTCATGGCGACCGGCACGCCGTAGCGTGCGCCGTAGGTCACCGACAGCAGGTTGTTCGGCCCGAAGGACAGGTTCAGTGCAAAGCAGGCTGGCAGGAACAGCAGGAAGTCGTGCAAAGACATGATGGCGGCGTCCGCGTCAAAGCGAGCGCGTCATTATGGGCCGCTTGCCCCGCGTCTGCATCCGGGCTTGCGCAAGGCCGACAGGGGCGCGCGCCGGGCATGCACGCTCTATCATTGGCGTGTCCACGACCGCCTGACCATGACGCTGACCGAACTCAAGTACATCGTTGCCGTAGCCCGCGAACGCCATTTCGGCAAGGCGGCCGAAGCCTGTCACGTCTCGCAGCCCACGCTGAGCGTGGCGGTCAAGAAGCTGGAGGACGAGCTGGAGGTCAAGCTGTTCGAGCGCAGCGCCAACGAGATCTCGGTCACCCCGCTGGGCGAGGACATCATCCGCCAGGCCCAGACCGTGCTGGAGCAGGCCGCGGCCATCAAGGAGATCGCCAAGCGCGGCCAGGACCCGCTGGCCGGTCCGCTGCGGCTGGGCGTGATCTACACCATCGGTCCCTATCTGCTGCCCGACCTGGTCAAGCAGGTGATCGCGCGCACGCCGCAGATGCCGCTGATGCTGCAGGAGAACTTCACGGTCAAGCTGCTGGAGATGATGCGCGTGGGCGAGATCGACTGCGCCATCCTGGCCGAACCCTTTCCCGACGCGGGCCTGGCCATTGCGCCGCTGTACGACGAGCCCTTCTACGCCGCGGTGCCGACGCAGCACAAGCTGGCCGCGCACGATCGGGTCGACGCGGTCGAGCTCAAGCAGGAAACCATGCTGCTGCTGGGCACCGGCCACTGCTTTCGCGACCACGTGCTCGAAGTCTGCCCCGAGTTCGCGCGTTTTTCGAGCGACGCCGAAGGCATCCGCAAAAGCTTCGAGGGCTCGTCGCTGGAGACCATCAAACACATGGTGGCCGCCGGCATGGGCGTGACCGTGGTGCCGCGTTTGAGCGTGCCGGCCAGCGCGCTCGACGCCGAAGGCCGCTCGCGCCACGGCGCCAGCAGCGAGCCGGTGCAGTACCTGCCCTTCGACGGCACGCCGCCCACGCGGCGCGTGGTGCTGGTGTGGCGCCGCAGCTTCACGCGCTACGAGGCGATTGCCGCGCTGCGCAATGCCATCATGGCCTGCGCGCTGCCGGGCGTTCAGCGCCTGACCTGAGCGTTGGGGACAGGCTGCGCGGTCTGCAGCGGCCATATCCTCGCTCTCCGACCCACAATGTCAGTCGTGTCCGATAGGGTTGCGCCGAATGCGCGACCATACTGGTGTTTTCAGCTTTCTCAGCCTTCCTTGTCAACAGGAGTGAATCGCCCATGGCCACCAAGAACACAGGCAAGTCCGCCGCCCGCACCGTGACAGCCCGCAAGTCCGCCGCCACGTCTGCCGCGCACGCCGCCAAGACCCGCAAGGTCTCCAAGACGGCCAAGGCCGACGCCAAGCCCGAGATCCTGAGCCGCGCGCCGGCCATCAACATCGGCCTGAGCGAGCGCGACCGCGGCGCCATTGCCAAGGGCCTGAACCGCGTGCTGGCCGACACCTTCGGCCTGTACCTGACCACGCACAACTTCCACTGGAACGTGACTGGCCCGCACTTCAACTCGCTGCACGCCATGTTCATGGGGCAGTACACCGAGCTGTGGAACGCCATCGACTCGGTGGCCGAGCGCATCCGCTCGCTGGGCTTTTACGCGCCGGGCTCGTACAAGGAATTCGCGCAACTGGCCAGCGTGCCCGACACGCCGCTGGTGCCGCCCAAGGCCGAAGACATGGTGCGCATCCTGGTCAAGGGGCACGAGACCGCCGCCCGCACCGCGCGCGAGCTGTTCCCGCTGCTGGACAAGGCCTCGGACGAGCCCACGGCCGACCTGCTGACGCAGCGCGTGCAGTCGCACGAACAGACGGCCTGGATGCTGCGCTCGCTGCTGGAAGCCTGAGCATGCTGCAACAACCGCCGGCACCGCCGCGCGGGCCGGCTTGGTTGCCAGCCGCACCGCTGATCCTTGCAATGAATGCCCGTTCGGGCGTGGGTCTGGCATGACGCTGCCGCCAGTCGACGACCTGGGCGACAACCTGCCCGACCCCACCTGGGCGGCCATCGCGCAGGCCGTGCCCGATGCGCCTTGCCGCATCCTGCACCTGTCCGATCTGCATCTCGGCACCGAGAGCGAGCCGGTCGTGCGTGCGCTCGAGACCTTGGTCGAGCGTGCGCAACCCACGCTCATGGTGGTGTCGGGCGACATCACGCAGCGCGCGCGGCCGGGGCAGTTCCGTGCCGCGCGCCAGCTCATCGAACGTTTGCAGGCGCGTTGCGGGGCGCCGTGGCTGGCCATTGCGGGCAATCACGACATTGCGCTGTTCAACTTGCTCGCACGCGCGGCCTGGCCGCTGCGCGGCTTTCGCAACAACATCAGCCGCGACATCGAGCCCGAGTACAACGATGCCCACACGCGGGTGCTGGGCGTGAGCACGGTGCGGCGCTGGCGGCACAAGAACGGCGTTGTCTCGCCCGCGCAGGTCGAGCGTGTGGTTGAGCGCCTGCAGCAGGCCGCGCCCGGCCAGTTGCGTGTGGTGGTGACTCACCAGCCGGTGCATGTGATTCGGCCGGCCGACCATCGCCACCTGCTCGTCGGCCACCAGCAGGCCGTGCGCCGCTGGGCCGAGGCCGGCGCCGACCTGGTCCTGGGCGGCCATCTCCACGTGCCCTATGTGCGTGCGCTGGTGACGGCGCCGGGCGGTGTGCTGCCCGCGCTGTGGGCCGTGCAGGCCGGCACGGCGCTGTCCACACGCGTTCGCCGCGCGCAGCCCAATTCGGTCAACCTGATTCTTTACCGTCCCGCAGGCCTGCACGGGCAGGACGGCCACGTGCAGCCGGCGTCGGTGGTGGTGCAGCAGTGGGATTACGAGCGCGCCGACTATGCGCCCAACCGCAGCGAAGGCCCGGCCGGCAACAGCGCGGCGTGGGAGCCGGGCGCGGGCTGGTTTGTGCGCCGGGCGCAGACCGACCTGCTGCCGCCGGCCGAACTGGCCCTGGCCGAAGGCGACCGCGTCGTGCTGCCGCACCCAGCGCCATGACAGGCCCGGCGCCCACACTCCCCGCGGCCACGGCCGACCTGTTCGGCGCGGTCGAGCAACCCCCGGCGCGTGTGCCCCTGGGGCCGCAGGCCTGGCTGCTGCGCGGCTTCGCCCTGCCTTTCGTGCCGGCCCTGGGCGCGACCTTGCGCGGCGTGCTGCGCAGCGCGCCGTTTCGCCACATGCAGACGCCGGGCGGGCACACCATGTCGGTGGCGCTGACCAACTGCGGCGCGCTGGGCTGGACGTCGGACCGCCACGGCTACCGCTACGACCCGTGCGACCCGGCCACCGGCCAGCCCTGGCCGCCGCTGCCCGAGGCGGGCCTGGCCCTGGCGGCCGAGGCCGCGCGCGCCGCGGGCTTCGACGGCTTCGTGCCCGACGCCTGCCTGGTCAACCGCTACGTGCCCGGCGCGCGCATGTCGCTGCACCAGGACAAGAACGAGCGCGACCGCACGGCGCCCATCGTCTCGGTCTCGCTGGGCCTGCCGGCGGTCTTTCTGTTCGGCGGCTTGGCGCGCAGCGACCGGGCCGAGCGCCACGTGCTGCTGCACGGCGACGTGGCGGTGTGGGGCGGAGTCGACCGCATGCGCTACCACGGCGTGCTGCCGCTGCCGGCCGGCACGCACCCGGTGGTGGGCGCGCAGCGCATCAACCTCACGTTTCGCCGGGCGGGTTGACGCGGTCCGTATTCGGCACGGCGGGCCATGAGAAGATCGCCCAATGACTGTTGCTTCCCCAGCCGGCCCGGTGGCCGGCCCTGTGTCCTTGTCGTTTTTCACCCGCTGGTTGCCCAGCCCGCTGGGGCCGCTGCTGTTGCTCACCGATGCTAGCGGGCGCGTGCGTGCGCTGGAGTTCGAGCAGGGCGGCGAGCGCCTGCGCCGCCTGCTGGCGCGGCACGATCCGCACCACACGCTGGAAGAAGCACCGCAGTCCGGCGCGGCGGGTCGGGCAGGACGGTGCCGCGCCCGCGGCCGAGGCCGGTCTTGCGGGCGAGATCGCCGCCTTTCAGGCCGCCCAGCGCGCCGGCCGGCTGGCACGCGCGGTGGGCCGGGCCAATTCGCTCAACCCGGTGTCCATCATCGTGCCCTGCCACCGCGTGATCGGCGCCAACGGCCGGCTCACCGGCTACGCGGGCGGGCTGGCGCGCAAGCAGTGGCTGCTGGTGCACGAGCGCGCGGTGCGCGACGCGGCCACGCCCCGGCTCGAAGGGTATTGACGACCGCCCCCCGGAACTTGTCAGCATTCCGTCATTCATAATCCGCGCGCGGCCAGGGCTGGCAACGGTCCTGGCGCTTTCTTTTTTGGCCAGCCTGATGACCGGGCTTGCGACCGAGCGTGTTGGTATGCCCAATTTCTATCCCGTGATCGATGCCCATGCCGGCTGGGGCTTGCTGGTGGTTTGTGTGCTGGCCCTGGCGCTGCGCGTGGCGCAGCAGGTGCGCGAGCCGCGTGGTGCGCTGGCGCTGCCGGCCGCACCGGGCGCGGCCGTGTCGGTGGTGGTGGCCGCGGCGGCGCTGGCGGCCTTTGCCGCCCTGGCGCAGCAGGTCATGGCCGCATCGCCGCCGCCCTGGCTGACGGCCATGGATGGCTGGGCCGCCAGCCATCGCGCGGCGATCCCGGTGGGGGCCATGGGCGTCCTGGTGGTCATCACGCAGCTGGGCGATGTCTCGCTGCTCTCGGGCCTGGCCGCGCTGGTGGCATTGGCGCTGGCCTGGCGCGGCCGCTGGGCGGCCACGGCCTGGTGGCTGCTGGCCGTCGTCGGCAATGGCCTGCTGGTGCGCTGGGCCAAGCAGATCTTCGGCCGTGCGCGGCCCGACACGCCTTACCTGGAAGTGCACGGCTACAGCTTTCCCAGCGGCCACGCCATGTCGGCCATGGTGATCTACGGCCTGCTGTGCGTGGTCCTGTGGGGCTGGGGGCGCGGGCCGGCCCGCACACGCGGCTTCGATGCACCGAATCCCGCCACGCGGCGCCTGGCCCAGGGGCTGGTGCTGCTGATCGCCGCCGTGGGCTTGAGCCGCGTCTGGCTGCAGGTGCACTACGCCAGCGACGTGCTGGCCGGCTGGCTGCTGGGTCTGGCCTGGCTGGCGGTGCTGAGTCTGCTGGCGCGTCCGGGCCGTTAATCCCCCCGAAGCGCCTGTACGCCCAGCGCTCCCGGCCAGAGGCCGGGGCTCTTCGGTCCGTCCAAGTCTGCGCAGGCAGACTTGGAGCCGCGGACCTCAGCCCCCAGGGGGGCGACAGCACCGACCGGGCAAAGCCCGACCACGCTGTCACTTGAAGGTGATGCGGTCGCGGACCCTGGCTGACCGACGGCGTGGCCAGGGCCTCTACGCGATGGTCGGGAACACTGGCCCTGCGCGGCAGGTTTGGGGTGGGCGGCGGACAATGACGGGGTTTTGCTCCCATCCTTGGCCGTTCCGTGACCGATTCTTCTGCCCACTCGACCGTTGCTCTGCCGCCCCCCATCCGCGAGGGCGAGCCCGCATTTCGCGCCACGCGGCTGGCGCTGTTCGCCGGGGGCTTTTCCACGTTCTGGCTGCTGTACTGGGTGCAGCCGCTGCTGCCCATGCTGGCGCATGAGCTGGGCTTGAGCCCGGCGTCGAGCAGCACGGCGCTGTCGTTTGCCACGGGTGCGCTGGCGCTGGCGCTGCTGCCGGCCAGTCTGCTGGCCGATCGCTACGGGCGGCGCACGCTGATGTGCGGCGGCCTGCTGGGGGCGGCGCTGCTGACGCTGCTTGTGGCCGTGGCGCCGAACTGGGAAGGGCTGCTGGTGCTGCGGCTGCTGTGCGCGCTGCTGCAGGCGGGCATGCCGGCCGTGGCCATGGCCATGGCCTACCTGGCCGAGGAGTTCGAGCCGGCCGCGCTGGGCAGCGCGATGGGGCTGTACATCGGCGGCAACGCGCTGGGCGGCATGGCCGGGCGGCTGGCCAGCGTGTGGCTGGCCGATGCGTGGTCATGGCGCACGGCCGGCGTGATCGTCGGGCTGGTGGGGCTGGCCGGCGCGGTCTACTTTCTGCGCACGCTGCCGCCGTCGCGCCGCTTCGTGGCGCGGCCTCTGCCGCTGTCGCCGGCCGGCCGCGCGGCGTTTGCCACCACCGTGCGCGAGGCGGTGGGCGACCGCGGCCTGTGGCTGCTGTACGCCACCGCCTTCGCGGCCATGGGCGCGTTCGTCAGCCTCTACAACTACCTCGGTTTCCGGCTCGAAGGCGCACCTTTTTTCCTGAGCCACAGTGTGATCGGCTTCATCTTCATGCTCTACCTGCTGGGCTCCTTCGCCTCGGCCGGCTCGGGGCAGTTGAGCCGGCGTTTTGGCCGTGGGCCGGTGCTGCGCGCCATGCTGGGCGTGATGGCGCTGAGCCTGGCGCTCACGCTGTCCGACCACCTGGCCGTGGTGGTGCTGGGCGTGGGCGGTTTCACCTGCGCCTTCTTTGCCGCGCACGCGGTCGCCAGCAGTTGGGTCGGCGTGCGGGCGCGCTCGGCCAAGGCGCTGGCTTCGGCGCTGTACCTGTGCGCCTACTACCTCGGCTCCAGCGTGGTGGGCACGGGCTCGGGCCTGCTGTGGGGCTGGGGCCAGTGGGGCGGCGTGGCCGCGGCGCTGATCGCGGCCGTGCTGTTTGGGCTAGCGCTGGTCTGGCGGTTGCGGGATTGAGCGCGCGGCACAATACCGCGATGCCCGATTTTTCCCGTCCTTCCCCGACCGACCCGACGCCCGCCCGGCCTTCGCGCCTGGCCCTGTACCTGCAGCTCATCCGCTGGGATCGCCCGGTGGGCTGGCTGGTGCTGCTGTGGCCCACGCTGGGGGCGTTGTGGATCGCGGCGGGCGGTTTTCCGGGCGGGCATTTGCTGCTGGCCTTTGTGGTGGGCACGGTGCTGATGCGCAGCGCGGGCTGCTGCATCAACGACGTGGCCGACCGCGAGTTCGACCGCCACGTCAAGCGCACCACGGCGCGGCCGGTGACGGCCGGGCTGGTGTCGGTGCGCGAGGCGCTGACCGTGGGCGCGGTGCTGGCCCTGGCGGCGTTTGCGGTGGCGCTCACGCTCAACGCGGCCACGCTGCTGTGGACGCCGGTGGCGCTGGCCGTGGCCATGCTCTATCCCTATGCCAAACGGTATGTCTCGATGCCGCAGGCGGTGCTGGGCGTGGCCTTCAGCTTCGGCATTCCGATGGCCTTCACGGCGGTGCAGGGCGGGGCGCTGCTCAACCTGTTCACCAGTGCGCCGCTGCAATGGGCCGATGCCTGGCACGCCGTGCCCGCGCTGGCGTGGTGGCTGGTGCTGGGCAACGTGGCCCAGGTGCTGGCCTACGACACCGAGTACGCCATGGTCGACCGCGACGACGACCTCAAGCTCGGCATGAAGACCTCGGCCATCACGCTGGGCCGCTGGGACGTGGCCGCCGTCATGGGTTTTTATGGCGTGTTTCTGGTGATCTGGGGCTGGGCGCTGTTCACGCATGTCGCGCTGTGGGCCGCCGTGCTGGCCACGGCCGTGGCCGTCGCACAGGTGGCCTGGCACTGGACGCTGATCCGCAGCCGCTCGCGCGACGGGTGTTTCCGCGCGTTCCGCGCCAACCACTGGCTGGGGCTGACGGTGTTCCTGGGCTTTGTGTTCGGCTGACGCAGGGCCCGGACTTCAGGCCTTGGCCGCGTCGCGCAGTTCGCGCCGCAGGATCTTGCCCACGGGCGTCTTGGGCAGCTCGGTGCGGAACTCGATGAGGTGCGGGCGTTTGTAGGCCGTGAGGTTGGCCTTGCAGTGGGCGCGGATGGCGTCCTCGGTCAGGCCGTCGCCCTTGCGCACGATCACCAGCTTGACGGCTTCGCCGGTCTTGTCGTCGGCCACGCCCACGGCCGCGCATTCGGCCACGCCGGGCAGTTGCGCGACCACGTCCTCGATCTCGTTCGGATAGACGTTGAAGCCGCTGACCAGGATCATGTCCTTCTTGCGGTCGATCACGCGGAAATAGCCGCGCTCGTCCATGATGCCGATGTCGCCGCTGCGAAAGAAGCCGTCGGCCGTCATGGACCTGGCGGTTTCGTCGGGGCGCTGCCAGTAGCCGGCCATGACCTGCGGCCCGCGGATGGCGATCTCGCCAGGCTGGCCCTGCGGCACTTCCTGGCCGGCGTCGTCGATGCAGCGCATCTCGGTGCTGGGAATCGGGATGCCGATGGTGCCGGTGTAGGCCGTGGTGGTGACCGGGTTGGCGCTGGCGATGGGGCTGGTCTCCGACAGGCCGTAGCCCTCGCAGATCGGGCAGCCGGTCTTCTCCAGCCAGCGCTGCGCGACCGCGCCCTGGATCGCCATTCCGCCGCCCACCGAGCACAGGAGGTGGCTCCAGTCCACGGTGTCGAAATCCGGGTGGTTGAGCAGGCCGTTGAAGAGCGTGTTGACCGCCGGAAAGCTGTGGAAGGTGTGGCGCGAAAGCTCCTTGAGCGTGCCTTTGAGATCACGCGGATTCGGAATCAGGATGTTGCGGCCGCCCGTGCGCATGCTCAGCATCATGTTCACCGTGAAGGCGAAGATGTGATAGAGCGGCAGCGCGCACACCATGGTGGGCTGCTCGTCGGCGCCCAGCTTGGCCAGCGCTGGCGCGTACCAGGCCTCGCTTTGCAGCACGTTGGCGATGATGTTGCGATGCAGCAGCACCGCGCCCTTGCTCACGCCCGTGGTGCCGCCCGTGTACTGCAGCAGCGCGATGTCGTCCGGGCCCAGGTCGGGCCGCACCAGCGGCGTGGCCTGCAGGCGGCGGCGCCCGCGCGCCAGCGCGTCGTTGAAGCGCACCGCCTGCGGCAGCTGAAACGGCGGCACCAGCTTCTTGACGTGGCGCACCACGTAGTTGACGACGCTGCCCTTGAGCAGGCCCAGCCGGTCGCCCATGGCGCACAGCACGACGTGTTCGACGGCCGTGGCCGCCAGGCACTTCTGCAGCGTGGCCGCGAAGTTCTCGACGATGACGATGGCCTTGGCGCCCGAGTCCTTGAGCTGGTGCTCCAGCTCGCGCGGGGTGTAGAGCGGGTTGACGTTGACCACCACGTAGCCGGCGCGCAGCACGGCGGCCACGGCCAAGGGGTATTGCGGCACGTTGGGCATCATGAGCGCGACGCGGTCGCCCGGGGCCAGGCCCAGTCCCTGCAGGTAGGCCGCCAGCGACTGGCTGTGGCGGTCGACGTCGCCAAAGCTCAGGCTGTGGCCCATGTAGCTGTAGGCGGGGCGGGCGTGGTGGCGCTCGAAGCTTTCTTCCAGCAGCTGGACCAGCGAGCGGTATTGCGTGACGTCGATGTCGGCGGGAACGCTGGGCGGGTAGGCGTCGAGCCAGGGGCGCTTGCTCATATCTCTCGGGACTCCTTCGGTCCGAATAATTAGCGAACGGTCGTTCGATTGCTATCCTGTGTAACCCGATGTGCGGGGCGAGGGGCCGCATTGTCGTCGGCTGCGGCTACCATCGCTGCCATTTCATCGTCAGCATTGCGACCCCCTTCATGCCGACCTCGCCCCTGCCTTCCGGTTCCGCCGCGCCGCCCGCGCGCAAGGCGCCGGGCCGTGCCACCATCGACGACGTCGCGCGCCACGCCGGCGTGTCCAAGGCCACGGTCTCGCGGTTCCTGAACCGGCGCGACGAGCTGCTCACGCGTGACATCGCCGCGCGCGTGGCGCAGGCGATCGAGGCGCTCGACTACAAGCCCAGCGCCATGGCGCGCAGCCTCAAGCATGGCCGCACGCGTCTCATCGGGCTGGTGGTGGCCGACATCGCCAACCCGTTTTCGATCGCCGTGCTGCGCGGGGCCGAGCAGGCCTGCCAGGAGGCCGGCTACCTGATGGTGCTGTTCAACCTCGGCAACGAGGTGGGGCGCGAACGCGAAGCCCTGCGCGCGCTGGCGTCCTACCAGGTCGAGGGCCTGATCCTCAACCGTGTCGACCCGGTCCGGCAGGCCTGGCACGAGGCCACGCTGCAGGGCAAGCCCGTGGTGCTGGTCGACCGCCGCCACGAAGGGCTGGACGCCGACTTCGTCTCGGTCGACAACCGCCAGGCCGTCGAGCTGGGCCTGGCGCACCTGCTGGCGGCCGGCTACGAAGACTTCCTGCTGGTGACCGAGCCCTACGGCCAGGTCAGCTCGCGCACCGAGCGGGTCCAGGCCTTTGTCGGCGAACTGAGCGCCCGGGGCCGGCGGCACGCCATCTTCGAGACCACGCCGGACAACGCGGACGCGCTGGCCGCCGCGTTGCGCGCGTTCCGGCAGGCGGCGGGCGGACGGCCAGCCGCCGTGCTGTCGGGCAACGCCGTGGCGACGCTGCGTGTGGCCGCGGCCCTGACCGCGCCGCTGCAGTGGCAATTCGGGCGCGAGCTGGGTTTTGTCGGCTTCGACGAAACCGAATGGGCGCCGCTGGTGGGCGCCGGGCTGACCACCATCGCCCAGCCGACCCAGGCGCTGGGCGGGCTGGCCGCGCGCTGCCTGATCGAGCGGCTGGACGGCCTGCAGGCGCCGGCGCGGCACATCGAGCTGCCGGGCTGGCTCATCGCCCGCGGCTCCTCACGCCCGCCGGCCTGACCGTTGCGGCCGCGCGGTCGCGGGCACGGCGGCCATCGCGGGTTTTGCCACCGGATTTGCGGGTTTTCACCAGCACCTCGTGGGTCGTGCGCGGCTAGACTTTGGTGCACTGAAACCGGTTTCAGTGATTCGGTGCCCCGCACCTTTCCCCCAAATTCTTCTTCGCCTGACCGCCCTCCTGCCCGCACGCGATGAACTACCAGTTCCAATTCGGCGATGTGTTCGCGGCCTGGCCCCTGCTGCTGCAGGGCACCCGGGTCACGATCGAGCTGTCCTTGTCGGCCATGGCCCTTGGCCTGGTCGTGGCCATCCTGTGCGCCTGGGGCAAGACCGCCGGGCCGGCGCCGCTGCGTGGGCTGATCCAGGCCTACATCGAGCTGATCCGCAACACGCCCTTCCTGGTCCAGCTGTTCTTTTTCTTCTTCGCGCTGCCGGCCATCGGCTTGCGCTGGTCGCCGCAGACGGCGGCACTGACCGCCATGGTGGTCAACCTGGGCGCCTACGCCACCGAGATCATCCGCGCCGGCATCGAATCCATTCCCAAGGGCCAGATCGAGGCGGGGCTGGCGCTCAACCTCAAGCGCTGGGAGATCTTCCGTTTTGTCATCCTCAAGCCCGCGCTCAAGGCCGTCTACCCGGCGCTGTGCAGCCAGTTCATCCTGCTGATGCTCAGCTCCGCCGTGGTCTCGGTGATCTCGGCCGACGACCTCACCTCGGTGGCGGCCAACCTGCAGTCGCAGACCTTCCGCAGCTTCGAGATCTACATCGTCGTGGCCGTGATCTACCTGGCGCTGTCGATGGCGTTTTCGGCCTTGTTCAAACTGATCTACCAGTGGGGCCTGAACTACCCCGACAGGAAATGAGACGCCCCCCCGATCAAGGAACCCAACCATGATGCGCACGTTCGGCTGGCCCGAATTCCTGTTCATCCTCGAAGCGGCGAAGTGGACGATCGCGTTGTCGGCCATCGCCTTTGCCGGCGGCTCGGTGGTGGGCCTGCTGGTGGCGCTGGCGCGCACGGCCGAGTCGCGCGTGCTGCAGTGGGCCGCCGCCGTCTTCACGCAGATCTTTCAGGGCACGCCGCTGTTGCTGCAACTGTTCCTGGTGTTCTTCGGCGCGCCGGTGCTGGGCCTGGAGATCAACCCCTGGTTGGCCGCGGCCGCGGCGCTGATTCTCAACAGCGGCGCTTTCCTGGGCGAGATCTGGCGCGGCTGCATCCAGGCCGTGCCGCGCGGCCAGTGGGAGGCGGCGCAGGCGCTGTCGCTGTCGTACTGGTGGCGCATGCGCGACGTGGTGCTGCCGCAGGCCTTCAGGATCGCCGTGCCGCCCACCGTGGGCTATCTGGTGCAGATCATCAAGGGCACGTCGCTGGCGGCCATCATCGGCTTCACCGAAGTCACGCGCGCCGGCCAGATCATCAACAACGCCACCTTCGAGCCGCTGCTGGTCTTCGGCGTGGTGGCCGCCATCTACTTCGTGCTGTGCTGGCCACTGTCGCTGGCCGCCGCGCGCCTGGAGCGGCGCCAGAAGGCGGCGCTGGCGCGCTGATCGCCAACGCCGTCCGAAGCCTGCCGCGACGTTTTCCCGCCGTGCCCCTCGTTCACCCTTGTTCCTGGAGACAACCATGACCGCATCCCCATCTCGCATCCCACCGTCCCGCCGCGCCTTCAACGGCGCACTGGCCGCGGCCGCGCTCGGCGCGCTGGGCCTGCAGGCCGCACCGGCCGGCGCGCAGACCGTGGCCGAACTCAAACAGAAGGGCAAGCTCGTGGTGGGCATGCTGGTGGACTTTCCGCCCTACGGCATCACCAACACGCAGAACCAGCCCGACGGCTATGACGCCGACGTCGCCAGGCTGCCGGCCAAGGACCTGGGCGTGCCGCTGGAGATCGTGCCGGTCACCGGCCCCAACCGCATTCCCTTCCTGCTCACCAACAAGGTCGATGCGCTGGTCGCCTCGCTGGCCATCACGCCCGAGCGTGCCAAGCAGGTGCTGTTTTCCAAGCCCTACTCGGCCGCCTCCATCGTGCTGTACGGCCCGACCAAGACCAAGATCGCCGGCCCCGACGACCTCAAGGGCCTGCGTGTGGGCGTGGCGCGCGCCAGCACGCAGGACGTGGCGGTGACCCGCATCGCGCCCGAGGGCACGCAGATCCGCCGCTTCGACGACGACGCCTCGGCCATGCAGGCGCTGCTGTCGGGCCAGGTCGACGCCATCGGCTGCTCGGTCACCGTGGCCGCGCAGATCGCTCGGCGTGTGCCGGCCGGCACCTTCGAGAACAAGTTCCAGCTGGTGCAGCAGAACATGGCCGTCGCGTTGCGCCCGGGGCAGGACGACCTGGCCCGCGCGATCAACGACTTCATCGACCGCAACACGGCCAACGGCGAGCTCAACAAGCTCTACCGCAAGTGGCTGGAAACCGATCTGCCCAAGCTGGGCTGAACACGGCAACGCACAGGCTGGAGTCCTCATGAGCAGCACGTCCCCCGCGGCCCCCATCATCCGCCTCGAAGGCGTCGAGAAGTGGTACGGCAGCTTCCAGGTCCTCACCGACATCCACCTCGACGTGCGCGCGGGCGAACGCATCGTGGTGTGCGGCCCGTCGGGGTCGGGCAAGTCCACGCTGATCCGCTGCATCAACCGGCTCGAAACCGTGCAGAAGGGCCGCATCACGGTCGACGGCATCGAGCTGACCGCTGGTGGCCCCAACGTGGACGCGGTGCGCCAGGAAGTGGGCATGGTGTTCCAGCAGTTCAACCTGTTTCCGCACCTGACCATCCTGGAGAACTGCACGCTCGCGCCCATGCGCTCGCGCGGCCTGAAGCAAGCCGAGGCCGAGGCCATCGCCATGCAGTACCTCACGCGCGTGCGCATCCCTGAGCAGGCGGGCAAGTACCCCAGCCAGCTTTCGGGCGGCCAGCAGCAGCGTGTGGCGATCGCCCGGGCGCTGTGCATGAAGCCCAAGATCATGCTGTTCGACGAGCCGACCTCCGCGCTCGACCCCGAGATGGTCAAGGAAGTGCTCGACACCATGATCGGCCTGGCCGAGGACGGCATGACCATGCTGTGCGTCACGCACGAGATGGGTTTTGCACGCAGCGTGGCCGACCGCGTGATCTTCATGGCCGACGGCCGCATCGTCGAGCAGGGCCCGCCGGCCGAATTCTTCGGCAATCCGCAGAACCCCAAGACCCAGGCCTTCCTGGGCCAGATCCTCTCCAACCACTGAAAACCGGTTCGGTTCTTTGTCCCCCGAGACCTCGTCCATGACGCTTGCCGACTCTTCCGCTGCCTTTGCCCCCGCCGTTTCCGGCGCCGGCCCCGACGTCGCCCTGTTCGGCGAAGCCATGCTCATGCTGATCGCCGACCGGCCCGGCCCGCTGGAGCACGCGCAGGCCTTTGCCAAACGCATTGCGGGGGCCGAGATCAACGTGGCCATCGGCCTGTCGCGGCTGGGCTTCAAGGTCGGCTGGGCCAGCCGGCTGGGCGCCGATTCGATGGCACGCTACCTGCTGGCCGCGCTGGCCGGCGAGGGCGTGGACTGCAGCCGCGTGGTGTGCGACGCCTCGCAGCGCACGGGCTTTCTGTTCAAGGGCCGCGTGACGGACGGCAGCGACCCCGAGGTCGAATACCACCGCAAGGGCGCGGCCGCCAGCCTGATGGTGCCCGCCGACATCGACGAGGCCTGGCTGGCTTCGGCGCGCCACCTGCACGCCACCGGCGTGTTCCCGGCGATTTCGGCCCAGAGCCTGGCGACGGCGCGCCATTCGCTCGCGGTGGCGCGCGCGGCGGGCCGCACGATCTCGTTCGACCCCAATCTGCGGCCCTCGCTGTGGCCCTCGCCCGAGGCCATGCGCGAGGCCCTCAACGGCCTGGCCGCGCAGGCCGACTGGGTGCTGCCCGGCCTGGCCGAAGGCACGCTGCTCACGGGCCAGACCACGCCCGAGGGCGTGGCGCGTTTTTACCTGGCGCAGGGCGCGAAGCTGGTGGTCGTCAAGCTCGGTGCCGACGGCGCCTATTACGCGGGCCGGCACCAGGGCGCCGACGTTGAAGGGCATGTGCCGGGCTTTCCGGTAGCCGAGGTGGTGGACACCGTGGGCGCGGGCGACGGTTTTGCCGTGGGCGTGGTCAGCGCGCTGCTCGAAGGCCGGCCGGTGGCCGACGCGGTGCGGCGCGCCTGCTGGATCGGCGCGCGCCAGGTGCAGGTGCTGGGCGACTCCGAGGGCCTGCCCACGCGCGCCGAGCTGGCCGACTTCGAGCGCGAGGTCGGCGCGCGATGACGTCCCCGCGTCGGCAGGTGCTGGTCTTTCGCGAGCTGCCGCCCGAGCCGCTCGCGCAACTGCAGGCCGCGCACGACGTCACCGTGGCCAATCCGCGCGTGCCCGGCCAGCTGGCGGCCTTCGAAGCGGCCTTGCCCGGTGCCGACGCACTGGTCGGCTCCAGCTACCGCATCACCGACGCGCTGCTTGACCGCGCGCCGCGTCTGAAGGTCATCTCCAGCATCTCGGTGGGCGTGGACAACTACCCGGTCGCGTCGCTGCGCCGGCGCGGCATCGTGCTGTGCCACACGCCGGGCGTGCTGACCGAGACCACGGCCGACACCCTGTTCGCCCTGCTCATGGCCACCAGCCGCCGCATCCCCGAGCTGGCGCAATGGGTGCGCGAGGGCCGCTGGACAAAGAACATCGGCGAAGACCTGTTCGGCTGGGACGTGCACGGCAAGACGCTGGGCATCGTCGGCATGGGCCGCATCGGCCAGGCGCTGGCGCGGCGCGCGGCGCTGGGTTTTGGCATGCGGGTGCTCTACAGCAACCGTCGGCCGGTCGAGCCCGCGCAACTTGGCGCGCTGCAGGGGCATGTCGACTGGGTGCCGCGCGACGACTTGCTGGCGCGTGCCGATTTTGTGACGCTGATGCTGCCGCTGACCGACGAGACACGCGGGCTCATGGACGCCACCGCCTTCGCCCGCATGAAGCCGGGCGCCATCTTCATCAACGGCTCGCGCGGGGCCATCGTCGACGAGGCGGCCTTGCTGCAGGCGCTGGACCACGGCACGCTGCGCGCGGCCGGCCTGGACGTGTTCGCCACCGAGCCGCTGCCGCTGGCTTCGCCGCTGCGCACCCACGCCCGCGTGGTGGCGCTGCCGCACATTGGCTCGGCCACGCACGAAACCCGCCAGGCCATGGCGGCGCTGGCCGTCACCAACGTCCTGGCCGCCCTGGCCGGGCAGACGCCGCCGGCCGTTTACGGCTGAGGTGCGGGCGCAACAGGCCGGCGCCCAGCCGGTGGCGGCCATGGCAAGATGCGGCCGTTTGCCGCCCGCTTTCTCCACCTGGCCCCCTTCTTCCATGCGCCGAAAAATCCCGTCGACCCAGGCCCTGCAGTGCTTCGAGGCGGCCGCCCGCCATGAAAGCTACACGCGGGCCGCGCAGGAGCTGGCGCTCACGCAGAGCGCCGTCTCGCGCCAGGTGACGGCGCTGGAGGAAATGCTGGGCGTAGCGCTGTTCCGGCGCACCCGCCACGGCATGGCGCTGACGGCCAGCGGCGCCGAATACGCACGCCAGGTGCGCCAGCGGCTGGACGCCATCGAGCGCGACACGCAGGACGTCATGACCCAGCAGGGCAGCGGCGGCACGCTGCGGCTGGCTACCGTGCCGACCTTTGCCACGCGCTGGCTGCTGCCGCGCCTGCCCCGGCTGCGCGAGCGCCACCCCGAGCTGGTGGTGCACATGGAAACGCGCACCCGGCCCTTTCTGTTCGCCGACACGGGTTTCGACGCCGCCATCTTCGCGGGCACCGCGCGCCAGGTGCAGGACTGGCCGGGCGTGCGCGCCACCGAGCTGCTGCACGAGGAAGTCATCGTGGTGTGCAGCCCGCAGCTGCTGGCGCAGCACCGCCCGCTGCTGCGTCCCGACGACGCCGATCAGCAGGAACTGCTGACGCCTGCCGACCTGCTGGACTGGCCGCTGCTGCAGATCAGCACGCGTCCCGACGCCTGGCGCCGCTGGTTCGAGGCCCAGGGCGTGCCCGCCGCGCAGCTGCCGCAGGCCACGGCCGGTCCGCGCTACGAGCTGTTCTCGATGGTCGCGGCCGCCGCCGCGCACGGCCTGGGTGCCGCGCTGGTGCCGCGCCTGCTGGTCGAGCCCGAACTGCGCCGGGGCGAACTCGTCATCGCCTGCCAGGCGCGCAGCTTCGGCGACCGCGCCTACTACCTGGTCGCGCCGGCCAACGTCGAGCCGCGCGGCGCGCTGCGGCTGTTCGGCCAGTGGCTGGACGACATGCTGGGGCGCCGGCCTCAGTAACCCAGGCAACCAGGCAACAACGCCGCGCCGCTTGGCGATGGCGCGACCACGTCGCCATGCGCGGCGGTCGCGGACCGATAGGCCGGCGAAGGCGCCGACGCCGGTTTCTGCAAAAGATTGTCATCCCGTTCTAAAAAACCGGACAAAGCTGCCGTAAACCCGACGTCGTTCGCCGGCTTCGGGTTTTCCCGTGCGGCGGCTGTGTTGTGTTTGGCCCGGACGTGCCGTTCCATCGGGCGCGGCCGGGCACCCGAAAAAGGACTGGGAAATGTGGCGTGACCTGAAGATCTCGACCACGCTGATGGGCGTGGTCGTGGTGTTTTTTGGATTCCAGCTGCTGCTGGGCGGGGCTGGCTTTTTTGCGCTCTCGCGTGTCGAGACCGACGTGCAGACGCTCTACCGGACCTCGGTGGTGCAGAGCAACGCGGTGAACGCGGCCTCGCTCGCGCTGGTGGCCGCGCGCACCGACCTGAGCCGCTACGCCACCCGCGTGGCGCAGGGCAAGGCGTCGGAAAACGCTTCGCTGCTGTCCGCGCGCGAATTCGTGGCCGGCGCCGACCGCCATTTCACCCTGTTCGAAAGCGCGCTGACCGAGACCGACCGCCCCCGCGTGGCGGCGCTGGTGCAGGCCTACCACGCCTACAGCGCCAACCTGCAGCGCGTGGGTGACGTGCTGCAGGCCGGCGACATGGACGCCTACCTCAAGCAGGGCACGCAAGGCGTGCAGGACACCTACCTGAGCGCGCGCAACGGCTTCATCGAGGCGGCCGAGGCCAGCGGCGCCGCGGCGATGCGCACCATCACCGGCCTGTCCTCGCTGTTCAGCGCCGTGCTGGCCGCGGCGCTGGCCGTGGGCCTGGCGGTGGCGATCGCCACGTCGGCGGTGATCCGGCGCAGCATCGTGCGGCCGCTGCAGCAGGTCGGCGAACTGTTCGGGCGCATCGCCGCGGGCAACCTGGCCAACCGGGTGCCGCAGGCCGGCAAGAACGAAGTGGGCACGCTGCTGGCGGCGCTCAAGACCATGCAGGACGGCCTGGTGGGCACCGTGCGCGACGTGCGCCGGGGGGTCGACGAAATCCACGTCGGCACGCGCGAGATCGCCACCGGCAACACCGACCTGTCGGCCCGCACCGAGGAACAGGCCGCCTCGCTGGAGGAGACCGCGTCGAGCATGGAAGAGCTGTCCTCGACCGTGAAGCAGAACGCCGAGAGCGCACGCCAGGCCAATCAGATGGCCGCCACCGCCTCCTCCGTGGCCGAACGCGGCCACGCCGCCGTGGCGGGCGTGGTGCAGACCATGGGCGCGATCGCCGACAGCTCGTCGCGCATCACGGAAATCGTGGGTGTGATCGACTCCATCGCCTTCCAGACCAACATCCTGGCGTTGAACGCGGCGGTCGAGGCCGCGCGCGCGGGCGAGCAGGGCAAGGGCTTTGCTGTCGTCGCCACCGAAGTGCGCAGCCTGGCCCAGCGCAGCGCCGGCGCGGCCAAGGAAATCAAGGGCCTGATCGAGGACTCGTCGGCCAAGGTCGAGCAGGGCTCGCAGCAGGTGCAGGCCGCCGGCGGCACCATGACCGAGATCCTGGACGCCGTGCGCCGCGTCACCGACATCATGGGCGAGATCTCCGCGGCCTCGCAGGAACAGGCCAGCGGCATCGACCAGGTCAACCAGGCCGTGGCCCAGATGGACGGCGTGACCCAGCAGAACGCCGCCCTGGTCGAACAGGCCGCGGCCGTCGCCGCCTCGCTCGAAGGCCAGGCCGATCAGTTGCGGCAGGCGGTGGCCTTGTTCAAGCTGCCGGAAGGCGAGGTGCTGGACGGCCGTGCGGCGGTGTCGTGGGCACGACCAGCCCTGGCGTGACGGGCTTCAAAAAAAAAGGGCACCGCAATCGGTGCCCTTGGGTTGCGGCTTGGCGCAAAGGCCTTAGTCGACGATGCCCAGCGTCGTCTTTAGCGCGGCCCAGGCGGTGCCGTTGAGCCGCTGGTTGTACGTGATGGCTTGGCCTTCGTTAATGCCGGCCGGCGGCTGGCGATAGGCGAAGACCTGACCGTCGTACACGGTGTAGCCGCGACGGCTTCCGTTTTGAGCGGCAAGACCCGGGAAGGTGTCGAAGGTCAGCAGTTGTGCCTGATTGACGGTGTCGATCCGGAAGCGGCTTTGGCTGTGGGGCGTGCAGTCGTGGGGATCGGCGAAAGCGGGGCCTGTTCCCTCGCACACGTAGAACTGCGCGGTGCTGCTGTTGACGAAGGCCGCACGCAGCACGTGCGTGGCGTCGAGTGGTCCCATGCCGCTGGCCGTGCCACGCGCGTCGGCCAGGTTCACACCGCTGGTGGGGAAGGCGGCGATCAGGTCTTCCAGCCGGGCGACGGCGCCGATGCGGTCGGAATTCGTGTTGTTGATGAATGCCGGGGGCGAACCGAGCTGAATGCTGATGCCGGTGCGCATGGTCGAGCCTGCCGGGAAGACGGCGTTGCCAAGCACAGACGGGTCGGCGATCGACAGCGTGGCGTCGTACGGGATGTCCGAAGCGTCGAGTTGGGGATCGCCAGTTCGCAACTGACTCACGACATCCGCCATGGACCGGCCGCTCACATCTGTCGGGGTCAGCGTAAAGCCCAGGTAGGTCGTGCTGCCCTGGCATTGATAGGTGAGGCCGGGGTTGCCGCGCGTGAGCAGGCGCGGCACGTCGGCGTCGCAGCGCTTCCAGCCGGTCGACGTGAGTGTGACGGACGGGAAGAGTGCGGTACGACCCTGCGCCACGCCGTTGACCTTGGCCCCGCGGATCTCGAATTGCTGCGTGAAGCCATTGGCATTGAGCGTGCCGTCCGTTTGGCGTAGCAGATAGCTGTAGTTTTGTGCGTTGATGAACGTCAGCCTGGGCAGGTTGGCCCCGGGGATGGCGGGCGCATTGCTGGCAACCACGGTCGGCGTGACGCCCATCGACAAGGCGATGGACGTGACCAGTGCGGCGGTCCGGGCGGTGGCAGGAATGGGGTTGCTGTCCGAGGCAGGATCGTCCTGGTAGCTGTAGAGCTTGGCCGTCGAGGCCAGTCCGAATTGCTGGACGACCGCCGTTTCGGCGGTGGCCAGCGTCAATCCGTTGGCGATACCCAGTTGCACCAGGGTGGTGAGCGGATTGATCTGGCTGGCTTTGCCGGCTGGCGCGGACAAGGTGAGGGCGATGCCGAAGGGGTCGCCATCGGCCTTGTCCACCGATTGCGCGGTGATCAGCCCCAGGACGGGCGCCTGGTTGAACGTGGTGGCAGCGGATGCATTGGCCGGCTGGTAGCGCAGCGTGTAGCGGCCGTTGGCATCGGTGAGCGCCGAGGTCGGTTCCCCAGCGTCACAAGCGCCGTTGCGGTTGAGGTCGACGCAGACGCGCGCACCCTGGATCGCCTGGTCGACGACGACGGTGCCGCTGAGTGTGACGGCGGAAGGCGAAGTGGACGTGGTGTCATCGGACGAATCGCCGCCGCCCCCGCCGCATGCCACTTGCGTGATCAGGATCGCGGCGGAAAGCGCGTGCAAGGCATAGCGGCCCGTCGCGCGGGAAGAGTGCTGCATGGAAGGGGAGAGGTGGCGCCGCTTGTTCGGACAGGGGCCCGAGATTTTTAAGTGGGACCGCCGGAGCAGTCATGCTGACGATTTGATCGCAGGCAGCGTCGCGAAGTATGCCTCATCCGGCGTCTGGTCTTCC